>JBBSPV010000041.1:0-34691 GCA_038258425.1 Solirubrobacterales bacterium | reverse complement strand
GGCGTCGCGCTCCGGCCTGCGCGCGGGCGCCGGCTCGGGTTCGGGCTCCCGCGTGCGGGCGGCGGGGCGCGCGGGCGCGGCGGCGGCCGGGCGTCCGGAGGCCACTCCACCACGCCCGTAGAGGCGGGACAGGGCGAGGGCGAGGGCGGCGACGAGCGCGACCAGCGCGGCCGCCCCGAGCAGGTTCGGATGCGAGACCCAGTCGCCCGCGGCCACGCCGAAGGCACCGAGCCCGAGCAGCGCGGCGAGGTGGGCGACGTAGCGCAAGGGCAGCAGCCTGACACACCCCTACCGTTGACGGGAACAGATGACGACCTTCGCAGACCTCGGCCTCTCCGAGACCACCCTCGCCACCGTCCGCAGCCTCGGCTACGACACGCCCAGCCCCATCCAGGAGCAGGCGATCCCGCACCTGATGCAGGGCCACGATGTGATCGGGCAGGCCCAGACCGGGACGGGGAAGACCGCCGCCTTCGGCCTCCCCATGGTCGAGTTCGTCGACCCGGACACGCCCGAGGTCCAGGCGCTCGTGCTGACCCCGACGCGCGAGCTGTGCATCCAGGTGACCCAGGCCATCCGCTCCTACGCCAAGGGCAAGGGCATCGAGCCCGTCGCCGTCTTCGGCGGCGCCCCGATCCGCGACCAGCAGGCGCGCCTGAAGACCGGAGGCCAGATCGTCGTCGGCACCGTCGGGCGCGTGCTCGACCTCATCAGCCGCCACAGCCTGATGCTCGACGGCTGCCGCTACGTCGTGCTCGACGAGGCCGACGAGATGCTCGACCTCGGCTTCCTCGAGGACGTCGAGCGCATCCTCAAGCTCTGTCCCAACGGCCGCCAGACCGCGTTGTTCAGCGCGACCATGCCGCCGCCGATCGCCGCGCTCGCCTCGCGCCACCTCTACGACCCGATCACCGTCAAGGTCAAGGCCGCGACGCTGACCATCGACACGGTCGAGCAGTTCTACCTCGGCGTCCAGCCTCGGGAGAAGAACGAGGCGCTCGCCCGCGTGCTCGGCTCGGAGCGGCCGAGCCAGGCCATCGTCTTCACGCGCACGAAGATCCGCGCCGAGCAGCTCTACAAGACCCTGCGCGACAAGGGCATGAACGTCAAGGCCCTGCACGGCGACATGAGCCAGGGCGCGCGCGACGGCGTGATGATCTCCTTCAAGGACGGGCGTGTGCAGATCCTCGTGGCCACGGACGTCGCGGCCCGGGGGCTGGACATCTCCACGGTCACCCACATCATCAACTTCGACGTCCCGACCTCGCCCGACGTCTACGTGCACCGCATCGGCCGCACGGGCCGCGTCGGTCGCTCCGGCCGCGCGATCACCTTCGTGGAGCCCAAGCAGCAGCGCGACCTCGAGGCCATCGAGGCGCACGCCAACACGAGCATCGCGCCGTGGAGCGAGGGCGCCGGCAGCGGCCCGACCACCGCGCAGGAGCCGCGCGGGCGCCGCCACCGGCGCAAGCCGAGCGACGTCGAGCGCCCCGTCGGGGCGACCAACGGCAACGCCGCCGCCGCCTACCGGGCGCTGATCGCCGGCGCGGGGCGCGCCGACGGCCTCTCGGAGGCCGATCTGATCGCCGCCGTCCACGCCACCGGCCTCGACGGCGAGGCGATCCGCAACGTCCGCCTGCTCGAGCGCTTCGCGCTGCTCGACGTGCCGGCGGACCACGTCGACCGCGTCGTCGCCGCGGTGAACGGCTCGACGGTCGGCGGTGTCGCGGTCCGGCTCGAGCCGGCGCGCGCCTGAGGCGCGCGCCGCGGCCGCCTGCAGAGGCGGCACGTGCGCGCGCGGGCTCGCGGACCGGCCGGCGCCGGCCGGCGGCGGGCTCCCGAGGTCCTAGCGTCGCAGCCATGTCCCAAGCCACCATCTCCACGAACCACGGCGTCATCGAGGTCGAGCTCTTCGATGACGCCGCGCCCAAGACGGTGGAGAACTTCACGAAGCTCGCCGGCGACGGCTTCTACGACGGGCTGATCTTCCACCGCGTGATCCGCGACTTCATGCTTCAGGGCGGCTGCCCGGAGGGCCGCGGCACCGGCGGGCCGGGGTACACGTTCGAGGACGAGATCAACGACCACAAGATCGTCCGCGGCGCGCTCGCGATGGCCAACGCGGGGCCGGACACCAACGGCTCGCAGTTCTTCATCGTCACCGTCGACGAGGCTCCGTGGCTGGACGGCAAGCACACGGTGTTCGGCGAGGTGACCTCCGGCATGGACGTCGTGGACGCGATCGAGGGCGTCGAGACGGACGGCCGCGACAAGCCGCGCGAGGACGTCACGATGACGTCCGTCCAAGTGTCGTAGCGCCAAGCGGGGAGCCGGTAGGCTCAGCCCATGGCCACCGTCGAGCAGCCGTCCACCGCGACGAACGACCCGCAGCCGCGAGCGCAGATCGAGGTGCTCGACCCGGCGACGGGGGCGGTCGTGGAGACGGTGGCGGCGGCGTCCGAGGCCGACGTGCGCGCGGCCGCCGGCCGGGCCCGCGCCGCGCAGCCCGGCTGGGAGGCGCTGGGCTTCGAGGGCCGCGCGAGGGTCCTGCGCCGGGCGCAGAAGTGGGTCATCGACCACACGGAGCGCATCGTGGACACGATCGTCTCCGAGACGGGCAAGACGCGGGAGGACGCGCTCGTCGCCGAGGTCACCTACGCCGCCCACGCCTTCGGCTTCTGGGCCAAGAAGGCGCCGCAGTACCTCGCGGACGAGAAGGTCCGCTCGAGCAACCCGTTCGTCGCCGGCCGCAAGCTCGTGATCCGCTACCGGCCGGTCGGCGTGGTGGGGATCATCGGGCCGTGGAACTACCCGCTGACCAACTCCTTCGGCGACGCCATCCCGGCGCTCGCGGCCGGCAACGCCGTCGTGCTCAAGCCGTCCGAGACGACCCCGCTGACCTCGCTGCTGATGGCCGAGTGCATGCGCGAGTGCGGCCTGCCCGAGGATGTCTACATCGCGCTGCCGGGCTACGGCGACGCGGGAGCCGCGCTCGTCGACGTCGTCGACATGGTCATGTTCACCGGCTCGACCCGGACGGGCAAGGCGGTCATGAAGCGCGCCGCCGACTCCCTGACCCCCGTCTCGCTCGAGCTCGGCGGCAAGGACCCGATGATCGTCCTCGCCGACGCCGACCTCGAGCGCGCCGCCAACGCGGCCGTCCACTACTCCATGCAGAACGCCGGCCAGACCTGCATCTCGGTCGAGCGGGTCTACGTCGAGGCGCCGGTCTACGACGAGTTCGTCACCACGGTGACGGAGAAGGTCCGCGGCATCCGCCAGGGCGTGCCGGGCAAGCTCGGCTCCACGGACGTCGGCGCCATCACCTTCCCGCCGCAGATGGACATCATCGAGGACCACGTGCGCGACGCCCGCGAGAAGGGCGCGACGATCGTCACCGGCGGGCACGGCCACCGCGACGGCGGCCAGTTCTACGAGCCGACGGTGCTCACCGGCGTCGACCACTCGATGAAGTGCATGACGGACGAGACCTTCGGGCCGACGCTGCCGATCATGCAGGTCGCGGACGCGGACGAGGCCGTCGACAAGGCCAACGACTCGCTCTACGGCCTGTCCGCCTCCGTCTGGGGCCACGACGCCGAGCGCGCCGAGCGCGTCGGTCGCCGGATCGAGGCGGGGGTCGTCACGGTCAACGACGCGCAGGTCAACTACCTCGCCACGGAGCTGCCCATGGGCGGCTGGAAGACCTCCGGCCTCGGCTACCGGCACGGCGCGGGCGGCATCCGCAAGTTCTGCCGCCAGCAGTCCGTGCTCGTGACCCGCTGGATGCCGATCAAGAAGGACCTCCACATGCTGCCGTACAAGGCGTCGACCTCGAAGCTCGTCGCCCGTGCCGGCCGCCTGCTCTACGGGCGGGGGAAGCGGGACTGAGCTCGCCTACGAGCGCCGTCCTAGGCGGCGACGTGCCTCGCTGCCGGCGCCGACTCGAGCGCGGTCAGCTCCCGCCGCAGGGATCGCCGGCCGCGGTGCTGGAGCCCGTGCACGGCGTCCTCCGTGCGGCCCATCCGCGCGGCGGTCTCGCGTGGCGTGAGGCCGACGACGAAGCGCAGGATCACGACCTCGCGCTGCTCGTCCGGCAGGGTCCGCAGCGCCGCCCGCAGATCGCCCGCGCGCTCGCGGGAGAGGTCGGCGTCCTCGAGGTCGGGGGAACGGACCTCCTCGAACGGCACGGCCCGGCGCGTGCGCATGGAGTCGATCGCGGCGTTGTGGGCGATGCGCAGCAGGAAGGCCGAGAAGGGCACGGCCCGCGGCTCGTAGCGCGGCAGCGCGGTCAGCAGCTTGGCGAAGATGTGCTGGGTGACGTCCTCGGCCTCGTGCTCGTCGCGGACGATGGAGCACACGTAGCCGTACACGCTGTCGGCGTAGCGCAGGTAGAGGTAGCGCAGGGCGTCGGTGTCGCCGGCCCGGGCGCCCACCGCCGCGCAGACCGCGAGGCGCTCGAGGTCGGCGCCGCCCTCGAGGCGGCGGCGGCGGAAGCGCTCCCCGCGCCCCGACGCGGCGAGACGCTGGGCCTCGCGGCGGACCGTCCCGGCCCGCACGGCGGCGGTGCCGGAGGGCGTCGGGGTTCGGGTCGTGGACACGTCGGGCACGGGCTTGGCGCATCATGCGAAGCGTCCGTCGCACCTGGATCAGTCCGGCGGTCAAACCCGAGTGAAACGTCAGGGGTCGGACACTGCCGATGAGCTCGCCGGTCCCCTACCGCGCCGTCTTCGAGTTCGTCCCGGGCGGGATCGTCGTGTGCGACGCCCGGGGGGTCATCACGGGCACCAACCTCAACGCCAAGCGGCTGCTCCAGGGCCTGCTCGGCCGCGAGGGGGTGCGCTGCTGCGACGTGCTCGGCTGCCGGACGCCGGGGACGGCGCTCGCCGACGCCTGCATCACGGAGCTCGCGCTGGCCGCCGACGCACCGCTGCCCGAGGTGCGCCTCGACCTCCCGAAGCCGCGCGAGGGTAGCGCCGTGTGGGCGACCGCGGCGACCCTCGGCAGCTCGGAGCGCTACGTCCTCGTGCAGCTGCGCCCCGGTGTGGCGGGCGACCGCCGGCGCCGGACGGAGCCGCACTGGATGGGCGCGCCCCGCCTGCGCGTGTTCACGCTCGGGCGCACGCGACTCGAGACGGCGGAGGCCTCCCTCGTGGGCGACTGGCTCGGGCACCGGCCCGGGCGCCTGCTGAAGTACCTCGTGACCGCGCGCGACCGCATCGTGCCCGCCGACGAGCTCGCCGAGGCGTTCTGGCCGGAGGCGGGGTCGCGGGCGACGGCGAGCGTCCGCCAGGCCGTCCACGCCCTGCGCGGCCGGCTCGAGCCCGACCGCGCCCGGCGGACGGGCTCGGCCTTCGTCCTGGCCAGCTCGGGCGGGTACGAGCTCGACCGCGGCGCGGTCTGGATCGACGCCGACGACTTCGAGACGGCGGCGACGGAGGGCTTGCGGGCACTGGCCCACAACGAGCGCGACACGGCGACGGCCGCCCTGTCACGGGCCGCCGACCTCTACCGCGGCGACTTCCTCGCCGAGGAGGCCTACGCCGACTGGGCCTTCGCCGAGCGCGACCGCCTGCGCGACCTCGCCTCCCAGGCCCTGCGCGGCCTCGCGGAGGTCATGACCGCCGCGGGCGACCTCGACGCGGCCACCCAGCAGCTGTACCGCCTCGCCGAGCTCGAGCCGCTCGACGTCGGCATCCAGCGCGACCTGCTCGCGATGCTCGTGCGCCGCGGGCGCCGGCCCGAGGCCGCGCGCCGCTACGGGCTCGTCCAGAAGCGCTACCGCCGGACCTTCGGCTCGGACCTGCCCTTCGGCCTCTCCGACCTCTCGGCGGACGGCTGAGTTCCGGCGCCGGCGTGGGGCGTTACGCTCCCCCGAGATGGCCAAGGACCTCTGGCTGCTGCGCCACGGCGAGGCCGTCCCGCACGACTCGCGCTCCACGGACGCCGACCGGGAGCTGACGCCGCGCGGCGAGGCCGAGTCGCGTGCCGCGGGCGTCGCCCTGTCGCGGCTCGGGGTCGAGCTCGCCGCCTGCTACACGAGCCCGAAGGCCCGGGCGCGCGACACGGCGCGGCTAGCCTGCCTCGCGCTCGGGACCGACGTGCAGGAGGCGGCGTCCGTGGCCGGCGGCTTCGATGTCGGGGCCGCCGCGGAGCTGTTGCTCGCCCACGGCGACGGGGACGGGGTGCTCGTCGTCGGCCACGACCCGGACTTCACGCAGCTCGTGCGCGACCTGACGGGCGCCCGGGCGGCGTTCCCGAAGGGCGGCGTCGCCCACGTGCGCCTCGACGGTCGCGGGCGCGGGGAGCTGCGCCGGCTGCTGCGGCCCGTCGACCTCGAGGCGCTCGCCCGCTAGGGCCCGCCTCAGTCGGCGGGTGCTAAGCCGAGCACGGCCTGGGTCACCGCGAGGGCGACCTCCGCGCGCTCGTGCAGCGTGCGCGCGAGGACGAACTCGGCCGGGTTGTGCGCGGCGCCGCCGCGCGGCCCGAGGCCGTCGATGGTGAGCGGGATGCCGGCCGCCAGGTGGCTCGCGTCGCTCGCCCCGCCGCGCGAGCGGCCGTGGATCGGGCGCCCGAGCGCCCTCGCCGCGCGCTCCAGGACCGGCGCGGCGGTCTTCCGCGCGTCCATGCCGGGCCAGATCCGCAGCCACTCGGCGCGCAGGGCGACGCCGGCGACCTCGGCCGGGACGGCCGCCATCACCGGGGCGAAGGCGGCCTCGTCGTCCGCCCGCAGGTCGCAGAACAGCTCGCCGGCGGCCGGCACGACGTTGAAGGCGGCACCGGCCTCCATGACCGTCGGCACGCAGGTCAGGCGGCTCGGGCCGGCCGGATCGTGGTGGGCGGCGGCGAGTCTGGCGACGTCGGCGAGGGCGAGCAGCGCGTTGCGGCCCGCGTCGGGGGCCGAGCCGGAGTGCGCGGCGCGGCCCTCGGCGACGACGTGGAGCGTGCCGGCCGCCTTGCGGCGCACGACGACGCCCTCCTCGCCGTCGTCGGTGGTCTCGCCCGCCTCGAAGCACAGGCACGCGTCCCAGCCGGCGAAGCGCTCCCCATGGCGGAACGGCGCCCGGCGCCACTCCTCGTCGCACACGAGCAGCAGCGCGACCTCGGCGAAGTCGCCGGGCCGCTCGGCGAGCGCGCGCAGCACGCCGAGGGCGAGGACGTCGCCGCCCTTCATGTCCACGGAGCCCGAGCCGACGAGCCTGCCGCCGTGGCGCGTCAGCGGCTTGTGCTGGTGGTGGGCGACGACGGTGTCGAGGTGGCCGACGAGCAGCACGCGCCGCCGCCCCGTGCCGCGCACACGGGCCAGGAGGTCCGGGGCGTGGTCGGGGGAGGAGCACGGCGGGCGCTCGATCTCGGCCGCCGCCGGCACGAGCGCGGCGCAGATGGCCGCGCACTCCTCCGCGCCCTGGACGTCCCCGGAGGGGGAGGAGACCCCGACGAGCGCCTCGAGGCGGCGCTCGGCGTCGGCGGCGATCTCGGCCGCCTGCTGGGCCACCCACGGGTCCATGCCCGGGACGCTAGATGGTCGAGGCCGCGAGACCCGTGCCTGCGGGCACGGGGGCGCGGAATCGACCATCAGGCTCGGTATGGTCGCCCGATGACCCGCGAAGGGGCCGGCGAGCTGCTGCGCGCCTGGCGCCGCCGGCGCCGGCTGAGCCAGATGGACCTCGCGCTGGACGCGGGCGTCTCCACGCGCCACCTGTCCTTCCTGGAGACCGGCCGCGCGCGGCCGAGCGCCGCGATGGTGCTGCGCCTGGCGGAGCGGCTCGAGGTGCCCCTGCGGGAGCGCAACCGGATGCTGCTCGCCGCGGGCCACGCCCCCGTCCACTCCGAGCACGCCCTCGACGAGCCGGCCCTGGCCCCGGTGCGCGAGGCGCTCGAGGCGATCCTCGCCGGCCACGAGCCCTACCCGGCCGTGGCCGTGGACCGGCAGTGGGAGATCGTCGCCGCCAACCGCGCGCTCGGCCTGCTCACCACCGGGGTCGCCGCCGAGCTCGTCGCGCCACCGGCCAACGCCCTGCGCCTGGCGCTGCATCCGGACGGCCTGGCGCCCCGGATCGTCAACCTCCCCCAGTGGCGCGCGCACCTGCTGCACCGGGTCGCGCGGCAGGCGGCGCAGACCGGCGACCCGGCCCTCCACGCCCTGCTCGAGGAGCTGCGCGCCTACCCCGGCGGCGACGTCCCCGCCGACACTGACGCGGCGGAGGCGATCGCCGTCCCGCTGCGGCTGCGCCACGCGGACGGCGAGCTCGCGTTCCTGTCCACCGTGGCGACGTTCGGCACGGCGCTGGACGTGACCGTCGCCGAGCTGGCGATCGAGTCGTTCTTCCCGGCGGACGAGGCGACGCGGCGGATCGTGACCTCCGAGGTCATGGCTGCCGGGCTCGTCGGCTGAGGCCGCGCGTAGGCTGGGAGGGCCATGCCCGAGCTGCCCGAGGTCGCCGCCACCGCCCGCCTGCTCGATGGCGCGGTGCGTGGTGGCGTGGTGGAGTCCACGCTCGCGCCCGGGGTCAACGCGCTCAAGACCTTCGAGCCTCCGCTGCACGCCCTCGACGGCGGCACGCTGCGGGGCGTGCGGCATCGCGGCAAGCTCCTCATGGTCGACGTGGACACGCCGGCGCACGGCCCGCTCGTCGTGCTCGTGCACCTCATGAGCGCCGGCCGCCTGCAGCTCTTCGACAAGCGCGCGTCGCTGAAGGACCGCACCTCGCGGTTGCTCGTGCGCCTCGACGGCGACCGCGAGCTGCGCCTGCGCGAGTTCGGCACCAAGCAGGCCGCCTGGGTCAAGCTCTACACGCCGGCGGCCGTCGAGGGCGACGACCAGCTCGCGACCCTCGGGCCCGAGGCCTGGCCCGATCCGCCGGACCTCGGCGCGCTGCGGGAGCGGCTGGCCGGCAAGCGGCCGCTGCACACGGTGCTGCGCGACCAGCAGGTGATCGCCGGCATCGGGCGCACCTGGGTCGACGACATCCTCTGGGCCGCGCGGCTGTCGCCGTTCAAGCGCGCCGACGACCTGTCCGACGAGGAGCTCGGTGCATTGCGCGAGGCGATCGCCGCCGAGCTCGGCCGCGCGGCCGAGACCTACACGAGCGAGTGGCGGCTCCCGCTGCCGGACAAGCAGGTCAAGGCGGCCCGCATCCACGCCCACCAGGGCGAGCCGTGCCCGCGCTGCGCGACGACGCTCGAGGCCGTCTTCTTCGAGGACTACGTCATGACCTACTGCCCGACGGACCAGACGGAGGGGCGGATCCTCAAGGACCGTCGCCTCTCGCGTCTGCTGAAGTAGGGCCGCATGCACCGCCGCCCACCGAGCACCCGCCTGCAGTCGCGCGCCGCACGCTGGGCCGCCGGATGGTCCCCGCGCACGCAGCTGCGGCTCTCCGGGCGGGCGCCCGTGACGGTCGACGGCCTGCGGCTGGAGCCGGAGATCCAGCTCATGCTCGCCTCGCGCGAGCGGCTCGGCGTGCCGGACTGGACCGACCAACTGACCGTCGCCGAGGGCCGCGCGCTGACCCGCGAAGAGTCGGCGGTCGCCGGGGGCCGCCCGCTGCCGGTCGGTCACGTCGAGGAGCTCGTCGTCGACGGCGCCGGCGGGCCGTTGCGCGCCCGCCACTACGCGCCCGAGGGCAACGCGCAGGGCGCGCCGCTGCTCGTCTTCTTCCACGGCGGCGGCTTCGTCGTCGGCGACGTCGACACCCACGACGCCCCCTGCCGGCAGCTGTGCCGCCAGGCCGGCCTGCACGTGCTCTCCGTCGAGTACCGGCTCGCGCCCGAGCACCCGTTCCCGGCGTACGCCGACGACGCGGAGGCGGCCTTCGCGTGGGCACTCGAGCACGCGGCCCGGCTCGGCGCCGACCCGTCGCGCGTGCTCGTCGGGGGCGACAGCGCCGGCGGGACGCTCGCCGCCGTCGTGGCCCAGTCGGCCACGCGGGCCGGCACCCCGGCGCCGGTGCTGCAGCTGCTGATCTACCCGGGCACCGACGCGTCGCAGCGGCGGCGCTCCTACGAGCTGTTCGGCGACGGCTTCTTCCTCACCACCGCGCTGATCGACTGGTACGTCGGGCACTTCCTGCCCGAGGGCTCGGACCCGGCCGACGTCCGCCGCTCCCCGCTGCTCGAGCCCGAGCTGTCGGGACTCGCGCCGGCGATCGTCATCACCGCCGGCTTCGACCCGCTGCGTGACGAGGGCGAGGCCTACGCCGCCGCGCTGGCCGACGCGGGCGTGCCGGTCGTGCGCCGGCGCTTCGACGGCCTCTTCCACGGCTTCCTCAACTCGGGCGGCGTCAGCCCCGCCTGCCGCGATGCGGTGGCCGAGATCGCCGGCCTCGTGCGCGCCACGCTCGCGCTGACCTGACGTGATCCTGACGTCCATCGGGCATCCTGGACGGATGCGCCGCGCCGTCGTCTGTCTGGGGATCCTCGCCACGTCCACCGGCCTCGCCGCCTGCGGCAGCGGCAGCGGCAGCGCCTCCGGCGCCGGCGCCGGAGGGCCGAGCGCCACGGCGCCGCCCGACCCGTCGCCGACCACGACCGCGACCACCGCCGCCGTCCGGCGCAAGACGATCGCCACGGGGCTGCACGTGCCGTGGGGCATCGCCTTCCTCCCGGGCGGCGACGCGCTCGTGGCCGAGCGCACGACGGGCCGGATCGTGCGGGTGCCGCGCAGCGGCGGCAGGCCCCGGACCGCGATGCGCGTCCCGGGCGTCAACCTCAACTCAGGCGAGGGTGGTCTGCTCGGCCTCGCCCTCTCGCCGACCTACCGGACGGACAAGCTCGTCTACGCGTACTTCACGACGCGCACGGACAATCGCATCGCGCGCTTCAGGCTCGGCGGCCCGGTGCGTCCCATCCTCACCGGCATCCGGCGCGGGGAGATCCACAACGGCGGCCGGATCGCGTTCGGGCCCGACGGCAAGCTCTACGCCGGGGTCGGCGAGACCGGCGACACCGGCCTCGCCCAGGACCGCAAGAGCCTCAACGGCAAGATCCTGCGCATGAACCCCGACGGCTCCGTGCCGAAGGGCAACCCGTTCGGCACGCTCGTGTGGTCCTACGGGCACCGCAATCCGCAGGGGCTGGCCTGGGATGCCAAGGGCCGGATGTACGCCGCGGAGTTCGGCCAGAACGCCTTCGACGAGGTCAACCGCATCCGGGCCGGCAAGAACTACGGCTGGCCGAACGTCGAGGGCAAGGGCGGCACGCGGGGCGGCCGGTACACGAACCCGCTCGTGACCTGGCGGACCGCCGACGCGTCCCCGTCGGGCATCGCCATCCGCGGCGGCCGGCTCTACATGGCGGCGCTGCAGGGCCACGGGATCTGGCGGATGGTCGAGCGCTCCGACGGGACCCTCGGCAAGCCGAAGCTCCTCTACGGCAACCGCTACGGCCGCCTGCGGACCGTCGTGAAGGCCCCGGGCGGCGGCCTGTGGATCGCGACGTCCAACCGCGACGGCCGCGGCGCGCCGCGCCGCGGGGACGACCGCATCGTGCGCATCCCGGCCTCCTGACGGCGAGGTGACCGCCGTTCCGGCCGCGAGGGGTCCGCAACTGCGGTCACCTAGGCGGCGACGAGCGCGATCCCGACCGCCACCACGACCGCCCCGGCTGCCCGCGCCCGGGTGACGCGCTCGCCCAGGACGACCCGCGCGAGCCCGACGGCGAAGACCACGCTCGTCTCGCGCACCGCCGCGACGGCCGCGGCGGGGGCGAGCGTGAGCGCCACGAGCACGAGCCCGTAGGCGCCGAAGAAGCCGAGGCCCGCCGCCGCGCTGCGCGGGCCCAGGCCGCGCCGCAGGCGCCTGGAGCCGCCGCGCGCGACGACGAGGCCCGCCGAGGCCAGCGCGGTCGGTGCGAGCACGAGCCAGAGGTAGGGCAAGGCGGCCGCGTGGTGCAGCCCGGCCGCGTCGATCAGCGTGTAGGTGGCGATGCAGGCGCCGACGCCGAGCGCGAGTCCCAGGTCGCGGGCCGTCCCCGGCCCGGGCCGGTGCAGTCCGCGCACCGCGACGACGCCGCACGCGACGGTCAGTACGCCCACCGCCTGACGCAGCCCGGGCACCGAGCCGAGCAGCACGAACACCGGCGCCGAGCCGCGCGCGACGGGATAGACGAGGCTCAGGTCGGCGCGGGCGTAGGCCGCCGCGAGCAGGGCGACGTAGGCCGTCTCGGCGGCGACGGACCCCACCACGTAGGGCACCGCGGCGGCGTCGACCCGCCAGGTCGCGACCGCCACGGGCGCGAAGGCGGTGGCGCCGACGACCAGCGCCGCTGCCGTGGCGGCCTGCGTGTCCTCGCTGCCGGCGAGCAGGGCGTTCCAGGCGGCGTGCACGAGCGCCGCGGCCAGCGTGAGGGCGAGCGCGTCGGCGCCCACGGGCTAGGTCGGCCGCCGCAGGCGCAGCGCGACGAGCAGCCCGACCGCCCCGGTGGCGAAGACGACGCCTATGGCGATGAGGCCGAGCGGCGAGAACGGGTCGTCGAGCGAGTCGCCGAGGGCCGTGTAGGCGAAGGCCCGGGGCGCCGAGCCGATCAGCGTGCCGAGCACGACGGCCCGGGCCGAGACCCCGACGACGCCGAAGGCCCAGTTGCACGGGCCGTCGGGCACGACGGGAGCGAGGCGCTGGAGGACGACGGCCCACGTCCCGTGCCGGCGCGCGGCCCGTGCCCAGCCCAGCACGCGCTCGCCGGCGACGTCGTCGAACGCCGTCCGTCCGGCCCGCGCGCCGAGCCAGCACGAGAGCAGCGCCGACAGCACGGAGGCGCCGAGCGTCACCGCGAAGCCGGTCACGGTGCCGAACAGCAGGCCGCTGGCGCCGGCCAGCAGCGGCCCCGGGACGAGCAGGGCGCCGAGCACGCCGGCCAGTGCGAGGTAGGCCAGCGGCGCCCACGCGCCGGCCGGCGCGAGCAGGTCGCGCAGGTCCTCCTGGGACACCGGGCGCACGACCCAGGCGACGACGAGCAGGGCGGCCAGCACGGCACAGAGCCCCACGAGGCGGCGCATCCGCCACAAGATACGGTGGCCCGCGGTGCGCGCCGTCCCCTTCGCCTCCTTCCGGGACTCCATCGGGACGTTCCTCTCGAACCTCGCGGACGTGCACCCCGTGCCGTTGATCCTCGGCCTGGCGAGCTTCGGCGTCTACCTCGCGTTCCGCTCCCGCGCGTGGTTCAACGTGCTGCGCGCGGCCTATCCGGGGCAGCGGATCCAGTGGCGCAAGTGCTGGGGCGCGTACATGGCCGCCTACGGCTTCAACAACGTCGTGCCGGCGCGCGGCGGCGACGTCATGAAGGTCTTCCTGACGCGCACGGCGATCCCGGGCTCGAGCTATCCGGCCGTGACATCGTCCATGTTCGTCGAGCCGTTCTTCGACCTCGTGATGGCCGTGCCGGTGCTCGCCTTCGCGTTCACCCAGGGCGTGTTCCCGAAGCCGCCGGACTTCTCGGCCGTGGGCGGGGCGCTCGGCTGGTTCGCCTCGCACATGAGCGCGACGCTGTTCATCCTCACGACGCTCGGCATCCTCGCCTTCGTCCTCTTCGCCCTGCTCAGCGCCCGCGTGCGCGCCTTCTGGGCGCGCGTGCGCCAGGGCGTCGTCATCGTGCACGACCGCCGCCGCTACCTGCGGGAGGTCTTCCTCTTCCAGCTCGTCGGCTGGGGGTTTCGCTTCACGGCGTTCTGGCTGCTGCTGGACGCCTTCGGGGTGGGCGGCTCGGTGCGCAACGTGCTGCTCGTGCTCGCCGTGAACATCATCGCGGCGCTGCTGCCGTTCACGCCGGGCGGCGCGGGGGTCCAGCAGGCGCTGCTCGTGAAGGTGTTCGGGTCGAGCTCCGTGGTCGCCGCCTACTCCGTCGGCCAGCAGGTGGTGATCGGCGCCTTCTCGCTCACCCTCGGCTTCGTCGCCCTGGTCACGATCTTCAGGTTCCGCTCGTTCAAGGCGGTGATCGCGGAGGGCCGGGCCGCCCGCGCCGCGGACGAGGCCGCCCGGGTCAGCTGAGGCCGGCGCGCGCCTCGCGCACGAGGGTGACGGCTTCCGGGAAGACCACGGCCATCACGGCGCGGATCTGCTGGGCCTGCGCGTCGGCGTCGCCCTGGAGGTTGACCCGGTTGATGGCGGCCATGGTCAGGTCCACGGCGAGCTTGATGGCGTTGTCGGCCCAGGCCAGGTTCTGCTGGCCCTGCATCTGCTCCATCATCTCCTGGACGCGGCGCTGGAGGTCGGGATCGTTGAAGAAGCCTTCGAAACCGGACATGCGCCCAGGCTACCCGGCGGGCTCGGGGGAGGAGGCCGTGCGGGCCCGCAGCACGGGGGCGGCGGCGCCGCGCTGCTGCAGGACGGTGGCCGGCGGGAACAGCAGGGCGGCGATGGGCGCCAGGACGACGGCCATGCCGGCGCTCACCCCGGGTGCGGCCTCCGCCACCCCTAGCATCCCGGGCCATGTCCGCCGTGGCGTCCGTCGACGACCAGCTCGCCTGGGAGAAGCGCCAGGGGCCGCGTGCCGCGCTCGCCGCCTTCGTCGCGGCGGTCCTGACGCTCGGCGGCGGCTTCATCACCGGCATCGGCCTCGGCGGCGCCCCCTCGCCCACGGTGCTCGAGTCGCTGCCGCGCCTGCAGGCCGGCTCGGCCATCGGGAGCCAGCCCAGCCTGCGGATCGAGCAGTTCCAGTTCTTCCAGGACCATGCGGGCGGGATCCTCATCAGCGCGATCGTGCTCGGCCTCGGCTCGCTCGCCGCCGCCGGGGCGCTGACCTACCTGGCCTTCGCGACCCGCTCGCGGGCCGCGCGCTTCCCGCGCTTCGCGCTCTACGTCGCCTTCGTCGGCGGCGTGTTGACCCTGCTCGGGTCGCTGCTCTCGGCCCTCGGCAACGCCTCCTACGTCGACGACGTGCTCGCCGGTGCCAAGACCGTGGACGCCGTCCGCGACGCCTCCCAGCCGGGCATTCTCATCGCGGGCAGCTTCCTCCGCCTCATCGGTGGCCTGGCGCTCGCCCTGGGGTACGTGCTCGTGCCACTCAACGCCATGCGCGTCGGCCTCCTCACGCGCTTCATGGGCATCCTCGGCATCATCGCCGGCGCGCTCACCGTCGTGCCGATCCTCGCCGCGCCGATCCTGCAGCCGTTCTGGCTCGCGGCCCTCGGCGTCCTCTTCCTCGGCCGCTGGCCGGGTGGCCGCATCCCGCCCGCCTGGCGCACGGGCAAGTCGGAGCCGTGGCCGTCGTCCGCGGAGGCCCGCCAGCAGCGCCTCGACGCCCGCGGCGGGGGCGGCAGGCGGACGCGCGGCGGCGGCCGCGCGGCGGAGGCGACCCCCGAGCCCGTGCCGGCGGCGGACGTCGAAGCGCGCGCCGCGCGCGTGCATCCGTCCTCGAAGAAGAAGAAGCGCAAGCGCCGCCGCTGACTGTCAGCTTGCTGACATTCTGCCTTTGTGGCAGTCGTCGCACGGGCAAGTTGACGGCAACGCGAGCGCGGCCCCCGCGCCGCGCGGAGAGGAGAGGCAGAGATGGAAGCTTCAAGGGTTCCCCGTCGCGATCCCACGGGAGGACGCACCGCGGAGGAGCGTGAGGTCACGGAGCCGGCGCCCGGCCCGACCATCGCCGATCCGGGGCCGCTGGGCCTCGCGGCCTTCGCGCTCACGACCTTCGTGCTGAGCATGTTCAACTCAGGCATCCTCGACGCCGGCGCAGAACCCGTCGTGCTCGGGCTGGCCCTTGCCTACGGCGGCCTGGCCCAGCTGCTGGCCGGCATGTGGGAGTTCAAGACCGGCAACACGTTCGGCGCCGTCGCCTTCACGTCCTACGGGGCCTTCTGGCTGTCCTTCTGGGCCTTCGTGGCCTTCTACGCCAAGGACATCCCCGAGGGTGTGGCGAACCAGGCCACCGGGGTCTACCTCGTCGCGTGGGGCATCTTCACCGCGTACATGTTCGTCGCCTCCCTGCGGACCACGGGGGCGATCGCCACGGTCTTCGCGCTGCTGGCCCTGACGTTCTTCGTGCTCGGGATCGGCGACTGGTCCGAGACCACCGGCATCACCAAGCTCGGCGGCTACATCGGCCTGCTGACCGCGATCGCGGCGTGGTACGCGTCCTTCGCGGCCGTCACGAACTCGACCTTCGGCCGCGTCGTGCTGCCGGTCAAGCCACTCAAGTAAGGACGGATCATGGCCCAGGAGCAGCACTCACAGCTGGAACAGGATCTCGAGGATCTCCTCGAGGTCGAGACATTCCCGCCGTCGGACGAGTTCCGTGCGCAGGCGAACGTCTCCGACGAGCGCATCTACGACGAGGCGGACGCCGACTGGCACGACTTCTGGGCCGAGCAGGCCCGCGAGCTGGAGTGGGAGACGCCGTTCGAGCAGGTGCTCGACGACTCCAACCCGCCGTTCTACAAGTGGTTCCCGGACGGCAAGCTCAACGTGAGCGCCAACTGCGTCGACCGCCACGTCGAGGCCGGCAACGGCGACCGGGTCGCCTTCCACTGGCACGGGGAGGGCGGTGAGACGCGGACGATCACGTACGCGGACCTGCACCGCGACGTCCAGAGGTTCGCCAACGCCCTCAAGGACAGGGGCATCGAGAAGGGCGACGTCGTCGGCATCTTCCTGCCGATGATCCCCGAGGTGGCCGTGGCGATGCTCGCCTGCGCGCGCATCGGGGCGATCCACAACGTCGTGTTCGGCGGCTTCAGCGCCGGCTCGGTCGGCGAGCGCATGGAGGTCTCGCAGGCCAAGGCGCTCGTGACCGCCGACGGCGCGCGGCGCAAGGGCAAGACGGCGCCGGTCAAGGCCGAGGTCGACAAGGTCATGGGCGACCTCGACTCGCTCGAGACGGTGTTCGTGGTCAAGAACGCCGGCGAGGACGCGCCCATGGGGGACCGCGACGTCTGGTGGCACGACGCCATGGAGGCGGCCGCAGACGAGTGCCCGGCGGAGGCCTTCGACGCCGAGACGCCGCTGTTCATCCTCTACACGTCCGGCTCGACGAACAAGCCGAAGGGCGTGCTGCACACGTCGGGCGGCTACCTCACCCACGTCGCCTACACGCACCGGACGGTGTTCGACCTCAAGCAGGAGTCCGACGTCTACTGGTGCTCCGCCGACGTCGGCTGGGTCACCGGCCACTCCTACATCGTCTACGGGCCGCTGGCCAACGGCGCGACCTCGGTGATGTGGGAGGGGGGTCCCGACTACCCGCACAAGGGCATCTGGTGGGAGCTGTGCGAGACGTACGGGGTCACGCTCTTCTACACCGCGCCGACGGCGATCCGCGCCTGCATGAAGTGGGGGGTCGAGCACGTCGAGAAGGCGGACCTGTCCAAGCTCCGGCTGCTCGGGACGGTCGGCGAGCCGATCAACCCGAAGGCCTGGCTCTGGTACTACCAGGTGATCGGCGGCAAGCGCTGCCCGATCGTCGACACGTGGTGGCAGACCGAGACCGGCGGGATCATGGTCACCACGCTGCCGGGCGTCGACGAGGCCAAGCCGGGCTCGGCGGGCAAGCCGATGCCGGGCATCGAGGCCAAGGTCGTCACCGAGGAGGGCGAGGACGCGGGCACCGACCCGGGCCTGCTGACGCTGCGGCGCCCCTGGCCCGGCATGCTGCGCACGCTCTACCAGGAGGACGACCGCTTCGTCGAGACGTACTTCGAGAAGTTCGGGCCCGAGGTCTATGTCGTCGGTGACGCGGCGCGCCTCGACGAGAAGGGCTACCTGTGGGTCATCGGCCGCACGGACGACGTCATCAACGTCTCCGGCCACCGCATGTCCACCGCCGAGGTCGAGTCGGCGATCGTCTCGCACCCGAAGGTCGCGGAGTCGGCGGTTATCGGGAAGGCCGACGAGGACTCGGGCCAGTCCGTGACGGCGTTCGTGACGCTCGAGGGCGAAGAGGGCCAGGGCAGCGACGAGCTCGTCCAGGAGATCCGCGAGCACGTCGCCCAGAAGATCGGCAAGCTCGCGCGGCCGAAGCAGATCGTGTGGGCCGATGACCTGCCCAAGACGCGCTCGGGCAAGATCATGCGCCGGCTGCTGCGCGACATCGCCGAGGGCAACGAGCTCGGCGACGTCAGCACCCTGCGCGATCCCGACGTCGTCGAGCAGCTGCAGGAGGCGATGGGGACGTGACGTCCTGCGGCGGTGAGGTAGTCACTCGTACTGCAAGGCCCTGAGCACGTCGAGCTTCGCCGCCCGGCGGGCGGGGACGATGGCGGCCAGGACGCCGGCGATGACGGCGACGACGGCGAAGACGATCAGCGCGCCGACGGGGACCGAGAAGCTCAGGCCCTCGTCGGCGAGCGCGGCCGACAGCAGCCCGGCGAGCGCGAGCCCGAGCGGCAGCCCGAGCGCCGCCCCGATCAGCGCCGTGATGATCGACTCGTGGCGGACCATGCGCCGCACCTGGCGCCGGCTCATCCCGACCGCGCGCAACATGCCGATCTCCCGGGTGCGCTCGAACACGGAGAGCACCAGCGTGTTGACCATGCCGAACAGCGAGACGACGATGGACAGGGCGAGCAGCACGTAGAAGAGGTTCAGCAGCGTGTTGAAGCCGGCGACCCGCTCGTCGATCCAGGCCGCGCGCGTGTACGCCTTGACGTCGGTGAAGCGCCGCAGCGCGCCGGAGACGTCCGCCCGGGAGGCCGAGCCGTCCACGAGCACGTACTGGTCGCTCGGCGGGCTCGGGAAGGCCCGGTCGAAGCCGCGCTGGTCGATGAGCACGCGGGCCAGCAGCGGGTCGATCTTCTGGATCGGATTGCGCTCCTGCAGCGCCGACACCCGCAGCGGCAGCGCCTTGCCCGCCGACGTGGTGATCGTGAACGCCGAGCCGATCTCGAGGTCGTGCTTGTCCGCGTAGCCGCGCTCGACGATCGCCTGGCCCGGGCCGGGCTGCGCCGGCCGTCCGCCGGTGTCGACCTTGAGCACGTCACCGGCCCGGGGCGGCAGGCCGTCGACGGTGACGGCCTTGCCGAAGGCCCGCCCCTGGTCGTGGCGGATCGGGTAGGCACGCGCGCCGGGGACGGCGGCGACCGCGCGACCCACGGCGGCGGGCACCGGGTCGAAGCCGTTCTCGGACGTGACCACGGTCCTGGCCGAGACGGCGTCCGAGAGCGACTGGCGGTCCGAGCTGCGCAGACCCTGGCCGAGCGTGGCCACCACGGTGATCAGCGCCAGCCCGATCATCAGCGCCGCCGCCGTACGGGCCGTGCGCGCAGGGTTGCGGGTGGCGTTGTCGCCGGCGAGCCGGCCGGCGGCACCGCCGAGCCGTCGCGCGGGCCGGCCGACGAAGGCGGCGATCGGCCGCACGAGGCGGTCGGCGAGCAGGCCGACGGCGACGAAGAGCGCGATGACCCCGATCCCGAGCAGTGCGAGCGACGTGCCGACGGCGAGGCCGGCGAAGGCCCCGACGCCGAGCAGCGCGAGCGCGACCACGAGCGCGGTGACCGACACGGCGGCGGCCCGCGAGCGCGAGCCGCGCGGCAGGGTGGCGCCCTCCTGCATGGCGGCGACCGGGGCGATGCGCGTCGCCCGCCGGGCCGGGACGATGCTCGCGATGAGCGTCACGACGATGCCGAGCAGCAGGGAGACGACGACGGTGCGCGTCTTGAGCACCTCGCTCGTCTTGGGGAGGTCGATGCCGAGTGCGACGAACACCGACGACAGGCCCTTGGCCAGGAAGTAGCCGGCCACGAGCCCGATCGCCGAGGCGAGGACGCCGATGGCGAGGCCCTCGAGCAGCACGGACCGGCGCACCTGCCGGCGCGACGCGCCGAGGGCGCGCAGCGTCGCGAGCTCGCGGATGCGCTGCGCGACGGTGATCGACAGCGTGTTGTAGATGACGAAGGCGCCGACGGCGAGCGCGATGAATCCGAAGGCGAGCAGGAACCACTGGATGAACTGCGTCGCGTCCTTGACGTCGGCGGAGTTCTCGGCCGCCTGCTGCTTGCCCGTACGCACGAAGGCGCCCTTGGGCATCACCGCGTCGAGGCGGGTCACCAGCGCCTTCGGGGTCACGCCGGGGGCGGCGGCCACGTCGATCTGGTCGAAGCGGTCGCCGCGGCCGAGCAGCCCTTGGGCGGTCCCGACGGTGAACAGCCCGATGGTGGCGCCGCCCAGCGAGTCGACCTTGCCGTAGCGGGCGACGCCGACGAGCGTGAAGCGCCGGGTGGGGCCGGAGGCGGCGATGCCCAGCGACTGGCCGACGCGCAGCTTCTCCTTGTCCGCGGTGCCCTTGTCGACGACGACCTCGCCGTCCCCGCGCGGGAACCGGCCCCGGCTGACGGTGAACGGGTTGAAGCGCGCCTGGCGGAAGTCCAGGCCGAAGCCGAGCTTCGGCGCGTTGGGGTTGCCGAGCGTCTTGCCGTCGGCGCCGACGAGCCGGATCTGCGTGTTCGGCCCGTCGCCGCTCGCCTGGATCGACCCGGCGGCCGCGGAAACGCCGTCGACGCCCCGCACGCGCTGCAGCAGCGAGGCGGGAAGGGGCCGGTCGGCGGCGCCCGGGACGACCGAGCGCCCGGTGACCACCGCGCTCGTCTTGGCCGCGCCCGTGGTGAAGATGGAGTCGAACGCCTTCGAGATCGTGTCCGTGAGGACGTAGGTCCCGCACACCATCGCCACGCCGAGCACGACGGCGAGCGCGGTGAGCACGGCGCGTCCGCGCCGCAGCCACAGGCCCTTCAGCGCGACCCGGGTCATGCCGCCCGCAGCTCGTCCATCGTGCGGATCACCGTGCCGGCGTCGGGCTCCTGCAGGTCGCTCACGATCTCGCCGTCGGCGAGGAAGAGCACGCGGTCGGCGATCGCCGCCGCCTGCGGGTCGTGGGTGACCATGACGATGGTCTGGCCGAAGCTGTCGACGGCGGAGCGCAGCAGGTCGAGGATCTCGGCGCTCGTGGTCGAGTCGAGATTGCCCGTCGGCTCGTCGGCGAACAGCACGGTGGGCCGGCCGGCGAGGGCGCGGGCGACCGCGACGCGCTGCTGCTGGCCGCCCGACAGCTCGCTCGGCCGGTGCCCCAGCCGGTCCGCGAGGCCGACCCGGTCGATGAGCTCGTCGAACCACCCCGGGTCCGGCTCGCGGCCCGCGATCTGCAGCGGAAGGAGGATGTTCTCGCGCGCCGTGAGCATCGGGAGCAGGTTGAAGAACTGGAAGACGAAGCCGATGTGCTCGCGCCGCAGCCCGGTCAGCCCCGCGTCGTCGAGGCCGCCGACGTCGACCCCACCGAGGGTGACCGAGCCGCCGTCGGCGCGGTCGAGCCCGGCCAGCACGTGCATCAGGGTCGACTTGCCCGAGCCCGACGGTCCCATGACGGCGGTCATGCGGCGGGCCTGTACGTCGAGGTCGACGCCGCGCAGCGCGTGCACGGCGGTCGGCCCCTCCCCGTAGACCCGGCGCAGATCACGGGCGGCGACGACGGCAGCCTCGGTGTCGGTGATGCTCATGCCCGCATCGTCGCAGCCCGCTCCCGGCCAGGCCATCCGGGATGTCCCGTAGGGCGCGAGGCACGACGGCGACCCTCTCCGGGTAGGTCCCGGGCATGAGCCCCCGCACCGTCTGCCTGCTGATGAGCGCGCCGCACGTCGCCTACGTGCTCGCCGCCGTCCCGAAGCTGCCGCGGCCATGGCTGCGGGCCTTCGCGGTCGCCGACGCGATGTCCGCCGGGCTCGTCACGGACGGCGTGCTGCGCCGCCGGCCCCTGCGCGGCCGGCTCGCCTTCGGGCTCGCCTTCGACGTGCTCCGCACCGCCGTCGCGGGGCTCGCGGCGCGGCGCGGCGAACGGCCGCTGCGACCGGTGGCGGCGGGCGTCGCGGGACTCTCGCTCGCGGGCGCGGCGCTCGCGTCGTCGCTGCTGGGCGGGGTGGATCGGTGAGCGGGCTCGAGGGCCAGGTCGCGCTCGTCACGGGCGCGGCGGGCGGCATCGGCGGGGCGATCTGCGCGCGGCTGCGCGCGGCCGGCGTGACCGTCGTGGGCGCGGACCTGCAAGGCGCCGACGTCGACGCCGACCTCACGACGCCTGAGGGCAACGCCGCGATCGTCGAGGCCGCGCTGGAGCGCCACGGCCGCCTCGACGTCGTCGTGCCCAACGCCGGCGTCCAGCACGTCGCGCCGATCGAGGACTTCCCCGTCGACAAGTGGGACACGATCGTCGCGCTGCTGCTCACCTCGCCGTTCCTGCTCGCCCGACATGCGTGGCCCGCGCTGCGCGAGTCCGGTCACGGCCGCTACGTCGTGATCGCCTCCGCCCACTCGCTGGCCGCCTCGCCGTACAAGGCGGCCTACGTCTCGGCCAAGCACGGGGTGCTGGGGCTCGTCAGGACGCTCGCGCTCGAGGGCGGCGAGCACGGCATCACGACCGCCGCGGTGTGCCCGGGCTTCGTCCGCACGCCGCTCGTCGAGAAGCAGATCGCCGACCAGGCCAAGGCCCACGGCGTCGAGGAGGACACCGTGCTGGAGAACATCATCCTCGCCCCGCACGTCGTCAAGGCCCTGATCGAGCCGGCCGACGTGGCCGAGGCGGTGCACTTCCTCCTGACGCCGGCGGGGCGGACGATCACCGGCGCGCCGTTCATCATGGATCAGGGCTGGACCGCTCGCTAGGGAGGAGAGACCGCAATGCCGTCATACGACCAGGTGGTCGCGGAGCACCACTGGGACGTCCCGGAGGCCTACAACCTCGCCACGGACGTCTGCGACAAGCACCCGCGCGACAAGCTCGCGATGGTCCACGAGCACCACGAGGGCGCGGTGCGGGAGGTCACCTGGGGCGAGCTGCAGGACCTGGCGGGCCAGGCCGCCCACGCGCTGCAGGCGGCCGGGATCGGCCGTGGGGACCGCGTGGCCGTCGTCCTGCCGCCGACGCCGGAGACCGCCGCGATCTTCTTCGGCACCTGGAAGCTCGGCGCGCTGCTGCTGTCGATGTCCGTGCTCTACGGCGACGACGGCATCCGCCACCGGCTCGAGGACTCCGGCGCGAGCGCCATCGTCACCGACGAGGCCAACGCCGGCCGCTTCGACCATCCGAACCTCCTGCGCATCGACGGCCTGCTCGACGGCCACCCGACCGCCTTCGAGACGGTGCCCACGCAGGCCGACGACCCGGCCCAGCTCTACTACACGTCGGGGACGACCGGCGCCGCGAAGGGCGTGGTGCACGCGCACCGCTACCTGCTCGCCCACGAGGAGTTCCGCTACTGCCACGAGGTGCAGGACGGCGAGCGCTTCCACGGCATGGGCGAGTGGGCGTGGGCGGCCGGCATCGCGCCGCTGCTCGGCCCCTGGCGCCTGGGCGCGGTGCAGTGCGTGCTGCAGCGCAAGGGCGGCTTCGACGCGGTCCAGCAGCTCGACTTCATGTCGCGCCACCGGGTCTCGAACCTCTTCACCACGCCGACCGCGATGCGCTCGATGATGACCGTCGCCGACGCGGGCGCGACCTACCCTCAGGTCTTCCGCCGCGTGTGCTCGGCCGGCGAGCCGCTGAACCCGGAGGCGATCCGCTGGTTCCGCGAGCAGTTCGGCGTCACGGTGCTCGACTACTACGGGCTCACGGAGTCCTATCCGCTCGTGGCGAACTTCCCGTGGATGGAGGTCCGCGAGGGCTCGATGGGCCGGCCGATGCCCGGCTGGGACGTCCGGCTGCTCGACGAGGACGAGCACCCCGTGGCTCAGGGCGAGAAGGGCGAGCTCTGCCTGCGGGCGCGCTCGAACCCGCACTATCCGCTCGGCTACTGGAACGACGAGGAGTCCTCGCGGGAGGACTTCGGCGGAGACTGGTTCCACACGAAGGACGCCGCCTCGCTGGATGCGGACGGCTACGTCTGGTACGAGGGCCGCGCGGACGACGTGATCATCGCGGCGGGCTATCGGATCGGGCCGTTCGAGGTCGAGTCGGCGTGCCTCGAGCACCCCGCGGTCGCCGAGGCCGCCGCCGTCGCCTCGCCCGACGAGCGCCGCGGGATGGTCGTCAAGGCCTTCATCCGCCTCGCCGGTGGTCACGAGGCGTCCGACGAGCTGGCCCAGGCGATCCAGGCCTTCGTCCGCGACCACCTGTCCGCCTACGCCTACCCGCGCAAGATCGAGTTCGTCGACGACCTCCCCAAGACCCTCACCGGCAAGATCCGCCGCATCGAACTGCGTCAGGCCGAGCTCGAGCGGGCGAGGGAGGAGCGCGAGGCGGCCGAGGTGCAGGTCGACGCGGAGTAGGGGGCTACGGGGTCCGCGGACCGGTCCACCCCCGCGCCGGACCGGCGTGGTCGCTCCGCCGGACCGCAGTGGTCCGCGGACCCGTCCACCCCGGCGCCGGAGCGGCGTGGTCGCTCCCGCGGACCGTGGCTCGAGCGCGTACCGACCGTCCGCCGCTCGGCGACTCAGCCCGCGCGGCCGGCGGCGGTGGTGCGGGCCTCGGTGCGGATCTCGGAGAGGATGCGCTCCAGGCGCGGCTCGCGCTCGCCGTCGACGTGGCTCATCGCGCGGCCGACCGCGGGGTGCACACCGCAGATCTGCCGGTGCATCTCATGGGCGACGGCGCGGTAGCCCGGATGGCCCTCGCGGCCGGAGCGCAGCTCCACGAGGTGCATCGCCTCGCGGGCGTTGAGGTCGAGCACGTAGCGGATGCGGTAGCCCAGGCAGAGGGCGTAGGGCGCGGACTCGGCCAGCCCCTCGCCGACGAGGCGGCGGTACTCGGCCGCCGAGGCGTCGAGGGCGCGGGCGTAGGCGTCGCCCCCGCCGGCGGCCGCGACCTCCTCGGGCACGCCGGCGCCGAGGTCGGGCGACAGCGGCTGCCACTGCACGGTCAGCATCCGGTGGCGCTGCAGGTCACGGAAGGCCCCGTAGTCCGAGACGACCTCGAAGCGGTAGCGCAGCGCCTCGAAGCCGCGACCCGGCCGGTGGCGCCGGTTGCGCCGCTCACCGACGAGGTCGGCGATGGCGGCCGCGCGCTCGTCGGCGGAGAGGTCGGCGACGACCGCCCGCGCCTCGGTCTCGGACACCGCGCTCGCCTCGAACAGCAGCGCGGCGAGCAGGCCCGCCTCGTCGCCGTCGACGTGCAGCAGCCGCACGGAGGGGCGGCCGCCGGCGGGGTCGTCGGCCCGGTCGAGCCCGAGGCGGGCGGACCAGCGCTCGGCGCCGGCGCGGCGCCGCTCGAGGTGGCTGACCCACTCGCCGCCGCGGTCGGGCCGCTCGACGCGGGCCACGAAGCTCGGCATGACGGCCTTGACCGCGGCGAGGATCTGCTCGCCGTAGCGGCGCGCCTCAGGCAGCGGATGCCCGATGAGGTGGAGGATCAGCTGCTCGTACGCCTGACCGGAGGCGTAGATGCCCATGTGCGACATCGACGCCGCGGGCAACAGGCCCCGCAGCAGGTCGAGCGCCTTGGCGTTGATCGCACGGGCGCGCGCGGCGGGCGCCTCGCCCGCTGCCCGCGGGAACGACTCGTTGACCCACGCACGCAGGACGGGGAGCAGACCCGCGTAGGCGTCGAAGAGCCCGGTCATCGCCGCCGCGTACTCCGGGCCGAGGCGCTCGTCGCGGTAGAAGCGATAGCCACCGCCGGGCATGGGCTGGTCGTAGGCGATGTAGCGCGTGGACTGCTCGAGGTAGGAGGCCAGGCGCGGACGCTGGAGGATCTTGGTCAGGACGTTCGAGCACCACTCCGCGGCGACGTGCGCGCCGCCGAGCTGGGCCACGGAGTCGTCCCCGTAGCCGACGAAGATCCGCTCGTAGAGCGCGGCCGCGCGGGCGCCCTCCGCGTCGTCGTACCGGGCGCCGCCGGAGCCGAGCGACTCGGCGAACTCGTCGAGGAAGAGGCGCCGCAGCGTGCCGGGATAGCGCGAGTAGCGCGCGAACATCGCGCCCTTGACGGTCTCGGGCAGGTTGACGAGCGCGAAGACCGGCGCGTCCAGGCTCGTGACGTGCGGCGCGAGCCGGTCGCGCTCGGCCGGGGTGAGGTCCTCGGCGGGGTAGTCCATCCGGCGACCGACCCTACCGCCGGGCCCTGACGGGTCGATCGGCTTCCCGCACGCACCGTGCAACCCTGTCGAAGCCATGGCCCGCTACGACACGATCGGCGTCGGCTACGCGCAGCACCGCCGTCCGGATCCGGACCTCGTCGCCCGCATCGACGCGCTCCTCGGCGACGCCCGCACGGTGGTCGACGTCGGCGCGGGCGCCGGCTCCTACGAGCCCGCGGATCGGCACGTCGTCGCCGTGGAGCCGTCGGACGTCATGGCCGCCCAGCGGCCGCGCCACCTCGCCCCGGCCCTCCGCGCGACCGCCGGCGCCCTGCCGCTGCGCGACGGCGCGGTCGACGCCGCCCTGGCCATCATGACCCTCCACCACTGGGGCGACGAGCAGCAGGCGGGGCTGCGGGAGCTGCGCCGGGTCGCCCGCGGGCCGGTCGTCATCCTCACCGCCGACCCGGTGGTCATGCGCCGCATGTGGCTCGTCGCCGATTACGTCCCGGAGTTCGGCGCCATGGACGACGCGAGCTTCCCGGCACCGGCCGCGATCGCGGCGACCCTCGGGCCCGGCACGCGCGTCGAGCCGTGGCTCGTCCCGCGCGACACGCCCGACCACACGCTGGCCGCCTTCTGGGGTCACCCCGAGCGGGTCCTCGATCCGGCCGCCCGGGCGGCCACGTCCGGCTTCGCCCTGCTCGACGACGGGGTCGAGGCGCGGGCGGTCGAGGCGCTGCGCCGTGACCTCGCCGACGGCACCTGGGACGGGCGGCACGGCCACCTGCGCGAACTCGACGCCCACGACGGCGGCTTCCGTCTGGTCGTGCACCGGCCGTAGGGCGCCGCCGGCGGGCCTGCTCCCGGCGCCGCCATGGCGCGACGACATGCGGATCTCGGAGACGACCGTGGTCCTCGGTGGTCCCCTGCCGGCGTGGCGGTCACTTCCGGGTGGAAACGGCAGCGGCCGGGATCGACGGGCCTCACCGTCCCTCGAACACGTCGGCGTCGAGGCAGTCCGCCCGCCGGGCCTGCGATCCGCCGATGACCGCCTCGGCGTCCACGAGCCTCCGGCGGACCGTCCGGGCCGTGACGTCGAGGCCGAGCGCGAAGCCGGCCCGGCCCGAGACGTCGAAGGAGCCGTCGTCGGTCGTCGTCTCCGCGTAGGTGGCGCGCTCGACGGTGCCGCGCTCGCGGATGAGGTTGCGCAGGGCCGTCGCGGCGAGCCCGCGGTGGCGTCCGAGCACCGCGCGGGCGGCGAGCTCGCGGTCCGCGGGGTCGTGGAGGACCACACGGCTCACCGTCTCCGTGACCCGTCCGGCGCGCGTGGTCGTCGTCGCACGCAGAGTCAGCGCCGGCGGCCGGCTGCGCTGCCACTCCGCCACGATGCGGCCCGTCCCCGCGAAGCCCGGCAGGTCGTCGGCGAGCGCGGCCGAGCCATCTAGGCGGGTGTCGACGAACAGCGTGGTGGTGCCGTCGCGATCGAGGCGGCGGCCGAGCACCCCGCGCCCGTCGAGCCCCGCGGCGGGCAGCCCGGTGCTGCCGTGGTCCCCACCGAGCGCCAGGGCGGCGTCCAGGCTGCCGTGCAGGCCGCCCGCGACGTACGTGCTCGTCGGCTCCAGCCGCCGCAGGATCGCCGGGTCCAGCGCGCTGCGCCGGCGGCGGCCGGGCCGGAAGGCGCGGGCGCGGCCGCCGGTCACCGGGTCCGGCGCGGCGTCGGCGTACTCGTGGCGGGCCGCGAAGAAGGCCCGCAGCTCCCGGTCGTCGCGCAGCGCCCACTCGGCGCCGGTGCGGAGCTCGACGCCCGCCGCGCCGGAGCCCGTGGCGCGCGCGTGGGGGCCCAGCGATGCGCCGACGCCGGCCGTCGCGTCGACGTCGAGGTGGTCGGCCCGCGAGATCCGGTAGCCGCCGCCCGACAACCGCTGCACGACGTAGTCACGCCCGGTGGCGCCTCGGACGAACGCCACCGTGATCCCGGCCCCCCGCTCCCGCCCACGGCTGGCGAGCACGCACGGCGAGAGCCCCTCGGCTCGCGCCCGCGCGGCGTCGCAGACGTCGGCCCCGACGACGCACAGCGCGAGCCGCAGGCGCCCGGCCACGAGCCGCGGCAGCTCGGGCGCCGCGCCGGCCGTCGCGGCGGCGCCGAGCGCGACCACGAGGACGGCGAGCAGCGCGACGTACTCCGCGCCCGCCTGCCCGCGCTCGGGCTCCCGTGATCGTCGCATGCCCCTCCTAGGGCCCGGGTGGGCGAAACTCGCCCCCCGCGGTGCGGGGGCCTAGAGCAGCGAGGCGAACGCCCGGCCGGCGTCCTGGGCGACGTCGAAGAGCGGCTGCGGGAACAGCCCGAAGCCGACCGTCGCCAGCGTGCAGACCAGGGCGGTCCCGACGGCCAGCGGATGGCCGAGGCCCGCGGCGGGGGCGCGGCGCCCCGCCTCGCCGGGCTCGTCCCCGTCGCGCGTGGCGAGCACGGACCGGGCGGCCGGCGCCTCATCGGCCTCCGGGGCGCCGCCGGCCATCACCGGCTGCCCGCTCGGCGTCGTCGCACGCACGCTGGTCGCGTCCCGGTCCTCGCCGCCCGCCCAGACCGCTGAGATGACCCGCAGGTAGTAGGCGAGCGACATCGCCGAGCCGAGCACGATGACGACCGCGAGCCACGCGTAGCCGTTGTCCACGGACGCCTGGATGAGGTAGATCTTGCCGAAGAAGCCCGCGGTGGCCGGGAAGCCGGCGAGCGCGAGCATCGCGATGGAGATCGACCAGCCGAGCACGGGCCGCTGCGCGCCGAGCCCGTTGAGCGCCGTGAGCGTGTCCCCCTCGCCGTGTCCGAGCTCGCGCTCGCGCGCGGCCAGCACGGCGAAGGCGGCGACGTTCATGAGCAGGTAGGCCGCGAGGTAGAACGCCGTGGCCGAGATGCCGAGCTGCGTCGTGACCACGACGCCGGCCAGCAGGTAGCCGGCCTGGGCGACGGACGAGTATGCGAGCATCCGCTTGACCGACGACTGCCCGAGCGCCCCGACGTTGCCGACGATGATGGTGATCGTGGCGAGCGCGGCCATGATCGGCGCCCAGGTCGTCGCGGTGGAGATCAGCGCGACGTCGAAGAGCCGGAGGATGACGCCGAACGCGGCCGCCTTCGTGGCGACCGCCATGAAGCCGGTGATCGCCGTCGGCGCGCCCTCGTAGACGTCGGGCGTCCACTGGTGAAACGGCGCCACGGATGCCTTGAAGGCCAGGCCGGTCATGGCCAGTCCGACCCCGGTGAGCAGGAGCACGTCGGAGGAGAAGCCGCTCACCTCGATGGCCGCGTCGATCGCGTGGTAGCCCGTCGTGCCCGTGGCGCCGTAGATCAGCGCCAGGCCGTAGAGGAGCACCGCCGAGCCGACGGAGCCGACGATCAGGTACTTCAGGCCGGACTCCAGCGACGTCGCCCGGCGCATCTCGCTCGCGCACAGCACGTAGAGCGGGATGGAGAGCAGCTCGAAGCCGAGGAACAACGCAACGAGGTCCTCCGCCCCGGCGAGCACGACCATGCCCATCGCGGACGCGAGCAGCAACGCGTGATACTCACCGTGCCCGGCGTCCTCGGTTGTCACGGAGCCGACGCTCATGGCCACCGCGCCGATGCCGCCGGCGCAGATCAGGACGGTCAGCCCGAGGGACAGGTCATCGACGCGCAGCGCACCCGACACGACGGAGGTCGGCGCCTCGCCCCACTGCCAGACGCAGAGGCCGATCGCAGCGAGGAAGGCCACCACGGTCGCGCCCGGCACGACGACCGTGCGCGCCACGCGGCTGCGGGCGAGCCCGAGCATGAGCACGACCACCGCGCCGGCGGCGAGCGCCACGAGCGGCGAGATCGCCGCCCAGTCGATCTGCGGCGCCTTCGCGGCGGACGCCTGGGCGAGCACGAGGTCGATCACGGCGTCACCTGCGCCTCGGCGCCGTTGGCCCCGGCGGCGTTGACCCGGGCCAGGGTCGACGCGGCCCCGGTGACGGACTGCTCACCGGCGCTCAGCGCCCCCTGCGGGTAGAGGCCGAAGGCGAGCACGGCGGCGACGAGCGGCACGAGCACGGCGGCGTCGCGCAGCGACAGCTCGCTGCCGTGGACCTCGTGGCCGACGCGGTTGTGCACCGTGCGGATGTAGGCGCGCAGCATGTAGACCGAGGCCATCACGACGCCGAGGAAGGCGACGCACGCGAGGGCGACGGAGTCCTTGAAGGTCCCCAGCAGGACGTAGAACTCGCCCGCGAAGTTCGCCGAGCCGGGGATCGCGAGCGTCGCGAAGGCCAGCACGACGAACAGGGTCGCCATCACCGGGCCGCGCACGGCCATGCCGCCGAGGTGGCGGACGTCCTCGGAGCCGTCGGCCCGCTCGGCCACCAGCGCGACCACGAAGAACAGCGGCGCGACGACGAGGCCGTGGGTGACGGCCTGCAGGATCGCGCCCTGCACGCCCTGGGGCTGCAGGGAGAAGATGCCGAGCGTGATGAAGGAGAGCTGGGCGAGCGACGAGTAGCCGAGGATCAGCCGGAGGTTCGTCTGCGTGAAGGCCATCGCCGAGCCGTAGACGATGCCGACCACCGACAGGATCTGGATGATCGCCTGGAAGTCGACGGTCGCGTCCGGGAACAGCGGCAGCACGATGCGCAGGAAGCCGTAGGCCGCGACCTTGGAGAGCACCGCGGAGAACACCGCGAGCGCCGGCAGCGGCATCTGCCCGTAGGCGTCGGGCATCCAGCCCTGCAGGAGGAAGGCTGGCATCTTGATCAAGAAGGCCAGCGCGAAGGCCACGAAGATGAGCCTCTGGGTGCCGGTCGAGAGCGTGACCTTGCCGAGGTCGGAGAGCACGAAGGTCAGCGAGCCGCCGGCGTCGTCGGCGCTGAGCACCGCGGTCGCCACCGCCGCGGCGAGCATCAGCAGCGAGCCGACGAGCGTGTAGACCATCATCTTGATCGTCGCCGGCCGCCGGCGCGGGCCGCCCCAGCCGAGCATGAGGAACAAGAACGGGACGAGCATCAGGTCGAAGCACAGGACGAAGAGCCCGAGGTCCTGCGCGCAGAACGCGCCGAGCACGGCCGCCTCCGCCACCGCCATGAGGAACACGAAGCCGCGCGCGCGGGGCACGGGCCGCACGAGGATCCACAGCGCCGAAGCGGCGAAGACCACCGTCGTGAGGCCCACGAGCCAGACGCTCAGGCCGTCGACGCCGAGCTTGTAACGGATGCCGAGGGCGGTGATCCACTGGTCGTCGGTCACGTACTGCAGCCCGGGCTGGGAGGCGTCGAAGCCGAAGAGCAGCGCGATTCCGAAGAACGCGCTCACGAGCGTCCCGATCAGGCCGGCCACGGGGGCGAGCCGGTGGGGCAGCACGGCACCGATGGCGGCGAAGGCCAGCGGCGCGAAGAGCAGGATGGACAGGTGGATCGTCACGTCAGCTCGAGCTCAGCAGGAAGTAGAGGACCAGGCCGGCGAGCCCGAGCAGCAGCAGCGCCGCGTAGGCGCGCAGGAAGCCCGACTGCACCGCGCGCACCGCCGCCGACCCGGCGCGCACGACGCTCGAGGTGCCGCCGACGATCGCCCCGTCGACGATCAACCGCTCGAACGTGTTGCGGGCGAAGCGGCCGAACCACGCGAACGGCCGCACGATCACCGCGTCGATGAGCTCGTCGAAGTACCACTTGTTGACGAAGAAGCGGTGCAGGGCGGCGAAGCGCGCCTGCAGGCCGGCGGGCGCCGCGGGCTGCTGGACCCACAGGCGGTAGGCGAGCGCGATCCCGGCCAGCCCGATGAGCGTGCCGGCGATCAGGCCGATCCAACTCGCCGCGGCCGACGGCTCGAGGCTCGCGTAGAGGCTCGAGTCCTCGAACGTCGGCTCGAGGAAGGAGTGCACGACGTCGGTGACGCCCGGGATCTGCAGCGCGCCGAGCCCGGTGGCGCCGACCGCCAGGACGGCCATGGCGCCCTTCATCCCCGGCGCGCGCTCGGCGATGTGGTGGTCGGGGCCGGGGAAGCCGACCTCGGTGTCCTCCGGCTCGCCCGTGGCCGGGTTGACCGGGTCGCCGTGGTGCAGGTGACCGTCGATGAGCTCCTGCGCCTCCGGCACGGGGTCGCCGTGGAAGGCCCGGAAGATCATCCGGAACGTGTAGATCGCCGTGAGGAAGGCGCCGAGGTAGCCGAGCACGCCGAGGACCACGTACCAGCCGCCGCGGTCGAACTCGATCGAGAGGATCTCGTCCTTGGAGAAGAGCCCGGAGAACGGGAACACCCCGGCCAGCGCCAGGCCGCCCACGATGAAGCAGCCGTAGGTGAACGGCAGCGCCTTGCGGAAGCCGCCCATGCGGTCGAGGTCCTGGAGGTTGGCCATGGCCGAGATGACCGAGCCGGCCGCCATGAACAGCAGCGCCTTGAAGAACGCGTGCGTCGCGAGGTGGAACATGCCCGCCGCGTAGGCCGCGGAGGAGACGCCCATGATCATGTAGCCGATCTGCGACATCGTCGAGTAGGCGATGACCCGCTTGAGGTCGGTGACGACCAGCCCGATCGTCGCCGCGATCAGCAGCGTCGCGCACCCGATCACCGACCCGACGTCGGCGGCGGCCGGGGCCTGCTCGTAGAGCGGGTGCATGCGGGCGATGAGGTAGACGCCCGCGGTGACCATGGTCGCGGCGTGGATCAGGGCCGAGACGGGCGTCGGGCCCTCCATCGCGTCCGGCAGCCAGGTGTGGAAGGGCACCTGCGCGGACTTCGCGAACGCGCCGACGAGCAGCAGGACGCAGCCCGCCACGAGGTCGGCCTGGTTGCGCGTGAACACGTCGTCGACGCGGTCGAACGTCGTGAGGAAGTCCAGCGAGCGGGTGTGCTTGAAGATGAAGTACGTGCCGAGCACGAGCCCGACGTCGCCGACGACGTTGATCACGAACGCCTTGATGCCCGCGCGGGTGGCCGTCGTGCGCCGGTACCAGAAGGAGATGAGCAGATAGGAGGCGGCGCCGACGAAGGCCCAGCCGACGATCAGCACGAGGAAGTTGCCGGCCAGGACGAGCAGCAGCATGCTGAACACGAAGAAGTTCAGGTACGCGAAGAATCGCGCGTAGCCGCGGTCGGACGCCATGTAGCCCGTCGAGTACAGGTGGATGAGCGCCGACACGCCCGAGACGATCAGGCACATCATCAGGCTCAGCGGGTCGATGAGCAGGCTGAGCTCGGCGTCGACGCCGACGGAGCTCGCGTAGTCCCAGCCGTGCGCGACGACCTCGCGCGCGTCCTGCGGGCGGTCCGTGAGCTTGAGCAGGGCGAGCACGGAGCAGACGAAGGCCAGCGTGATCGCCAGGGTGCCGATGGCGCCGTGGATCTTGTCGGGCAGCGCCTTGAAGGTCAGGCCGATGATCGTCGCGCCCGCCAGCGGGAAGGCGAGGATCAGCCAGCCGAGGGTCTGCAGGCTCATCCTTGGAGTTCCCGCAGCTCGTCGACGTCGACGGGGAGGTTGCGGCGGTAGATCGCCACGATCAGGCCCAGGCCGACCGCCACCTCGCACGCGGCCACGACCATGACGATGATCGCGAAGATCTGGCCGTCCTGGTTGCCGTGAGCGCGCGAGAAGGCGACGAGCGCGAGGTTGCCCGCATTGAGCATGAGCTCGAGGCAGAGCAGGATCACGAGCGGGCTGCGGCGCACGAGGATCCCGCCCGCGCCGATGCAGAACACGAGCGCGCTCACCAGGAGATACCACTGGATGCTCATTCCGTGCGGCTCCCAGGGTCGGAGCCTGCGGAGCACCGGGAGACGAAGTGCCTCATCTGCGGACCTCGCCCTGGCCGGCCTCCGCCTCGAGCATCGACCCCTCCGGCTCGCCGCCGACGCCGACGTCGTCCTGCCGGCTGAAGAGGTCGCCGACGCTGATCGTGCCGGCGGGCTCGAGGCCCTCGCGGCGGCGGGCGAGGATCACCGCGCCGACGGCGGCGACGAGCAGCAGGAACGAGGCGACCTCGAACGCGAGGAGGTAGTCCGTGAGCAGGAGCTTGCCGATCTCGCCGGGCGAGCCGAAGGCGCGGAAGAAGCCGGCGCCGTCACCGTCGAGCGCGGAGAGGCCGGTGCCGAGGATGGCGATGCACAGCTCGACGAGCAGCGCACCGGCGAAGATCGCCGAGGTGATGCGCAGCCCCGGGCCGGGCGCGGAGTGCAGCGCCTCGTCCTGGCCGCCGACGTAGGCGGCGACGAAGACGTACAGGACCATCACCGCGCCGGCGTAGACCACGACCTGCGCGGCCGCGACGAACTCCGCTCGCAGCAGGAGGAAGAGCGCAGCGAGGCTGAGCAGATGCCCGACGAGCGCGAGGACCGAGAAGAACGGGTTGCGCAGCGCGACGGTCCCGGCCGCGCCAGCGATCGCCCCGATGGCAGCGATGAAGAAGACGACTTCGGCCATGCGACGGCGTGATCTTATGCCCGTCCGGGGTCCGACTGCGGTCCGAGCGGCGCCGGACGCGTCAGAATGGGCGGGCGATGGCCCGTGACGCCCTCCTGCTCGCCGCCGTGTTCGCCGGCGTGACACTCCTGGCGGAGTTGCTCGGCGCCACGAACCTCGGCACCGCGATGGCCTTCGGGCAGGTCGCCTTCATCCTCGCGCTGACCGGCGTGCTGCTCAGGCGCTGACGCCGTGCGCCGTGCCCTGCTCATCGCCGCGCTGATCGCGCTGCCGGCGTCGGGCTGCGGGGGCGCGGCGCTCGAGCCGCAGCCGCAAGGCCGCGCGCCGGCGCCCGTGGCGCCGCGGCC
>JBBSPV010000040.1:0-35070 GCA_038258425.1 Solirubrobacterales bacterium | reverse complement strand
GCGGGCGGCGCGGCGGCGTGGGCGGCGGCGGCCTCGGCCCGTCGCGCGGCGGGCGCCACTGGGGCCGCTGGCTCGCGGCCGGGCTGCTGGTGGCCGCGGGCGTCGCGGCCGTGGTGATCGTCCGGCAGCGCCAGGCCGCCCACGACCGCCAGGAGGCGGCTGCCGCGGCGTTCGCCGCCGCCTGGACCCGCGGCGATCTCGACGGCATGTGGCGCCACACGGGCGGCCCGGGACGGCCACCGCTCGCCGCCTTCCGGCGCTCCTACGAGCGCGCCGAGGGCGCCGCCGGCGTCCAGCGCGTGCGCGCCGGCAAGCCGAAGGCGCTCAAGGACGGGGCGGTCCGGGTTCCGGTGACCGTGCGCACGCGGACCTTCGGCACGCTGTTCGGGACCGTCGCGTTCCCGACCGGGGACGAGATGGGCGAGGGCCACGTCGTCTGGGCGCCCGAGCTGCGGCTCCCGGGCCTGCGCAAGGGCGAGACGGTCACCCGGCGCTCCGGACGGCCCCGCGCCCGCGGCGACGTGCTCGCCGCGGACGGCACGCCGCTGGCCGCGGACGCCACGGGCGCCGGCGTGGCCGGTACCCCGCCCAGCGGCAGCGACCCCCCGACGGGACTCGAGCGGCTCTACGACGCCCGGCTCGCCGGCCGTGCCCCGGCCTCCCTGCGCTTCGGCGACCGCGTGGTGCGGCGGGTCAAGGCGCGCAAGGGCCGCGACGTGCACTCCACGATCCGCCTCGGCCTCACCCGCGCCGCCGTCGCCGCGCTCGGCGGCAAGGTCGGCGGCGTCGCGGCGATCAAGCCGTCCGACGGCTCCGTGCTCGCGCTCGGCGGGCTCGCGGTCTCCGCCCCGCAGCCGCCGGGCTCGACGTTCAAGATCATCACGCTGTCCTCCGCGCTGCAGCACCACGAGACGCGGCTGTCGGCGAGCTTCCCGGTGCAGACCGGGGCGACCCTGTCCGGCGTCCGGCTCGCGAACGCGTCCAACGAGTCCTGCGGCGGCTCGCTCGCCCAGTCCTTCGCCGACTCGTGCAACTCGGTGTTCGCGCCGCTGGGTGCGAAGGTCGGCGCCAAGCGGCTCGTCGCGACGGCCGAGCGCTTCGGCTTCAACGAGACGCCGAGGGTCCCCGCCGCCAAGGTGTCCTCCATCGGGCCGGCGAGCCGGCTCAAGGACGACCTGGCCATCGGCTCGGCCGCCATCGGCCAGGAGAAGGACCTCGCCACGCCGCTGCAGATGGCCTCCGTCGGCGCGACGATCGCCAACCACGGTGTCCGCGTGCGCCCGCGGGTGGTCCGGGAGGAGCCCAAGCGGCGCCGGCGCGTCGTCTCGCGCCGGGTCGCCGGGCAGGTGCGCGACCTGATGGTCGGCGTCGTCCGGGGCGGCACGGGGACAGCCGCCGCCCTACCCGGCGTCACCGTGGCCGGCAAGACCGGCACCGCCGAGCTGACCGCGACTGGCACGGGCGGGTCGGACCCGCGCAACACGGACGCGTGGTTCGTCTGCTTCGCGCCCGCCGAGCACGCCGACATCGCGGTCGCGGTGATGCTCATCGGGGCGGGGGCGGGCGGCGCGGCCGCCGCCCCCGTGGCGCGCCAGGTGCTCCAGGCGGCGCTGTAGGGGCCGGCTCAGCCCCCGATCGCCTCGAGCGCCGAGCGGGCGTCGGGGAGCACCGTCACGTCCCCGTCGTGCTCGAGCAGGAAGAAGCGGTCCAGGCGGGCGAGGAACGCCCGGTCGTGGCTGACGGCCACGACGGTGCCCTCGAAGCAATCCAGCGCGCCCTCCAGCGCCTCGGCGGAGACCGGGTCGAGGTTGTCCGTCGGCTCGTCGAGCAGCAGGAGGTTGTGGCCCTCGACCTCGAGGCGGAGGATCTCGAGCCGCGCCTTCTGCCCGCCCGAGAGCGTCTCGTAGCTGCGCGCGGCGGACTCCTGGAGCCCGTAGCGCGCCAGCGCGTTCATGGACGGCTCGAGCGCCCTGACCCGCTCCTGGACGATGTCGAGCACCGTGCGGCCGGCCCAGTCGGGCCGGGCGTTGAACTGGGTGAACAGCCCGGGCGACACGCGCGGGCCCTGCACGAGCCGCCCCTCGTGCGGGACCGGCTCGCCGGCGAGCAGCCGGATGAGGTGGGTCTTGCCCGAGCCGTTGGGCCCGATCACCCCAACCCGCTCGCCGAAGTGGATCTCCTCCGAGAAGGGGGCCACGAGCCCGTCGATGCCGAGCTTGCGCAGGTCGAGCACCCGCCGGGCGCTGTCGCCGCCGCGCAGCCGCAGGCGGATCGGCGCCTGGGTGACCGGGGGCGGCGGCGGGCCGGCGTCCACGAAGCGCTGCCAACGCGTCTCCATGGCGTTGGCGCGCTTGGCCCAGCCGGACTGGTAGCGCGCCCGCTCCTTGAAGATCCGGACGAGCTCGCGCAGCCGCCGCTCCTCATCGTTCCAGCGCGCGAGGCGGTCGCCGAGCGCCGCCTGGCGGCGGCGGCGGGCCTCCGGATAGGTCGCGTAGGAGCCGTCATGGACCCAGGCGCCGTTGCCCTCGAGCGTCACCACCCGGTTGCAGGCGGCCGCGAGCAGCTCCCGGTCGTGGGAGACGAGCAGCACGGTCTTGCGGCTCGCGGCGATCCGGCGCTCGAGGTCGCGCTTGGCCGGCACGTCGAGGAAGTTGTCCGGCTCGTCGAGCAGCAGCACGGACGCGTCGGAGCGCAGGAGGAGCTCGAGCACGAGCCGCTTGCGCTCTCCGCCGGAGAGCGTCGCGGCCTCGCGGTCGCCGACCGCGTCCAGGCCGGCCCGGACGATGCGCCGGCAGGCCTCGTCCCACTGGGCCTCCAGCTCGTAGCCCCCGAGAGCCGACCACTCGCCGATCGCCTCCCCGAGGCGCACGCCGGCCGCGTCCTCGCCCGCCGCCAGATGGCGCTCGGCGGCGAGTACGCCGCCACCGACGGTCCGCAGCGGCTCGGGCGCCACGGCGAGCAGCAGTTCGCGCACCGTGCCGCCGCGCAGCCCGACGTCCTGAGCCATGGACAGCATCCGGCCGCCGAAGGCGACGTCGCCCTGGTCGGCCGCCAGCTCGCCCGCAGCGATCCGCAGCAGCGTGCTCTTGCCCACGCCGTTGGGGCCGACGAGGCCGGCGTGGCTGCCGGCCGGCAGCTTGAACGACACGTCGTAGAACAGCGTGTCGCCGCCCGGGTGCGCGTAGGCGAGGTCGGACACGTGCAGGTACGCCACGTCCGCCGACGCTACCGTCCGCCGCAACCTGCGGCGCGCGAGCGGGTTCGAGCCTCTCGATGCGCCTCCTGACTCAGCTCTGTGTCCTCGCGGCCCTCGTCGCCGCCGCCCTGCCCGCCGCCCCGGCCGAGGCGAAGACCACGCGCGGCCCGTGCCTCGTCGGCACGACGCGGCCGCGTTGCGACGTCCAGCGCGGCACCGCCGCGCCGAGCGCCGACGACGGCGACACGATCGACGTGCACCTCGACGGCACGCCACGCGGGGCCTACGCCCACGTCCGGCTCACCGGCGTGCAGGCGATGGAGCTCACGGATTACCGGCGCAAGACCGGCGAGTGCCACGCCCACGAGGCCACCCGCCGGGTCGACGGGCTGCTGCGTGCCGGCCGGCGCCGCGTGCGCCTGGCCGTGCAGAACCCGGCGAGCGTCTCGCGGCGCCGGCCGCTGCGCTCCCTCGCCGTCAAGGTCCGCGGCCGCTACGTCGACGTCGGCAAGACGCTGATCGCCGAGGGCCAGGCGCTGTGGCTGCCCAACCCGGTCGAGACTCACGAGAACCGCCTCTACGCGGCCGCCTCGCGCCGAGCACGGGCGGCCGGACGGGGCCTGTTCGATCCCGTCTACTGCGGCGGCGGCTTCCAGCCGGGCATCGGCATCCAGCTGTGGGTCAACGCCGACCCCGCCGGGGCGGACGTCTACCACCTGGACGCCGAGACGGTGACGGTCCGCAACCTGGACCCGGTGCAGGGCCTGGACCTGTCGGGCTGGTGGGTGCGCGACTCGGGGCTGCGGCGCTTCACCTTCCCCCCGGGGACCGTCGTCGCGCCCGGCCAGGTGATCTCCGTGCACGTCGGCCGGGGCACGAGCACCCCGACCGACCTGTTCTGGGGCCTGCGCAAGGCCGTGTTCGACAACCCCGGCACCGACGCCCTCAAGGGCCGCGGCGACGGTGCCTACCTGTTCGACCCGGAGGGCGACGTGCGCGCCTCGATGATCTACCCGTGCCGCGGCAGCCGCTGCACGGATCCGCTGCGCGGCGTCGTCGGGATCGAGGCGCACCCGCGCGGCGCCGAGTACGTCAAGCTCGTCAACCAGGGCGCGCAGCCCGTTGGGCTGCTCGGCTACCGCCTGCGCTACCGCCACCGGACCTACGCCCTCGGAGGCGACGCCGTGCTGGCGCCGGGCGGCGAGCTGCGCGTGGAGATCGGCGACCCCACCGGCCGGCCGCCGGGACGGCGGTGGTGGGACCTCGTCACGCCGGCCCTGCGCAACGCGGGCGGGGCCGTGCGGCTCGAGACGTTCGACGACATCCCCGTGGGCTGCAGCGCGTGGGGCGACGGCAGCTGCGAGTGAGCGTCGTTCCCGGCTAGGGTCGCGGCCGTGAAGGTCTCCGTCGTCGTTCCCGTGTTCAACCCGGGCGCCCACGTCGACGATCTCCTGCGCTCGCTCGACGCCCAGTCGCTGGCCGCCGGCACGTGGGAGGCGATCCTCGTCGACGACGGCTCCACCGACGGCACCGGCGAGCGGCTCGACGCCTGGGCCGCGCCGCGCCCGCACGTCCGCGTGGAGCACATCCCGAACTCCGGCTGGCCCGGGACCCCGCGCAACGTCGGCACGGAGCTCGCCCGCGGCGACTACGTCCTCTATGTCGACAACGACGACTGGCTCGACGGGCAGGCCCTCGAGCGTCTCCACGACCGGGCGGTGCGCGACGACGCCGACGTCGTCCTCGGCAAGGTCGTCGGCCACGGCAAGACGGTCCCGCGTGCGCTGTTCCGCAGCGACCGCACCGGCGTGGGCCTGGAGTGGGAGCCGCTGCTGCGGCTCATGAGCCCGCACAAGCTCTTCCGCCGCGCGCTGCTCGCCGAGCACGGCATCCGCTTCCCGGACGGCCGGCACCGGCTCGAGGATCATCTCTTCGTCCTGCACGCCTACTTCCATGCCCGCGGCGTCTCCGTGCTCGCCGAGCATCCGATCTACCACTGGGTGCTGCGCCCGGGCGCGAACGCCTCGGCGACCTTCGACCCCGACGAGTACTTCACCGCGGTGCGGCGCGTCCTGGACCTCATCGACGCGCATACGGACGCGGGGGAGGAGCGCGACCGCCTGTACGCGCACTGGTTCCGCGCCAAGGTCCTCAAGCGCGCCGGCAGCCGCAACCTCCTGCACCGGCGCGATCCCGCCCGCCGCGCGGTCCACGCCGCGGTGCAGGGGATCACCCGCGAGCGGTTCGCGCCGCGGCTGGACGCCCGCGTGTGGTTCGGGGAGCGCATGCGGGCGCGGGTGCTGCGCACGGGCGGCTACGAGGACAGCCTCGCCTGGGCCCGGCACGAGGCCCGCCTCGACGGCCACGCCCGGCTCGTCGCGGCCCGCAGGGACGGAGCCGACCTCGTGGTGCACGTGCAGTCGCGGATGGCCGGCCCGGACGGTCCGCTGCGGGTGCGCGAGCGGGGCGATCGCCTCGTCTACGTGCCCCCGCCGGATGTCGCCGCCCAGCTCGAGGGCGCCGACCTCGACGTCACGGCCGACGTGGCGCGCGACTGGCTCGAGGTGGTCGTCCGCTCGGCCCAGCGCCGGACGGAGTTCGCTCTGCGCCCGAAGCTCGACCACCGCCTCGAGCCGCTCGGCGACGGGACGCTCACCCCGGTCCTCGAGGCCGAGGTCCGCGTGCGCGCCGCCGGCACCCGGACGCTGGACCCCGGCGACTGGGGGCTCTTCGCGCTCCCGCGCGTGGCCGGCTTCGCGCTGCCGCTCGACGAGGTAGCTGACCGCGACGGGCGCCTCGCCTCCCTGACCGTCACCCCGGCGGGGCGCGTGGTGCGGCGCGGTGGGCTGCGACGGGGCCTTGCGCGTCGCGCCCCGGGGCTGCTTCGCGTCGCGCGCCGGGCCGCCGGCCGCGGGCACCGGGGGTGAGGTCTGCCACGATGCCGGCGGCCATGCCCATCAAGGTCTCCGTCGTCGTCCCGGTCTACAACCCCGGCTCGAACCTCGACGACCTGCTCGCGTCACTCCTCGGCCAGTCGCTGCCCGACGACGAGTACGAGGCGATCCTCGTCGACGACGGCTCCACGGACGGCACGGGCGAGCGGCTCGACGCCTGGGCGGCGCCGCACCCGCACATGCGCGTCGAGCACATCCCGAACTCGGGCTGGCCCGGCCGGCCGCGCAACGTCGGCACCGACCTCGCCCGGGGCGAGTACGTCCTCTACGCCGACAACGACGACTGGCTCGACGGGGAGGCCCTCGAACGCCTGCACGACCGGGCGGTGCGCGACGACGCCGACGTCGTCGTGGGCCGGGTGCTCGGGCACGGCAAGAACGTGCCGCGCGAGCTGTTCCGGCGCGACCGCCGCGACGTCGGGCTCGATTGGCCGCCGCTCGTGCGGCTGCTCTCCCCGCACAAGCTCTTCCGCCGGGCGCTGCTCGACGAACACGGCATCCGCTTCCCCGAGGGGCGCCAGCGGCTCGAGGACCACGTCTTCGTCCTCCAGGCGTACTTCGCGGCCGAGCACATCTCCATCCTCGCCGGTCACCCCGTCTACCACTGGGTGCGCCGCGACGGCACGAACGCCTCGTGGGTCCGCATGGACGCCGAGCGCTACTTCCGTCACGACCTCCCGGCCGTGCTCGACGTGCTCGACGCGGGCACGCAGCCGGGCGAGCGGCGCGACGCCCTCTACACGCACTGGTGGCGCTCCAAGGCCCTGCACCGCCTGCAGGGTGGGTCCTTCGCGCGCCGCGACCCCGACCACAATCGCGAGATCTACGCTGAGGTGCGCCGGCTGGCGGACGAGCGCTTTCCCGCCCGCCTGGACGCGCGGCTGCCCTTCGCCGCCCGGCTCGCCGCCGCCCTCGTGCGCGCCGACCGCTTCGACGGGCTCGTCGCGCTCGCAGCCTACGAGCGGCGCCAGCGGGCGCGGGTGCGCGAGCTGCGGCGCACGGCCGAAGGCGGAGCGGAGACGCTGCGACTCGAGTGCCGCATCGGCGGTCCGGGCGCCCGTCTCGTCGCGCGCCGCGACGGCGACCGGCTGCGCTGGGAGCCCCCCGCCGACCTCGTCGCGCATGTGGCCGACCTCGACCTCGACGTCACGGACGAGGTGGCGGCCGGCCACGTCGACGCGCTCGTCCACACGGCGGCCGGGGACGAGCACCTGCTGCCGGTCCGGCGCCGCACGCGGCTCCGCCCCGTCGGGGACGATCCGGACCGCGTCACGCCCGTCGTGATCTGCACGGCGACGCTGGACCCGGCCACCGCCGGCTCCGGCGACGCGCTGGGCCCCGGCCGCTGGCGGGTCGGGGCGGTGGTGCGGATCGCCGGCTTCAGCGCCACCGGGGACGCGACGGGGGCCGACGGCGAGCCCGTCGAGGTCGAGATCGAACCGCCGGCGACGCCCTCGGTGCTCAAGCGCCGGCTGGCCCGGATCGGGCCGCTGCGGCGCGCCGTGCGCGCCGCGCGCGCCCGGACGTAGCGCCGCTCAGCGCCAGGGCAGCACGTCGAGGCGCGAGATCCCGCTGCGGCGGCCGAAGTCCTTGCGCAACCGCTTGCGCAGCTCGCGGACGCCGTCCTCGCGCCGGATGTCGGACCCCCGGCTCTCGCGCAGGTAGCTCCAGAAGCCGGCGTCGAGCACCTCCTGCGGAGCCAGGGCGCCCTCCCGCGTGAGGATCTCGTCCGGGACCTCCTGCGGATCGGGCGTGATGAGCTGCGCCGCGACCTCGTCGTAGCGGTCGGCCAGCACGGTGTTCGTCGGGTCGAGCCCGAGGACGAGCAGCAGGCCGGTCGGCTCCGTGTCGACGCGCAGGAGCACGAGGTCGGGGCGATGGCGGGCAAGCACGTCCGTGAGCTTGTAGATGTCGCCGGTCCAGAAGTACGTCTCCCGGTCGCGGCCGGCCATCTCGGCGTCCGTCGGGAGGACGTCGTCGAAGACCACCACGGTGCGCCAGCGCGAGAGCCGCTCGACGTTGATGAAGTCGCGCAGGGCGAACTCGGCGTGGTGCAGCCCGTCGATGAAGGAGAGGGCGACCCGGTGGTCGTTGAAGTGGCGCAGCGGCCGGCGGCGGGCGAAGTAGTCGTCGCTCGTCTGGCGATACATCCGCGTCTGCTCGCCGAGCTTGCGGCCGCGCAGCCGCGGATCCGGGTCCACGCCGACCGCCCACCGGTGCGCGAGCGCGAGCGAGTCGCCGTGGCGGACGCCGATCTCGAGGTACGTCGGGGGACGCAGGCGATCCTGCACGCCCTGCAGGAAGTCGAGGTAGTGCATCCGCGCGGTTACGCTAGCCGCGTGCCCGGCGCCGGTCCACCCTCGGCCCGCCGCGTGCAGCTCCTCGACGGTCGGGTGCTGCGCGCGGAGGGGGACGGCGAGGCGGTCGAGGTGGCCCTGGAGACGCTGGCGCCCGAGGGCACGTGGCGCTCCGGCCTCATGCTGCCACCGGGGCTCGAGCTGCCGCGCCCCGTGCTCTGTGGCCGCGCTGGTCGCGTCTCGCGCGTGCGCGCCCTGGCGACGGCGGACGGCGAGCTCGTCGTCACCGCGACCGAGCTTCCTCCGCACGCGGAGATCCGCCGCACGCACCTGCGCGAGACGACGTTCGAGGTGACGGGCGGCCTGCCGGCGGGCGACCCCACCGAGGCGCGGCTGCGGGCCCGGCGGCGCTCGGACGGCACGGAGGCCGCCGGCACGGCGACCGTCGACGGTGACGCCTTCCGCGCGTCGCTCGACCTCGCCGGCCTCGCCGCCGGGGTCTGGGACCTCTGGCTCGGCACCCGCCGCCTGGGCACGCACCTCGACGGGATCACCGGCCGCGCCGGCGCGGCCGTCCTGCCCGGCCTTCCCACCGCCCAGCCGTACTGGACCGTCGAGGACAACCTCTCCGTGCGGGTCGACGACGCCGGCGCTGCGACCGGGACGACCGACGGGGGCGCGAGTCGCACCGACCAGCCGGAAGACGCCCCCGTGTCGACCCGACGGCGCCTGCTCGGGGCGCCCGCGGTCGCCGCCCACCGCCTCGCCCTGCGCGCGCTGCGGCGACCACCGGCCGCGGCGGCGCGCGGTGGCGCCGTCCACGTCCTGCTCCTGCACGCCTACGGCATGGGCGGCACCATCCGCACGTCGCTCAACCTCGCCGGCGGCCTGGCCGCGGCCGGCCGCGAGGTTCGCGTGCTCTCCGTCGTCCGGCGCCGGGACGAGCCGTTCTTCACGCTGCCCGCCGGGGTCGCCGTCGAGGATGTCGACGACCAGCGCGGCGGCCGCGACCGGCTCCCGAGCCTGCTCGTGCATCCCGACGACTATGCCTACCCCTGGTGCGGCCGGCGTACGGACCGGGCCCTCGCCCGCCGGCTGCGCGCGCTGCGCGCCGGGGACACGCTGATCGCCACTCGCCCGGCCTTCGCCATCCTCGCGGCCCGGCTGGTCCCCGAGGGGGTCCGCGTCGTGAACCAGGAGCACCTGAACTTCGAGGCCCACCGGCCGCGCCTGCAGGCCGACGCGCTGCGCGCACACCGCCACGCCGACGCCCTGGCCGTGCTCACGGAGGCCGACGCCCGCGCCTACCGGGCCGCGCTCGCCGGCGCCCGCACCCGGGTCGAGCGGATCCCCAACGCCGTCCCGCCGCTCGGCGAGGGGCGGGCCGACCTCGAGGCCCCCGTCGTCGTCGCGGCCGGGCGCCTGAACCGGCAGAAGGGCTTCGACCTGCTGCTGGACGCCTGGGTGCCCGTCGCCGCGCGCCATCCGGGCTGGCAGCTGCGGATCTACGGGTCGGGCCCGGCCCGTGGGGCACTGCGCCGGCAGATCCTCGGCCTCGGGATCCACGACTCCGTCCTGCTCATGGGCCAGGCGCGCCGGCTTGGGGAGGAGCTGCGCCGCGCGTCGGTGTTCGCGCTCTCCTCGCGTTGGGAGGGGTTCGGGATGGTCCTCGTGGAGGCCATGAGCCGGGGTCTGGCGGTGGTGAGCTTCGACTGTCCGCGCGGGCCAGGCGAGATCGTCCACGACGGCGTGGACGGCCGCCTCGTCCCCGCCGAGGACGTCGGCGCCCTCGCCGGGGCCCTCGAGGCGCTGATGGCCGACCCCGACGCGCGCGGGCGGCTCGGGGCCGCCGCCCTGGACACCGCCGCCGACTACGACGTCGGGCCGATCACCGCTCGCTGGCTGGCGCTGCTGGACGGCCTCGGGCCCCTCCGCCCGTCCCGGTAGCCTCCTGCCGCCTTGTCGACCCGCTCCGCGCCCAAGCCCTCCTCCGCCCGTGCCGGCGGCTCCGCCGCGGGCGTGGGCGCCGTCGTGGTGCTCGCCACGGCGCCCGGCGACGGCGACGGCCCGGCGGCCGGACTGCCGTGGGAGGGCACGACGGTGCTGCGGCGGCTGCTCGACCAGCTCGCCGCCCTCGGGGCCCCCGGACTGCACGTCGTCACGCGGCCGCGTTGGGCGGCGGCGATCGGCACGGCGCTGCACGGCCTCGGCACCCCGGTCCAGGTGGTCGAGAGCGACGGGCCGGGCGAGGACCTGCAGCGCATCGCGCACGTCGCGGCGGCCACCCACGGCGCGGTGGTCATCTGCCAGGGCGACCTCGTCACCCAGCGCGAGGCGCTCGCCGGTCTGCTGGCCGACCCGCGGGTCGCCACCGGTGTGCTGGCCACGGGCGGGCGCGTCGGCCGGCCCTTCGCCTTCAAGCTCCACGCCCGGCGGGGCCGGCTGCTGTCGGCCGCCTCCCCGTACCACACGGTCCATCGCCCCAACTGCGCCTTCCTCGGCGTGCTCAAGGTCGCCGACGCCGACCGGGAGCGGCTGATCGCGGTCGCCGAGCGCCTGTCCGAGCCGGCGGACGACCCGCCGGCCGCCTGGCGTGAGGAGCTCGAGATCAAGGCCGGAACCTGGCGACTCGCCTGGGCGCGCATCCTCGCCCGCCGCGCCGCGCGCGAGGCCGCCGGCCTGAGCGCCGAGCCGTCGGACGCCGAGGTCGCCCGGGACGAGCGCGAGGCCGACGTACGCACGGAGGTCGACCTCGCCGCAGACGACGGCGCGGACGCCTTCGCCGACGGCGAGCCGTCGGGCCGGCTGCAGCCCGACGACGTCGAGCTGGCGCCCGAGGACCTCGCGGAGCTCGAGCGCCGGCGCCGCGCCGCGCCCGACGACGTCGCCGCCCTGCTCGTCACGGGACTCGTCCGTGACGGCGCGGCCGTGGGCCTGAGCCACCTGCGAGGGCTGTACTGGTCGCGCCCGCTGTCGGCCGAGGGGATCGCACGCTCGCGCGAGCGGATCGCCGACTTCGACGAGGACGCGGCCCTGCGAGCCTCCGCGGTCAAGGCGTCCGACGGCTTCTTCACGACGTTCCTCGTGTCCCCGTACTCGCAGTACATCGCGCGCTGGTGTGCCGAGCGGGGCTTCACGCCGAACCAGATCACCGTCGCGTCGCTCGGCGTCGGGGCCGCCGCCGCGGCGAGCTTCGCCACCGGCCGCCGTGATGGGCGCCTGGCCGGGGCCGTGCTCCTGCAGGCGGCCTTCACCCTGGACTGCGTCGACGGCCAGACCGCCCGCTACACGCGCACGTTCTCCAAGCTCGGCGCCTGGCTGGACTCCGTCTTCGACCGGTCGAAGGAGTACCTCGTGTTCGCGGGCCTCGCCACGGGCGCGTCGCGCCGGGGCACGCCGGCGTGGGGCCTCGCCTGCGCCGCGCTGACGCTGCAGACGGCGCGCCACGCGATCGACTTCTCCTTCCCGGCCACCCAGCACCAGGCGATCGCGGCTCGCGTGCAGCCGCCCCTGGGGCAGCCGTGGGACGGCGAGGGCCAGCCGCAGCCGGCGTGGAAGCGCTCGCCGGCCGAGCGCGCGAGCGCCGAGGCGGCACGGGCCCGGGCGGCCGCGAACCCGCCGCCGCCGCCCGGGCCAGTGCTGCGGGCGAAGCGCTGGTGGCGGCGCACGGGGCGCGACCCAAGGGTCCGCTGGGGCAAGAAGGTCCTCATGTTCCCCATCGGCGAGCGCTTCGCCGCGATCTCGGCCACGGCCGCGGTGCGCCGGCCGGAGGCGACGTTCGTCGTCCTGCTCACCTGGGGCGGAATCGCGGGCGCCTACATCGTCGCCGGCCGCAGTCTGCACGCGATCCGCCGGGCGACGGCAGCCGGTGCCGGGCCCATCGCGCAGGACTCGGAGGGCGCCCGCCGCCTGGCCGCCTACCGCGACGACGGGGCGCTCGGGCAACTGCTCGTCCGGGCGGTCGGCGACGGGCACGCGTCGCCGCTGCGGTGGCTCATCCCTCCCGGCCTGCGGGTCGCGGAGTTCGCCGGCGTGACCGCCCTGGCCGCGAGCGCCGGCCCCGAGGCGCTGCCCGCGGCCTACGCCCTGCTGTGCGCAAGCGCCTTCCATCACTACGACGTCGTGTACCGCCTGCGCCAGCGCGACGAGGAGCCCCCGACCTGGCTCACGGCCGTCGGCCTCGGCTGGGACGGGCGCCTGCTGGCGGTGGCGGCGCTCGTCGCGCTCGACCTCGCGCCGGAGGGGCTGTGGGTGCTCGCCGCGGCGCTGGGCGGCCTCTACGCGACGGAGGCGGCGGCGAGCTGGGCGGCCTTCGGGCGCACGCAGATCGCGTCGAGCTACGCGGACGAGGAGGAGGACGAGGAGTGATCGGGATGGTCCTGGCCGCGGGAGCGGGTCGCCGGCTGCAGCCGTGGACGGACACCCTGCCCAAGACGCTCGTGCCGGTCGACGGGGAGCGCACCATCCTCGACGTCTCCCTGGCGAACTTCGCCCGCGCGGGACTCACCGACGTCGCCGTGGTCACCGGCTACCGGTCCGAGGCGATCGAGGACCGCCGCGGCGACCTCGAGCGCACCCACGGCGTGCGGCTCGAGACGGTCTTCAACCCGAAGGCCGAGGAGTGGAACAACGCCTACTCGCTGTGGTGCGCCCGGGACCTGTTCGCGCAGGGCGTCGTGCTCGTCAACGGCGACACGATCGCGCCCGTGAGCGTCACCCAGGCGCTGGTGGAGGCCGCGGGCGGCGGCCATGACCTGGTCCTCGCGCTCGACGACGCCAAGGCGCTCGGAGCGGAGGAGATGAAGGTCCAGCTGTCGGCGCAGGAGGGCCTGCTGACGCACATCACGAAGCGGATGGACCCGGCGCAGGCCCACGGCGAGTACATCGGTCTGACCCTGATCGAGCCCGTCGCCCATGAGATCCTCGCCGACGCGCTGCACACGGTCTTCCACGACGACCCGCAGCTGTACTACGAGGACGGCTTCGGCGAGCTCGCCAGGCGCGGCGGGCGCATCGGCGTGTCGCCCATCGGCGGCGTGGAGTGGGTCGAGGTCGACGACGCCCGCGACCTCGAGCGCGCGCGGGAGGTCGCATGCCGCTGCTGAGCCGGATGATCGGCACGCCGCTCGCGGTCGACGTCGGCCCGGGGGCGGTCGCGCACCTGGCTCCCCTCCTCGCCGACCGGCGCATCTCGGCCGGCGGCCACGTCGCGGTCGCCGTCGGCCCCGGACAGGGGGAGGCGATCGGCGAGGTCCTGCGGCCGCAGCTGGACGCCGGCGCCGAGATCCAGACCGTGCAGGGCGGCACCATCGAAGCCGCGATGGAGCTCGCCACCACCCTGCGCGGCGGCTTCTACGACGCGGTGGTCGGCATCGGCGGCGGCCGCACGATCGACACCGCGAAGTACGCCGCGACGCTCGCGGGCCTGCCGATGGTCGCCGTGGCCACGAGCCTCGCCCACGACGGCCTCGCCTCGCCCGTCGCGTCGCTCGAGCACGACGGGCGCAAGGGCTCCTACGGCGTGCAGATGCCGATCGCGGTGATGGTCGACCTCGAGTACGTGCGCGCGGCGCCCGTCGGGCTGCGGCGCTCGGGCGTCGGAGACGTGATCTCCAACCTCGGCGCGGTGGCGGACTGGCGGCTGGCGGCCGAGGAGCGTGGCGAGGCGGTCGACGGGCTTGCGGTCACCTTCGCCCACACCGCGGCGCTGTCCATCGTCGACCGCCAGGACGGTATCGGCGACGACCCGTTCCTCGTCGCCCTCGCGGAGGCGCTCGTGCTCGGCGGCCTCGCCATGGCCACCGCCGGCTCCAGCCGGCCCTGCTCGGGCGCCGACCACGAGATCCTCCATGCGATCGACGAGCTGTTCCCCGGCACCGCCCACCACGGGGAGCTCGCCGGCGTCTGCAGCCACTTCACCGCCCACCTGCGCGGGGACGCCGGGCAGGCGGCCGCCATCGGCGCGTGCCTGCGCCGCCACGGGCTGCCGGGATCGCCCGCCGACCTCGGCCTGTCGGAGGATCAGTTCGCCGCGGCGGTCGTGCGGGCGCCCGCCACGCGCCCGGACCGGTTCACCGTGCTCGAGCACCTCGCGCTGGAGCCCGAGGAGGTGCGCCGGCGTGTCGCAGCGTTCGCCGAGGCCGTCGATCGCTGAGCTGCGGGCCGTGACGCAGCCCGCGTCGATCTTCGCTCGCAACTCCGGGGAGCACTGGGCCGGCCGGCTGTACGTGCGCCGAGCCTCGCCGTACCTCACGCGCCGGCTCGCCCCCACCCCGATCACGCCGAACGCCGTCACCTGGGCCATGATCGGTGTCGGCGTGCTGGCGGCCGCCGCGCTCTCGGTCCCGGCGGTCTGGGCGTCGCTGATCGCCCTCCTGCTCATCCAGCTCCAGATCCTGCTCGACTGCTCCGACGGCGAGCTCGCGCGGTGGCGCGGGGTCTCCTCCCCGGTCGGCATCTACCTCGACCGCATCGCGCACTACCTCACCGAGACGCTGTTTCCCATCGCCCTCGGGGTCCGGGCCGACGGGGGCTGGACCGAGATCGGCGGCTACACGACCCTCGGCCTCGTGGCGGCCGTCCTCGCCCTGCTGGTCCGCACGGAGAGCGCGCTCGTCGCCGTCGCCCGGCTGGAGAGCGGGCACGCGAGGGCGGAGGACACCGCAGAAGCCGCCGCGCCCGCACGCTCCGGCCTGGCGCGGCTGCGCCGCTGGGTCGGGTTCTTCCCGTTCTTCCGCGCCTTCGTGGCCATCGAGGCGACGGTGCTCGCCCTGCTGGCCGCGATCGTCGACGCGATCGCCGGCGACCAGGTGGGCACCCAGGTGCTCGTCGTCGCCCTCGTGCCCATCGCGGCGATCACCGCCGCCGGGCGGCTCGTGGCCATCGTCACCTCCCCGCGGCTGCAGTGACCGTCGGCTGCGTCCTGCTGACCACCGGCCGCAAGCCGGCGGACCTGGCCCTCGCGGTCGGCTCCCTGCTGCGCCAGCGCGACGTCGAGACCGACGTCCTCGTGGTCGGCAACGGCTGGGATCCCGTGGGACTGCCGGAGGGAGCGCGCGGGCTGCACGTCGCGGTCGACGAGGGGATCCCGGCCGGGCGCAACGCCGGGCTGGGCGAGGTGCGCGGCGAGCTCGTGTTCTTCCTCGACGACGACGCCGCGCTGCGCGACGACGACGCGCTCGCCGAGATCGTGGCCCGCTTCGCGGCCGACCCGGAGCTCGGACTGCTGCAGCTGCGCGTCGATCCGCGCGACGGGGGCAGGCCCCTGCGCGACTGGACGCCGCGCCTGCGGGTCGGCGACCGGGCGCGCTCCAGCGACGTCACGTGCGTGTGGGAGGGGGCGGTGGCGGCCCGGCGGGCGGCCCTGGAGCGCGCCGGGGCCTGGCCGGCCGAGTTCCGCTTCGTCCACGAGGGGATCGACCTCGGCTGGCGGGTGATGGACGCGGGCTACCGGATCCGCTACGCCGGCGACCTCGTCGCCCTGCATCCCGTCACGGGCGCGCCGCCGCACCCGTACGCGTTCTACTTCGGCGCGCGCAACCGCGTGTGGCTCGCCCGGCGGCACCTGCCGGCCTGGCTGGCGCCGCTCTACGTCGTGAACTTCGCCCTGCGCTCGCTGCCGCGCCTGAAGACGCCCCGGGCCCGCCGGGACTCCCTGCGCGGCTACCGCGACGGGCTGCGCGGACCGGCCGGGCCGCGCCGGCCGCTGCGCGCGAGGACCCTGTGGCGGATGACCCGCGCCGGCCGCCCGCCGGTCATGTGACGGGGCCCACCGCCGCCTCCGCCTCGGAGACAGCTCGGGGGCCCGGCTCCGGCGGACACGGCTGCTCGGCGAGGCCGCGACACGCCTCCCGGCCGCCTCCGCCACCCCTAGGCTCGGGGGTCGCATGAGCACCGCGGCTCCATCCCCGCTGCGCCAGCCCGAGCGCCAGGTCTTCGAGAAGCAGGTCGTCGGCCTGCCGCCGCTGCGCGAGTACCTGCGCAACGCCTGGGACCGGCGCGAGTTCGCCGTCGAGCTGTCGCGCACCAAGCTGCGCTCGCAGCACTTCGACACGGCCTTCGGGCAGCTCTGGCTCGTCCTGAACCCGCTACTGCTGGCGGGCGTCTACTTCGTCCTCGTCGACATCCTGCGCTCCGGGGAGCACCCGAAGGGCTTCTTCGCGCATCTCGTGATCGGCATCTTCGCCTACTACTACATCTCGGGCGCGATGCGTGACGGCGTCAAGTCGGTGACCGGCGGCAGCCGGCTGATCCTCAACCAGTCCTTCCCGCGCGTGCTGCTGCCGCTGTCGTCGGTGATCACGGCCTGGAAGCGCTTCGTGCCGACCCTGCTCATCTACGTGCCGGTGCACGTGCTCTCCGGCCTGCCGATCACCTTCGGCCTGCTCTGGGTCGTGCCGATCTTCGTGCTGATGACGCTCATGGCGGCGGGGTTCACGATGCTCACCGCCGCCATCCAGGTCTACTTCCGCGACCTGTCGAGCTTCCTGCCCTACCTGCTGCGCATCGGGCTCTACGCCTCGCCCGTCCTGTACTTCGCCAGCGACGTGCCCCATGGCTACGAGTGGCTGCTCTACGTCAACCCGTTCGGCCAGGTGCTCGCGGCCTGGGGCGACGTCCTGCACACGGGGACGGCGCCGCCGGCCGTCTCCCTCGCCGTCGGGGCGGCCTGGTCGATCGGCATCCTCATCGTCGGATCGCTGGTCTTCATGAGCCGGGAACGGGATTTCGCTGTCCGGCTCTAGCCACACCGCGATCGAGGTCCAGGATGTCTCCGTCACCTACAAGGCGACGGTCGACCGGCGCCCGACGCTCAAGAACCGGCTCGCCAAGGCGGTCAACCACGTGCCCGTCCCCGGTGGAGCCAAGCTGCGCGAGACGCGGCTGACGCGCTCGCCCGCGGACCCCGACCGCGCCGCGGCCCGCGCCGCCGCCCGCTCCCAGCGCCGCACGTCCTACACCGTCGAGGCGGTCAGGCACGTCTCGTTCGACGTCCCGCACGGCACCGTGCTCGGCGTCGTCGGGTCCAACGGCGCCGGCAAGTCGACGCTCATGCGCACGCTGGCGGGCATCCTGCCGCCGACGGAGGGCCGCGTGGTCGTCGAGGGCCGGGTATCGACGCTGCTCGCGCTCGGCGTCGGCTTCAACCGCAAGCTCTCCGGCCGCGAGAACGTCATCCTCGGCGGCCTTGCCGCTGGGCTCTCGCGCGACGCGATGGAGGCCAAGTACGAGGAGATCGTGGCGTTCGCCGAGCTCGAGGAGATCATGGACCTCCCCATGCGGACCTACTCCTCGGGGCAGTTCGGCCGGCTCGCATTCGCCGTGGCGGTGACGATGGAACCCGACGTGCTGCTCATCGACGAGGCGCTCTCCGTCGGCGACGCGCGCTTCCGCCGCAAGTCGACGCGCAAGATGAAGCAGCTCTGCCGCGAGGACCGCACCGTCGTGCTCGTGTCCCACGCGCTGGGCACGATCAAGGACCTCTGCGACCAGGCGATCTGGCTCGACCAGGGCGAGCTGAAGCTCTGGGACGACGCGGAGACCGTCGTGGACGCCTACACGAGCTTCCTCGACGTCGACCAGGACGCGCTGGCGCTCGAGGACGTCTGAGGTCTACGTCCGCGCGCACGCCGGATCCGCCCAGACCCGCCACGAGCGGTTGGAGGCGACGCGGGCCCAGCCCGGCGGCGCGTGCACCGCGCGCGGGAAGTTCGTCTTGTAGAAGAAGCGCGGCTCGCGGGTGCGGCGCGGGACGAGCAGGACGCGGCGCAGCGGGCTCGCGCCGGCCTCGACCGTGCCGACGGTGCCGGGACCCGTCCCGAGCCAGTAGCGCAGGTAGGGGATCGGCCGGTGGTCGGCGGCGCTGATGCGGCCGCCGCAGGCGCGGACCGTGGCCCGGACGCGAGGATCGCGGGCCACGTCGCGCAGATCGCGGTAGAGCGTGCCGTTGCGATCGACGCGGGTCTCGAGGCTTCCGACCTTGGCGGCGTGCCACGGCAGGTAGGCCACGGAGGCGAGCAGGGCGACGGCGCCGACGAGCTGCCAGCGGCGCCGGTCGGGGTCGTCGCGCTCGAGCAGCAGCCAGCCGGCCACGGCGAGCCCGTAGAAGAGCGCCAGCAGCACGCTCGGGGTGCGGATGTAGCGGCCGATGAGCGGGAGGCCGAAGATCGGGTTGATCGCGAAGACGGCGACCATCGCGCCCGCCACCGCGAGCGGCAGCAAGGCGGGCCGCAGCCGGCGGCGCCAGGCGAAGAGCAGGCCCAGTGGGATCCCCAGGAGCAGCGGCTCACGCAGGACGGAGCCGAAGTACTTCAGGGTCCAGAACGGCACCTGGTCGACGCGCCGGCGGCGGTCGGCCGCCGCCGCGAGATCGGCCGTGCCGTGCAGGGAGTGCAGCGCGTCGCCCGTAGCGGCGAGGTCGGTGAGCGCCCACACGATGGGGGCGACCCACACGAGCGCGCCGAGCCGCACGCGGTCCGCCGGCGAGCTCTCCGGCAGCCGCACGAGCCAGTAGAGGCCGCCGAGCACCCACGCCTCCGGCCGCAGCAGCCCGGCGAGCACGAGCAGGCCGAGCACCGCGTACGGGCTCGGCCGCGGCGCCCCCGCCGGCCGGAAGCGGCGGCGCCCCTCCACCAGCACGGCGCCGAGCACGAGCGCCGCGAAGGGCACGTCCTGGTAGCCGAGCACCGCGTCGCGGTCGAGCACCGGACGGGTGAGCACCACGAGCGCCGTGACGACCCCGACCGCGGGGTGGCCGAAGAGCTCCGTGCCGAGCCGGTAGGCGAGCCAGACGACGACGCCGAAGGCCAGCAGGACGAGCCAGACCATGAGCTGGTCGCCCGAGTCGCCGAAGGGCAGCGCGAGCACGCTCCACGCGGTCGAGAGCGGGTGGGGCGTCGGCGCGAAGTCCGCGAGGTAGTCCGGCGTCGCGCCGCCGAGGACGTCGCCCGCCCACAGCAGCGCGTAGCGGGCGTCGTAGTTGAGATACCACGGCCCGTAGGCGAGCTTGAGCGCGACGGCGACCGCCAGGACCACGGCGAGCGCCGGCAGCTGGCGCTTGAGCCGCGGGGTCATCCGGCGCCCGAATCTAGTGGACCCTCCAGCGTCTCCCCGGGGCGGTAGCGTCCCCGCGCGTGACGGTCCTCGCCCTTGCCCCGGCCCTCAAGGGCGCGGCCGCCCTGCTGGCCGCGCTCGCGGCGGCCGCGGTGCTCCTGGCGCCCGGCGCGGGCCGGCGCACGGGGGCGATGGTGGCCGCCGTCGTGCTCTCCGTGGTCGCCCTCGCGACCGTCGCCGGCGACCAGCTCGCCGACCAGGTCTCCGGCCGGCTGCCGCTCGCCGCAGCCGGCGCCGTGGTCGCCCTCGCCGCGCTGGCCGCCGCCGGCTGGGCCTTTCGCCGCTGGCCCGGGGCCTTCCTCGTGCTCGCGGTCGCCGCCCTCCCCTTCCGCATCCCGTTCACCGTCGGGGGCGAGTCGGCGTCGCTGCTGCTGCCGCTCTACGCGGTCGTCGCCGGCGGCCTCGTCGCCCGCCTGCTCGACCGCGGCCGCACGCTGCCCGACGCCGCCGTCGAGCACGACCGCCGGGTCGTGTGGACCCTGCGGCTGCTCGCCCTCTCCGTGGCGCTCTACGCCGCCCAATCGCTGTACTCCAGCGACGTCGAGCCGGCCGTCAAGGACGTCTGCTTCTTCTACGTGCCCTTCGCGGTCCTGCTGCGACTGCTCGTGGACCGGCCCTGGAACCGCGAGCTCGTGCTGGCCGCCATGCGGGTCACGGTCGGCCTCGCGCTCCTCTTCGCCGTCGTGGCGATCTTCCAGTGGTTCACCCGGACGTCGCTGCTGGCCAACGAGAAGGTGCTCTTCGCCAACGAGCTCAAGCCGTACTTCCGGGTGAGCTCGCTGTTCTTTGACCCGAACATCTACGGCCGCTACCTCGCGCTGGCCATGCTGCTCGTCACCGCCGCGCTGCTGTGGACGCGGCGCCGGGCCACCCAGTGGCTGTGCGGCGGCACGCTGCTCGTGCTGTGGGCCGGGCTCGTGCCGTCGCTGTCGGAGTCGAGCTTCGCGGCCCTGACCCTCGGGCTGGCCGTGCTCGCCGCGCTGCGCTGGCGGACCGGCCCGGTCGTGGCCGCCTCCGCCGTCGCGGTGCTCGCCGGCGTGGCGATCGTCATCCTCGCCCCGTCGGCCGTCGGCGTCGAGCGCGGCATCAACCAGGTCACCAGCGGGCGGGCCGACCTGCTCGAGGGCGGTCTGCGGATGGCCCGCGACCGGCCCGTCCTCGGCTTCGGCTCGGGGTCGTTCGCCGAGCGCTTCCGGGCCCGCGAGGGGCTGCTGTCGCCGCGCTCGCCGGCCGAGTCGCACACGATCCCGGTGACGGTCGCCGCCGAGCAGGGAATCGTCGGGCTGCTCGTCTACGCCGGCCTGCTGTGGGCGACGCTGTCCCTCGTCCTGCGCGACGTGCGCCGGCGGGCCGCCCGCGCCGCCGTGGGCGCGGCCTTTGCGGCGGTGGTGCTCCACACGCTCGTCTACGCCGCCTTCCTCGAGGATCCACTCACCTGGGCGCTGCTGGCGGCCGCCATCGCCCTGCGGCGGGCCGGCGTCACCGCCGAGCCCGTCGAGCCGCTGGCGCTGCCCTCGCGCCGGCGCCCGGGCGTGGCGGCGTGAGCGGCACCCGCCTGCGGCCCGGAGCCGGCGAGACGCTGCCCGAGCTGTTGGAGCGCACCCGTGGCGTGCCCCCGCGCCGGACCTGGCTCGCCGCGCTCGCCGTGGCGGCGCTGGCCGTCGTCGCCTTCCTGCTCCTGCGCGACCCGCTGCACGGCAAGCGCCAGCTCGTCCATCGTGGCCCGCCGGTGTTCAACGTGCTCTACGGCCCCGACATCCGCGTCGCTTCCCCGCAGGCGGGCGAGCTCGTCCGGCTGCAGGCCGCCCGCGGCCGCGTGCGCGTGGCCGTGAGCGTCCGCCGCCTGCGACTGCCCGCCTACCGCGGGGAGGTCTCGGGCGTGTTGCCGATCGTCGCCACCCGGCACGCCCGCGAGCTCGCCCGCACGACGCCAGGGTTCCACCAGGTCGCGGAGGGCAAGGCGCGCTTCAACCTCGCCCCGGGCTACCAGGTCGCCTTCACCTACGGCGATCGCACGCGGCGCGGCTACGGGGTGGACGCCCTGGTGGTGCCGCCGGAGGAGCCGGGCGTCCGCGACGGCTTGGTGATCTCCCTGCGCCAGCTGCGCGGGCCGACGCGCCCACCCGAGGCCGGCCGCCGGCTGACGCTGGCCATGCGCAGCGTCTACCGCTCGGTGAAGTTCGGCGCCGATCGCGACGACTGAGTGGCGCCGCCCACGGGCGGGTCACCTTGAGCACGGGGGCCAAGCGCAACGTGACGCGCCGTCTGCCCCCTCAGTCCGCCGCCACGACGTGCAGCCACACGCCGAAGCCGGTCCCCCGCGCACTGTCGCCCCCGAGGACGACGCCGTCGCAGGTCGCCCCGCCGGCGTCGTCCGCGGCGCGCACCCGCGGCCCGTAGCGCCGCGCGTCGGCGCGGGCGAGATAGCCCACCGTCCCGCCGCCGGGCACCCGCACCGACACGGCATGCGGGTCGTGCGGGTTCGACGGCTCGGGCACGAGCGCGAAGGTGGCGCGATGCTCGGCGCCGCCCGGCCGCGCCGGACCGGCCAGCGCTGCGAGCTCCGGCTGGTAGTGCGACTCGCCGACGACGGCGAGACTCAGCGGCCCGGAGAGATCCGTGCGGCTCGAGCCGCGATCGCGCAGTGGGCGGCGCCGGCGCGGGTACTGCGGGCTCACCCGGCCGGCGCGTCCGCCGGTGCGGACGGCGCGACGGGCACCGAGGCCGGCAGGTAGCCCCACCGCTCGGCGATCGGGCGCAGGGTCGCCGGGACCTCCTCCGGCGGCGGCAGCGGCTCGGGCGGCTGGACGCGCCCGGACCTGATCTTCTCCTGCCAGTCCCCGAGCCCGGCCCGGAAGCGCCGCCGCGGCTGCTCGCCGTAGTCGAGCATCGCCGCGTCCCAGTCCACGCCGAGGAACGCGCACAGCTCGCGGGTGACGCGCTCGGGCTCGGCGGCGAGCTGCTCGTAGCGGACGGTGAGCCCGTCATGGGTCTGGCGCGCCTGCTCCACCGCGGACGCGTAGCGGTTGACCATCTGGAGGTTGCGCTTGTCGGAGTCCTCCGGGCGCAGCTTGTGGCGCGACCGGGCGATGGCGAGCGGGTGGCGCAGGAGGAAGATGAAGCGCGCGTCGGGCCAGCACGCCTTGATCTCGTCGATCACGTAGACGTCCGACGGCGTCTTGTTCACGAGCAGCGCCTTGCCCGTGGCGGCCAGCTCGCGGCCGAGGTACCAGTCCCAGAGGACGTGCTGGAGCTCCTCGCGGTCCAGGCGCCCCTCGCGCAGCGCCCGCTCGGCGTACTTGGACTTCAGCTCCACCACGATGTCGCGCAGGTGCATCTCGTGCGGCGAGTGGATCTCGGGATGGCTGTCGAGCAGGACCCGCAGGAGCGTCGAGCCCGACCGCACGGTGGAGATGACGAAGGCAGGCGCGACGAGCACGCGCCGCCGCTTGCGGGGCCGGGGCGCGGCCGCCGGCGCGGGCCGCTGCAGCTGGTAGCCCGTCGCACGCTGCAGCACGCGGTTGACCTGGCGCTTCACGCGCCCCACCCTACCCGCGCGGCACGGCCAGCCGGACCGGGGCCGAGCGGCCGCGGAGGCTGAGGGTCTCCCCCAGCGCCCACTCCCCCGCGGTGCCGGCACGGCGGACGATCGTCTCCGAGGCCAGTACCCGGCCGGGCCGCGACTTCGCCAGCTCGGACAGTCGGGACGCGACGTTGACCGCGTCGCCGACCACCGTGTACTCGAAGCGCTGGCGGGCGCCGATCCACCCGGCCACCGCCGGGCCGGCCGCCACGCCGATGCCGGCGTCGGCCTGCGGCAGCTCGGTCGCGAGCCGACGCTGCAGCGCCCGGGCGGCTGCCAGCGCGCAGCCGGCGGCGTCCTCGGAGTCGACCGGGGCCCCGAAGACGCACAGCGCCGCGTCGCCCTCGAACTTGTTCACCCACCCGCCGTGGGCGTCGACGACGTCCACGACGATCGCGAAGAACGCGTTGAGCCGGGCCACGACGCGCTCCGGCGGGGCCGTAGCCGCGAGCGCCGTCGACCCGATGAGGTCGACGAAGAGCACCGCGACGTCGCGGGTCTCGCCGCCGAGGCGCGGCTCCTGCTCCAGCGCGGCGCGCGCGACGTCGGCACCGACCTGCCGGGCGTAGAGCTCCTGCACGTGCTCGCGCTCGCGCAGGCCCGCGACCATGGAGTTGAACCCGCTCTGCAGGAGGCCGACCTCGCTGCCGTCGTTGACCGCGACCTCCGTCGAGAGGTCGCCGGCCTGCACGCGGGCCAGGGCGCGGCGCACGTCGCCGAGCGGCGTCGTCACGGTCCGCGCCGCGACGACGAGCACGGTGAGCCCGATCCCGAGCCCGATGGCGGCGAGGGCGAGCATGGCGACCGCGAGGCGCTCGGCGGAGACGTCGCTGCTCAGCGCGTCGATCCCGACGCCGAGCAGGCCGAGCAGCGGCGAGCCGGTCGCGAGCAGCCACGCAAGGACGATGCGGCCCTGCACCCCTGGCCAGGACGGCCGCGACGGCTGCCCGGAGGCGAGCGCGAGGTCGGTCACCGGCCGCAGGTCGCGCTCGAACAGGAGGTAGCCGACGGCGCAGGTGGTCAGGCCGCCGAGCACGAGCGTCCAGGCCACGTGCAGCCCGAGCGCCGCGGAGCCCGAGGCGTTGACCACGCCGAAGATCACCGCCGCCACGAGCCAGATGCCGGCGTCGACCTTGAAGCCGGCGTTGGGCAACCGCAGGACCTGGGCGCGCTCGTCCGGATCGGGCTCGCGGCCCTCGAGCAGCCAGCCCATGCGGCGCCGCCCGAGGCGCCGGCCGAAGCTCACGCCGCCCCAGAGGCCGAGCGGCGCGACGATCGCGAAGGCCACGACGTTCGGCATGAGGGCCAGGCCGCTGCCGGTCACGGGCGAGGGCAGGACGAAGAACAGCAGCAGGAAGACGTCGACGGCCCCGAGCGCGTGGGCGACGCACTGCGAGAGCGCCCCACGTCGCCGGACCTGGTCGACGAGGGCGGAGCGCTGCGGCCGCGGGGTGGCGGCAGCTCCGAGTCGTCCCGCGGTCGTCGCACTCACGGCCATGCGGGCATGATCCCAGGCCGGACAAGGGCGATGTGTGTGATGCTTCGCACGATGGCCGCCGACCTGCACGCGGAGAAGCGCGCCGCCGCGCGCGCCGCCGCGAAGCTCGTGACGCCGGACGCCATCGTCGGGCTCGGCACGGGCTCGACCGTGGCCCAGCTGCTGCCGGCCCTCGCCGAGTCGGTGCCCGGCCTGCGCTGCGTGGCGACGTCGGTGGCCACGGAGGAGGTGGCCCACGACCTCGGGCTCGCCGTCGAGGCCTTCGACGCGATCGCCGAGCTCGACATCGCCATCGACGGCGCGGACCAGATCGCCGGCGACGGGTGGATCGTCAAGGGCGGAGGCGGCGCCCACTTCCGCGAGAAGGTCGTCGCCGTGGCCGCGCGCCGCTTCGTCGTCATCGCCGCCTCGGACAAGCCGGTGGAGGTCATCCGGCCGCCCGTCCCGCTGGAGCTGTCGCCCTTCGGCCTGCCCGCGACACTGCGCGAGCTGGGCGACACGACCCTGCGCGACGCGCCGCCGAGCCCCGACGGCAACCGCATCGCCGACTACCGCGGCGACGTGTCGGAGCTCGGCGCGCTGGCGGCGCGGCTCGACGCGGTGCCCGGCGTCCTGGCCCACGGTCTCTTCCCGCCGGCGCTGACCAGCGACGTCCTCGTCGCCCGCGGTGCCGAGGTCGAGCACACGCGCCGCTAGTACCCGCCGACCGCACGTACGTCCGTCGACGGGTACGAGACGACGGTGCGGACAGGCTGGCGTCGGCATCGTGCTCCACGCGGCCAACGCGCCCGATCCGCCAGGATCGTTACCGTTGGCGCATCGCCACCGCCCCGCCCACCGACCCCTTCGAGGAGGCCGTGACGACCGGGGGCGACCCGCGGCCGCCGTACGCCGCGCTCATGACGGGCCTGGAGGGCGCGGATCTCGGTGCGCTGCAGCGCGACGTGGCCTCGGCGCTGGCCAAGGCGGGCGTCGTCTTCGGGGAGGACGACGAGCCCTTCCGGGTCGACCCGGTGCCCCGCCTGCTGGCCGCCGAGCTCTGGACGCCGCTGGCTCGCGGGCTGATCCAGCGCACCCGGGCCCTCGACGCCTTCGTCCGCGACGTCTACGGCCGCCAGCGGATCGTCCACGAGGGCATCCTCTCAGCCGAGACGATCGCCTCCGCCGACTACTTCGAGCCGCTGTTGCAGGGCACCTTGGACGACGAGCGGCGCTGGATCACGATCGCCGGCCTCGACCTCGTGCGCTGCCCCGACGGCGATTTCCGGGTGCTCGAGGACAACGTCCGGACCCCGTCCGGGCTCGGCTACATGCTCGCCGCCCGGCGCGCGACCCTCGGACTGGTGCCGGCCGGCGGGCTGGAGCCCGAGCCGCTCGAGCCGTCCCTGGAGTGGCTCGGCCGGGCGCTGCGCGCCGCCGCGCCCGAGCGTGCGGCCGGCGACGCCGTCGTGGCCGTGCTCACCGACGGGCCGGGCAACACCGCGCAGTGGGAGCACCGGCTGCTGGCGACCGAGCTGGGCGTGCACCTCGTGCGGCCCGGCGACCTGCGCCTGCGCGACGGCGACCTGTGGGCGCACACGGAGGACGGCGAGGTCCGCCTCGACGTCGTCTACCGGCGCACGGACGAGGACCGGCTCGGCGACCCGCGTGGCGGCCTCACCGCCCTGGCCGAGCTGCTGCTCGAGCCGTGGCGGCGCGGCCGCCTCGGCCTGGTCAACGGCTTCGGCGCCGGCGTGGCCGACGACAAGCTCGTCCACGCCCATATCGAGGAGATGGTCCGCTTCTACCTCGACGAGGAGCCCGAGCTCGAGTCCGTCCCGACCTGGGACCTGACCGAGCCCGGTGCCCTCGAGCGGGCGCTGGAGAACCTCGAGCGGCTGGTGGTCAAGCCCCGTGGCGGCCACGGCGGGGCCGGCGTCGTGCTCGGTCCCGACGCCGGGCCGGAGGAGCTCGAGCGCACCGCGAGGGCGCTCAGGGACAGTCCCGCCGACCACGTCGTCCAGGAGATCATGCCGCTGAGCCTGCACCCGACGATCTGCGACGGCCGGCTCGTCCCCCGCCACGTCGACCTGCGGCCCTTCGTCGTACTGGGCGACGACGAGGGCCACGTCGTCCCGGGCGGGCTGACGCGCGTGGCCTTCGCCGAGGGCGAGATGATCGTCAACTCCTCGCGCGACGGCGGTGCCAAGGACACCTGGGTGGTCCCGGGGTGAAGCGTCCGCTGATCGGCGTGACGACCTCCGAGGTCCGCACGGTCGTCAAGCCCACCCCGCAGGGCGAGCCGCCGATGCGCGAGATGACGCTCGGCCTGCCCTACCTGCGCGCCGTCGAGCGAGCGGGCGGCCTGCCCGTGGTGCTGCCGCCGATGGAGCACGACGCGATCGACGCCCTGCTCGCGCACCTGGACGGCATCTGCCTCTCCGGCGGTCCCGACCTGCACCCGGCGGGCTACGAGCGCGACCCGCACGGCGAGCTCGGCCCGACCTGGCCGTGGCTCGACACGTTCGAGATCGCCCTGGCCGCCCGCGCGGACGAGCTCGGCATGCCGCTCCTCGGCGTCTGCCGCGGGGCGCAGGCGCTCAACGTCGTGCGCGGCGGGACCCTGCACCAGCACCTGCCCGACGTCACCGACGGGTCGATCGAGCACCGCCAGAGCGCCCCGGCCAAGACGAGCACGCACGGGGTCGTCATCCGCAGCGGGTCGGCCCTCGCCCAGGCCCTGCGGGAGACGGCCTCGGCCGTCAACAGCTTCCACCACCAGGCCGTGGATGAGGTCGGCGGCGGCCTGCGCGCGGTCGCACACGCGCCCGACGGCATCGTCGAGGCCGTCGAGGCGATCGACCGCCGGCACGTGCGCGGCGTGCAATGGCACGCCGAGGGCCTCGTCGACCGCGCGCCGCACCTCGCGCTGTTCGCCGAGCTCGTCGACGCCGCCGGCGGCGGGCGATGAGCCTGCGCGCGCTGCCGGGATGGGCCGACTGGGCGCCGGCGGGCGCCGAGACCCCCGGGACCGTCGGGATCGAGGAAGAGGTGATGCTCCTGGATCCGACGGGCTGGAACCTCGCCTCGAGCGTCGACCGGGTGCTCGAGGCCGCGGGCCCGGAGCTCTCCGCCCATCTCGACCAGGAGACCCACGGCGCGGCCGTGGAGCTCTCCACGGACCCGCACCCGTGCGTCGCCGACGCCGTCGCGCAGCTGACGGCGCTGCGGGCGGACCTGCGCGCGACGCTCGGCCGGGTCGGCCTGCGCGCCGGCTGCGCCGGCACCCACCCGTTCGCGACCTGGCAGGACATCGAGGTCTCGGCCGGGCCGCGTCAGCAGGCGGTGCACGCGTCCATGCGGGAGCTGGCCCGGCGCGAGCCGACCTTCGCCCTCCACGTCCACGTGGCCCTGCCGGATCCCGACGTCGCGACGCGGACGATGAACCGGATGCGCGCCCACGTCCCCCTGCTGCTGGCGCTCTCGGCGAACTCGCCGTACTTCCAGGGGCGTGACTCCGGGCTAGCGTCGGCGCGCACGCCCGTGTTCGGCGGCTTCCCGCGGTCGGGGCTGCCGCGCACCTTCGCCTCCTACGACGAGCTGGTGGAGGCCACGGACACGCTGATCCGCTGCGGCGCGCTCCCCGAGCCGTCCTTCATTTGGTGGGACCTGCGCCTGCAGCCGCGCTACGGGACGCTCGAGGTCCGCGCCATGGACGCCCAGGCGCGGCCGGAGGAGACCGCCGCGCTGGCGGCGCTCACCCAGGCGCTGGTCGTGCGCGAGGCCGAGCCGGAGGGCCTGGCCCCCGAGCGTCTCGTCGGAGCTCACGAGGTGCTCGAGGAGAACCGCTTCCTCGCCCTGCGCGACGGCGTCGAGGCCCGCTTCGTCGACCCGGAGGCCGGCTGCCTCGTGCCCGTGCAGGAGGTCCTGCGGCGGACGCTCGCCGCGGTCGTGCCGCACAGCGCCGACCGGGGCGGCGAGGCCGCCCTGAGCGGCCTCGGCCATCTGGTCGCGTCGCCCGGCCCGGCCCGGCAGCGCGCCGCCGCCCTCGAGCCGCGCGGCCTGATCTCGGTGGTCGCCGACCTCGCCGGCCAGTTCTGATGGCGCCGGCCGGCACGTCCTGATGTGCGGCATCGCGGGTGAGCTGCGGCCGGGCGGCCGCGCCGACCTCGGCGCGCTGCGGCGGATGCAGGACGCGCTGGCCGCCCGGGGACCCGACGGCGAGGGGATCTGGAGCGAGCGTGGCGCCGGCCTCGCCCACCGCCGCCTGAGCGTCATCGACCTGTCCGTGCGCGGCGCCCAGCCCATGGTCGACGCCGGGCTGGGGCTCGTCTGCGTCTTCAACGGCTGTGTCTACAACCACCACGAGCTGCGCGCGGAGCTCGAGCGGCTCGGGCACCCGTTCTTCTCCACCTCCGACACCGAGGTCGTGCTAAAGGCCTACCGCGAGTGGGGAGCCGACTGCGTGTCGCACCTCATCGGCATGTTCGCCTTCTGCATCGTCGAGCGCGAGACCGGCTGCGCCTTCCTCGCGCGCGACCGGCTCGGGATCAAGCCGCTCTACCTCGCCGACGCCGGCGGGGCGCTGCGCTTCGCCTCCACGCTTCCCGCCCTGCTCGCCGCGGGTGGCGTGGACACCAGCCTCGACCCGGTAGCGCTGCACCACTACCTGTCCTTCCACTCCGTCGTCCCCGCGCCGCGGACCGTGCTGGCCGGCGTGCGCAAGCTGCCGCCGGCCACGACCTTGACCGTCGAGCCCGATGGCGCGCGCACCGAGCGCCGGTACTGGCGGGCGACCTACGAGCGTGCACCGGAGCGTGAGGCCTGGTCCTCCGCGGACTGGGCCCAGGCGGTCCGGGACGCCCTGCAGATCGCGGTCGCCCGGCGCATGGTCGCCGACGTCCCGGTCGGCGTGCTGCTCTCGGGCGGCCTGGACTCGAGCCTCATCGTCGCACTGCTCGCCGAGGCCGGCCAGACCGGGCTGGCGACGTTCTCCGTCGGCTTCGGGGACGTCGGCGGCCGCGCCGGCAACGAGTTCGAGTTCTCCGATCTGGTGGCGCAGCGCTACGGGACCGACCACCACCGCTTCGAGGTCGACGAGGCGCGCATGCTGCCGGCCCTGGAGCGCGCGATCGGCGCCATGAGCGAGCCGATGATCTCCCACGACGCCGTCGCCTTCCACCTGCTCTCGGAGGAGGTCGTCCGTCACCGCAAGGTCGTCCAGTCCGGCCAGGGCGCCGACGAGGTGTTCGGCGGCTACTACTGGTACCCGCCGCTGGCCGAGGTCGCCCCGTGCGCGCTCGGCGACGACGTGTACGCCAACCACTTCGTGGACCGCACGGACGCGGAGATGGACGAGCTGCTCGAGCCCGGCCGGCGGCCCGGCACCGACGTGTCCCGCGCGTTCGTCCACGACCAGTTCGCCCAGGCCGGCGCGGCCACCGCCGTGGACCGGGCCCTGCGCCTGGACGCCGAGGTCATGCTCGTCGAGGACCCGGTCAAGCGCGTCGACACGATGACCATGGCCCACGGCCTGGAGGCGCGCACGCCGTTCCTCGACCACGAGCTCGTGGAGCTCGCCGCGACGTGCCCGCCCGCCCTCAAGCTCGCCGACGGCGGCAAAGGAGTGCTTAAGCTGGCGGCCCGCGGCCTCGTACCCGACGGAGTGATCGACCGGCCGAAGGGCTACTTCCCCGTACCCGCCCTCTCGCACCTCGAGGGCCGGGTGCTCGAGCTCTCGCGGGAGGCCCTGGCCGAGGATGGGCACGGCGTCGTCCGGGACGCCTACGCCCGGCGGCTGCTGGGCGATCCCAACGGCGAGCGCACGACGCTGGACGGCTCCAAGCTCTGGCAGGTCGCCCTGCTGGAGCTCTGGCTCACTGCCCAGGGCGTCTAGGCGGGTCAGACGGCACCGGCCCGGTTTGCGGTGAGCCGCCGCACGCCCGGTACTTCACGCTGACCCCGGGTAGCGCCCCGGCATGGACGACCGCCACGCCGACGAGCCGAACACCGACGCCCCCGGGCCCACCCCGGAGGACATCAAGACGCAGCCGCCCGCCAACGAGGAGGTCGACGAGCACGCCGTCGACCAGGGCCTCGAGAAGCTGAACAGGACGCTGCCTTACTGATTCACGGCGCCCGCGCGGCGCGGCCCGGGTCAGGGGAGGGCGCGCCGGCGCCGCTCGTGCGCCGGCACCGGCGCCGGCGCCCGCCGCGGCGAGGGCCGGCCCGGCTCCCGATCGCCGTCGTGGTCGCGGCGACGCCGCGGCCAGGGCCGCGCGTCCGGCAGCGGCAGCGGCAGACCGCCGCCCGGGCCGGTCGGCGGCGCTTCGGGCTGCACGGGATCGTTGCCGCCGCGCTCGTCGTCGTCGCCGTCGTCGTCGTCGTCACGCAGCTTGAAGAACCACACGAGCCAGACGATCAGGCCCCCGACGTCGAAGACGCGCAGGCCGACCATGAAGATCCACCCCTCGAGGCTCATCGGCCCCCAACGCTAGACAACCGCGCGGCCCCCGTCACGCCGTCTTGTCACCTGGCGCCCCGGCGCGCCACCGCGGCGACGGCCGCGGCCGCCCGCGCGGCGGTCGGCGCCAGCCCGAGCGTCGTCGCCGCCGGCTCGGCGCGCAGGACGATCGCGCCACCGCGGCTGCGCCAGCGATCCCGCCCCGGCGGCCGGGCCTGGCAAGCCGGCCCGCAGCGCGGCGGGCAGCACGCGGCGGAACTGCCGTGCGTCGCGCCGGCGGTCCCAGCGCCAGCGCACCAGGAGCACGTCGCGCCCGACGCACGGCGTCGCGCACCCGCCGCGCCCGCTGCGCCAGAGCTCGTAGCGGTCGCCGCCCCACCCGCGCGCGGCCTAGGCGTGCGGCGAGCCCGACAGGCCGAGCAGCTGCGCCGTCCGCCACTCGCCGAGGACGCCGGCCGCGACACGCCGCGATCCCGCGCCCACCGCCGTGCGCAGCCCGGGCAGGCGCACGCGGTCCGGTGCCTCGACCGAGATCCACTTCTGCGGTGCATGAGCTGCTCCGTCGAGCGCGGCGGCCGGGAGCGCTCGGCGAGGTCGACGAGCGTGTAGGCGCCACCGGCCCGCCGGCGCAGCTCGGCGACGAAGCGCTGCCCGGGTGAGGTAGGGGAACAGCAGCCCGGCCGTGACGTAGGGCGGCAGATGCTCCGTGCCCGTCGGCCCGAACGCGTTCGCGAGCGCGCTGCCGAGCGCCTCCTCCGGCCGGAACCAGCGGGCCGCGTAGTCCGTCATGACGTCGGTCGCGGTGCCCTCCACGAGGCCCTCGTAGGCGAGGGAGCCGTCGTCGCCGCGATCCAGGCGCCCCGTGTCGAGCCCGATCGCCTGGTCGTCGAGGGCGTGGGTCAGCTCGTGGGCGATCGTCGTCTCCCCGAGGATCCGGTCGCGGGTGAGCGCGCTCGCGACCACCCGCAGGCGGCCGTCGCGCGGGTCGTAGTAGCCGGCCACGGCCGCGCCGAAGAGGCCGGCGCTCACCGCGCGCAGGTCCGTGCCCGGCGGCAGCAGGCCGAGCAGCGTGTCGAGCGCGCCCTCCTCGGCGAGGGCCCGTGCGCTGTCCGGGCGCCGCAGGTCGGCGGTGGCCTCCCGGCGCGCGGTGGCCGGGCTGACCCGGACGGGCTTCGGCAGCGTCGTGAAGCGCAGGCCGCGGATCGCCTCGACGCGCCGGGCGACGGTCGCGATCGGTGTCGGCGGCGGCGTGGCCGACTCGCTGCCGCCCCCGATGGAGAGATCTCCGGCGGCGAGGCTGCCCGCGAAGACGAGCACGTAGACCGCCACGAGGGCGGTGGCCGACGCGCGCATCCCGGCAGGGTAGGTTCCGCTTCGCCGCCGCCCCCTGGAGAAAGGACCGTCATGGCCGATCGCGCCGCCCTCGTCACCGGAGCCTCCCGAGGCATCGGGCTGGCCATCGCCGAGACGCTCGCCGAGACCGGCCACGCCCTGACGCTCGCCGCGCGCCGGCCCGACACCCTCGAGGCCACGGCCGCCGCGCTGCGCGAGCGCGGCCACGAGGTCGAGGCCGTGGCGGCGAACCTCGCCGACGAGGCCGGCGTCGAGGCGGTCGTCGCCCGCCACCGCGAGCGCTTCGGGCGCCTCGACGTCCTCGTCAACAGCGCCGGCGTCGGTATCGGGGCGGCGGCGGGCGAGCACCAGACCAAGCACGTCGACCTGCAGCTCGACCTCAACCTCCGCGCCATCGTGCTCTTCTACCGCGCCTGCGTCGACCTGCTCCGGGCCGCCGGGAACGAGCACCACGGGGCGCTGGTGATCAACCTCGCCTCCATCGCCGGCAAGTCGGGCCAGGGGTGGCTGTCGGTGTACTCGGCGACCAAGGCCGCCGTGATCGGCTACACGGAGGCCATGAACCAGGAGCTCTCGGGCGAGGGGATCAAGTCCGTCGCCTTCTGCCCGGGCTTCGTGGACACGGACATGACCGACTTCGTCAAGGGGTCCGTGCCCGCGGAGGAGATGATCCGGCCGAGCGACCTCGGCGAGGCGGTGCGCTTCCTCCTGCGCCTCTCCCCCGGCTGCGTCGTGCCCGAGATCGTCTTCGGGCGCCCGGGCGCGATGAGCTAGGCGCAGGCCACGACGACGGCGGCGGCGACGACCGCGTCCTGCCAGGCCATGCCCGTGCCCTTGAACAGGCGCGGGCGGTCCGGGTCGGCCGTGACGCGGCCCGTCACGACGTCGGCCAGCGGGACGAGCGCGTCGAGCTCCAGCGCCCCCGCCGCGACCGCCGCGCGGATGTCGCCGGCCTCCCGGCGCGCCGCGGCGACCGACTCGACGACGACCGTCGCCCGGCGGGCGAGCGCGTCGTCGACCTCGCGGGCGTCCGGCTCGTGGGAGCCGATCGCGACCACGACGGCGCCGTCGGCCACCTGCGCGCCGTCGAAGAGCGGCGTCCGGGTCGTGGTGCAGCAGCAGATGACGTCCGCCGCCGCGACGAGCGCGTCGAGCTCGGGATGCCCGTCGCGGCCGACGACGTCCACGCGCTCCAGCGGCTGGGTGGCCCGCACCGCCTCGGCGTGCGCGCGGCCCTGCGGCCCGCGGCCGAAGACGAGCAGCCGGCGGGGGCCGGCGGCCGCGAGGTGACGGACGGCGAGCGCGGAGACCGCGGCCGTCCGCAGCGCGGTCAGCGCCGGGCCGTCGAGCAGCGCGACGGGCGCGAGGCTTCCCGGGTCGAAGACGAGGCATCCGCCCTGCACGCGCGGGTCGCCGCCGACGGTGACGAGCTTGACCACGGGCGCGCCGGCGGTGACCGAGGGCATGACGAGCAGCTCCCCGCCGGCCACCGGCAGCCGGGTGCGCGGCGGGTCGGCGTCCACGTCGAGGCCGTCGCGCAGGGCGGCCTCGAGCGCGTCGACGGCGGCGGCGGGGGTGAGCGCCGCCTGCACCGCGGCCGCGTCGAGGACGTTCACCGCAGCACGAAGCCCGTGCCGAGCGGATCGCGCGGATCGAGCTCGAAGGCGTGCTCGCCCGTCCGGTAGGCCATGCCCTCGACCTCGGTCAGCACGCCGGCGTCCGTGACCTCGAGCACGCGGGCGCGGAAGCTCGTCCCGACGATCGAGTCGTGGCGCAGCTCCTCGCCGGGCGGCAGCCGGCCCTCGTCGTGCAGCAGCGCGCAGCGCGCGGAGGTCCCCGAGCCGCACGGCGAGCGGTCGACCTCCCCGTCCGCGAACACCGCGACGTTGCGCTGGTGGCCGTCGCCGAGCTCGTCGTAGAGGATCGTCCCGTACAGGCCCGAGAGCCGCGGGTCGTCCGGGTGGCGGGTGACCGGCGTGCCGTCGAGCGCCGCCTTGACCCGTCGTCCGGCGGCGATCAGCTCCCCCAGCCGCTCCGGCACGACCTCGAGCCCGAGGCGGGAGGCGGGCAGCGAGGCGTAGATCGCCCCGCCGTAGGCGACGTCGACGCGCACCCCGCCGGCGTCGACGTCGCGCCCGAGCACGATGGCCGGCACGTTGCGGAAGGCGACGGCCTCCACCGCGCCGGCCCGTACGGTGACCCGGGCGACCACCCGGCCCGACGGCACGTCGAGGGTCACGTCGACCGTCCCGTCGGCCGGCGCGGCGACCCGCCCGCTCTGCACCGCCCACACCCCCAGCGCGATCGTCCCGTGCCCGCACGCCGTCGAGTAGCCGTCCTTGTGCCAGAACAGCGCGCCGAGGTCCGCGCCCGCGTCGTCGGGCTCGACGAGGAAGCAGCCGTACATGTCGGCGTGCCCGCGCGGCTCGTGGCAGAGCAGCCGACGGACGGCGTCGGCCGCCTCGGAGAGCCGGGCGGCCTCGCGCCGCTGAGCGACGGTCGCGCCGGGGATGGGCGGGGCGCCCGCCGTCACGATCCGGAACGGCTCTCCCGCCGTGTGGTAGTCGACCGTCGCGATCACGCCGGCGGGGCGGCCGGCGGCGGCGGCGCGCCACCGGCCGGGTCCCGGGCCGCG
>JBBSPV010000039.1:0-37407 GCA_038258425.1 Solirubrobacterales bacterium | reverse complement strand
GCCCGCCTCGCCGCCGCGGCCGCCCGTGAGCTCGAGGGCTCCCGCCACGACGTCACCGTCCGCCTCGTCCCCCCCGAGGCCGGGGCGGGCAAGTGGGCCAACCTCAACCGCGCGCTCGCCGCGACGCCGGCGGCCGGCCACGACTGGCTGCTGGTCGTCGACGACGACGTCGTCCTGCCACGCGGCTTCCTCGACGCCTTCGTGCTGTGCTGCGAGCGCCGGAGCCTGACCCTCGCCCAGCCCGCCCACCGGCACGCCTCCCACGCCGCCTGGCGGGTCACGCGCCGGCGCGCGGCGACCGTCGTGCGTGAGACGGCGTTCGTGGAGATCGGCCCGGTCACCGCCGTCCACGCGCGGGCCTTCGACGCCCTGCTGCCCTTCCCCGACCTCAACATGGGCTGGGGACTGGACGCCCACTGGGGCGGCCTCGCCGCCGAGCGCGGCTGGCGGCTCGGCGTCGTGGACGCCACGCCGGTCCGCCACACCCGGCCCGTGGCCGGCGACTACGGACGCGAGGCGGCGCTCGCGGAGGCCGCGGCGTTCCTCGCCGACCGCCCCTACGTGACCCGCGAGGCGGCGCAGCGGACGCTCGCCGGCCACCGCCGGTGGTGACCGCACGGTGAAGGTCGCCGTCGTCGCCGAGTACTACCCGCGAGCGGCCGACCCGGTGCTCGGCGTCTGGGCCCACCGCCAGGCGCTCGCCGCGCGCGACGCCGGCGCGGAGATCGAGGTGCTCGTCCTGCACCGCCCCGAGCCGTCGCGCGCCGCGCTGCGCGCGCGCAGCCCGCGCGGGCTGGTCGCGCCGCTGCGCCAGCCGCTGCGCACGGAGCTCGACGGGCTGCGGGTGACCTACGTCCCGTTCCTCGCCCCGCCGCGCCCGCGCAGCTACGGGCGCTGGGGCAGCTGGGCCGCGCCGACGCTCGCGGTCGCCCTGCGGCGGCTGCGGCGCCGCTTCCGCTACGACCTCGTGCACGCCCACTCCGCGGCCCCGGGCGCCGACGCGGTCCGCCGCGCCCGGCCGGGCGCGCCCTACGTCACCTCCGTGCACGGCGGCGACCTGCTCGCGGTCGCCCAGGTCTCTGCCGAAGGCCTCGCCGCGGTCCGCCACGGCCTGGAGGGGGCTCGGCTCGTGCTCGCGAACTCGGCCGGGATGGCGGCGCGGGCGACGGCCCTCGGCGCCCGCGACGCCCGCGTCGTGCACCTCGGCACGGAGCTGCCGGAGGTGCCGCTCACGCAGCACGCTGAGCGGCTCGTGACCGTCGCGCACCTCGTGGGCCGCAAGCGCCACGGCGACGTGCTGCGCGCGATGTGGCTCATGCGCGAGACGCATCCCGGCCTGCGCTGGATCGTCGTCGGCGACGGCCCGGAGCGCCAGGGGCTCGAGCGGCTCGCGGCCGACCTCGGGCTGGCCGACCGGGTCGAGTTCCGCGGGCAGCAGCCGCACGCCGAGGCGGTCCGACTCGCGCAGTCCGGCTCGCTGTTCGTGCTTCCGAGCGTCGACGAGGCCTTCGGCGTGGCCTACGTGGAGGCGATGGCCGGCGGCGTCCCGGCGGTCGGCTGCCTGCTCGAGCCCGGGCCGGAGGAGGTCGCGCGGCTCTCGGAGGGGATGTTCCTCGTCCCGCCGGGCGATCCGGAGCGACTGGCGGGCCGCATCGCCATGCTGCTCGAGGACGAGCCGGCGCGCCGGCGGCTCGGCGAGGCGGCCCGCCTTACGGTGCAGCGGCACTTCACATGGACCGGCTGCGGCCGCGCGACGGTCGCCGCCTACGAGGCCGCCCTGCGAGCCGCATGAGCGACGCGCGCCCCGTCCTGCTCGTGACCAACCACTCGCCGCCGTTTCGGATCGGCGCCTTCCGCGCGCTGCACGAGCGGGAGGGCCTGGAGGTCGCCCTCGTCGGCGGCGACGTCCGCCACGGCGGGGGCGGCGGGACGACGGAGCTGCCCTTCCCCGCCCGCCGCGTCGCCCAGCGCGCCGTCCTGCGCCTCGCCGCCTCGGGCCGCTACCGCGCCGTGGTGGCCGGGATCTCCGGCCGGGTGGCGCTGCCCGCCGCCTATCTCGGCGCCCGCCGGGCGGGTGTGCCGTTCGTGCTCTGGGCGACGCTGTGGGCGCACCCGCGGACGCCGGCGCACGTGCTGAGCTACGTGCCGATGCGCGCGCTCTACCGGCACGCGGACGCCGTCGCGACCTACGGCCCGCACGTCAGCGCCTACGTGCGGGGCAAGGGCGCGCGCACCACGGTGGTCGAGGCGCCGCAGGCCGTCGACGCGGGGTTCTGGGCGGCCCCGGCCGCCGCGCCGGAGCGCCACGCCCCGTTCCAAGCGCTGTTCGTCGGTCGCCCCGAGGCCGAGAAGGGCGCCGGCGTGCTGCTCGAGGCCTGGCGCGCGGCGGGTCTGCGGGCGCCGGCCGCCGCGCTCGTGCTCGTCGGCGGGGCCGCGGCCCCGGACGCGCGCGGCGACGGGGTCCGGTTCGCGGGCGCCCAGCCGCCGCAGCGGGTGCGCGACGCCTACGCGGGCTCGGACGTCGTCGTCGTGCCCTCGGTCCACACGCGCGACTTCCTGGAGCCGTGGGGGTTGGTGGTCAACGAAGCCTTCCACCGAGGAACGCCAGTGATCGCCACCCACGCCGTCGGAGCCGTCGCCGGCGGGCTCGTCCAGCACGAACGCAACGGCCTCGTCGTCGCGCCCGGAGACCCGGGCGCGCTCGCGGACGCGCTCCTGCGCCTGCAGGCGGATCCGGCCCTGCGCCGGCGCCTCGGCGAACGGGCACGCGAGGATGTCGCCGCCTACACGCCCCAGGCCTGGGCGGCCGGCCTGACGCAGGCGCTGGCCGCGGTCGGGGCCTCGCGCAGCGCCGAGCCGCGCGTGGGGGCCTCGCTACCGTGACGCGCGCGATGACCCGCCCGGCGCTCGCCCTCCTCGTCCTGCTGCTTGCGGCCTGCGCCGTCCTCCCGGCGACCGCCGGCGCCGCCGGCCGCTCGAAGATCATCAAGGACTGCGCCACCGACGGCGTGCTCCAGGGGGACTACACGCCCGCCGAGCTGCGCGACGCGCGGCAGAACCTCCCGTCCGACGTCGCGGAGTACACGGACTGCCTCGACGTGCTGCGCCGCGCCGAGCTCGCCGACCGCTCCGCCGGCGCGGGCGTCGGCGGCGCCGGCGCCGGCGCCGGCGGCTTCGGGGGCGGCGGCTCCGGCGGCTCCGGCGGCGGCACGGGGCCCGCCTTCGTCCCGGTGCCCGCGGTGACCGCCCAGCCGCAGGATCGCGCGACGCTCGACGCGGCCCGCAAGGCCGCCGAGAAGCCGGTCACGCTCGGCTCCACCAAGCTCGTGCCGACCGCGGGCGTGCGCATCGACACCGACGGCCGCGGCCTGCCCGCGAGCCTCATCGTCACGCTGGGCATCCTCGCGCTGTGCGCCTGTGCGCTCGCCGTGCCGGGCGTGCGCCGGCTCCCGCAGAGGCTGCGGAGCCTGCGGCGGTGACCTCGGCCGCCGGGCGCTCGGCGGCGCTGCGGCGACCGGCCGCCCGCGGCCGCGACGCCGCGCTGCGGCTCGCGGACCGGGTCACCGCGGGCGGCGTGCTGACCGTCGCGGTCGCCGCGACGCTCATCGCGCTCGCGGTCAGCGCCCAGGGCGGGATCGCCATCGGCCCGAACACCCGCGCCCAGGTCCTGCTCGTCGTCGCGGGGGCGGCGCTCGTGGCCGCGGCCGTCGCGCTCCCGGCCCGGTACACGAGGCTGACGCGCCTGTACGGCGGTTGGACCCTCGCGCTGTTCGGGGCGCTGACCGCCTTCACCGGGCTCTCCATCGTCTGGTCGCTGGATCCGTCCAGCTCGTGGCTGGAGACCAACCGCACGCTCTCCTACCTCGCGGCCTTCGCGGGCGGCATCGCGCTGGCGCGCCTCGCGCCGCACCGCTGGGACGCGCTCCTGCGGGGCGTGGCGCTCGGTTGCGTCGTGGTCTGCGGCTACGCGCTGACGACCAAGGTGTTCCCGGAGGTCTTCGCCCCGGACGAGATCTTCGCCCGCCTGCGCGAGCCGTTCGGGTACTGGAACGCCCTCGGCCTGATCGCCGCCAGCGGCATCCCCCCGCTGCTGTGGCTCGCCGCCCGCCGCTCCGGCCACGGGAGCGCCAACGCCCTCGCCTACCCCGGGCTGGGCCTCTCCCTCGTCGCCCTGCTGCTCGCCTACTCGCGCGGGGCGCTGCTCGCCCTCGTCGTCGGCCTGGCGGTCTGGTACGCCGCCGTGCCGCTCCGGCTGCGCGGGGTGCTCGCCCTCGTGGTGTCCAGCGCCGCCGCCGCCGTCGTGGTGGCCTGGGCCTTCTCGCAGAAGCCGCTCACGGAGGACCTGCAGGCGACGACGGCGCGGGCGGACGCGGGCCACCGGCTGGGCCTGCTGCTGCTGCTCATGGTCGTCGTCCTGCTCGGCGTCGGCCTCGCCGTCGGCTTCGCGACCTCCCGCCGGCCGCCCACGCCCCGCACGCGCCGCCTCGCGGGGCGCCTGATCCTCGGCACCCTCGTCGCGGCGCTCGCCGCGGGCGTGCTCGCGCTCGCGGCGAAGCCCGGCGGCATCGACGGCCAGGTCTCGAAGGTCTATGCGTCCCTGACGAACCCGGAGGCCCGGACGCCCGCGAACACGCCGGGCCGGCTGACCGCCACCTCGAGCGTGCGGGCGCGCTACTGGAGCGAGGCGTTCAAGGTCCACGGGCTGTCGCCGGCCGTCGGCACGGGGGCGGGCGCCTACGGCACGGTGCGCAAGCGCTACCGCAAGAGCGACATCGACGTCCAGCACGCCCACGGCTACCTCCCCCAGGCGCTGGCCGACCTCGGGTGGGTCGGCTTCGGGCTGTCGCTCCTCGCGACCCTCGCCTGGCTCGTGGCCGCCGCCCGGGCGCTCGGGCTGCGCCGGAGCGACCGCGGCCTGGCGTGGGACGCCGAGCGCGTCGGGTTGGCGACGCTCGGCGCCGTCGTGCTGATCTTCGGCGTCCACTCCTTCGTGGACTGGACGTGGTTCATCCCGGCCAACGCCGTCCTCGGCCTGCTGTGTGCGGGCTGGGTCGCCGGCCGGGGGCCGCTCCGGACGCGCCTCACCGCCGAAGGGCCGACCGGGATGGTCGGCGCGGCGGAGAAGACCGGCCTCGTGCCGGCGGGCCCGCGCTGGGGCCTGCGCGGCTGGGCGGCGCGCTGGCAGCCGGCCCCCGCGCGCGTGGCCGTGGCGGCCGTCGTCCTCGTCGCCGGCGCCGCCACCTGCTGGACCGTCGTGCAGCCGCTGCGGGCGGTGCACGCCGGCGACGCCGCGCTCGCCCGCCTCGACGCCGGCAGTCCGCAGACCGCCGCGGACATCGCCGACATCGGCACCCACCGCAACCCGCTCTCCGTCGAGCCGTGGTGGGAGCTCGCCGCCGCCCGCCAGAGCGCGGGTGACCGCCGCGGTGCCGAGGCGGCGCTGGAGCGTGCCGTCGAGGTCCAGCCCGCCAGCGCCGAGGCCTGGCGCCGGCTCGGCCGCTTCCGGCTCGCCGCGGGTCGCGAGCAGCAGGCGCTGCGGCCCTTCCAGGCCGCCTACGTCCTCGACCCGAAGTCGCCCGACTCCCAGAGCGATCTGATCACGCTCTCCAGGGCTCTGAACCCGCCGCCGGCGCCCTGACGGTCGATTGCACGACCTGGCGCCCGCAGGATTCCGCGCCATCCACCCGCTAGCGGGACGCCCGGGCCACGAGCGATCCCCGGCGCGAGGCGACCCGGTCGGGCCGCAGGTTCGCCGCCGTCAGCGCGCGGGTGATCGAACGGCGGGAGAAGAAGCGCAGGTGCTGGCCGAGCGGGTCGAAGTGCGCATCGAAGCGGGCGAGGGCGAGCAGCGTGCGCCGGAGGACCCCGTGCGCGGGCGTCGTGACCACGAGCCGGCCGGCCGGCGCGAGCACGCGCCGGCACTCCTGCAGGAGGCCCAGGACATCGGCCACGTGCTCGAGCGTCTCCGAGCACCAGACGAGGTCGACGGCCCCGTGCCCGAGCGGCAGCGTCCCGTCCGGCTCGACGAGCCGCAGGTCGGCGCCCGGGGCCACCAGCGCGGCCCGCTCGAGCGCCGCGGCCGCGACGTCGACCCCGATCCCGCCCGGCGCGACGGTGAGGAAGCGGCCGGCCCCGCAGCCGAGGTCGAGCCATCGGTCGCCGGTGCGCAGCTCGCGCTCGAGCAGGGCGCGCCGCGCCGGCCAGCGCCACGGCTCCGGGTCGGCGGGCTGGTCGGTCCAGAAGGCCTCGTAGACGGCGCGCATCCCCGGGCGAGGCTAACCCGGCGGTTCGCCACCCTGGCGCTCGGGTAGGCAGGTCGCCACATCGTCTTTCGGGAGGTCCCACCCGCATGGCCGACGCACCCGGTCCACCGAGCCGGCCGGAGAAGTCGACCGCCGAGCTCGTCAAGCAGCTGTCCGACCAGGCGACCGCCCTCGTGCGGGCGGAAGTCGAGCTCGCGAAGGTCGAGCTCACCCAGAAGGGCAAGCAGGTCGGCGTCGGCGCAGGGCTGTTCGGGGGTGCGGGCGTGTTCGCCTTCTACGGCTTCGGAGTCCTGCTCGCCGCCATCGTCATCCTGCTCGGGACCGCCATCGCCCCGTGGCTGGCGGCCGTCATCGTCGCGGTCGTGCTCTTCGTGATCGCCGCCGTCGCGGCCCTGGCCGGCAAGAAGCGCGTGCAGGCCGGCACGCCGCCGGCGCCCCAGCTCGCGATCGACTCGACGAAGACCGACGTGGCGACGACCAAGGCCCGCTTCCAGCGGGCCCGCTCGTGAGCCTGCGGTGGAGGCGGCTCTGAGGATCCACTTCGACGCCCGGCCGGCGGTCGATCCGCGCGGTATCGGGCGCTACACCCGATCCCTGCTCGCCGCGCTGCGCGAGGAGGCTGGCCGCCGCGGCGGCGAGGTCGTCGAGGCGCACCGGCCGCGCGGCTCGGACTGCTTCCACTCGCCGTCGATCGACGGCGCGCTGCTGCGCCCCCGCGGGCCGTCGGTGGTCACGCTGCACGACGTCTCCCCGCTCAAGCGCCCAGGGGAGTTCCTGCGCTCCAGCCTGCGCCTCCGCCTGCGCTACCTCGCCGTGCAGCGGGCGACGCGCGTGATCGTCCCCACCCGCGCCGTCGCGGAGGACGCCGAGGCGCTGCTGCACATCGACGCCGACCGCCTGCACGTGGTCGGCGAGGCGCCGGACCGGACCTTCACGCCGCGGCCGGCGGCCGAGCTCAGCGCCGTGCGCGAACGCCACGGGCTGCCCGAGGAGTACCTCGTGTGGGTCGGCGGGCTGCGCCATCCCGACCCGCGCCAGCGCGTCGCCGCGCTCGCGGAGGCGCCGCGCGACCTGCCGCTCGTGCTCGTGGGCGATCCGGGCCGCTGGGCGCACGAGCTGCCCGACGTCCTGCTCACCGGCGGGGTCAGCGACGACGAGCTCGCCGCGCTCTACACCGGCGCCCGCGCCCTCGTGCTCGCCTCGGACGACGAGGGCTTCGGCCTGCCCGCCGTCGAGGCGCTGGCCTGCGGGACGCCCGTGGTCGCGTGCGACGTCCCCGCCCTGCGCGAGGTGCTGGGGGACCGCGCGACCTTCGTCGCCCCCGACGACCTCCCGGGCCTGCTGCGCCGGGGCGAGGCCGCGCGACGACCCGCGCCGTCGCCGCCGGCCTGGAGCTGGAGGGACGCGGCGCGGGCGACGTGGGACGTGTACGAGTCCGCGCTCGCCGCGACCTGAGCCGGTCCTACCCGAGCCGCAGGCCGGCCGTCACCGCGACGGCACCGAGCACGGGCACGACGATGCCTCCGAGCCGCCAGCGGAGCAGGCCGGCGGCCGCGATGCCGGCGGCGAGCGCCGGGTCGAACGCGCTCCAGCGGCGACCGGCGAGGTCGGCGACGACCAGCCCGGTGAGCAGCGCCGGGGCGAGGTGGGCGACGACCCGCACGGCCGGCTCGGGCAGCTCGTGCGGCCCGAGCAGCGGCCCAGCCACCTTCATGAGCACGGCCACGACGGCGATGCCGGCCACGCCGATCCAGATCCCCTCCGTCATGCCGGCTCGGGATCGGCCAAGCGCCGCCGCAGGCCGAGCAGGGCGACGAAGCCGCAGGCGACGACGGCCACGCCGGGCGGCAGCACGAGCACGAGGGCGCCGACCACGAGCGCGGAGAGCAGCGCCGTCCAGCGCGTGGCGGGCCGGGCCTCGAGCTCCTCCATGAGCAGCACGAGGAAGAACGCGGGGTAGAGCGCGTCGAAGGCGAGCGACTCGAACACGTCGGCCGATGGGGACAGCAGCACGCCCACCACCGTGCCGAGCACCCACATCGGGTACTGCACGGCGGTCGCCCCGAGCAGCTTGTCGCGGTTGAAGCGGGCCCCGCCCTCGTGGGCGAGCACCCAGGAGGCATCGACGATGGCCAGGCTCTCGACCGCGCGCCGCAGCCGGCCGCCCTTCAGCCACGGTCCCATGGACAGGCCCATGGGCACGAAGCGGGCGTTGACGAGGGCCGCGGCGCCGACGCCGCTGGCCACGCCGGCGCCGCCGGCCAGCGCGGCGAGCAGCGCGAACTGCGCCGAGCCCGAGAAGACGACGACCGAGGCGACGATCGGGGCGGCGACGCCCCAGCCGCCGGACCGGGCGGTGGCGCCGAAGGTGATGGCCAGCAGCAGCGCGCTGAGGCCGAGCGGCAGCCCGAGGCGGGCGCCCTCGCGGAAGCTCGGGGAGAACATGCTCGTCGGCAGCCTAACGCCCATCAACGGCTATGGCCATTAGAGTGCCTGGGATGAGCCGTGAGCGCAGCTGGCTCGACCCCGGCGGCGGCCACCTCGCCGCCGACCTCGTCAACACCGTCAGCTGGCGTGGCGACCCCGCCCGCCGGGTGGACCACCTGACCGGTGCCGCGGCGCTGACCACCTGGACGGCGGCGATGGGGCTCCCGCCCGTGCAGCGGGCGCCGGCGCGCGAGCTGGCGGCCCTCCGCGAGCTGCGCGAGGCCCTGGCGGCGCTCATCGGCGCCCGGGCGGCCGGCGCGGCCGAGCCGGCCGCCGCCGCAGCGTTCCTCCGCGCCGCAGCCCGCGACGCCGTCGCCTCCGCCCGCCTCGACCTCGACCGCGGCGACTGGACGGTCGATGTCCGCGGCCCGGCGAGCCTGCGCCACCACCTCGCACTCGCCGCGGTCGACCTGCTCGCCGCCGCGCCCGCCGAGCGCCTGCGCGTCTGCGCCGACGACGCCTGCGGCTGGGTGTTCCTCGACGCCAGCCGCAGCGGGACCCGCCGCTGGTGCGATCCGGCCGGCTGTGGCAACCGCGCCCGTGCGCGCCGACATTACGCCCGGGCGCGCCACGACGGCCGGACGCGCGCATGAAGGCCCGTCGGCCGCCGTACGCTCACCCCATGTCCGTGGCACGCAGGGCCTTCATGATCCTCGCCGGCCTCGCGCTCGCCCTGGCGACGCTGCAGTTCTTCCTCGCCGGCGTCGGCGCGTTCGGCGCCGGCAGCTACGAGGCGCACCGGGTCGGCGGCCAGGTCGCCCAGGCCCTCGCGCTGCTGCTGCTCATCGCCGGCGCCGCAGGCCGGCTCGGGCGCCCGGCGATCATCTTCGGTGGCGGGCTGCTCGTCATCTCGGTGGTCATGGGGCTGCTCGCGAACGCCGGTGACTGGGCCGGCGCCGTTCACCCGCTGCTGGCCATCGCCTTCTGGTTCGGCGCCTTCCAGGCCTTCAGCTGGGCGCGCACCGGGGCGCCGCTGGTCGACTCGCCCGCTACGCAGTGACGGTCCGCTCAGTCGAGGTTGACGCAACCGTTACCCGCCCTTTGCCTGGGTCGGGGAGGATCGCCCCATGGCCGACCGCTTCCTCTCCCACGCGTCCCGCCGCCGCGCGTCCTTCGCCCTCTCGACGCCGCGCCCCGGCCGCTACCTCGCCGTCGACAACGGTGACGAGGTCGTCTTCATCGCCCTGCGTCCCGGGCTGACCTGGATCGGCCGCAGCCCCTCGGCGGACGTCGCCTTCGACGACGGCAGCGTGTCGCACCGCCACGCCGGGATCATGACCCGCACGGACGGCCGCGCCGAGATCCACGACGACGCGAGCCTCAACGGCACCTGGGTCAACGAGGAGCGCGTCCGGCGCCACGTGCTCGAGCCGGGCGACACGCTCCGGGTCGGCCGGCGCAGCATGCGCTTCGTCGTCGTCGAGGCGGCGGCCGCGGGGCTGGAGCCGCCGACGCAGGAGCTCGCCTGCGTCGAGGCGGCCTAGTCAGCCCGACAGCCCGCGCCCGGTCCCGCCGAGCTTGCGGCGGACCTCCTTGAAGTAGGCCGGGGCGTTCTTCGGCGTGATGAGCTTCGCGCCCGTGTTGACGTGATGGCGGACGCGCTTGCCCTGCTGGCGGGCGACCGCCTCCTTCATCGCCGTCTCGGCCATGCCGTAGGGGTCCTGGGCGATGGTGGCCTGCATCTCGCCCTTGAGGATGTGCTGAGTCGCCTCCAGCGCGCCGTCGAAGCCGATGAGCTTGATCTGCTTGGTCTTCTTGTGCGCGGCGATCGCCTCGATCGCCCCGAGCGCCTCCTGGTCGTTGGCGGTGAACACCGCGTCGACGTTCGGGTTGGTCTGGAGGATGTCCTCCATGGCGCCCACGGACTGCTCGCGGTCGAACTGTCCCGTGATCTCCTTGACGACCTTCGTCTTGGCCTTGGCCGCCTTCAGGCCCGCCTTGACCCCGTCGACGCGGTCGATGCCCACCTGCGAGCCCGGGATGCCGGAGATGATGGCCAGCGTCCCCTTGCGCTTGAGGAGCCTGGCGATGTAGCGGCCGGCCTTCTCGCCGCCCTGCTTGTTCTCCGTGCCGACGTAGGCGGTCTTCGGCTTCCAGCCGGGGATGTCGGAGTCGAAGAGCACGACGGGGATCGTCTTGGCCGCCTGGGTGAGCACGGGCTTGAGCAGCTCGGAGTCGGCCGGGGCGATCACGAGCGCGTCGACGTCCTGGGCGAGGAGGTTCTCGACGAGGTCGATCTGCTCGACGATCTGCGTGTCGTCCTGGGCGGCCTGCGTGAGCACCTGCGCCCCCGACGCCTTGGCCCCGGCCTGCGCCCCCTTCTCCGTGTTGACCCAGTACTCCTGGTTGAGCGACTTGGGCACGAAGCCGACCCGCACGCCCGTGTCGGTGCCCCCGCTGAGCTGGCCCCCGCAGCCCGCCGCGGTGGCGACCACCACGGCGGTGAACGCCGCCAGAGCCGCCGCCCGCCACCCGGCGCCCATCAGGCCTCGTCGTCCCCGCGGTCGCCGCCGACCATCAGCGAGACGATCCGCTCGTGGGTCTCCTGGCTCGGCACCTCCTCGCCGACCTGGCGGCCCTGGCGCAGGACCACCGCGCGGTCGGCGACCTCCATCACGTCCTCCATGTTGTGGGAGATGAGGATCACCGACACGCCCTCCTTGGCCGCGTCGCTGATCAGCCGCAGCACGTTGCCCGACTCCCGCTGGCCGAGGGCGGAGGTCGGCTCGTCGAGGATCACGATCCGCTTGCCGAAGGCGATCGCCCTCGCGCACGCGACGGCCTGCCGCTGGCCGCCGGACATGAGGCTCACGTCGGCGTTGGGGTCGGGCAGGTTGACCTGCAGGCGCTCGATGATCTCCTCCGCCTCCCGGCGCATCGCCTTGTCGTTGACCCAGCCGAAGGGCCCCAGCCAGCTCGGTCCGCGCACCTCGCGGCCGGCGAAGAAGTTGCCCACCGGTCCGGCGTTGTCGAACAGCGCGAGGTCCTGGTAGACCGTCTCGATCCCCAGCGCTCGCGCGCGCTGCGGCGAGCCGATCGCCACCCGCTCGCCCTCGATGCGGACCTCGCCGCCGTCGGGCGACTCGACGCCGGAGAGGATCTTGATGAGCGTCGACTTGCCCGCCCCGTTGTCGCCGAGCAGGGCCAGCACCTCGCCCTCGCGCAGCTCGAGCGACACGTCGCGCAGGGCGGTCGTCGCCCCGTAGCGCTTGCGCAGGCCGGAGACCTCGAGGACCTCGCCCTTCCCGTTGCCGCTCATGCCTCGGACCCCTGCAGCGTCCGGAAGCGCTCCTCCAGGCGGCGGCGGACGACGTCGAGCTCGACCGCCACGACGACGATCACCCCGATGGCGATGAGCTGGACGTAGACGGAGACGTTGAGCAGGTTGAGCCCGTTGTCGATGACGCCGAAGATGAGCACTCCGACGATGGCGCCGCCGACGGTCCCGCGACCGCCGAAGAACGAGGCCCCGCCGATGATCACCGCCGAGATCGCCGCGAGCTCGTCGAGCTGGCCCGCCGACGGATAGCCGGCGTTCGTGCGGCCCGCGGTGATGAGTCCCGCGAGCCCGGCGGCGAGGCCGGAGAGGACGAAGACCGACATGATCACCCGGTCGACGGGGATGCCGAGCCGGCGCGCCGCCTCCTTGTCGCCGCCCACGAGGTAGATCCAGCGTCCCCACTGGAGCTTCGTGGCGAGCACCCAGGCGAGCCCCGCGAAGGCCACGACGATGATGACGGGCACCGGGATCGGCCCGAGCTCGCCGCCGCCGGCCGTCTGGACGACCTTCGGCATGCCGGGCTTCGGGGCGCCGTCGGAGAGCATGAGGGCCAGCCCGCGCGCCGCGTTGAGCGTCGCGAGCGTCGGGATGAAGGCGTGCGGCATGCGGCCCTTGACGAGCAGCAGCCCGTTGAGCAGGCCGACGGCCATGCCCGTGAGCAGGATCACCGGGATCACGAGCGCCGTGCCGATCCCGCCCCAGCCGAAGGCCAGCGAGCCGGTCACGGTGCACAGGGCGAGGACCGAGCCGACGGACAGGTCGATCCCGCCGACGAGGATCACGAAGAGCTGGCCGATGGCCAGACAGGCGAGCGGCGCCACCTGGACCGCGACGTTGGAGAGGTTGTCGCCCGTGAGGAAGAACGGCGACGCGAGCGTCATGATCACCACCAGCAGCGCGAGGATGAGCGCCGGCCCGACCCGGATGACCCGGAGCGCGAGGTTGAGGCCATGCTCCGGCGACTTGCCGCCCTCGCGGTCCAGCACGGACGTCGCACTGCTCATGGCCTGCGCTCCTCTTCCTCGGTCTCCCCGGCCGCTCCGCCGACCCTCGTACCCGTTGCCACGTGTGGATAACGTGCCCGCCCGTGGGCACGGTCGTCGTCGTCGGCTCGGTCAACCTGGACCTCGTCGCCTCCGTCGAGCGGCTCCCGGGGCCCGGCGAGACGGTGGCCGGCGGCACCTTCGCCCGCCACGGCGGGGGCAAGGGCGCCAATCAGGCCGTGGCGGCGGCGCGCCAGGGCGCCGAGGTCCGCATGCTCGGCGCGGTCGGCGACGATCCCTTCGCGGCCGGCGCGCTGTCCGGGCTCCAGGACGCCGGCGTCGACGTCGGGGCGGTGGCGCGGCTGCCCGGCGAGCCGACGGGCGTGGCCCTCATCGTCGTCGACGCCGCGGGCGAGAACCAGATCGCCGTCGCCTCCGGGGCCAACGCCCGCGTGGACGGCGCGGGGATCGACGACCTGCTGGCCGCCGCCGGCGCGCCCGGCGTCGTCCTGCTCGGGCACGAGGTCGGCGACGCGGCGGTGCTCGCCGGCGCCCGGGCGGCGGCGGCCGCGGGCTGGACCCCGGTGCTCAACCCAGCCCCGGCGCGGCCGCTGGGCGACGCGCTGCTCGAGCTCGGCCCGCTGCTGGTCCCCAACGAGGCCGAGGCCCTGGCGCTGACGGGTGCCGGCGCGGTGGAGGCCGCGGCGGACGCACTGCGCGAGCGCACGCGCCGGCCCGTGGTCGTCACCCTCGGCGCGGCGGGCGCCCTGCTGCTCTCAGACGGCGGCGCCCAGCGGCTCCCGGCCCCGGAGGTCGACGTCCTGGATACGACGGGCGCGGGCGACGCGTTCTGCGGCGCGCTGGCCGCGGCGCTCGCCGAGGGAGGTGGCGTGCGCGACGCCGTCGACGCCGCCCTGGAGGCCGCCGCGCGCTCCGTGACGGTGCGCGGCGCCCGCGGGTGCTAGTCCCGCCGACGGACGGACGTGCGCCCGCGGGTGCTAGTAGGCGCCGCGCCGGCGCAGCACGGCCGGCACGGTCTTGATGAGGATGGAGAGGTCGAGGCCGACGGACCAGCGCTCGAGGTAGAGGAAGTCGAGCCGGACGAGGTCGTCGAAGTCGAGGTCCGAGCGCCCGGACACCTGCCACAGGCCCGTGATGCCCGGCAGCACGAGGTAGCGCTTCTTGTGCCACTCCTCGAGCTGCTCGAAGTCGCGCTCGGGCAGCGGGCGCGGGCCGACGAGCGACATGGACCCGGCGACGACGTTGAACAGCTGCGGCAGCTCGTCGAGCGAGTAGCGGCGCAGCACGCCACCGATGCGGGTCATGCGGGGATCGGCGCGCATCTTGAACAGCGGCCCCGACGCCTCGTTGAGCGACTCGAGGTCGGCCTGCATCTGGTCCGCGTCGGTGCGCATGGTCCGGAACTTCAGGCACGAGAAGCTCTCCCCGCCGACGCCGGGGCGGACGGAGTGGTAGAGCACCGGCCCGCGCGAGGAGAGCCGCACGGCGATGGCGATGGCCAGCAGGATCGGACTCAGCACGACGATCAGCGCGAGCGCGGCGACGACGTCGAACGTCCGCTTGACGACGTAGTCGAGCCCCTCGAAGACCGGCGGGCGCAGCTCGAAGAGCGGGACGGCCGCGCCCGGCACGAACTCCGCCCGCTGGACGAGGATCTCCATCGTCGACGGCGCGATGCGCACGTGCACCGCGCGCCGGTGGCACTGGTCCACGAGCTCGACGCACAGCTCCTGCGGGAAGTCCGGGTCGGCGATGATGACCTCCTGGACGCCCTGCTCGTCGAGCACGCTCGGCAGGTCGCCGATCTGCCCGAGGGAGCGCATGCCGTTGTCCGGCCGCGGCGTCAGCGAGATGAAGCCGAGCATCTGCACCGGGACGTCCACGGCGTCGGCGAGCGCGTGCGCCACGTCGTCGATGTGCTTGCCCGAGCCGACGATCACCGCCCGGCGCCGGTACCCGGCGGCGCGCAGGATGGTGCCCGAGACGTACTCATAGGCCCACCGGGTCGAGCCCACGAAGAGGATCGCGAAGACCAGCGTGCCGTAGAAGATGTAGTAGCTGTTGTACTGCGTCCGGTCCGTCGCGATCAGCGCGTAGATGAGCGCCACGACCGTCACCTGGAACAGCGAGGAGACGATCTTCGGCAGCCCGGGGCGCTGGGCGCGCTCGGCGTAGAGCTGCTCCTTGGCGAAGAGCAGGACGGTGAGCAGGTAGGCGAAGGCGACGAAGTCCTCGGCCGTGTTGAGCGACGTCGTCCAGGTCCAGGTGCCGTTCTTGACGAGCTCCTTGGCCAGCAGCGCCACGAGGATCGCCGCGAAGACCGCCGCGAAGTCGAGCGCCATGAGGCTGCCGACGCGCACGAGCTTGCGCAGCGTCTCCATCCGCAGGATGAACGACAGCGCCGGCGGGCGGCGACGGCGGACGTCCTGCGTGGGCAGGGTCACGGGGCCCGGCGCCGAAGGCGCCGGAGGCGGGAGCGTGGCTGCGCTCCCGGATCGGGTGTCGGAGGCGCCGTCGGGCACGTCGCTCTCGATGGCAACGCGCTCCTCGTCCGGAAGTCGCGCGGTTGGCGAGCGCGAGCTCACCGCGTCGCGCCCACCAAGGTCTCGGCCCCGGCCTCCTCCAGCGTGCGCCGCAGGCCCTCGGCCAGGCCGATGCGCGGCTCCCAGCCGAGCAGCTCGGTCGCGCGCGTGATGTCGGGCTGGCGGACCTGCGGGTCGTCCGTCGGCAGCGCCTCGAAGACGATCTCCGAGCGCGAGCCGCAGGTCTCGATCACCCGCTCGGCGAGCTCGAGCAGCGTGAACTCGTTCGGGTTGCCGACGTTGACGGGGTCGTGCAGGCCCGACTCCTGCAGCCGGATGAGCCCGTCGATGAGGTCGGACACGTAGCAGAACGAGCGGGTCTGGCTGCCGTCCCCGAACACCGTGATGGGGCGGTCCTGCAGCGCCTGGCGCAGGAAGGTCGGGATCGCCCGGCCGTCGTGCGGGCGCATGCGCGGCCCGTAGGTGTTGAAGATCCGCACGATCGCGGTGTCCACGCCCTGCTGGCGGTGGTAGGCCATGGTCAGCGCCTCGGCGTAGCGCTTGGCCTCGTCGTAGACGCCGCGCGGGCCGATCGGGTTCACGTGGCCCCAGTAGGTCTCCGGCTGCGGATGGACCTTCGGGTCGCCGTAGACCTCCGAGGTCGAGGCGATCAGAAAGCGCGCCCGGTGCGCCTTGGCCAGCCCCAGCGTGTGGTGGGTGCCGTAGGAGCCGACCTTCAGCGTGTGCAGCGGCAGCCGCAGGTAGTCGATCGGCGACGCCGGCGAGGCGAGGTGGTAGACGAAGTCCACCGGCTCCTGCACGTAGTACGGCTCGATGATGTCCGTCGCCTGGTGGACGAACTCGAGCGCGCGGATGTGCTCGATGTTCGCCAGCGACCCCGTCTCGAGGTTGTCGACGCAGATGACCCGGTGGCCGCGGCGCAGCAGCTCGTCGCACAGATGCGACCCGAGGAACCCCGCGCCCCCCGTTACCAGCGAAGTGGGCATCGCCCGCAGGCTATCGCGCGGCGGCGGGCCGCCCTGCAGCTTGGCTCCCGCTGGCTCAGCGCGTCCGGGCGGCCTTGAGGTCGCGCTTGCTCACATCGATCAGGATCCAGGTGCGCTTGCCCGTCCGCCGGGCCTTGCCCGCGGCCGCGAGGCGCTTGCAGGTCGCCGGGCAGCGCTTGCAGCGCGGGCGGGACTTGCAGCAGCGCTTCTTGACCTTGACCTCGCGGGCCAGCGACTCGGGCACGGGCCCCAGGATAGGTTGGTCGCATGCCCGCCCCCGCCTTCGTCGAACGGCTCAACGCGCAGATCGCCAACGAGTTCGCCGCCCACCAGCAGTACGTCGCCTGTGCCGTGCACTACGACTCGGAGACGCTGCCGCAGCTCGCCGGCTTCTTCTACCGCCAGGCCATGGAGGAGCGCGACCACGCGATGATGATGGTCCGCTACCTGCTCGACACGGACGCCGAGGTCCGCATCCCGGGCGTGGCGGCGCCCGTCGCGTCCTTCGACGACGTGGTGGCACCCGTGACGCTCGCACTGGAGCAGGAGCAGCGGGTGTCGGACCAGATCAACGCACTGGCCGGGGTCGCGCGCGATCACCACGACTACCCGAGCGAGCAGTTCATGCAGTGGTTCATCAAGGAGCAGGTCGAGGAGGTCTCGACGATGAGCGACCTCCTGCGGGTGGCCGAGCGCTCGCGCCACGTGGAGGACATCGAGCTCTACATCGTGCGCGAGCAGTCCGCCGGGGATGTGGACCCGACCGCGCCCGCGGCGGCGGGCGCCGGCGACTAGCTCCAGCGCCGCCGGCGCAGGACCCGCCCGTCGCCCCGCCGGAGGGTGACGCGGTCCGCGTCGAGGCGCTCGAGGACGAGCTGCGCGACCCGGCGCGAGCAGCCGAGCTCGTCCCGCGCGCGGGCGAGCGTGAGCGTGCCGTCGGCCTCGAGCCGGGCGACGACGTGGTCGCGCACGGCGGCGAGCGCGGCCGCGTGCACGTGCAGGGCCGGGCCGAGCCGGACGGCGAGGCCGTGGGCGCGGAGCGCGGCGAGCGCGTCCGCGTCGAGCTCGGCGTCCGGCGGCGGCGCGAGGCCCGCGTCGCGGAGGCGGTCGGCGAGCGCGAGCGCGGCGGGAGTGAGCGGCGGCGGGGCGGCGGGACCGACCTCCCGCTCGGCAGGGTCGAGGCGACTTCGGGTGGCCGGGACCCCACCGACTCGACTCGACCCCCGGGGTTCCGCGGCCGCCGGGGTGCTCGCGGTGCGCCGGCGCGGGCCCGGGTCGAGCACGACGCCGCCACCGAGCGTGTCCGGCGGGGTGATGGTGCGCAGCACGAGGCGGTCGCCCGCGAGCGCCACGAGGGGCGCCTCCAGCCGCAGCTGCCAGGCGTCGCCGCCGAGCGCGACCGCCCGCGCGGGCACCTCGCGCGTCCCGTGGTGGACCATGAGGCGGGCGGCCGGCGCGCAGTCCAGGGTGGCGTCGAGCCGGTAGGTCGGCGCCGGCGCGCCCGCGCCCGCCACCACGACGTCACCGCGCCCGACGGCCTCGCGCCGGACGCCGGTGAGGTTCAGCGCGACCCGCTGGCCGGCACGGGCGACATCGACGGGCGCGTCGTGGACCTCGACCCTGCGCACCCGGGCGCGGCGCCCGGCGGGCAGCAGCACGATCTCGTCGCCGCGGGCCACCACTCCCGACCACAGGGTCCCCGTGACGACGGTGCCCGCTCCGCGCACCGTGAAGGCCCGGTCGACGTGCAGCCGCAGCGGCTGCGGCCCGGCGTCCCCGGCGCCGCGGGAGGCGACGGCGGCCGCGAGCCGCTCGAGTGCCGCGCGCAGTGCGTCCAACCCCATCCCCGTCCGCGCGCTCACCGGCACGGCCTCGGCCCCGGGCACGAGCTCGGCCACCTCGGCGGCCGCCGGCGCCGGGTCGGCCAGGTCGGCCTTGGTGAGCGCGACGACGCCCGCATCGACGCCGAGCGCCCGGAGCACGGCGAGGTGCTCGAGGGTCTGGGGCATCACCCCGTCGTCGGCGGCGACGACGAGCAGGAAGCAGTCGATGCCCGTCGCCCCGGCCACCATCGTGCGCACGAAGCGCTCGTGGCCGGGCACGTCGACGACGCTGAGCCGCCGCCCCGAGGGGAGCTCGAGGGCGGCGTAGCCGAGGGCGACGGAGATCCCCCGGCGGTGTTCCTCCGGCAGCCGGTCCGTGTCCACGCCGGTCAGCGCCCGCACGAGCGCCGTCTTGCCGTGGTCGACGTGGCCCGCCGTGCCGAGGGTCAGGGGCGCGTCAGCCGCCACCCGGCCAGCGTACGACCGCCGGCTCAGTCGTGGCCCAGGGCGAGGACGAAGACCCCGAGGGCGGCGAGGGCAGTGACCGTCCGGACGTGGTTGAGCGCCAGCCAGGGGGCGAAGAAGTCGTTCCAGCCGCTCGCGGCCGCGGCTCCGGCGGCGTCGACGCGCTCGAGCGCCTCGTTGCGAGGGACGTTGCCCGCGACCGTGACCCCGAAGGCGCCGACGAGGTAGAGCGCACTGGCGACGACCACGAGCTTCGCGCGGACCTCGTGCCAGGACAGGACCCCCCAGACCGCGAGGCCGAGGCACAGCAGGGCGGTGCCCAGGAAGGCCGTCATGAAGACTGGCGTGACCGCGGATCGGTTGATGCCCTGCATCGCCGCGACGGCCTCGCGGGGCGCGCTGCGGTCCAGGCCCGGCATGACGAACTACGAGAACGCGAAGAAGACGCCCGCGACCGTGCCGCAGCCGACCGTCGCGAGGCCGGTGAGCGTCTGGACCGTGCCGGTCACGCGGGTCCTCACGCGAGCGCGCCGAGGGCGGCGGTCCCGGCCAGCGCCACCCCGAGGCCCGCACGCGGGCGGCGCGCGGCGAGCACGAGCGGGGCGAGCAGCAGGCGCTGCGCCCCGACGCTCAGCAGCGGGGCGTGGGCCTCCTGGTCGTAGCGGCGCGCGAGGGCCGCGAGCTCGAGCGGGTTGCGCGGCAGCCCGCGGCGCGTCATGCGCCGCGCCCGCGCCAGCGCCACGACGTCGGCGAACATCTCCTCCATGCGCAGCGCCGGCCGGACCTCGACGCGCAGCCGCGCCTCGATCTCGCCCGCGTTGGCGAAGCCGTGGACCACGCCGGGTGCGACCTCGACGACGTCGCCGGGGCCGGCCAGGCGGGTGCGCAGGCCGAGCCGGAAGCGCATGAGCCCCTCGCGGACCTCGAAGCGCTCGGTCTGGGCGGGGTGGACGTGGGGGACCGGCACCGCGCCGCCGGGGCGCAGGGCGAAGTCGAAGGCCAGCAGCTCCCCACGGGTGCTCGCCGCCGTGTGGACGAACGTGAAGCGCTCCCCGGTGACCGGGTTCTCGAGCGTCTGACCGGGTGCGACCATCGCGGGCTCTGGGGCGTCGGGGGTGACCATGGAGCGCAGTCAACTCCGATGGACTCAGACGATCCATAGCCCAACGACGCTTCGTCATACGCCAGCGTCTACAATCGCCGCCATGGACGCGGTGGCCGGCCTCCTCGACGGACCGCGGGCGCGCGAGGCGTTCCTGCTGCGCTCGAGCCTGGACCCGCCCTGGTCGCTGCGCATCCGGGACGAGGCGCCGCTGACCGTCGTGGCCGTCGTGCGCGGCGAGGTCTGGATCGTGCCCGATCGGGGCGCGCCGCAGGGTCTGCACGCCGGCGACGTGGCCATCGTCCGCGGCCCGGACCACTACACCGTCGCCGGCGACCCGGCCACGCCGCCGCAGGCGATCATCCACCCCGGCCAGCGCTGCACGACCGTCGCGGGCGAGGAGCTCGCGGACCGCTGGCGCCTCGGCGTACGCAGCTGGGGCAACAGCCCCGACGGCGCCGCAGTCATGCTCACCGGCACCTACCAGCTGCAGGGCGAGGTCAGCCGGCGACTGCTGCGCGCGCTGCCCACGCTGATCGTCCTGCGCGCGGGTGAGTGGGACTGCCCGCTCGTCCCGCTGCTCGCCGACGAGATCGTCAAGGACGACCCTGGCCAGGAGGCGGTCCTCGACCGCCTGCTCGACCTGCTGCTGATCGCCGTCCTGCGGGCGTGGTTCGCGCGCCCCGACGCGCAGGCGCCCGACTGGTACCGGGCCCACGGCGACCCGGTGGTCGGCCACGCCCTGCGGCTCATGCACCACAACCCCGCCCACCCCTGGACGCTCGCCGAGCTCGCCGGCGAGATCGGCGTCTCCCGGGCCGCGCTGGCGCGGCGCTTCCACGCGCTCGTCGGCGAGCCGCCGATGACCTTCCTCACCGGCTGGCGGATCGCCCTCGCGGCCGATCTGCTGCGCGAGCCGGGCGCCACCGTCGGCTCCGTGGCCGACCAGGTCGGTTACGGCAGCCCGTTCGCGCTGAGCGCCGCCTTCAAGCGCCTGCGAGGCGTCAGCCCGCAGCAGCACCGCGCGACGGCGCTGGCCGCCTGAGCCTGGAGGCGGCGCGTAAGGCGCCCTCACCGTCCTCCTTTCGGATGACCGAAGATCGTCAGAAGGGACGAGGGCGACGCCCGGCGCCGTGGCTAGCGTCGATCTGACACCGTGGCCAGACGACTCACAGCGCTGGCGCGGTGGATGCGGGGCTGGCCCGCCGCCCGCGTCGACATGGCGCTGGCGACCGTGCTGCTGGTGGCCACCGCGCTCGAGCTCGCCTGGGTGGACGCTCCGGTCGCCGACCGGCTCGCGGCCTTCGGCGTCGGCTGCCTCGTCGCGCTCGCGCTGGCCGCCCGCCGCCACGCGCCGCTGGGCGCCGGCCTGCTCGCGACGGGCGCCGTCGCCCTGCTCGGCCTCGCCGGCGAGGACACCGTCGGCCAGCTCGTCGCGGTCTACGTCGGCTGGCTCATGGTCACCTATGCGGCCGGCGTCCGGCTTCCGACGCTGCCGCTGACGCTGCTGGCGGCCCTCGAGGTGCTGCTCGTGGCCGGCGCCTCGCTCGCGCCCAAGGACGCTGTCGGCGGCGTGCTCACCGGCCTCGTGCTCTTCGTCCTCGCCCCGATCGTCGGCGGCCGGATGCTGCGCGAGCTCAACGCCCTCGCGACCGAGCTCGCGGGCCATGGCGCCCTGCTCGAGGCTGAGCGGGCGGACGCCGCCGGCGACGCGGTCGCCGCCGAGCGCGTCCGCATCGCCGGCGAGCTGCACGACGTCGTCGCCCACGCCCTCGGCGCCATGACGATCCAGGCCGCCGTGGCGCGCCGGCTCGCCGACCGCGACGCCGCGCGCGCGACGGGCGCCTTCCAGGCGATCGAGGACACCGGCCGCGACGCACTCACGGAGCTGCGCACGGCGATCGAGGTGCTGCGCCACGGGGCGGGCGAGTCCAAGGCGCTCGAGCCCCAGCCCGGGCTCGGCGCCCTGCGCGCGCTCGTCGAGCGCTACCGCGCCGCCGGCCTCCGCGTCGGGCTGGAGGTCCGCGGCGAGCTGCCGGACGACCTCCCGCGCGGCGTCGATCTCACCGCCTACCGCGTCGTCGAGGAGGCGCTGACCGAGGGGCTGGGCCGCGGCGGCGCCGGCAGCGCTCGCGTCACGGTGATCCCCGGCCCGGCCGGCCTGGCCGTCGAGGTCTCCGACGACGGGCCTCCGGGCGCGGACCGCCAGCTCGTCGGCCTGCAGGAGCGTGTGCGCGTGTGCGGCGGCGAGCTGCAGGCCGACGAGCCCGGAGGGGGCGGCCACGTCGTGCGCGTGCGCATCCCGCTCGAGGGCACCCCGGCGTGAGGCGCCACGCGAACCGGCTCGCCGGGCTGCTGATCGCCGCGGTCGGCGTGGCGGAGGCGCTCACGGGCACCGGCTTCGAGGGTCCCGCCGCCCTCGACGCCGTCGCCATCGCCGCCACCGGGGGACTCGTCGCGCTGCGCGCCCGCGCACCCGTCGCGGTCGTGTGGGGGCTGCTCGGCCTCTACCTCGTCCAGACGCTCTTGCTCACCGCGCCGCAGCAGTTCGGCGTCGGGGTGATCGCCCTGCTCGTGCTCGCCTTCACCGCGGGCGACTCGTTGTCCGGCCGCGGGTTCTGGGCGTGGCCGATCGCCTACGTCGCGGTCATGATCGTCGCCGACGTGGCCTGGAAGGCGACCTCCGCGGCGGACGACGTCTTCTACCCGGCGCTCGGCCTGCTCGCCTTCGCCGCCGGCCGCACGACGTACCGGCGCTCCCGCCTGGTGGCCGAGCTCGCACGGGCCAACGACCGGCTCGAGCAGCGCCGGGCGGCGGCCGGGCGGCGCGCGGTGGAGGAGGAGCGCCGCCGCATCGCCCACGAGCTGCATGACGTCGTCGCGCACTCCCTCTCGCTCATGGTCGTCCAGGCCGGCGGCGGGCGGCGGGTGCTGCCCAGCGACGCGGAGCGCGCGCGCCAGGCCGCCGCGGAGATCGAACGCACCGGCCGGGAGGCGCTGCTGGAGATGCGCCGGCTGCTCGGGGTGCTGCGCAGGCCCGACCAGCCCGCGGAGCGCGCGCCCAACCCGACCCTCGAGGCGCTGCCCGCGCTGATCGACCGCCTGCGCGCCACCGGTCTGCCGGTGCAGCTGCGCGTCGACGGGCGCCCGCGCGAGCTGCCCGCCGGTCTCGGCCTCGCCGCCTACCGCGTCGTGCAGGACGTGCTCGACGACGTCGGGCGCATCGCCCCGGGCGCCCGGACCACGGTCATCCTCGGATGGAGCCCGGACGCGCTCGAGATCGACGTGCGCGACGACCGCCCGGAGGTGCCGATGGCCGCGGGCGCCGGCCCGGCGCTCGTCGGCGTCCGAGAGCGCGTCGCCGCTCATGGCGGCCTGGTCCGCTCGGGCCAGCTCGACGGCGGTGGGCACGAGGTGGCGGTGCGATTGCCGCTGCACCCATCAGACTCCGCCCCCGACCCCGATCTCCAGCCCTTCCGAGGAGCCGCATGATCCGCATCCTGATCGCCGACGACCAGGCGCTCGTCCGCGCCGGGTTCAAGATGATCCTCGACTCCGAGGACGACCTCGACGTGATCGCGGAGGCGACGGACGGCGCGGAGGCCGTCGAGCTGGCGCGGCGGCTGAAGCCCGACGTCGTGCTCATGGACATCCGGATGCCCGAGCTCGACGGCATCGAAGCCACCCGGCGCGTGCTCGAGCAGGCGGGGGACCACGCGGTGCGGGTGCTCATGCTCACGACCTTCGACCTCAACGAGTACGTCTACGAGGCGCTGCGCGCGGGCGCGAGCGGCTTCCTCCTCAAGGACGTGCCGCCCGAGCAGCTCGCCGCCGGCATCCGCGTCGTCGCCGAGGGCGAGGCGCTGCTGGCCCCCGCCATCACCAAGCGGCTGATCGAGGACTTCGCCGGCTCGGCCCCGCCGGATCCGGAGCCGCCCAGTGGCTACGACGAGCTCACGGAGCGCGAGCGCGAGGTCTTCGGCCTCATCGCGCGCGGGCTCTCCAACGCCGAGATCGCCGCCGAGCTCATCGTCTCCGAGACGACGGTCAAGACCCACGTGGCGCGCGTGCTCATGAAGCTCGGGCTGCGCGACCGCGTCCAGGTCGTGGTGCTCGCCTACGAGTCAGGCCTCTCGCAGCCGCGGCGCAGCGCATAGGCCGCGAGCTCGGCCTCGGCGTCGGTCAGCGTCCGGGGGTCCAGCAGCAGGTCCCCGGCCTCGATGCGCGCGAGCACCGGCGGCTCGCCGCCGCGCAGCGCCGCCGCCAGCCGGTCCGGCCGCGCCACGGTGACGGCCACGGCCGGGCCCTCGAGCTCGGCCAGCGGCAGCGCGCCCCCGCCGACGCGCCCGACGGCGCGCACGACCCGCGCGGGCGGCCCGGCGAGGGCGACCATCCGCTCGGCGCGGGCCACGAGCTCGGCGTCGGGGGCGGCGAGCATGGCGAGCACCGGAACCTCGGCCCGGGCCCGGCCGGGGTCCCGGTAGAGCCGCAGGGTCGCCTCGAGCGCCGCGAGGGTGAGCTTGTCGGCGCGCAGCGCGCGGGCGAGCGGATGGCGGCGGGCGCGCGCGACGGCGTCGCCCGTCCCGACGAGCAGCCCGGCCTGCGGGCCGCCGAGCAGCTTGTCGCCGGAGAAGCACGCGAGCGCCGCGCCGGCGGCCACGGAGCGGCGCACGTCCGGCTCCTCCGCGAGCACGGCGAGCCCGTCGGCCAGGGCGCCCGAGCCGACGTCGTCGACCACGGGGACCCCGAGCGTGCACAGGGCCTCGATCCCGACGTCCTCGACGAAGCCGAGCTGGCGGAAGTTCGACGGGTGCACGCGCAGGATCGCGCCCGTGCGCTCGCCGAGCGCCCCGGCGTAGTCGGCGAGCCGCGTCCGGTTCGTCGTGCCGACCTCCACGAGCCGCCCGCCCGCCTGGGCCACGACCTCCGGGATGCGGAAGCCGCCGCCGATCTCCACGAGCTGGCCGCGGGAGACGACGAGCTCCTCGTGGCCCGGGCCGGTGAGCGCCGCCGCGGCGAGCAGGGTCGCCCCGGCGCCGTTGTTGACCGCCATCGCCGCCTCGGCGCCCGTGAGCTCGCACAACAGCCCGGCGACGTGGTCGTGGCGCGAGCCGCGCTCGCCGCTCGCGAGGTCGAGCTCGAGGTTCGAGTAGCCCTCGGCGGCGCGCGCGACCGCCTCGCGGGCGGCCGCCGGAAGCGGCGCCCGCCCGAGGTTGGTGTGCAGCAGGACGCCCGTCGCGTTGAGCACCCGCCGCAGGGACGGCTGCCGGCCCCGGTGCAGCTCCGCGCGCGCCCGGGCCTCGAGGTCGGCCTCGCCCGTCGCGCCGGCGCGCAACTCGTCCCGGCGCCGTTCGATCGTGCTCCGGGCGGCCGCGACGGCCAGGGCGTGCGGGGCGTCGAGCCGCGCGGCCAGCGCGTCGACGGAGGGCAGCGAGCGAAGCATCGCGCCCCCAAGCTACCCCGCTGGGTAGCCTCCCGGCATGGCCACGGACGAGCAGCAGGAGGGCGTCGACCTGTCCGTCGCCCCCGTCGTCGGCCCGGACGACGACCGCGTCTTCACCGACTCGGGGATCGAGGTCCGGGCCCGCTACGGGCCCGAGGACGTGGCCGACGGGCTGCCCGAGCGGCTCGGGGCGCCCGGTGAGTTCCCGTACACGCGCGGCGTGCACGCCGAGATGTACCGCAAGCGCCTGTGGACCATGCGCCAGTACGCGGGCTACGCGTCGGCCAAGGAGTCCAACGAGCGCTACAAGTACCTGCTCGAGCACGGGTCCACCGGCCTCTCGATGGCCTTCGACCTGCCGACCCAGCTCGGCCTGGACTCCGACGACCCGCGCTGCCTCGGCGAGGTCGGGCGCACGGGCGTCGCCATCGACTCGATCGACGACATGCGCACGGCCTTCGACGGGATCCCGCTGGACGAGGTGTCGACGTCCATGACGATCAACGCCCCGGCCGCCTGCCTGCTGCTGCTCTACGAGCTCGTCGCGGAGGAGCAGGGCGTGCCGGCCGACCAGCTGCGCGGGACGACGCAGAACGACATCCTCAAGGAGTACATCGCCCGCGGCAACTACATCTACCCGCCCAAGCCGTCCATGCGGCTGACCACGGACCTGTTCGCCTACTGCGCCGAGCACATCCCGCGCTGGAACACGGTGTCCATCTCGGGGTACCACTTCCGTGAGAAGGGCGCCTCCGCCGTGCAGGAGGTCGCCTTCACGCTCGCCAACGGCATCGCCTACGTGCAGGCGGCGATCGACGCCGGCCTCGACGTGGACGACTTCGCGCCGCGGCTGGCCTTCTTCTTCAACGGCCACAACAACGTCTTCCAGGAGGTCGCGAAGTTCCGCGCGGCCCGGCGCATGTGGGCCCGGCTGATGACGCAGCGCTTCGGGGCGCAGGACCCGAAGTCGACCATGCTGCGCTTTCACACGCAGACCGGCGGGGTCACCCTCACCGCCCAGCAGCCGGTCAACAACATCGTCCGCGTCGCCCTGCAGGCGTTCTCCGCGGTCTGCGGCGGCACCCAGTCGCTGCACACCAACGGCTACGACGAGGCGCTCGCGCTGCCCTCCGAGCGCGCCGCCCGGATCGCCCTGCGCACCCAGCAGATCGTCGGGCTCGAGTCCGGCGCCGCCGACACCGTCGACCCGTTCGCCGGCTCGTACTTCGTCGAGGGCCTCACGGACGAGATCGAGGCCCGCGCGACGCGCCTGATCGAGCTCGTCGACGCCCAGGGCGGCTCCGTCGAGGCGATCGGCTTCATCACGGCCGAGATCGACGAGTCGGCCTGGGGCTACTCCGAGCGCTACCGCACGGGCCAGGACATCGTCGTCGGCGTCAACCGATACGAGGAGGAGGACGTCGAGGTCGAGGAGACCCTGCGCGTCGACCCGGAGTCCGAGCGCGCCCAGGTCCAGCGGCTCGAGGCGTTCAAGGCCGACCGCGACGCGGACGCCGTGCGGCGCAACCTCGAGGCGGTCCGCGCCGCCGCGGAGGGCACGGACAACCTGCTGCCCGTGCTCCGGACCGCGTTGAAGGAGCGCGCGTCGCTCGGCGAGGTGTGCCGGGCGATGCGCGACGTGTTCGGGGACTACGAGCCGGCCGGCTGAGGGGTCGCTCGGGCGGGCGCGTGCACCGGCAGGGATCGGAGCGGGCACCGGGAACCCCGGCCCATGCTCCAAGCCACCCGCACCCTCGTGAAGTCCGGTCCCGAGCTGTGGGCCGAGATCGCCGACCCCGCCGCCCTCGAGGCCCACCTGCAGCCGTTCGGTGACGTGGCCATCGAGCACACCGAGCCCGAGCGGCTCGTCGTGTGGTCGGCGGACACCGTGACGGGCACGCTCGAGCTCGAGCCGGCCGGCTTCGGCACCCGCGTCCGCCTGCGGGCCGAGTCCGCGACGGAGCCCGTCCCCGTCGCGGCGCGGATCGAGCCGCCCGCCCCGTCGCGCTGGGACCGCCTGCTGCGCCGCCGCCCGCCGGCCCCCGTCGAGCCCGAGCCCGTGCCGGTCGTCGCCGACGAGGCGGTCCTCGAGGTCCTCGGGGCGACGCTCGACGCGCTGGGCACCGCGCATCACCGCCCCTTCTCGCGCGCGTAGGATCCCGCGCCCATGCGGCGCAAGAACCCCGAGACCTACGAGGAGAAGCTCGCGCAGCTCACCGAGCTGCGCGAGTCGGCGGTCCACTCGTCGCCGGAGGCGGAGGAGAAGCAGCACGCCCGGGGCAAGCTGACCGCCCGCGAGCGGGTGGAGAAGCTGCTCGATCCGGACTCCTTCCAGGAGCTCGACACCTTCGTCCGCCATCGGGTGACGGAGTTCGGCATGGAGAAGACGCGGCCCTGGGGGGATGCCGTGGTCACCGGGCACGGGACGATCGAAGGCCGGCGGGTGTGCGTGTTCAGCCAGGACTTCACGGTCTTCGGCGGCTCGCTCGGCGAGGTCATGGCCGAGAAGATGTGCAAGGTCATGGACCTCGCCGCGCGGATCGGCTGCCCGGTGATCGGCATCAACGACTCGGGCGGCGCCCGGATCCAGGAGGGGGTCGTCTCCCTCGGCTCCTACGGCGACGTCTTCCTGCGCAACGTCCGCTGCTCCGGCGTCATCCCGCAGATCTCGGTGATCATGGGGCCGTGCGCCGGCGGGGCGGTGTACTCCCCCGCGATCACCGACTTCATCTTCATGGTGAAGGAGACCTCGCACATGTTCATCACCGGCCCCGACGTGATCAAGACGGTCACGGGCGAGGAGCCGACGTTCGAGGAGCTCGGCGGGGCGATGACTCACAACTCGAAGTCCGGGGTGGCGCACTTCGCCTCCGACGGCGAGGACGGGTGCCTCGAGGACGTGCGCTACCTGCTGTCCTTCCTGCCCCAGAACAACCTGGAAGAGACGCCTCGCGTGTTGCCGACCGACGATCCGGGGCGCATGGACGAGGCGCTCGACTCGATCGTCCCGGACAGCCCGAACAAGCCCTACGACATGCGCGAGGTCGTGCGGCTGATCGTCGATGACGGGGAGTTCCTCGAGGTCGCCGAGCACTTCGCGCCAAACATCGTCGTCGGCTACGCGCGGCTGGACGGACACGCGATCGGCGTCGTCGGCAACCAGCCCAAGGCGATGGCCGGCGTGCTCGACATCGCCGCGTCGGAGAAGGCCGCCCGCTTCGTGCGCACGTGCGACGCGTTCAACGTGCCGCTGCTGACCATGTGCGACGTCCCGGGCTTCCTCCCCGGCACGACCCAGGAGTGGGGCGGCATCATCCGCCACGGCGCCAAGCTCCTCTACGCCTTCGCGGAGGCGACGGTGCCCAAGCTCACGGTGATCACCCGCAAGGCCTACGGGGGCGCCTACGACGTCATGAGCTCCAAGCACCTCGGCGCGGACTTCAACGTCGCCTGGCCGCAGGCCGAGATCGCGGTGATGGGCCCGGAGGGGGCGGTGAACATCATCTACCGGCGCGACATCGCCGGCTCCCCGACCCCGGACGAGCGGCGGGAGAAGCTCATCGACGACTACAAGTTCCGCTTCGCCAACCCGTACTCGGCGGCGGAGCGCGGCTACATCGACGACGTCATCGTCCCGCACGAGACGCGGCCCAAGCTCATCACGGCGCTCGAGACGCTGCTGACGAAGCGCGAGCCGGGCCCCAAGCGCAAGCACGGCAACATCCCGCTGTAGCCGGGCGGCGCCCCGCGCGCGCCGCCCGGCCGGCTCGAGGTCAGGACGCGGGCAGCGCGGTGCCGCCGATCTGGCAGCGTCCCGTGTCGGCGTTGACGAGCTCGAGGATGTTCAGCGTGGTCGCGGCGCTCGGGCTGAGCGCGATGGCGGTGGAGATGACCCGGAAGTAGCCGGTCCCGTTCTGGGTCTCCGGGCCGGTGAGGTCCGCCTCCACGCCGGCGGAGAGAACGATCTGCCCGTTCGCGGACGCGAGGTTCGGATCGCCCGGTTGCGGCGGATTGGCCGGGTCGGCACCGAAGTCGATGGAGTAGGTGTTCTGGAGCGTCGTGGCGTCCGGCGCCCTCGCGAACAGGTTCACGCGGACGTTGCCGCCGTTGGCGGTGCACGTCGCCCTGAGTCGCAGACCGGGGAGGTCGAGGATCGTCGTCGGCGTCGGGTTGGCCGTCGCGGCGACGTCGAAGCGCACGGCTCGGGCGCCGGCACCGGCGGGACCCGCCGGGCCCGCCGGACCGGCGGGTCCGCGCGGCCCGGCGGCGCCCTGCGAGGCGCCGGTCCGGGCCCGGGCGACGAGCTCGTCGGCGCTCAGCCCGTCGACGCGGTCGGCGTTGAGGCCGGTCGCGACACCCGTCGCGTTCGTCGTGAACGGCTTGACCTTGCCGCCACCCCCGCCGACGTCGATCGTCCCGCCCTTGGACCCGCGAGTGGCGTTGAACTCGAACGCCAGGCCCTTGGACAGGTTGTTCGCGCGCAGGCAGGGCTCGTTGCCCTTCGGCGTGCCGCCGGCGCCGGAGCGGCAGCCGTAGATGGCTCCGCCGCCGTCGTCGGACTTGTTCGACTGGCGGGTGCCGTAGCTGCCGTTGTCGGCGATCAGCTGGGTCTCCCGCTTGAAGGTCGTGCTCTTGCTCGCCGACGGGTTGCGACTGGCCCCGAGCAGCGGTCCGCCGTCGGAGGCCGCGACGGCCAACGAGGTGAGGCCGAGCACGAGCACCACCGCGCTCGCCAGAACCCACGGGCCGTGCCCGCCCGTCCGCAGCCTTGCCCTGATACGAGTCCCCATCGTGCCCCCTCGGCCGTGCGTCGACGTCGTCCCTGTGCTTGACCATACGGAAAGCCCAAGACGTGACGGTGACCAAAAACTCCCTAATCCCGGTCGGTTTTTGTACCATGGCCGTTCCCCAGCGACCTCGCCAGGAGCCGCAGCCTTCCCATGGAGCCCACGTCCGTCCAGTCGCGCCGCCGCGGCACGCTCGAGCACCCCGAGGTGCTCGACGACGTGCCCGGCCACGTCATCCCGATCCTCGAGCGCGAGTTCGACGACTTCGACACGGAGTCGGGCCGATTCCTCGACGGTCAGACGCCCGAGACGGAGTTCATCGGCTTCCGGCTCAAGCAGGGCGTCTACGGCCAGCGCCAGGCCGCGGTCCAGATGATCCGGGTCAAGCTCCCCTTCGGCGGCGTCACGCCGGACCAGATGGACGCCTTCGCCGACGCGGTGGAGACCTACGCGCCGCTGAACAAGGGCCACATCACCACCCGGCAGAACGTCCAGATCCACCACGTCCCGCTCGACGACGCGGCGAAGTTCATCCGCGACATCTCCGCCTCCGGGCTGTCGTCGCGCGAGGGCTGCGGCAACACCGTCCGCAACGTGACCGCCGACCCGTGGGCCGGCGTCTGCGAGGACGAGACCTTCGACCCGACGCCCTACGTCGGCGCCTACGTCCGCTACTTCGTCCGCCACCCGACAACGCAGCTCATGCCGCGCAAGGTCAAGACGGCCTTCACCGGCTCGGACGCCGACCGCTCGATCACCGGCATCCACGACATCGCCTACCTCGCCCGCGAGCGCGACGGCAAGCAGGGCTTCGAGGTCCGCGTCGGCGGCGGCACCTCGATCATGCCGCGCATCGCCCCGACGCTGTATGACTTCGTCGAGGCCGGCAACGGCGACTACCTCAAGGTCGCCGAGGCCGTGTTCCGGATCTTCGACCGCCAGGACTGGCTGCGCAAGAACCGCGCCCGCGCCCGGCTCAAGGTCTTCGTGGACAAGTTCGGCATCGACGAGCTGCGCACCCAGGTGGAGGCGGAGCTCCAGGGCGACTGGGTCGCCGAGCGCGACTTCACCCCCGACCTCTTCCTCCACGACGAGGAGGCGTCCGTCCGGGCGCAAGCCGGGGGAGCGGCCGCCTGGGCCGCGAGGGGGCAGAGCCCCGGACCGAACGGCGATCGCACCGCGTTCGACCGCTGGGCCTCCTCGGCGCTGCGGCCGCAGCGCCAGGCCGGCTACGTCACCGCCCACGTGCACGTCCCGCGCGGCGACCTCACGCCGGAGCAGTTCCGCGGCCTCGGGCAGCTCATGCGCGACTTCTCGGGCGGCAACGCCCGCATGACCGTGCACCAGAACCTCGTGCTGCGCTGGGTGCCCGAGGAGGCCGCCCACGACGTCTGGCAGCGGCTGCGGGCGCTCGACCTCGGCCGGCCCGGCGCCGACGAGGTCACCGACGTCGTCTCGTGCCCCGGCACCGACTCGTGCAAGCTCGGGATCACGGCCTCCATGGGCCTGAACCTCGCGATCCGCGAGCGACTCGACGAGATCAAGGCCGACGAGGATCCGCTCGTGCGCAGGATGCACATCAAGATGAGCGGCTGCCCCAACGGCTGCTCGCAGCACCACATCGCCGACCTCGGCTTCTACGGCGCGTCGCTGAAGGTCGGCGAGCACACGGTGCCCGCCTACATCGCCCACGTCGGCGGCCAGTTCGACGCGGGCGAGGTCGGCTACGGCACGCGGCTGAAGGTCCGGCTGCCCGCCAAGCGGGTCCCGGAGGCCGTCGACCGCTGGCTCGCGCTATACCGCGAGCAACGCGAGGACGGCGAGCCGTTCCGCGACTTCGCCCCACGCGTCGGCACCCAGGTCTTCGAAGCCGCCGTCTCCGACCTCACGATGCCGATCGAGTTCGGCCTGGACACGATGAACCACTTCATCGACTGGAGCCGCAACGTGCCGTTCCAGGTCATCCGGGGCGAAGGCGAGTGCGCGGTCTGAGCGCCCCATGGCCCTCGCTCCCGACCTGACCCGGTCGCTCGACGCGCTGCTCGCCGACGCCGGCCGCCGGCACGGTGACCGGCTGGTGCTGCTGTGCTCCTTCCAGAAGGAGGAGTCCGTGCTCGTCGACGCCGTCTCGCGGGTCGCCCCGGACACGCGCCTCGTGACCATCGACACCGGGGTGCTCTTCGAGGAGACGCTCGCCACCTGGCGGGCGTTCGAGGCGCGCTTCGGCGTCCATGTCGAGGTGCAGGACGCCCGCCGCGAGACGCGGACCTGGACCGCGCAGGAGTGCTGCAGCGCCGCGAAGGTCCGCGCCCTCGAGGCCGCCCTGGCTGGCGCCGAGGCCTGGGTGACCGGCATCCGCCGCGAGCAGGGCCCGACCCGCACCGGCGCGCTGGAGGTCGAGTCGGACGCCAAGCGCGGCATCCTGAAGTACAACCCGCTCGCCGGCTGGACCGAGCGCGACCTGTGGCGCACGATCCATGAGCGCGACCTCCCCTACCACCCGCTGCACGACCGCGGCTACGCGTCCATCGGCTGCGAGCCGTGCACGCTGCCCGGCGAGGGCCGCGAGGGCCGCTGGGCGGGCACCGACCGGACAGAGTGCGGACTGCACCTGGTCGACGCCACGTGAGCGTCGTCACCGCACCGACCCACTCGTCGACGAGGCGACCAACGACACGGTGGCCGCCGGCATGGCCGTCTAGCCCGTGAGCGCCGAGCGCACCGTGCAGCTGCGCGAAGACGGCATCCGCCTCGGGCAGCTGCTCAAGCACGCCGGCCTGGCCGACTCGGGCGGGCAGGCGAAGGCGCTGCTCGCCGCCGGCGCGGTGACCGTCAACGGCGAGCCCGAGGCCCGTCGCGGCCGTCAGCTCCGGCGCGGGGACGTCGTCGCGGTGGGCGACGAGCGGGTCACGCTCGCCTGAGCCGAGATCTGCTCTAGTCCGGCGCATGCCCACCATCGGCGTGATCGGCGCGCCCTCGAGCGCCGGGGCCTACGCGCCGGGCCAGGAGCTGGCTCCGCAGTGGCTGCGCGACGCCGGCCTGCTCACCCGTCTCGACGAGCTGGGCGTGCCGGCGCACGACCGCGGGGACGGCCGGCTGCGTCGCTGGTCACCGGATCCGGCGGCGGCGCTCGCCCAGAACGTCGAGGCGGTGGTCGCCGCCGTCGACGAGGTCGCCTCCGCGGTCGCCGACTGCGTGGCCGCCGGCGAGCGCGCGCTCGTGCTGGGCGGCGACTGCACGGTCGGGCTCGGGACCGTCGCCGCGCTCGGCGCGCCGGGCGTCGTCTACCTCGACCTGCACGCCGACATGAACGTGCCCTCGAGCGTCAACGACGGCGCGCTCGACTGGATGGGCCTCGGGCACGCGCTGGGCCTGGACGGCTGCGTACCTGAGCTCGCCGCGCGCGCATCCCTGCGGCCCGACCAGCTCGCCCTGCTCGGGTTCGATCCGGGGCAGGCGACGGCGTGGGAGCGCGACCAGCTGCCGGCCAGGGGCGTGCCGGTGGTCGACGTCGCGGCCCTCGCCGCCGATCCGGCGGCGGCGGCCCGAGCGGCGCTCGACGCTCTCGGGCCCGAGCGACGAAGGCTCGCCGTCCACTTCGACGTCGACGTCGTCGACTTCGTCGACGCCCCGCTCTCGGAGAACACCGGGCGCAACGTGGGGGTGCCGCTGGACACCGCGCTCGCGGGGCTCGCCGGGCTGCTGGCCGACCCGCGCGTGACGGCCCTGACGGTGACCGAGCTCAACCCGCTGCACGGCGCGGCCGACGGCGCCACGCTCGCGCGCTTCGCCGATGGCCTGGCCCAGGCCTGCGCGACGTGGGGCGCCGCGTAGGCCGCTGCACCCGAGCGCCCGCACGGGCTCAGGATCACTTCGTCCCCCTCACGAGCCGGCCCGGATAGATTCCGGGCCATGTTCTCGAAGGTGCTCGTGGCCAACCGGGGTGAGATCGCCGTGCGCGTGATCCGCGCGCTGGACGAGCTCGGCATCGACTCCGTGGCCGTCTACTCCGAGGCCGACCGCGACGCCCAGCACGTCAAGCGGGCCTCGGAGGCCCATCTGCTGGGTCCCGGGCCGGCGAACCAGAGCTACCTCGTGGTGGAGAAGCTGCTCGAGGTCGTCGAGGCCTCCGGCGCCGAGGCCGTGCACCCCGGCTACGGCTTCCTGGCCGAGAACGCGGCCTTCGCCCGGACGCTCGAGGAGGCCGGCGTGACCTTCATCGGCCCGCCGGCGGCCGCGATCGACGCGATGGGCTCCAAGACCCGGGCACGGGAGCTCATGCAGGCCGCCGGCGTCCCGATCGTGCCGGGCACGACGGACCCGGTCGAGACGCTCGAGGACGCCGAGCGCATCGCCGAGGACATCGGCTACCCCGTCGCGGTCAAGGCCGCCGGTGGCGGCGGCGGCAAGGGCTTCCGCGTCGCCATGACGCCCGACAAGCTCGCCGACGCCTTCGAGGGCGCGGCACGCGAGGGCGAGAAGTTCTTCTCCGACGACACGGTCTACCTCGAGCGCTACCTCGAGGACCCGCGCCACGTCGAGGTCCAGATCCTCGCGGACGGGTACGGCAACGTCGTCCACCTCGGCGAGCGCGACTGCTCCATCCAGCGTCGGCACCAGAAGCTCATCGAGGAGTCGCCGGGGCCACTGGTGGACGCGGCGATGCGCGAGCGGATCGGCAAGATCGGCGTCGACGCGGCCCGGGCCGTCGACTACCGCTCGGCGGGCACGATAGAGGGCCTGTTCGTCAAGCAGGACGACGGGCCGGACGAGTACTTCTTCCTCGAGATGAACACCCGCGTGCAGGTCGAGCACTGCGTGACGGAGGCGACCACCGGCGTCGACATCGTGCGCGAGCAGATCCGCATCGCCGCCGGCGAGGCCCTGTCGTTGACCCAGGACGACGTGCAGCTGCGCGGCCACGCGATCGAGTGCCGCGTCAACGCCGAGGACGCGGCGAAGAACTTCGCGCCCGCGCCGGGGACGATCACCTCCTACACGGAGCCCTCCGGCCCGGGCGTGCGCGTGGACTCGGGAGTGCTGGCCGGCTCGGAGATCACCCCGCTGTACGACCCGATGGTCGCCAAGCTCATCGTCTGGGACGCGACGCGCGAGCTCGCCACCCGGCGGATGCTGCGCGCGCTGGAGGAGTTCCGGGTGGAGGGCGTCACGACGCTGATGCCGTTCCACCAGGCGATCATGGCCTCCGAGCAGTGGGCCAACGCCGAGACCTGCCGCGACCTGATCGAGGACCGCGACTGGCTCAAGACGCTCGCCCAGCCGGCGCCGGAGCGCTCCGGCGAGGACGAGCCGGAGCTCGAGGAGCGTGCCTACACCGTCGAGGTTTCCGGCAAGCGCTTCGACGTCCGCGTCCACGGCGAGCCCCTCGGGCCTGCATCCGTCAACGGCGCCGGGCCGGCCGCGGGCGCCCGCAGGCCGCCGCGCCGCGGGGAGCGGTCCTCCGGCGGTGGCGGCGGTGGCGACGCGCTGGATTCCCCCCTGCAGGGCAACATGTGGAAGGTCCTCGTCGAGCAGGGCCAGGAGGTGCAGGAGGGCCAGCTGATCTGCATCATCGAGGCGATGAAGATGGAGAACGAGATCCAGGCCCACAAGGCGGGCCGGATCGCCGAGCTCGCGGTCAAGGAGGGCGAGGCGATCAAGTCCGGCGACCGGATCGCGGTCATCACGACGGCCGACGGCGCGGGCGGCGGGGACGACTAGCGGCGTGCGCCTCACCGGCGAGCGCGTCGCCCTGCGGCCGCTCGAGGCGGGCGACCGGGACTTCATGCTCGCCACCCGCGCCGAGCCGGCGGTGCGGCGTTGGTGGGGGCCGCCAGAGAACGACGAGTGGCCGTTCGACGACCCGGAGACGACCGTGCTCACCGTCGAGGTGGCGGGCGAGCGCGCGGGGCTCATCCAGTTCTGGGAGGAGGAGGAGCCGGCCTTCCGGCACGCGAGCGTCGACCTCTTCCTGGCCACCGCCTTCCACGGGCGCGGCCTGGGCGGTGACGCCATCCGCGCCGTCGCGCGCCACCTGCTGGTCGAGCGCGGCCACCACCGGCTCACCATCGACCCGGCGGCGGCGAACCTCGTGGCCATCCGCGCCTACGCCCGCGTCGGCTTCCGCCGCGTCGGGGTCACGCGCCGGTCGTGGTGGGACCACGCCGAGGGCCGCTGGGTCGACGGCCTGCTCATGGACCTGCTGGCGGGCGAGCTGATCTGAGGCGCGGCCCGGTCCCGGGTAGCCTGCGCGCGATGCCGCACGTCTGGGTCGCCGAGCCCGCGGAGGCCGAGCACGTCGCCCGCCTGCTCGTCGCCTTCCGCGACTTCTACGAGAGCGCCTGGCCGTCGGACAACGCCTTCCTCGCGGGCGTCGAAGGGCTGATCGAGGAGCCGCGGACGACGCAGTACCTGCTCGGCGCCGTCGACGCGGACTCCGCGCCAGCCGGGGTCGTCCAGATCCGCTTCCGCCACTCGCTGTGGACGGGCACGGAGGACTGCTGGATCGAGGACGTGTTCGTCACCGGGACCGCGCGCGGCGCGGGGCTCGGCCGTGCGCTCATGGACCGCGCCCTCGAGCTCGCCCGCGAGCGCGGCTGCGGACGCGTCGAGCTCGACGTCGACGACGTCAACGCGGCCGCCCGCGGCCTCTACGAGTCGCTCGGCTTCCGCGAGAAGCACGGCGGCTGCGCCGTGCTGGCGCTCCCGCTGCAGGGGTAGGGGCCGCCTGCGCCGGAACGCCCAGCTCCGGGCGCGAGCGGCGGTGGTCGCGATCGTGCACCACCCACGTGCACAATCGCGACCGGTTGGCGTGCGGGACTCGTCGCTCAGGCGACGCGGGCGGGGATCAGCGTCCGGACGGCACGGGTCTGCGAGCCCCGCGTGAAGACGAGCACCGCGGGCCCGGCGAGGCGGTGCGTCGTCTCGAACGTGACCCTCCGGCCGTTGCGGCTGCGGCGGCCGGCGAGGGTCGACGCTCCCGCGTGGAGGCGCACGACGCCGCCGGGCACCAGATCCTGCGGCAGCCGGCACGTGATCGTGCCGGCCTCCGCGGCGCAGACCACGCGGCCGGTGGCCGAGCGCCCGCGGCGCCCCCGCTCGCCCTGACGACCGGGCAGGCCCTGCGGGCCCGTGGCGCCGGTCGCGCCCGCCGCGCCCGCCGCGCCCGTCGCGCCGGCGGCGCCGGTCGCACCCGTGGCGCCGGTCGCACCCGTGGCGCCGGTC
>JBBSPV010000038.1:0-37708 GCA_038258425.1 Solirubrobacterales bacterium | reverse complement strand
GCGCGGCGGCCGCGACGCGCTCGGCGGCGAGCCGGGCCAGCGGCGTCAGGGCTGCGCGCTCGTCCGGGGCCAGCGCGCTCCAGCGCGCGCGCAGCGCGTCGAGCGCGGCCGGCGCCCCCGCGTCGGCGGGGGCATCGAAGACGGCGGCGAGGGTGGCGAGCGCGTGCTGCACGACCGCGACCGTAGCCGCGCGACCGGCGCGAGCGCCCGGCTGCGCGAGACTCGTAACGCCCGCGCGAGCCCGGGGGTGAGGTGGCGGACGGGGCGGCGGGGTGGCGGCCGGGGGGGGCGGCGGGGTGGCGGCCGGGAGGGGCGGCGGTGCCGTCCGGCAGGTGAGAGGGGGCCGGCCGGGAGGTGAGGGGGCGGTGCCGTCCGGCAGGTGGGGGCCGCCGGGCGCCGACCACCCGGGCGACAGGCGGGTATGCGCCGGCTTGTCGACACGCAGCCGCCTGTTGCCTCCGGGTCCCAGGTGGGCGCGTCACGTTGGGCACGGATGGCATGCGCAACGTGACGCACCCCACCCCGCCCCGCCCCGCCGTGCCGCGCCGCGCCACCGGCGGGGCAAGAGGCAAGAGGCGGGTGCGCGCCGGTTCGTCGACGCCGAGCCGCCTCCTGCCCGGCGCTCGCCGGCAGCTCAGGCGCCGGCGCCCGCGGCGCCGGCGCTGCTCGCGCCGGAGGCGGCGTCCTGGGCGAACTGCTGGACCAGCCAGCACACCGTCAACAGCACGAGGTCCTCGAGGCCGGCGTCCGGTTCGACGGTGAGCCTCACCGGACGCTTGGAGCTCCAGCCGGCCGCCTCGACGGTGGCCAGCTCGCGCCCGTCGGCGGTCAGGGCGTAGCGCTCCTTGAAGTGCGAGGACGGCTCGAGCGCGTACGCCCCGCCGCCGGTGACCTCGAGCCGGCCGCCGCGCTTGAAGGTCCCGGCCGCGTCGAAGCGCGCCGGCTCGCCGCCCGCCGCGTCCGTGAAGACCGGGCGCTGGCGGAAGCCCTTGCGGTCGGCCTTCCAGCGGTTGCCCTGCTCGGTGGAGAGCTCGGCGGAGCGCTTGAGCCAGCCGCCGTGGCGGATCCGGCCCACCCCGGCCAGCACGAAGGTCCTGCGATCGACGGCGTCGCGGGTCAGCTCCAACTCCGCCATGCCCGCGAGCGTTCCCGCCGCGGCGGGTTCGTGAAACCGCCGGCTGCCCTCGTCCTCAGCGGCTTGCGAACTCGCACGGCTCGGGCGCCCGCGGGTGCTCGGCCGGCTGGGTGATCCGGATCTGGTTGCCGAACGGGTCGCGCAGCGCGCAGTCCGTGCCGTAGAAGCGCTCCGTCGGGGCCTCCGTGAACTCCACGCCCCTGCCGGACAGCTCCTCGTAGGTCCGCCGGCAGTCGTCCGTGGTGACGATGAAGGCGAGCCCCCCGGCGCCCTTGGTCACGAGCTGACGGACCTGCGCGGCGGAGGCGTCGTCCATCGCGGGCGGCCCGGGCTTCTCGAGCAGGATCTCGCGGCCGTCCTCGCCGGGAACCTTGATCGTGAGCCAGCGCATGAAGCCGAGGTCGGCGTCGGCGCCGACCTCGAGCCCGAGCTTGCCGACGTAGAAGTCGAGCGCCTCGTCCTGGTCGAGCACGAAGATCGAGTGGTGGGTGATGGCGGTGAACATGGGCGCGACGCTAATCGCGACCGGATCGCCGCGCTTCTCCGAAACTGCTCGGTCGCATCCAGGCCATCGCGAAGCAGTTCGGGACGGCGGTGGCCACGGCCCGCCGCCGGTAGGCCGACGGCGTCTCCCCGACGATGGCGCGGAAGGTCCGGCTGAACGTCCCGAGGCTCGTGAAGCCGACGTCGAAGCAGACCTCCGTGACGCTGCGGTCCGTGGTGCGCAGCAGGAACATCGACCGCTCGACGCGGCGGCGCTGCAGGTAGCGGTGCGGCGTCTCTCCGAACGTCTTGCGGAAGGTCCGGATGAAGTGCGCCTCCGACACGTGCGCGATGTGGGCGAGGGAGCGGACGTCGAGCGGCTGCGCGTACCGGTGGTCCATCGCGTCCCGCGCGCGCAGCAGGCGGCGATTGGCGTCCTCGGCGGCCCGGCTCACGCGCGGGAGACTAGGTCGCGGGCACACGAGCTCCCCTCCATGGATAGGGTTGGCCCGCCATGCCGAGACCCATAGCGTTGTTCACCGGCCAGTGGGGCGATCTGCCGCTGGAGGATCTCGCCTCGCGGTGCGCCACCTGGGGCTACGACGGGCTCGAGCTCGGCTGCGGCGGCGGGGACCACTTCGAGGTCGATCGCGCGCTGGCCGAGCCGGGCTACGTGGCCGCCCACCGGGCCCTGCTCGACCGCCACGGCCTCGGCTGCTGGGCGATCGGCGCCCACCTCGTCGGCCAGGCCGTGTGCGACCGGATCGACGCGCGCCATCGCTCCGTGCTGCCGCCGGAGGTCTGGGGCGACGGCGACCCGGAGGGCGTCCGCACCCGGGCGGCGGAGCGCATGAAGGACACGGCCCGGGCCGCGGCGCGGTTCGGGGTGACCGTCGTCACCGGCTTCACGGGCTCGGCGATCTGGCCGCTGCTGTACTCCTTCCCGCCCAACGACTGGGACGCCGTGCAGCGCGGCTACGAGGAGTTCGCCGAGCGCTGGGGCCCGATCGTCGACGTCTTCGACGCCGAGGGGGTGCGCTTCGCGCTCGAGGTCCATCCGACGGAGATCGCCTACGACTTCGTGACCACGCGCAAGGCGCTGGCGGTGCTCGACCGGCGCCCGGGCTTCGGCATCAACTTCGACCCGAGCCACTTCATCCCCCAGCTGCTCGACCCGGCCGCCTTCCTCGCGGAGTTCGCCGACCGCGTCTACAACGTCCACGTCAAGGACGCCAGGCTCTCCCTGGACGGCCGGCGCTCCATCCTCGGTTCCCACCTCGACTTCGACCAGGCCGAGCGCGGCTGGACCTTCGTCTCCCCGGGCCACGGGGACGTCGACTTCGAGACCCTCGTGCGGATCCTGAACCGGATGAGCTACGAGGGCCCGCTCGCCGTGGAGTGGGAGGACGCGGGCATGGACCGCGACTTCGGGGCCGCCGACGCCCGCGCCTTCGTCGCGCGCACGGACTTCGAGCCGGGCGCGGCGATGTTCGACGCCGCCTTCCGGAGCCGGCCGTGACCCCGGACAACCGCCCGCGCGTCGGCGTGGGCGTGCTCGGGCCCGCGTTCATGGGTCGCGCCCACGCCGACGCGTACCGTCGGCTGGAGTCGCTCGAGCGGCCGCCGCCGGTGGCCTGCGACCTCGTCGCGATCGCCGGGCGCGACGCGGCGGCCACGGCCGCCTCGGCACGCCGGTACGGGTTCGACCACGCCGTGTCGGACTGGCGGGCGCTCGTCGAGGACCCGGCCGTCGGAGTGTTCGACAACGTCGCCCCGAATCACCTGCACGCCGAGCCGACCGTCGCGGCCGCCGAGGCGGGCAAGCACGTCGTGTGCGAGAAGCCGCTCGGCCGCACGGCCGACGAGGCTCACGAGACGTGGCGCCGCGTCCGGGCCGCCGGCGTCGTGCACCTCTGCGCGTTCAACTACCGCTTCGTGCCCGCGGTGCGGCTCGCCCGGCGCCTGATCGAGGCGGGCGAGCTCGGCGAGGTCCGCCACTTCCGGGCCGTCTACCTGCAGGACTGGCTCGTCGATCCGCAGGCGCCGGTCACCTGGCGCCTGCAGGCCGACGAGGCGGGCTCGGGCGCCCTGGGCGACCTCGGCGCCCACATCGTCGACCTCGCCCGACACCTCGTCGGGGAGATCGACGCGGTCGCCGCGCAGACGACGACGTTCGTGCCCGAGCGGCCCGGCGGCGCGGTCACCGTCGACGACGCCTTCGCCGCGCTGGTCGGGTTCGAGACCGGCGCCGTCGGGACCCTCGAGGCCTCGCGCGTCTGCCTCGGCCGCAAGAACGCGCTGCGGTTCGAGGTCAACGGGACCGCGGGGTCGATCCGCTTCGACCTCGAGCGCCTCAACGAGCTCGAGGTCGACCTCGCCGGCACGACGCCGGGCGCCGCGGCCCAGGGCTCCCGCCGCGTCCTGGTCACCGAGGCCGACGACCCGTACCTCGAGCACTGGTGGCCGCCGGGCCACATCATCGGCTGGGAGCACACCTTCGTGCACGAGCTGCACCACTTCCTGAGCGCGGTCGGTGGCGGGGGCTCGGTGCGCCCGGACGGCGCCGACTTCGAGGACGGCTACCGGGCGGCCGAGGTGTGCGACGCGATCCTGCGCTCCGCCCGCTCGGGCGCGCGCGAGCCCGTCGCCTACCGGGACGCGACGTGAGCGGGCGCTTCGACGGCAAGCGGGCCTTCGTCACCGGCGCCGGCTCCGGGATCGGCATGGCCGTCGGGCGCCGCCTGCACGCCGAGGGCGCCGCGGTCCTGCTGGCCGACACCGCGGGCGACCGCGTCCGCGACCTCGCCGCAGAGCTCGGCGGGGAGGCGGAGTGGCTCGCGCTCGACGTCCGCGACGAGGGGGCCGTCGAGGCGGCGTTCGACGGACGCGTGGTCGACGTGCTGGCCAACGTCGCCGGCATCGGCTCGACCACGCCGGCGCCCGACACCCCGCTCAAGGTCTGGGAGGACGTGTTCGCGGTCAACGTCACCGGGACGTTTCTGACCTGCAAGCACGCGATCGGGCCGATGGTCGCGCGCGGGGGCGGGACGATCGTCAACATGGGCTCGATCGCCGGCCTCGTGGGCCTGCCCGACCGGGCGGCCTACTGCGCGTCCAAGGGCGCCGTCATCGCCCTGACCCGGGCGCTGGCGGTCGACCACGTCGGGCAGGGCGTGCGGGTCAACGTCATCTGCCCCGGCACCGTGGACTCGCCGTGGGTGCAGCGCCTCGTGCACGACTCCGGCGAGTCGCTCGACGCCCTGCGCGCCCGCCAGCCGCTCGGCCGCCTCGGGACGCCCGAGGAGATCGCCGAGGCCGTGCTCTACCTCGCCTCGGACGCCGCGGGCTTCGTGACCGGCTCCTCGCTCGTCATCGACGGCGGCCTGACCGCCACGTGATGGAGCCCGACGGCCTGCGGCGGGTGCTGGCCGGGGAGACGGCGGTGCTCGCCGTCGCGCGCGGCGAGGCGCTCTTTCCCCTCGACGTGACGCTGGAGCAGGGCCTGAGCGCCGGTCGCGACGCCCTCTACGCCGCGACCGACCGCGCGCTGTCCGGCGAGCCGCTCACGGGCGCGACGCGGACGCTCGCGCCGGTCGACGCGCAGGAGGTGTGGGCCAGCGGCGTGACCTACCGCCGGTCGGCGACCGCGCGGGAGGAGGAGTCCGTGGTCGCCGACGTCTACTCGCTCGTCTACGACGCGCGGCGCCCGGAGCTCTTCCTCAAGGCGACGGCGCCGCGCGTGCCGGCGCCCGGCGCGCCGCTGCGGGTGCGCGCCGACTCCGGCTGGGACGTGCCGGAGCCCGAGCTCGCGCTCGTGCTCGACGCCGCGGGCGAGCTCACCGGCTACCTCGTCGCCGACGACGTCTCCTCCCGGGCCATCGAGGGTGCGAACCCGCTGTACCTCCCGCAGGCCAAGCTCTACGACGACGCGCTCGGCCTCTCGGGCACCGTCGTGCTGGCCCGCGACCTCCCGGACGAGGCCGTGCGCAGTGCGGAGATCACGCTCGACATCGTCCGCGACGGGAGCGCCGCGTTCAGCGGGCGCACCACCCTCGCCGAGATGCGCCGGTCCTTTGAGGAGCTCGTGGCGGCGCTCTTTGCCGAGCTGTCGCACCCGGCGGGCGCGGTCCTGCTCACGGGCACGGGCGTCGTGCCGCCCGACGACTTCACGCTGCGGCCCGGCGACGAGGTGCACATCGCCATCGACGGGGTCGGCTCGCTGCGCCACGGGATCTACCAGAGGAGCTGAGGGCATGTCGCACACCCTGATCGCCGACGCGATCGTGTTGACCATGGACGCGCAGACGGGGGTCCTGCCCCGCGCCGACGTGCTCATCGAGGACGCGCGGATCGCCGCGGTCGGGCCCGACCTGCCGCGCACGGGTGACGTCGAGGTCATCGACGGCCGCGGGCGCATCGTGATGCCCGGCTTTGTCGACACCCACCGGCACATGTGGGCGGCGATGCTGCGCGGCTGCGCCTGCTACGGCGACCTCGGCACGTACTTCCACGACGTGGTGTTCACCTACGGGGCGAACTTCACCCCGCAGGACACCTACACCTCGGTGCGCCTCGGGCTCGCGGAGGCCATCGACTCCGGCATCACGACGATGCACGCCTGGGAGCACAATCTCCAGACGCCGGCGCACGCCGACGCCGCGCTCGGCGCCCTGGAGGAGTCGGGCCTGCGCGGGCGCTTCTCCTACGGCCCTTCGAGCGACCCGGAGGCGGGCAGCTCGTTCGCCAAGGGCACGGAGACGATCGACCTCGACGACGTGCTGCGCCTGCGCGCGGAGCGCTTCCGTGCCGAGGACGGGCGCCTGCACCTCGGCATCGCCTGCCGCGGCGTGGACTACTCGCAGCCCGACATCTGGCAGCGGGAGTTCGCGTGGGCGCGCGAGCACGGCCTGCCGATCACGACGCACACGATGATGACCGGCCACGACGTCGAGCGCGTCCGGGCCGTCAGCGTCTACGCCGAGCAAGAGGCGCTGGGACCGGACGTGCTCGTCGTGCACGCCATCCACACCAACGACGACGAGCGCCGCTACCTCGCCGAGTCGGGCACGCCGGTGTCGCTGAGCATCCTCTCCGAGCTGCGCGTCGGGATGGGCATCCCGCCGATCGTGGAGATGATGCACGCCGGCGTCCCGCTGTGCCTGTCGGTCGACACGATGGCCGCCAGCGACAACTCGGACTTCTTCGCGGTGCTGCGCGCGACGCTGCTCGTGCCGCGCGGCGTCCACCAGGACGGCAAGGTCATCGGGCCCGACGAGGTGCTGCGGCAGGGCACGATCGACGGCGCCCGCGCACTCGGGCTCGGGGACGTGACCGGCTCGCTGACCGTCGGCAAGCGGGCCGACGTGATCGTCCTGCGCGCGGACGACCTCAACCTCGCGCCGATCAACGTCGCCGACGGCCAGGTCGTGCTCGCCGCCCAGCCCCGCAACGTCGAGCACGTGTGGATCGACGGCGTGGTGCGCAAGCGCGACGGCGCGCTCGTCGACGTCGACTCGCCGGCGCTCGTGCGCGACGCCCGGGCCGCGGTCGACGGCCTCGCCGAGCGGGTCGGCCGGCCGCTGACCTGAGCCCGGGCGAGCCGGCCTACTCGACGTACGTCGCCGGCACCCGGTCGACGGCGAGGCCCTCGTCGGCGACCGGGACGTAGGTCTCCGGGAGCCCGTGCTCGCGCCGCACGACGTTGGCCCCGATGGCGAGGGCCGCCGACTTGTAGAACGCGTGCGGGCGCCCGAGCCCCTGGCGGCCGAACCCGCAGTCGGAGGAGACGACGAGCTTGTCGAGGTCGATGTACTCGGCCGCCCGCCGGATCTCCGCCGCGACCTCCTCCGGGCGCTCGACCTGCAGCTGGCGGTGGCTCACGGCGCCGATGGCGAGCTTCTTGGTCAGCGTCTCGCGCCAGCCCCCGAAGAGCTCGAGGTCGGCCCCGCCGCGGTCCTTCATCTCGAGCGTCCACACGTCGCAGTCGACCCGGTCGAGGTACAGCTCGATGGCGTCCGCGTAGGACGTGCGGTCGAAGACCCGCTGCATCATCGGGTTGCCCCAGCAGGTATGCACCCAGACCTCGGCGCCGTCGAGGCCCGAGATCTCGTGGTTGAGGGCGTCCACGAGGAACTCGAGCGTGTCGCGGTCCTCCGGCGTGTAGGCCGACGTGAAGTGGATCGTCGGCTCCTCCACCTGCACGACGCGGCAGCCGGAGGCGACGAGCTCGCGGAGCTCCTGGTTGATCGCCGTCGCCATGTCCCAGATGATCTGGCGCGCCCCGTCCTCACGCGCGTACTCGGGCGTGTGGCTGTCGAGGAAGAGGGCCATCACCTGGCCCGAGACGGTGCCGAACTTCACCGGCCGGCCGGCGCGCACCTGCGCCATCCGCCAGAGCTTCGCGTAGGCCAGCGGGTTGCGCGGGTTCGGGCGGATCTTGCCGGTGACGATCGGCCAGCGCCACGAGGTGTAGATGTCCTGCAACAGCGTCCCCTGCTGGTCGCCGAGGATCGGCGACCGGGTGTCGGCGGGCTGCAGCTCGTCGAACTCCAGGCCGAGCCAGCGCTGCAGCGGGTAGTGGTGCCACGAGCGGCCGGCGTAGTCGGCGTCGAGGAAGTAGTCGCCGTTCGTGAGGATGTCGAGGCCCGCCCGCTCCTGGTCGGAGACGACGACGGCCAGGGCGTCCTCGAGCTGCTCGCGGTAGCGCACGTCCATCATCGCGGTGTCCAGCGGCCGGCCCCACATGCTCTCCGTGAACCAGGAGGGCCTCGGCCAGGAGCCGATGACCGTGGTGGGCAGGGTCAGGTCCGCTGTCGCGGTGAAGGTCATCCGCTCCTCCTCGATGGATCGACGGCCGACCCTACTCCTCGGCGCCGGTGGCTTGCGCCCGCCCGGCGGCCCGGATAGGTTCCCGCACCGTGCCCTTATCGATAGCCGTGCCGTCGAAGATCGTCTGCGTCGGCCTCAACTACCGCGACCACGCCGTCGAGCAGGGCGTCGAGGAGCCCAAGGCGCCGCTGCTGTTCGCCAAGTGGCCGAACGCGCTGATCGGACCGGGCGAGCCGATCGTCCTGCCCGCGGAGTCCGAGCAGGTCGACTACGAGGCGGAGCTCGGCGTGGTCATCGGCCGGCGCACGAGCAAGGTGGCCGAGGCCGACGCCCTCGACGCCGTCGAGGGCTACGTCTGCGTCAACGACGTCAGCGCCCGCGACCTCCAGTTCGCCGACGGGCAGTGGACCCGCGGCAAGTCGCCGGACACCTTCTGTCCCGTCGGTCCGCGGCTCGTCCCGCGGGAGGAGATCGACGATCCCCAGGCGCTCGCCGTCCGCTGCGTGCTCAACGGTCAGACGATGCAGGACTCCTCCACCGCGGAGATGATCTTCTCCGTGGCGGAGATCATCGCCTACGTCAGTCGGGTGATCACCCTGGAGCCGGGCGACCTCATCGCCACCGGCACCCCCGCCGGCGTCGGCGTCTTCCGCGACCCGAAGGTCCGGCTCGCCGACGGCGACGAGATCTCCGTCGAGGTCGAGGGCCTCGGCACCCTGACCAACCCCGTTCAGCAGGAGCGCTGACCCATGGCCCACGTCCTCGTCGTCCGCATGACCATCAAGGAGGGCGAGGAGGAGCGCGCCTTCGACGTCGCGCGCCGGCTCGTCGAGGCCACGCGGACCGAGCCGGGCAACGTGCTCTACATCGCCCACCGCGATCCCGAGGACCCGCGCGTGCTGCTCATGTACGAGCAGTACGAGGACGCCGCGGCCTTCGAGGCGCACGGGCAGGCCGAGCACTTCAAGGACCTCGGGCTCGGCCAGCTGTTCCCGCTCATGGAGCACCGCGAGCGGGCCATCTACGAGACCCTGGACTGACGCGCGCGGCGGACGGGCGCGCGTCCCGGCGAGCGAGAGGAGCCATCATGGCGAAGGATCTGGTCCGGCCGCGCAACCGCGTGATCGGTGGAGTGTGTGCGGGCCTGGCCCGCAGGTTCGGGACGAGTCCGACGGCGATGCGGGCGCTCTTCGTGATCAGTTGCATCCTGCCCGGCCCGCAGTTCATCCTCTACGTCGCCCTGTGGATCATCATGCCCTCGGCCGACTGAGGGGGCCGGCGCTCAGAACACCGCGCGGCCGCCCGAGATGTCGAAGGTCGCCCCGGTGGAGAAGCTCATGGCCTCCGAGACGAGGAAGCCGATGAGCTCGGCCACCTCCTCGCTGCGCCCCATGCGGCCCAGGGGGATCTTCTCGACCATGTAGTCGATGTGCTCCTGGCTGAGCTGCTCGAGGATGGGTGTCGCGATGACGGCCGGGGCGATGCAGTTGACGAGCACGCCGGTCGTGGCGAGGTCCTTGCCGAAGGACTTCGTCATCCCGATGACCGCCGCCTTGGAGGCCGAGTAGGCGGCCGCCATCGGGTTGCCCTCCTTGCCGGCGATGGAGGCGACGTTGACGATCCGCCCGCGGCCGCGCGGCACCATCGCGCGGGCCGCGGCGCGGTTGCAGAAGAACACCCCGTCGCAGTTGAGCGCGAACACCCGCCGCCACTCCTCGTCGGTGATGTCCGCCGTGTGCACGGAGTCGCCGCCGGTCCCGGCGCAGCAGACCAATGCGGCGAGCGGGCCAAGCTCGCGCTCCACCCTCGCGACGGCGTCGTCGACGCTGCCCGGGTCGGTCACGTCGCCGGACACGCCGAGCACGCCGTCGGGAGGCCCGCCCGCGTCGAGGTCGAGCGACGCGACCTGCCACCCGCGGCCGGCGAGCAGCGCGACCGTCGCCGCGCCGATCCCGCTCGCCCCGCCGGTGACCAGCGCGACGCCGCTCACTTCGCGACGTGCGTCGTGCCGCCCTCGGCAAGCACGAGGTCGCGCCCGCGGTCCGGGACGTGGTCGAGCGGCACCGGGGCCAGCGCCTCGAAGAACGTGACGCCGTGCGCCGAGTGCAGCTCGTGCTCGACGCCGCGGTTGACGCACACGACGTCCCCGGGGCCGAGCTCGCGGGTCTCGTCGCCGATCGTCATCGACACGGAGCCCTCGACGACCGCCATGAGCTGCTCCGTGTGCTCGTGGGCGTGGCGGGGGACCTGCTTGCCCGGCTCGTACTGCACCCGGCACAGCAGGACCTGGTCGCCGCCGATGGCGTGCAGCCGCACGCCATCGACGAACTCGAACGCCTCGACCCCGGTCCAGGTCCCGAACCCCGATCCGGCTTCAGGCATCCACGCCCCAGTAGGCCTGGCCGCCGTCGGCACTTACGGCCCCGACCGAGATGGGCTCGTCGTAGATGACGCGCTTGCCCTCGCGCCGCGGCTCGGGCCGCTCGTCGAGCGCGCGCAGCACCCGCTCCGGCGTCGCGGGCATCTCGGTGATCCGCACCCCGACGGCGTCGTGGATGGCCGCGGCGATCGCCGGCGGCTGGGCGTTGTTGGCCATCTCGCCGATCGCCTTGGCGCCGAACGGGCCGTCGACCGAGGGGTTCTCGAGGATGACGTTCTCGATCTCCGGGAAGTCCTCCATGGACGGCGCGAGGTAGGCCCCGAACTGCTCCCCGCGGTGCTCCACGGAGGGATAGAACGGATAGGAGTTCTCGAGCAGGCCGAGGCCGAGACCCATCATCGCCCCGCCCTCGATCTGGCCCTCGACGAGCGTCGGGTTGATCGCCCGGCCGACGTCGTAGACCTGGGTCATCTTGAGCACCGTCGTCTCGCCGGTCTCGTCGTCGACCTCGACTTCGATGACGCAGGCCGCGTAGGAGATGGCCGAGTGCGGCTCCTCGGTGACCGAGCCGTCGTCGTCGTTGAGCTCGGCCAGCGGCTTGAGGGCCGTGCCCTGGCCGCTGATCAGCTCGCCGTACTGGTAGGTGGCCGCGCCGGCCACGTCGGCGACCGAGATCTGGCGGTCCGGGGCGCCCTTGGCCGAGACGACGCCGTCGGCGATCTCGAGGTCGTCCGCGGCGATCTCGAGCTCCTGGGAGGCGATGTCGAGGATCCGCTCGCGCGTCTTCTCCGCCGCGAAGCGGACGGCGTTGCCGCCGATGAAGGTCCCGCGCGAGGCGAACGTCCCCGTGCAGACCGCGGAGGAGTCCGTATTCGAGTTGTCCATCGTCACCGTCTCGAACGGCACCCCGAGCGCGTCGGCGACGATCTGGGTGTGGACGGTCTTCGAGCCCTGGCCGATGTCGACCGTGCCCGCGAAGACGTCGACGCTGCCGTCGGGCTTGAGCTTCACCCACGCCTGGCTCGGGTCGCCGTTCTGGTTCATCCCCGTCGGGTACTCGATGGCCGCGAAGCCGCGACCGCGGTGCTTGGCCATCAGTCCGTGCCTCCGTTGGTGCGCGTCGGGTCGTAGGTGGCCAGGTGCTCGCCCTCGGGCGCCTGCTGGGCCACCAGGTGCTCGGGCAGCAGCTCGCCCGCCCGCCGCTGCGCGGACATCTGCCGGTACTCGTCGCCGAGCTCGTAGCCCACGGCGTCGGCCGCGGCGAGGGTCACCGCCACGGTCGACGGGTCGTGCATGACGACCCGGTTGCCCGTCGTGTCCCCGATGCGGTTGGCGTTCTTGAGGCGCAGCTCCATCGGGTCCATGCCGAGCTGCTCGGCGATGCGGTCCATGTGCAGCTCGACGGCCAGCGACACCGACGTGACGCCGAAGCCGCGCATGGCCGTCGTCGGCACGCGGTTCGTGAAGACCACGAAGCCGTCGAAGCGGACGTTGGGGATCGTGTAGGCGCCCGTGTGGTGGAACGCGTGCTTGGTCAGGCCGTACGGCGAGAAGCGCGAGTAGGCGCCCGAGTCGTGCAGCGTGAGCGTGCGCCGCCCGAGCAGCCAGCCGTCCTGGCTCACCGCGTCCTGGATCTCGACGTGCCACGGCGCCCGGGTCGAGGAGGCCAGGAACTCCTCCTCGCGCGTGAAGCGCCACTTCACCGGACGCTGGGCCTTGATCGCCAGCAGGGCGCAGATCGTCTCCGTCGCCGTGTCGACCTTGCCGCCGAAGCCGCCGCCGACCGTGCCGCCGACGAGCTTGAGCTTGCTCAGCGGCCACTCGAGGTGCGCGGCGACGACGCCCATGGAGAAGTACATCGCCTGGGTGCACGTGTAGATCGTCAGCCGCCCGCTGGGCTCGGGGACGACCAGGGAGACCTGCGTCTCCAGGGGCACGTGCTCGATCGCCTGCGGGCGGTAGACGCCCTCGACGATGAGGTCGGCGTCCGCGAAGGCCCGGTCCACGTCGCCCTTGCGCACGCGCCGGTGGTTGTGGGGGCCGAAGTGCGGATACACGGAGCCCCAGTGGTGGATGCTCGGCGCGTCCGGGTCGCAGGCGGTCCGGACGTCGAAGACCGGCTCGCGCTCCTCGTAGACGACCTCGACGGCGTCGGCCGCGGCCTGGGCCGCGACTTCGGAATCGGCCGCGACCGCGGCGACGACCTGGCCCTTCCAGCGGACCTCGCCGTCGGCCAGCAGCGGCTCGTCGGCGGGGACGCCGAGGGCCTCGAGGTGGCCGTAGACGTTGTGGGGGACGTCCGCGGCGGTGATCACCGCATGGACGCCCGGCATCCCCTCGGCCTTGGCCGTGTCGATCGACACGATGCCGGCGTGGTGATGCGGAGAGCGGACGGCCTTGGTCCACAGCGTCCCGTGCACGCGCACGTCGTCGACGTACTGCGAGCGGCCGGTGACGTGGGCCAGGCCGTCGTAGCGGGGCACCCGGGCCCCGACGGCCTTCATCCCCACCTCCCCGGGATCGGGGTGACGCTGTCCTCGCCCTGGGGGCCCTGGTCGGCCTCCACGCGCCCGGCGGCGTCCTCGCCGTTGGAGGCGGCGGTCACCGCGTCGAGGATCTTCACGTAGCCCGTGCACCGGCAGACGTGCCCGCCCAGGGCCTCGGCGGCCTGCTCGCGGGTCACCGGTCCGTGCTGGATCAGCGCCTCGGCGGCCATGAGGAAGCCCGAGGTGCAGAAGCCGCACTGCGCGGCGTAGTGCTCGTGGAACGCCGCCTGGACGGGGGAGAGGTCCTCCGGCGTGCCCAGCCCCTCGGCGGTCGCGATCGAGGCGCCCTCCAGGGCGGCCAGCGGCTCCAGGCAGGAGCGCCGCGGCTCGCCGTCGACGAGCACGGTGCAGGCGCCGCAGCCGCCCTGCTGGCAGCCGGCCTTCGGGCTGGTGATCATCAGCTCCTCGCGCAGCACGTGCAGGAGGGGGGTCAGGGGTGGCGAGAGCACGTCGTGCTCGGTGCCGTTGACTGTGAGTCGCATCGCTCCTCGTCTCGCTAGAGCTCGGCCAGGGCGCGGCGGACCAGCACCGGGAGCGTGCGGCTCCGGTACCAGGCCGACGCAAGGGCGTCGTCGTGGGGGGTCACGTCGTCCAGCACGCGGGCGGCGGCCGCCTCGGGATCGGCGGTCTCCGCGAAGGCCCGCTCGACGGATGGGCAGCGCGCGCCGTGCGGGCCGGCGCCCGAGACCGCGACGCGGACCGCGCCGGCCGTGCGGGCGACGCACACGCTGAGGACCGTGTAGGCGTGGGCGTGGGGCCGGCGGACCGCCTGGCGGGCGCCGGCCTCGGGGTCGGGGAAGGAGACGTCGAGCACGAGCCGGTCGCGGTCGCCCGCGCCGACGAAGGCCTCGGCATCGTCCGTGCGCTGGCCGCCGGCGCCGGTGGAGCGCACGTCGGCCCCGAGCGCGATCAGCGCGGCCTGGAGGTCGCCGCGCGGGCTCTCCACGCCCGGCGGCGCGCAGAGGTTGCCGCCGAGCGTCGCCTGCCCGCGCACCTCGCGGTCGGCGACGTGCCGCACGGCGATGCCGAGCGGGTCGGGCGCGTCCTCGAGCTCGGACAGCCGCGTCGTCGCGCCGATCGTCGTGCGCGAGCCGTCGCGGCGCACGCCGTCGAGCCCGGCCCGGCCGAGCACGAGCGTGCGCCCCGGATCGAGCCGGCCGTGGGTGATCTCGGGCACGACGATCGTCCCGCCGCCCACGAGGGTCATCCCGCCGTCGCCGAAGGCCTCCACGGCCTCCTGCGGGGACTGGGCGACGATGACCTCCGCCGCGTCAACCGATCCTGCCATTGCCTCTCCTCCTGACGCGGAACCGACCCGGACGCGCCGACTTATACACCACCCATCCGGACCCCGCCACCGATTATCGTTAGCTACAGACGACGCGAGGGAACTACGCTGCCCGATCGTGACCGCCGGCGCGGACTTCGCCTCCATCGACGACGTCGAGACGCGGCTGCGCGAGCAGGGCTACCTGCCCCAGCGCGGTCTGGCGACGGCGTTGTTCATCGCCCAGGCCATCCAGAAGCCGCTGCTGCTCGAGGGGGAGGCCGGTGTCGGCAAGACCGAGGCGGCCAAGGCCCTGGCTCGCGCGACGGGCGCCAGGCTCGTGCGCCTGCAGTGCTACGAGGGCCTCGACGTCGCCCACGCGGTCTACGAGTGGAACTACGCGCGCCAGCTGCTGCACATCCGGGCCGCCCAGGAGGGCACGGTCGACGAGGAGGAGCTGTTCGGGCCGGCCTACCTCATCCGGCGCCCGCTGCTGGAGGCGATCGCCTCCGAGGAGCCGGTCGTGCTGCTCATCGACGAGATCGACCGCGCTGACGACGAGTTCGAGGCCTTCCTGCTCGAGGTCCTCTCCGACTTCCAGATCACGATCCCCGAGATCGGGACGATCTCCGCGACCCGCCGGCCCGCGGTCGTGCTCACGTCCAACCGGACGCGGGAGCTGCACGACGCGCTCAAGCGCCGCTGCCTGTTCCACTGGATCTCCCATCCCGCCCTCGAGCGCGAGATCGAGATCGTCCGGCTGCGGGTGCCGGGCGTGCCCGAGCGCCTGGCGGCGCAGTGCGCGGCCTTCGTCGCCGGCCTCCGCACGATCGACCTCGCCAAGGTCCCCGGCGTCGCGGAGACGATCGACTGGACCCACGCGCTCACGGCGCTGGGCTGTTCCGAGCTCGACCCGCAGGTCGTCGAGCAGACGCTCGGCTCCGTGCTCAAGTACCGCGAGGACCTCGACGCCGTCCGCGACGACACCGTCGTGGCGCTGATCGAGGAGGCCCGGCGCGCCGCGGCCGTCGCGCCGGGGTGAGCGAGCCGCTCACCCGCCAGGTCGTGACCTTCGGCCGCGTCCTGCGCGAGGCGGGGCTCGAGGTCGGGCCGGGGCGCATCGCCGACGCCCTCACCGGCCTCGACCGGGTGCGGCTGGACCGCCAGGAGGACGTCTACTGGACGCTGCGGACCACGCTCGTGGCCCGCCGGGAGGACATCGCCCCGTTCGACCGGGCCTTCGACGCCTGGTTCCTGCGCCGGCCGACGCCCGCGCCGAGCCGGGCCGACGAGGACCGCCGCGAGCTGCAGCGGGGCGTGCGCCGCACGCGCAGCGACACGGGCGGTGGCGAGCCGCCCGCCGGCGGCGAGCCCGAGTCCATCGGCCACAGCGCCCACGAGGTCCTGCGGCACAAGGACTTCGCGGCCATGAGCCCCGACGAGGTCCGGGCCGCGCGGGCCCTTATCGCGGCCGTCGCCACGGAGCGCCCCCGCCGCCGCTCGCGCCGCCTGCGCCCGCACCGGCGCGGCACCGCGCTGGACCTGCGGGCGATGGCCCGGGCCTCGATCGGCACGGGCGGCGACGCCGTCCAGCGCCGCTTCCGCCGGCGCACGCAGGCCCCGCGCAAGCTCGTGCTGCTCTGCGACGTGTCGGGCTCGATGGAGGCCTACACGCGGGCGCTGCTGCTCTACCTGCACGCCACGGTGCGCGCGGGCCGCGGCGTCGAGGTCTTCGCGTTCGGCACGCGGCTGACGCGGCTGACGCCCGAGCTCGCCTCCCGCGACCCGGAGGAGGCCCTGGCCCGCGCCGCCCGCAGCGTCGTGGACTGGGCCGCCGGCACGCGCATCGGCGACGCGCTGAAGACCTTCAACGACGTCTGGGGGCGCCGGGCGCTGACGCGCGGCGCCGTCGTGCTCATCGTCTCGGACGGCTGGGAGCGCGACGACCCCGACCTCGTGGGCCGGGAGATGCGCCGGCTGCACCGCCAGGCCCACGCGGTCGTGTGGGTCAACCCGCTCAAGGGCAGCCCGCGCTACGAGCCGCTGTCGGCCGGCATGCGCGCGGCGCTGCCCTACGTGGACCGCTTCGTCGCCGGGCACAATCTCGCCAGCCTCGAGGCGCTGGCCGGCCTGCTCGCCGGCGTCGGGCGCCGTCACGAGGCCTGAGGCGGGGTCGCCGAACCTGGAGACGTCTGTTACGTTCGCGCCCGGCTGGTCGAGGTATCGACTATCGAGCGTGGAGGGTGAGGATGGGACTGCAGGTCAAGGAGCCGGCACTGCGCGAGTTGATCGACGAGGACGCCGAGCTCGACCGGCTCGGCACCGGGTTCGTGTTCACGGAGGGCCCGCTGTGGCACCCCGACGGCTACCTGCTCTTCAGCGACATGCCCGGCGACACGCGCCGGCGCTGGAGCGAGGCCGACGGGGTGACGGAGCTCGCCAAGCCCTCGAACAAGGGCAACGGGATGACGTTCGACAACGAGGGCCGGCTGCTCGTCTGCGAGCACGTCACGAGCTCGCTCGTGCGGATGGACCCCGACGGCACCGGCACGGGCCGCGAGGTGCTCGCCGGCCATCACGACGGCAAGGAGCTCAACAGCCCCAACGACGTCATCGTGAGCTCCGACGGCACGATCTACTTCACCGACCCGACCTTCGGGCGCATGCCCGGCTTCGGCGTCGAGCGCGAGCAGGAGCTCGACTACCAGGGGGTCTACCGGATCGGGCCGCAGGGCGGGGACCCCGAGCTCGTGCTGGACGACTTCTCCCAGCCCAACGGGCTGTGCCTCACCGCCGACGAGCGCACGCTCTACGTCAACGACACCGACCACGCCCACATCCGCGTCTTCGACGTCGGCGACGAGGGCCGGCCCAGCAACGGCCGGGTCTTCGCGGAGGGCATCGGCACGGGCGACCTCGACAGCGGCGAGCTCGTGGACGGGATGAAGCTCGACGAGCGCGGCAACGTCTACGTGACCGGCCCGGGCGGGGTCTGGGTCTTCGACCCGGACGGCACCCACCTCGGCCTGATCGAGGTGCCCGAGAACGTCGGCAACCTCAACTGGGGCGGCCCGGACTGGACGTGGCTGTTCATCCCCGCGTCGACGTCGATGTACCGCATCCGCTGCAACGTGGCCGGCAACCGGCTGCCCTACATGAGGTGACGACATGGCTGACGACCGGCTGACGCTCGACCCCAAGCGGTCGGCGCTCATCATCCAGGATCTGCAGAACGACGTGATCATCGAGGGCGGCGCCTTCGCCGACTCGGGGGCGCCGGCGCACGCCACGGCGCAGAACGTCGTCGCCAACGTCGCCGGGCTCGCGTCGGCGTGCCGCAGCGCCGGCGTGCCGGTGATCCACGTCTGGTACGTCGTCGAGCCGGGTGCGGTGGGGCTCAGGCGCAACGCCCCGCTGTTTGCGGGCGTCGGCGACGCCGATGCGCTCGTGCGCGGCAGCTGGGGCGCGGCGCCCGTCGACGGCCTCGAGCCGGCCGAGGGCGACCACGTCGTGGAGAAGATGCGGATGAACGGCTTCTACGACACGCGCCTGGACATCCTCCTGCGCGGGCTCGGCGCGGAGACGATCATCGTCACCGGGGCGTGGACGAACATGTCCATCGAGCACACCGCCCGCCACGGGGCCGACGCCGGCTACGAGGTCGTCGTCGCCTCCGACGGGACGTCGACCACGGGGGACGACTGGCAGCGCGTGGCGCTGGAGTACGCGATGACGAACGTCGCGCGCGTCGCCGCGTGCGACGAGATCGCGCAGGGCCTCGGGGGGTGATCACCCAGGCCCACGTCGACGGGGCCTGGGTCGACGCGGACGACGGGTCGACGTTCGCGGTCCTCGACCCGGCCACGGGCCGGACGCTCGCCCACGTCCCCCGCCTGGGCGCGGCGGAGACGCGCCGCGCCATCGGGGCCGCCCACCGCGCGCTGCCGGGCTGGCGCGCGACCCTGGCCAAGGACCGCGCGCGGATCCTGCGCCGCTGGGCGGATCTCATGGCCGACCACGCGGAGGAGCTCGCCGCCCTGCTCACGTCCGAGCAGGGCAAGCCGCTGGCCGAGGCCCGCGTGGAGGTCGCCTACGCCGCGAGCTTCCTCGAGTGGTTCGGCGAGGAGGCCAAGCGCGTCTACGGGGACACGGTCCCGACCTATGCGCCCGACCGGCGCATCCTCGTCACCAAGGAGCCCGTCGGGGTCGCGGCCGGGATCACGCCGTGGAACTTCCCCGCCGCCATGCCCACGCGCAAGGCCGCCCCGGCGCTGGCCGCCGGCTGCACGATGGTGCTCAAGCCCGCGGAGCAGACGCCGCTGACCGCGCTGGCGGTCATGGCCCTCGGCGTGGAGGCCGGGCTGCCGCCGGGCGTGCTGAGCGTCGTCACCGGCGACGCCGACGACGCACCGCGGATCGGCGGCGAGATGACGTCGAACCCGCTCGTGCGCAAGCTCGGCTTCACCGGCTCCACCGAGGTCGGCAAGCTCCTCATGGCCCAGTGCGCCGGCCAGGTCAAGCCGGTCTCGCTCGAGCTCGGCGGCAACGCCCCGTTCATCGTCTTCGACGACGCCGACCTCGACGCGGCGATCGCGGGCGCCGTGACCTGCAAGTTCCGCAACTCGGGCCAGACGTGCATCTCGGCCAACCGCATCCTCATCCAGGACGCGGTCTACGACGCCTTCGTGGCCGGCTTCACGGAGCGGGCCGCGGCCCTCGTCGTGGCCGAGGGGACCGCCCCGGAGGTCGACGTCGGGCCGCTGATCGACGTCACGGGCGTCGAGAAGGTCAAGCGCCACGTCGCCGACGCGCGGGACGGCGGCGCCGAGCTGCTGCTGGGTGGCGACCCGCACCCGGCCGGCCCGCAGTTCTTCGCGCCCACGGTGCTCACCGGGGTCACGGACACCATGGCCATGAGCAACGAGGAGACCTTCGGGCCCGTGGCCGGCATCTCGCGCTTCGCCGACGAGGCGGAGGCGGTGCGCAAGGCCAACGACACGCCCTACGGCCTCTCGAGCTACTTCTACAGCCGCGACATGGCCCGCATCTGGCGCGTGTCGGAGGGGCTCGAGTACGGGATCCTCGGCATCAACACCGGGGTCGTCTCGACCGAGGTCGCGCCGTTCGGCGGCTTCAAGGAGTCCGGCATCGGCCGCGAGGGCTCCAAGTACGGCATCGACGAGTGGCTGGAGACCAAGTACCTGTGCATGGGGGGAGTGTGAGCGCGGCGTGATCGTCGAGGAGCGGACCTACCAGGTCCATACGGGCAAGCTGCCGGAGGTCGTGCGCCTGTACGCCGAGGAGGGCACGGAGCTCCAGCAGGCCGTCCTGGGCAACCTGATCGGCGCGTTCACCGTCGACGTCGGGGACCTCAGCTCGATCGTCCAGCTGTGGGGCTACGACTCCTACGCCGAGCGCGAGCGGCGCCGGGCGCAGCTGCAGGCCGACGAGCGCTGGAAGGCCTTCCTCCCCCGCCTGCAGCCGCTGCTGCACACCCAGCGCAACCGGCTGCTGATCCCCACGTCCTTCTCCCCGATCCGATGAGCGGCTCGCTCGAGGGCCGGGTGGCGATCGTCACCGGCGGCGCGCAGGGCATCGGCCGCGCCATCGCGGATGAGCTCGCCGCCCGCGGCGCGCGGATCGTCGTGGCCGACCTGCAGGGCGCCGAGGCGGCCGCTGCGTCGTACCCGGAGGGCGTGGGCCTGACCGTCGACGTCTCCAGCGAGGGCGACGTCGCGCGCATGGCGGACGAGACCGTCGAGCGCTGCGGCGGCATCGACGTGCTCGTCAACAACGCCGGCCTGTACGCGTCGCTGGCCATGCGGCCGTTCGAGGAGATCGGCGTCGACGAGTGGCGCCAGGTCATGGACGTCAACGTCATGAGCGTCTTCCTGTGCGCCCGGGCCGTGGTCGGGCCCATGCGCGAGCGCGGCGGCGGGCGCATCGTGAACATCTCCTCCGGCACGCCGTTCCGAGGCGTCCCGTTCCTCGCCCACTACGTGACGAGCAAGGGCGCGATCGTCGCGCTGACGCGCGTGCTGGCCAAGGAGCTCGGCCCGGCGGAGATCCTCGTCAACTGCGTCGCCCCGGGCTTCACCATGAGCCAGGGCGTCCACGACCATCCCGAGGTCGTGCAGGCCCTGCAGGACGCCTCCGTCTCCGCCCGCACGCTCAAGCGCGACCAGGTGCCCGAGGACGTCGTCGGCGCCGTGGCCTTCCTGTGCGAGCCGGGCTCGAGCTTCATCACCGGTCAGACCATGGTCATCGACGGCGGGCAGTACTTCCATTGATCTTCGCGCTCTTCCGTGACGCGGGCCCGGACGGGCCGAACACCGTGGTCGACCCCGAGTCGGGCCTGCGCTGGAGCCTGCTCGAGGCGGAGGCGGAAGCCGAGGGCGCGCTGCTGGCCCGGACGGTCGCGCTCGACCCGGCCACGGGCTGGCTCATGCGCCACGACCGCGTCGACTTCCCGCCGGGCGGCGTGGCCCTGCGCCACACCCATCCCGGCTCGGGCATCCGCTGCCTGCTCTTCGGCTCGATCACCATCGAGAGTGAGGGCGAGACCACGACCTACGGCCCGGGCGAGCCGTGGTTCGAGGCGGGCCCGGCGCCCGTGCTGGCCACCACCTCGCCCGACGAGCCGTCGGCGTTCGTCCGTGTCCTGCTGCTGCCCGCGGGGTGGGCGGGCAGGCGCACGATCGCCTACGTCGATCCGGCCGACGCCGACCGGCCGAAGACCCAGAAGGCGACGGTCTTCTCCGAGTGCCCGGTCCAGGTGTGACGCGCAGCGGCGGTCAGGTGCTCGTCGACCAGCTCGTGCTGCACGGCACCGAGCTGGCGTTCGGCGTGCCCGGCGAGAGCTACCTCGCCGTGCTCGACGCGCTGCGCGACGCGCCGCTGCGGCTCGTGGTCTGCCGCCAGGAGGGCGGCGCGGCCAACATGGCCGAGGCCTACGGCAAGCTCACCGGCCGCCCCGGCGTCTGTCTCGTGACGCGCGGGCCGGGCGCGACGCACGCGAGCGTCGGCGTGCACACGGCCTTTCAGGACTCCACCCCGATGCTGCTGCTCGTCGGCCAGGTGGCGCGCGGCGCCGCCGGCCGCGAGGGCTTCCAGGAGCTCGACTACCGCGCCGTCTTCGGCCCGGTCGCCAAGTGGGCGACCCAGGTGGAGGACGCGGCGCGGCTGCCCGAGGTCATGGCCCGGGCGTTCGCGGTGGCGACCAGTGGCCGTCCCGGGCCGGTCGTCGTCGCCCTGCCGGAGGACATGCTCACGGACGAGATCGACGTTCGCGACGCGGTGGCCCGCGCGCCCGCCGCCGGCGGCCCGACCCCGGACGCGCTCGAGCGCCTGCAGGCGCTGCTGCGCGAGGCCCGGCGGCCGCTGGCCATCGTCGGGGAGGGCGGTTGGAGCGCCCGCGCCGCCGAGGACGTCGTCGCCTTCGCCGAGGCCCAGGCCGTCCCGGTGGCGGCCTCCTTCCGCTGCCAGGACTACGTCGACAACGACTCGCCGGCCTACGCGGGCCACGCCGGACTCGGCATGGACCCGGCGCTCGCGCAGCGCATCCGCGACGCCGACGTGCTGCTGGCCGTCGGCGGCCGGCTCGGCGAGATCCCGACGGCCGGCTACACGCTGCTCGACGTGCCGGTCCCGCGCCAGCGGCTCGTGCACGTGCACCCCGACCCGGACGAGCTCGGCGCGGTCTACGAGCCCGAGCTGGGCATCGTCTCCGGCGTGGAGGCCTTCGCCGCCGCGGCCCGCGCGCTGCCCGCCCCGGGCGCGAGCGCCCGGGAGGGGCTGTTGGAGGCCGCCCACGCCGCCTACGCCGCGACGCTCGACGATCCCCGGGAGCTGCCGGGCGCGCTGCAGCTCTCCGGCGTCATGGCCGCCCTGCGCGAGCGACTCGGGCCGCACGGCATCCTGACCTGCGGCGCCGGCAACTTCACGGTCTGGGCCCACCGCTTCTACGCCTTCCGGCGCTACGGGACCCAGCTGGCTCCCCGCAGCGGCTGCATGGGCTACGGCTTCCCCGCCGCGGTCGCCGCCAAGGCGCTGCACCCGGACCGGCGCGTGGTCTGCCTGTCCGGGGACGGCGACTTCCTCATGACCGGCCAGGAGCTTGCCACCGCCGTGCAGGAGGCGCTCGCGGTGGTCGTCCTCATCGTCAACAACGGCATGTACGGCACCATCCGCATGCACCAGGAGCGCCGCTACCCGGGCCGGGTGGTGGGCACGGACCTGCGCAACCCGGACTTCGTCGCCTACGCGCGGGCCTTCGGCGCCCACGGCGCGCTGGTGGAGCGCACGGCCGACGTCGGCGCCGCGCTCGACGAGGCGCTGGCCTGCGGCGGCCCGGCCGTGATCGAGCTGCGCGTCGATCCCGAGGCGATCACGCCGCGCCAGACCCTCTCCGAGCTGCGCGCGGCGGCGTCGTGAGCCGCGAGGAGCTCGACGTGCCCGGCCTGGCCGAGCCGATCAGCCACTACGCGGATGCCGTCCGCGCCGGGGACGCGCTCTACGTCTCGGGCATCGTCCCCGTCGCCGCCGACGGCGCCCTGGTCGGCGCCGACGACGTCGTGGCCCAGGCCGAAGCGGTGTTCGCCATCCTCGGCCGCGTGCTCGCCGCGGCGGGCGCCGCGGCCGGCGACGTGGTCAAGGTCACGGTCTTCCTGCTCGACGTCGACGACCGGCCGCGGATCAACCCGGTCCGTCAGGCCTTCTTCGGGACCGCCCGGCCCGCGAGCACCCTGGTCGAGGTCAGCCGCCTCGCGGTGCCCGGGGCCAGGCTCGAGGTCGAGGCGATCGCGTACCTCGGGCCGTGACCGCGGCGCAGATCGCCGCCGCGGTGCGGGCGGGGACCCTCGACCCGGAGGCCGTGGTGAGCGCGGCACTCGAGCGCCTGGCCGACGGCGCCCACCTCAACGCCGTGATCACCACGTGCGCCGAGCGGGCGCTCGCCCGGGCCCGGGCGGGCCCTCGCGGCCGGCTCGCCGGCGTGCCCGTGCTCGTCAAGGACCTCATCGACACCGCGGGCGTGCGCACGACCTACGCGTCCTCGATCTACGCCGACCACGTCCCGGCGCGCTCGGCGACCGCGGTCACCCGGCTGGAGGCGGAGGGGGCGATCGTCGTGGGCAAGGCCAACGCCGACGAGTTCGCCTGGGGCGTCTGCGGCCAGAACGCGCACTGGGGCGACGTCGTGAACCCGCGCGCGCCGGGGCGGATCGCCGGCGGCTCCAGCGCGGGCAACGCGGCCGCCCTGGCCGGCGGCCTCGTGCCCCTGGCGATCGGCACGGACACCGGTGGCTCGGTGCGCCTGCCGGCCGCGGCGTGCGGCGTCGTCGGCTTCAAGCCGGCCTGGGGCGACGTGCCCGTCGACGGCGTCCATCCGCTGGTCCCGAGCTACGACACGGTGGGTCCGATGGCGCGCACGGCCGGCGACTGCGCGGTCGCCGCCGCGGTGCTGGCCGGCGTCCCGGCGGTGGCGGAGGGCCGGGGGGACCTCCGCGGCCTGCGGGTCGGCGTCCTCACCGCGCCGCCGAGCCTCGGCGCCGCGGACGGCGGCTCGCCCGCCGTGGACGAGCGCGCCCTGGAGCCCGCGGCGACGCTCGAGGCGCTCGGCGCCGACGTCGCCGAGGTCACGCTCCCCGTTCCCGCGGGGGACACGTGGCCCGTCTTCTACGCGGAGGCCGCCGCCGCCCACCGCGCGACCTTCCCGAGCCGCCGTGACGACTACGGGCCGACGGTGCGGGCCAAGCTCGACGCGGCGCAGGGGATCGAGCCGGCCGTCGAGGCGCGGGCCCGGCGCGCGCTGGAGGCGTGGCGCCGCGCGGCGGTGGACGACCCCGCGGTGGATCTCGTCCTGTCACCCACCCTGGGGTTCGCGGACCTGCCGCCGGCCGGCGCCGACGAGCTGGAGCTGCGAATCGCCTTCTCGGCCTACACGAGGCCGTTCAGCTCTCTGGGCTGGCCGGCCATCGCGCTGGGCGAAGTGCAGCTCGCGGGCCGGCGCGCCTCCCTCGTGCTCGAGGCGGCGCTCGCGCTCGAGGGCGCCACAACCGATTCTCGATAAGTCACTTGCGTTGCGCCAAGTCCCGGTGGTACGGTCGCGCCGAAGTGGCCGTCCGGAACGCATCGACCCTTCGAGCGCTTCGCCTTGTCGGCCGCGCGCTGCTGGTCCTCGTCGTCGTCTTCCCGGTCGTCTGGGTCCTCTTCATCGCGAGCGGGACGTCGTTCGGCTCGGCGGTCTCGGACCCCAAGGACTTCCTCATCACGCTCCTCAACGGCCTGACCGCGGCCGCCCTGTACTTCGTGGTGGCGAGCGGGTTCACGCTGATCTTCGGCCTCATGCGGGTCGTCAACATGGCCCACGGCGCGTTCTTCCTCCTCGGGGGCTACATCGCGCTGCGGCTGCAGCGCAGCATGGTCGGCGGCGACTCGGGCGTCGGCCTCTCGAGCGCCCAGGTCTCCTTCGCGCAGTGGATCCTGCCGCTCGTCGCCGGCGCGGCGGTCGTCGCGGGCGTCGGCCTGCTCATGCAGCAGCTCTTCCTGCGCTGGAACCAGGGCGAGGACCTGCGGCAGGCGCTGATCACCATCGCCGTGTCGATCATCCTCGCCGACCAGATGCTCGGCATCTTCGGCGGGGTCGCGCAGGACATGTCCTGGCCGGCGTCCTTCGACAAGTTCATCGACCTCAAGGTCGCCGGCGTGCAGTACACGCTGACGCGCCTGATCATCCTCGGCATCGGCCTCGTGATCGGGGCCGGCCTGTGGTTCTGGCTCAAGCGGACGCGTACCGGGATGGTGATCCGCGCCGGCGTCGACGACCGCGAGATGGTGTCGGCGATGGGCATCAACATCCAGCTGACCTTTGCGATCGCCTTCCTCGTCGGCTCCGCCCTCGCCGGGATCGGCGGCGTGATCGGCGGCTCCTTCGCGAGCCTCGCCCCGGGCGTCGACGCCAACTGGCTGCTGAACTCCCTGATCGTCGTGATCATCGGCGGCATGGGCTCGCTGGGCGGCGCCGCCATCGGCGCGCTGCTGCTCGGCCTCACGACGAACTTCGCGGCCGCCTACCTGCCGTCGGACTACACGTTCTACGCGATCATCTTCACCTTCGTGCTGCTGGCGATCGTGCTTGCCGTCCGCCCCCTCGGCCTGTTCGGACGCCCGGCGTGAGCGCCGCCCGCCGGCTCACGAGCACCCCGGACCGGATGGTCGGCGCCGGCCTCGTGCTCGTGGCGCTGTTCGCGCCGCTGATCTTCAGCGAGTACTGGATCAGCACGCTGCTGACGCAGATGCTCATCCTCGGGACGGCCGCCGCCAGCCTGATCTTCCTCTCGGCCTACGGCGGGATGGTGTCCCTCGCGCAGGTCGCGATCTACGGGGTCGCCGGCTTCGCGCTCGGCAACCTCACGACGACGGGCAACACGAAGGGCCTCAACCTCGGCTGGGCCGAGCTGCCGGCGCTCCCCGTGGCGATCGGGATCGCGGTGGTCGTGGCGCTCGTGTTCGGCGCGCTGGCCAGCCGGAGCTTCGGGATCTACTTCCTGATGATCACGCTCGTGTTCTCCGTGATCGCCAACCTCTTCTTCGGCCAGGTCACGAAGGTCTCCGGCTTCGGCGGCATCAGCGGTATCCCGATCCCCGACGTGATCAGCCGCACGGCCCATCCCGAGCGGCTGTACTTCGTGACGCTCGCGGTCGCGCTCGTGCTCTACGCGCTGCTGCGCTACGTCGCCCGCACGCCGTTCGGGCTCACCCTGCAGGGGATCCGCGACGACCCGGTCCGGATGAGCTCGCTCGGCTACAACGTCTCCCTGCACCGGACGCTCGCGTTCGGGTTCGCCGGGTTCGTCGCGGCGGTCGCCGGCGTCCTCTTCGTCTGGTGGAACGCGCAGATCGCGCCGTCGACGATCGGGCTGAGCGCCACCATCGACGTCCTCGTGATCGCGGTCATCGGCGGGCTGTTCCGCCTCGAAGGGGCCTGGCTCGGCGCCCTGGTGTTCGTGATCCTCAACAACTACGCGCAGGACGTCTCGTTCATCGGCGACCGCTTCCACACGTTGATCGGCGTGGTGTTCCTCGTCATCGTCCTCGTCTCCCCGAACGGCCTCATCGGTCTGTGGGAGCGGGCGATCGCGGGACGCCGCCGGTCGGAGGAGGACGTCGCCGACGAACGCCGGCCGACGGAGCTCTCGGCGGCGGGCTGAGCAGGGGGCCGAAGCACGGCCAGGTAGGTCAATCAGGTCATTCGTCGCGCGCAGCGCGACACGGAGGAGGAGAGGGTATGAGAGCAGCACGTGGAGTGGGGTCCCGACCGGCGTGGCTCGCGGCGTCCTTGGCCGTCGCCGCGCTCGCCGCGGCCGGCTGTGGATCGAGCGACAACAGCAGCAGCTCGTCGTCGAAGAAGGACTCCAAGACGACCAAGACGGCGTCCGGCACGCCGGCGCCGGCCAGCAGCTATCCCGACCCGCAGCCGGCCGTCAAGCCGCGCAGCGGCGGCTCGAAGTCGCCGATCAAGCTCGCGATCATGTCGGAGTGCCAGGGCGCCTTCGGCTCCTTCGACAACCAGAACATGGCCGGCGCGGTCTCCGCCCTGTCCCAGTTCGCCGGCGCGAAGCCGAAGAACCCGAACAAGCCCAAGGACGGCTTCACCGGCGGCGCGATCGGCGGACACCCGATCAAGCTCGTCGGCGTCGGCTGCGGCGATGACACCTCCGCGACCGTGATCAAGGAGACGCGCCGGCTGATGGAGCAGCTGGGCGCCGACGTCATGGTCGGGCCGCTGTCGGGCGACGAGTCGATCGCCGTGGCCAACTACGCCAAGCAGCACCCGGACAAGACCTTCGTCGACGGCTCCGCGGGCGCACAGGACACGACGCTCAAGGTGCAGGCGCCGAACTTCTTCCGCTTCAACGGCGACGGCGCGCAGTGGAACGCCGGCCTCGGGGACATCGCCTACAACCAGCTGGGCTGGAAGAAGGCGGCGGTCATCTCCGACGACTACTCCTTCGGCTGGACGTCGACGGCGGGCTTCATCGCCGACTTCTGCGCCGCGGGCGGGCAGATCACCAAGCGGGTGTTCCCGCCGCTGAACACGACGGACTACTCGTCCTTCGCCCAGCAGCTGCCCTCCGACGTGGACGGGACATTCGTGGCGGTCGGCGGCGCGGGGCTCATCCCGTTCCTGAAGGCCTACGAGCAGGCCAAGGGGCCGATCGACTCCAAGAAGTTCGTCGGCAACCTGTTCTGGGGCACTCCGGGGCAGTTCGAGCAGCTCGGTCCGCGCGTGTCGGGCGCCTACATCGGCGGCGCGGGCACGGCCGGCGACCTGGACACCCCCGCGGCGAAGGACTACGCGAACAACATCATCGGCAAGTGGTTCAAGACCATCCCGCCCGGCGGTGACGCGGCCCCGCAGGCCTCGAGCACGTTCACGTACGGCTACTACGTGAACACGTGGGGGCTGATCAAGGGTCTGGAGGCCGTCAAGGGCGACCTCTCCGGCGGCCAGAAGAAGCTGCAGGCCGCGCTGGCGAAGACGACGCTGCCGGCGCCGTACGGCGAGATCAAGCTCGACGACAACCGGCAGGCGATCACCGACGTGTTCGTCCAGCAGCTGTACATGAAGGATGGCAAGCTGGCGGTCAAGACGGTGGCGAAGATCCCGGAGGTCGACCAGACCTTCGGCGGGACGTTCAGCGCCTCGACCCCGGCGCCGGGACGCAAGTTCCCGGGCTGCGAGAAGCGCAGCCTGCCGTGGCTCGGCAAGTCCCAGCCGGTCAAGGTCGTCGGGTAGTCGCACGTGGCCGCCGTGAGCACCGAGTCCGCCGAGCCGATCCTCGCCCTGCGCGGGGTCGGCCGGCGGTTCGGCGGCCTGGATGCCGTGAGCGACGTCGACCTCGACGTCGCTCACGGCGAGCGCCGGGCCATCCTCGGTCCCAACGGGGCGGGGAAGACGACGTTGTTCAACGTGATCTCGGGGGACATCCCCGCGACCTCGGGGACGATCACCTTCCTCGGCCAGGACGTCGGCGAGATCCGCGCCCCCGGCCGCACCCGGCTGGGCATGGGCCGCACCTACCAGAAGTCCCGTCTGTTCCTCGGGCTGAGCGTCGAGGACAACCTCTACCTGTCCGTGCTCGGCACGCGCGGCGGGCACCGCCGGGTCTGGCGGACGCCGGCCGACGGCGAGATGCGCGAGCGCGCCCGTGAGATGGCCGCCGCGGTCGGGCTCCAGGACAAGATCGACGCGCTCGTGGGCGCACTCTCGCACGGGGAGCAGCGCCAGCTCGAGGTGGGCATGGCGCGCGCGTCGGACCCGAAGCTCATGCTGCTCGACGAGCCCGCCTCCGGACTCTCGCGCGGCGAGCGTGTGGCCCTCACCGACCTGCTGCTGCAGCTCGACCCGGCGATCACGCTGATCCTCATCGAGCACGACATGGACGTCGCCCTGCGCGTCGCGAACTCGGTCACCGTCATGCACGACGGCAAGAAGATCGTCGAGGGCAGCCCGGAGGAGATCCGCACCGACGCGCTCGTCCAGGAGGTCTACCTCGGCGGGCGCGTGGTCGACGGGGACATCGAGGTGACGTCGTGAGCAGCTCGGAGACCGCCGCCTCGCCCGGCCCCACCGGGGAGGCCGAGCCGCTGCTGGCGGTCAAGGACCTCGACGCCTTCTACGGGCGCGCCCACGTGCTGCAGCGCGTCTCCTTCGACATGGGCCACGAGCCCGTCTCCCTGATCGGCCGCAACGGGATGGGCAAGACGACGCTCTGCAACGCGATCATGCAGATCCGCCCGGCCACCTCGACGGGCTCCATCCGCTTCCAGGGTCAGGAGCTCGTCGGCCGGGCCTCGTACAAGGTCGCGGGCCTCGGCATCGGCTACGTCCCCCAGGGCCGGCGGCTGTTCGAGTCGCTGACCGTGGACGAGCACCTGCGGATGGCGGCGCCACGACGCGGCGAGCACCGCTGGACGCCCACCGCGGTCTACGAGCTGTTCCCCCGCCTCGCCCAGCGCCGCCAGCACGGCGGCATGCAGCTCTCCGGCGGCGAGCAGCAGATGCTCGCCATCGGCCGCGCGCTGCTGACCAACCCGAAGCTGTTGATCATGGACGAGCCCTCCGAGGGCCTGGCCCCGACGATCATCCAGGGCCTGATCGACACGTTCCACGGCCTGGCCGAGGACGGCCTGGCGGTGCTCGTCGTCGAGCAGAACCTGGCCATGGCGACGGCGATGGCCGAACGCCAGCTCGTGATGGTCGCCGGGCGGATCTTCGCCGAGACCACGGCGAACGAGCTCAAGAACGACCCGGAGGCCCAGCGCCGCTGGCTCGGAGTGGAGCACGGGTGAGCGCGACCGTCGTCCTCGTCGGCACCCTGGACACCAAGGGCCACGAGTACGCCTACCTGCGCGAGCGCATCCGCGAGGCGGGCGCCGACGTGCTGCTCGTCGACGCCGGCGTGCTCGGGGCACCGCAGGTGGAGGCGGACGTGCCGCGCGAGGAGGTCGCCCGCGCCGCGGGGGCCGACCACGCCCAGCTCGCCGAGGCGGCCGACCGCGGGGCGGCCATGGAGGCCATGGGCCGTGGCGCCCGGGTCGTCCTGGACCGGCTCGCGGACGAGGACCGCCTGCAGGGCGCCGCCGCGGTCGGCGGCTCGGGCAACTCGTCCGTCGCCGCGGCCGCCATGCGCGGCCTGGCCGTCGGCGTGCCGAAGCTCATCGTCTCCACCGTCGCGTCGGGCGACACCCGGCCCTACGTCGGGGACACGGACGTCACGATGATGTACTCCGTCGTCGACATCGCCGGGATCAACCAGATCTCGGCGCGCATCCTCACCAACGCGGCCGCCGCGATCGCCGGCATGGCCATGGCCTCACCGCCGGTCGTGGGCGAGGCCAGGCCGCTCGTCGGCGCCACGATGTTCGGCGTCACCACGGACGCGGTCACCCGCGCGCGCGAGCGGCTCGAGGAGCTCGGCTACGAGGTGCTCGTCTTCCACGCCACCGGCACCGGCGGGCGCTCCTTCGAGGCCCTGGCCACGGGCGGCTTCCTCGCCGGGGTGCTCGACCTCACGACCACCGAGCTCGCCGACGAGCTCGTCGGCGGCGTGCTCTCCGCCGGCCCGGACCGCCTCGAGGCCGTCGGGGCCACCGGCATCCCGCAGGTCGTCTCGCTCGGGGCCCTCGACATGGTCAACTTCGGCCCGCGGGACACGGTGCCCGAGCGCTTCGCCGAGCGCAACCTCTACGTCCACAACCCGACGATCACGCTGATGCGCACGACGCGCGACGAGAACGCCGAGCTCGGCCGCCGCATCGCGCGCAAGCTCAACGCGGCCGAGTCGCCGACCGTGCTCTTCGTGCCGCTCGGCGGCGTCTCGGCGATCGACGTGGAGGGCATGCCGTTCCACGACCCCGAGGCGGACGCCGCCCTGTTCGGCGCGCTGCGCGAGGGCGTGGACACCGACCGCGTCGAGGTCTGCGAGGTGGACGCCGACGTCAACGACCCGGCGTTCGCGACGGCGATGGCGGACCGCCTGCACGCGCTCATCCAGGAGGCGGCATGACTCGCGACGAGGCGCTCGGCCGGCTGCGCGCGCAGGTCGAGGCCGGCCGGCCGATCATCGGCGCGGGCGCGGGCACCGGCCTGTCGGCGAAGTTCGCCGAGGCCGGCGGCGCGGACCTCATCATCATCTACAACTCCGGCCGCTACCGGATGGCGGGCCGCGGCTCGCTGGCCGGCATGATGCCCTACGGCGACGCCAACGCGATCGTCATGGACATGGCCCGCGAGGTGCTGCCGGTCGTCCAGGACACCCCGGTGCTGGCCGGCGTGTGCGGGACCGACCCGTTCCGCCTGATGCCGAACTTCCTCGCGGAGGTCAAGACGGCCGGCTTCAGCGGCGTGCAGAACTTCCCGACGGTCGGCCTCGTCGACGGCACGATGCGCGCAGGCCTCGAGGAGACGGGCATGGGCTACGGGCTGGAGGTCGAGATGATCCGCCAGGCGCGCGAGCTCGGGCTGCTGACCGCGCCCTACGTGTTCACCGAGGACGAGGCGACGGCGATGGCGCAGGCCGGCGCCGACGTCCTGGTCCCGCACATGGGGCTGACCACCGGCGGCGCCATCGGCGCGCACACCGGGCTCTCGCTCGAGGAGTCCGTCGTGCGGGTGCAGGCGCTGTGCGACGCCGCCCGTGCCGTGGACCCGGACGTGCTGTGCCTGTGCCACGGCGGCCCGATCGCCGAGCCCGGCGACGCGCAGCACGTGATCGACCACACCACGGGGGTCGTCGGCTTCTTCGGCGCCTCGAGCATGGAGCGGCTGCCGACCGAGGTGGCCATGACGGAGAACATGAGGCGCTTCAAGTCCATCACCATCGGAGGACGAGCATGAGCAACAGCCGGTTCATCAGGGACGCCGACATCGTCCGCGACCAGTTCGACTGGGGCCAGTCGGGCTGGGTGAGCCGCCCGGAGCTCACGGGCTCGCGGGCGCTGTGCGTCATGGACGTGCGCATCGATCCGGGCGGCGGCCACCCGTTCCACAAGCATCCCGACCAGGAGGAGGTCATCTGGGTGCGCGAGGGCCGGGTGGAGCAGTGGCTCGAGGACGAGAAGCAGGAGCTCGGCCCCGGCGAGGCCGTGTACATCGAGAAGGGCGTCGTGCACGCGTCGTTCACGATCGGGGACGAGCCCGCCGCGATCAGCGTGATCCTCAGCCCGACGGCCGGCGAGGGCGGCTACGAGGTCGTCGACGTGTTCGAGGAGGAGCCCTGGGCGTCGATGCGCTGATCGCCGACGTCACGGAGGCCCTCGGGGCGTCCGACGCGCCGCTGCGCGAGGCGGCCGCGGTGATCCGCGGCGCCTGCGCGGTGGACCGCGTGTCCGTCGCGCGCATCGACGCCGCGAGCCAGCGGTTCGAGATCGCGGCCGAGGCGGGCAGCGACCTGCTGGCGCCGGGCACGGCGCTGCCCGTCTCGACGTGCTCGTACTTCGCGCGCGTGTCCGAGGGGGAGACCTTCCAGGACCCGGACTTCGAGCGCTCCAGCGGCTTCGACCGTCCGGTCGACGGGGTCATCAGCGCCGCCGGGTTCCGGGCCGGCTGCTCCGTGCCGATCCGCCGCGCAGGGCGCACCGTCGGGGCGCTGTCGCTGTCGGCGTCGGCCCCGCGCGACGACCTCATCCGGATCGGCGACGACCTCGCCACGGTCGCCGACGTGCTGGCCGCGCAGACCGCCCGCCCCCCGGGACCGGGGCCGGCGCGCGTGCTGATCTGCCACGCGGACGCGCTCGCCGGCCGCGGGATCGCGCGACTGCTGGAACGCGAGGGCGAGGCGACCGCGAGCGTCGCGTCGACGGTGGCCGAGGCGTTGCGCCACGCCGAGCAGGCGCCGCCGGACCTCATCGTGTGCGACGACTGGGTCGATGGCCAGCGGGTCGATCACGTCGCCGGCCGGCTGCGGGCCGCCGGCGTGCAGGTGCCGCTGCTCGTCGTCTCCTCCCACGAGACGCCCGAGACCGTGCGCGTCGCCGTCGCCGCCGGTGCCGTCGGCCACGTGGCGCGCGGGGAGGCGGTGTCCCGCCTGGGATCCGTGCTGGACGCCCTGCGGCGCGGCGAGACCGTCCTGCCGCGGCTCGAGGCGCCGCCCCACCGGCTGACCGCGCGCGAGCACGAGCTGCTCGGACCGCTCGAGGAGGGCCTGCGGTTCAAGCAGATCGCTTTGCGCCTTGGCATCTCGGAGGCGACGGCCAAGACCCACGCCCGCAACCTGTTCCGCAAGCTCGGCGCCACGTCGCGAGCCGAGGCCGTGCACGCCGCGCGCCAGGCCGGCCTGGTCGGCTGACGGACGGCGGGAGGCGCCTCATCCGAATGGGCGATGGGTATCCGCAACCGCCGGGACCACACTCGGAGCACCACCACCACCGACGCAGGAGGCACCATGGGTCTCGAAGTGCACGTCCTCGATCTCGGGGACATCGAACTGGACACGAGCTTCCTCGTGCTCGCGCACGATCCGGGGCGGGCGCAGCAGGTCCCGACCTTCGGCTTCCTGATCACGGGCGGCGAGGCCCCCGTGGTGGTCGACACGGGCTTCAGCGAGCCGGGCATCATGGCCAACCTCGGCATGGGCGGCTGGTGGCGCGACGGCCAGGGCATGGAGAACGCGCTCGAGAAGCACGGCCTCACGATGGCCGACGTCCCGTACGTCCTGCACACGCACCTGCACATCGACCACGCTGGCTACGACGACCAGTTCCCGATGTCCACCACGGTCGTCATCAACCGGCGCGAGCTCGAGTTCTCGGCGTCCGGGCTGATGGGGGAGCAGTACCCCGCGCCCTACATCAAGCACCTGATCGACCGCCTGCACCACGAGAGCGGCGCGCTGCGGCTGCTCGACCTCGAGACCGTCGAGTCCGAGGAGATCATCCCGGGCGTGCGCTGCCAGTTCGCCGGCGGGCACACCGAGGGCTCGATGAACGTCCTCGTGGACACCGACGACGGGGTGGCGTGCATCTGCGGCGACGTGGTCTACGACGTCGTGCACCAGCTCATCGATCCCCACCTGCAGCGGATGGCGCTGGACCCGGCGGTGACGGGCAACCACAGCGGCAGCAAGCGCTCCGAGAAGGCGGCGATCCGCAAGGCGGTCAACGGCGTGCGCTACATCCTGCCGGCCCACGACCGGCCCGCCGTCGTCGAGCGCGGCCAGGTGATCGGGCGCACGTACGACCGGGTGCCGGGCGAGCTGATCTCCAACGACGAGTGGCCGGGCAAGATGACCCGCGACACGCACCCGGAGCTCGCGACGACGTGAGCGCCGGCGACGGTGACGGCGACCGGGTGGCCGTCGTCACCGGGTCCGCCTCGGGCATCGGCCGCGCCGTGGCCGGGGAGCTCGCGCGTGCCGGCCTGCGGGTGGTGGTCACCTCGCGCGACCAGGCGCGGGCGGACGCCGCGGCGGCGGCGCTCGCCGAGCTCGGCGCGACCACCGTGGGCGTGGGCGTCGAGCTCACCTCCGACGGGGCGGCCGACGCGCTGATCGACCGGGCGCTGGACGCCTTCGGGCGCGTCGACGTGCTCGTCAACAACGCCGGGGCCGGCCAGGTGGCGGCGTCCGAGACGCTCGCGCCCGGAGAGTTCCGGCGCCTCGTCGAGGTCGACCTCGTCGCCCCGTTCGCGTGCGCGGCGGCCGCGGCGCGCGTGATGCTCGCCGCGGGCAGCGGCGTCATCGTCAACGTGTCCTCGCTCACCGGCCACGTCGGCCTCGCGCGCCGGGCGGCCTACACGGCGGCCAAGCACGGCCTCGAGGGCCTGACCAAGGCGCTGGCGGCCGAGTGGGGGCCGCGCGGCGTCCGCGTCGTCGCGGTGGCCCCGGCCTACGTGGCCACCGACCTCCTCGCCGGCACGATGGCCGCGGGCGGCTTCACGGCCGAGGACCTGCGCGCGCGCACCCCGCTCGGACGCCTGGCCGAGCCGGAGGAGGTCGCCCGGGTGGTCGCCTTCCTCGCCTCCGACCAGGCCTCCTACGTCACCGGGGCCAGCGTCCTGGTCGACGGCGGCTGGACCGCCGACGGCGGATGGGAGCGGGCGTGACCGCGACGGACGCCGCCGCCGCGCCGCGCTGCCTGCTGGCCCCGGACGGGACGGTGGCCGACGGGCACGTCCCCGCCCTCGACGACGCCGGCCTGCTCGACGCCTGGCGGGCCATGCGCCTCTCGCGGACCGTCGACGCCCGCTGCTTCTCCTTGCAGCGCCAGGGCCGCCTCGGCACCTACTCCTCCGTCAACGGCGAGGAGGCCGCGGTCGTCGGCTCGGCCTGGGCGCTGGACCCGGCGCGCGACTGGGTCGTCCCCCAGTACCGCGAGCTGCCGGCCATGCTGCGCCAGGGCTACACGCTCGTGCGCGCGCTGCAGTACTTCATGGGCTTCCCGGCGGGCAACCACATGGGCGAGGGGGTCAACCTCCTGCCATACCAGATCTCCCTGGCGGCCCAGATCCCGCACGCCGTCGGGCTCGCCTGGGGCCTGCGCCACCAGGGCTCCGACGGCGTCGTGTGCTGCTACTTCGGCGACGGCGCGTCCTCGGAGGGCGACGCCCACGAGGCGCTCAACCTCGCCGGGGTGCGGCGGGCGCCGGTGGTCTTCGTGCTCAAGAACAACGGCTGGGCGATCTCCACGCCCGTGCGCAGGCAGACCGCGGCGAGCAGCTTCGCGGACCGGGCCGCCGGCTACGGGATGCCCGGCGAGCTCGTCGACGGCAACGACCTGCTCGCCATGCACGACGCCACCACCCGCGCCGTCGCCCGCGCCCGGGCCGGCGACGGGCCGACGCTGATCGAGGCGCGGACCTACCGCATGGGCCCGCACAACACGTCCGACGACCCGACGCGCTACGTCGACGCCGCCGAGCTCGAGGAGCGGCGCGCGGCGGACCCGCTCGTCCGTCTGCGCCGCCACCTCGACGCCCGCGGGCTCACCGACGACGCCGCGGAGGCGGCCCTCGAGGCCGAGCACAAGGCGCTCGTGGACGCCGCGGTGGCCGAGGCGGAGGCCACGCCACCGCTCGGGCCGGCGGCGATGTTCGACCACGTCTTCGCCCGCCCGCCCCAGCGCCTGGACGACCAGCGGGCCGTGGCCGAGGCCGCCGACCCGCCGGAGATGCCCTGATGGCGGTCATGACCATGGTCGAGGCCATCCGCGCCGGCCTCGGCGCGGCACTCGAAGGCGACGAGCGGGTGCTGCTGCTCGGCCAGGACATCGGGGTCAACGGTGGCGTCTTCCGGGCCACGGAGGGGCTCCAGGAGCGCTTCGGCGCCGAACGCGTGGTCGACATGCCGCTGGCCGAGGCGGTGATCGTCGGCTCCGCCGTCGGCCTCGCGTGCAGCGGGCTGGTGCCGATCCCCGAGCTCCAGTTCCTCGGCTTCGGCAGCCAGGCCTTCCACCAGATCGAGGGCCAGGTCGCCCGCATGCGCTTCCGCTCCCAGGGCGCCTACCCGATGCCGATGGTCCTGCGCGCGCCGTTCGGCGGAAACGTGCGCACGCCCGAGCTGCATTCGGACGCCCACGAGGCCAAGTACGTCAACGCCCCCGGGCTGAAGGTCGTCATGCCCGCCACGGCCCACGACGCGAAGGGCATGCTGACCGAGGCCATCCGCGATCCGGATCCCGTGCTCTTCTGCGAGCCGCTGCGCGGCTACCGGCTGATCTCCGACGAGGTCCCCGAGGGCGACTACACCGTCCCGCTCGGGCGGGCGCGCACCGTCCGCGAGGGCAGCGACCTGGTGATCGTCGCCTACAGCGCCGCGGTCGTCGTCGCCACCCGCGCGGCGGAGCGGGCCGGCGAGGAGGGCTACTCCGTCGGCGTGCTCGACCTGCGCAGCCTCGTCCCGCTCGACGTGGACGCGCTGCGCGAGGCGGTCGCCGGCTGCGGGCGGGCCCTCGTGCTGCACGAGGCGCCGCTGAGCGCCGGATTCGGGGCCGAGCTCGTGGCGACGATCCAGGAGGAGGCTTTCTGGTCGCTGGAGGCGCCGGTGCTGCGGGTCACGGCCTACGACGCGCCGTATCCGCCGGGCGGGATCGAGGAGCGCTACGTGCCGTCCGTCGAGCGCGTGCTGGCCGGCGTGCGCACGGCCCTGGAGGCCTAGTCGTGACCCCGCTCGAGTTCCGGCTGCCCGACGTCGGCGAGGGGATCGCCTCCGCCGACATCGTCGCCTGGCAGGTGGCCGAGGGCGACCGCGTGCAGGAGGACCAGGAGCTCGTCGAGATCCAGACGGACAAGGCGATCGTCGTCGTGCCGTGCCCGACGACCGGCCGCGTCAGCCGGCTGTGCGCCGCCGCCGGGGACACGCTCGACGTCGGGGCGCTGCTCGCGGTCTTCGAGCCCGACGGCCCGCCGGCGCCGCCGGCGGGCGACGGCGATCGCGCGGCGTCTCCCGGGGCCGCCGGGCCGCTGGCCGCGCCGGCCACCCGGCGGCGCGCGCGGGAGCTCGGGGTGGCGCTCGAGACCCTGCGCGGCAGCGGGCCGCACGGGCGGATCACGCGCGAGGACGTCGAGCGGG
>JBBSPV010000037.1:0-39834 GCA_038258425.1 Solirubrobacterales bacterium | reverse complement strand
CGCCTGGACGCCGCGCCCCCGCCCCGCGTCCCGGCCAAGGCCGGCCCCCGGCCGCCCACGGGGCCCGACTCCGCTCGGGCCCCGTGCGCCGCTTCCTCGCCCTGCTGGCGCTCGTCGCCGGCCTCGCCGGCTGCGGCGGCGGCGACGTCTCCATCCGCGACGGCGGGCGGGTGCCGGGAGGAACCCTGACCGTCTACACCCTGCTGCCGCTGCAGGGGCCGCGCGCACCCGCAGCGCGCGCCGTCGTGCTCGGCGCCAAGCTCGCCCTCGCCCAGGCCGCGGGCCGGGTAGCCGGGCTCACGGTCAACTACGTCTCGCTCGACGAGCCGCCCGGCGCGCAGGCCCTGGCGGCCAACGTGCAGCTCGCCGTCCGCGACACGAGCCTCATCGCCGTGCTCGGCGACCTCGACGTCCGCAGCGCCCGCACGACGGTGCCGCTGCTCAACGCCGCCGGCATCCTCCACGTCTCGCCCGGGGTCGCGGACCCGGCGTTCACCCGGCCCGGCCGCTGGCGGCCGTCCGGGCGGCCGACGTTCGCGACCCTCGCGCCCTCGCCGGCGGCGGAGGCCGCGGCGCTCGCCGGGGCGGCCCGCGGCCCGGTCGCCGTCGAGGCCGAGTCCGGGGACGCCGGGGCCGAGCGGCTCGCCGCCGCGGTCCGCGGGCGCGTCGGGCGCACCGTCGCGACCGCCCGGGCGGACACCGTGATCTACCTCGGCAGCGACGCCGACGGCGCGCTCGGCGCCCTGGAGGGCATCACGCGCGAGAACCGATCGGCGCGGATCCTCGCGCCGCAGGCGCTGTACGCCACGGACCTGCCCGGTCGCCTGCGCGGCGCGGCGCGACGGCGCACGCGCTTCACGACCAGCCTGCCGGCGACGCCGGACCCCGGGTTCGCCCGCGCCTATCAGGCCGCCTACGGCGAGCCGCCGGCGAGCGGTTGGGCGCAGGTCGGCTGGTCCGGCATGCGGGGCGTGCTCGCCGCCGTCGCTCGCGCCGGCGCGCAGGCCAACAGCCGCCGGGCGGTGATCGACGCCTACCTGGCCGCCGACCCGCAGGCCGCGGCGGCGCGCCGGCCGTTCCGGCTCGCGCGCGCCACGCGCCGAGCGCGCTAGACCTCGACGGTGAGGTCCAGGCTGATGTCGTCGACGCCGGCGAGCGCGCGGGTGACCGGGCAGCCGGCCTTGGCGGCCTCGGCCGCCTCGCGGACCTTCGCCTCGTCGGCGCCCGGGGCCCGGACCGTGGTGCTCAGGGCGGACCGGGTGATGGTCGGCGCGCCGTCGACCATGCGCAGCTGGACGGCCGCGGTGGTCTCCACGGACTCGGGCTCGATGCCGGCCTCGGTGAGCTGCCCCGAGGTCGCCATGGAGAAGCACGACGCGTGGGCGGCGGCGATCAGCTCCTCCGGATTCGTGCCGACGCCGTCCTCGAAGCGGGACTTGAAGGAGAACTCGCCTTCGGCGGCCCCGCCACCGAGCGCGAAGTGCCCCGAGCCCTCCTTGAGCGCCCCGGTCCACCTGGCGGTCGCCTCGTTCCTGGCCATGTCGTCCTCCTCGTCGCCGATGCGGCAGGGCTGCCCGTTCGGCGTGGATTCATGCCGTGGCCTCCTAGCAGGAGCGGAGACGACCCGGGGGTCCAGCTGGCCGACGGCAGGCGCCCCCGGCTAGGATCTGACGTGAACGTCAACTTCTGACCGCGCAGGAGCCTTGCCTTGGCCACGACCGCATCCCCACCGGCCCGCCGCCGCCTCGGCGTCGAGGCCGACCACGAGCACTACCGGTGGTGGGCGCTGTCGTGCACGAGCCTCGGGATGCTGCTGGCCACTCTGAACTCGGGCACGCTGATCATCGCCCTGCCGAGCCTCGAGCGGGCACTCGGGACGAGCCTGCTCACCCTCGTGTGGGTGATCCTCGCCTACATGATCGCCTCGACGGTGCTCGTGGTCACCGCGGGGCGACTGAGTGACCTGTTCGGCCGAAAGCTTGCCTACGTCGTCGGCTTCCTCGTCTTCTCCGCCGCCTCGCTCGGCGCCGGCTTCGCCGCGGACGGGACGCAGCTGCTCATCTGGCGCGTCCTGCAGGGCATCGGCGGCGCCTTCCTCTTCGCCAACGCCTCCGCGATCGTCACCGATGCGTTCCCGAAGGAGCAGCTCGGCGTGGCCATGGGCACGAACACCATGGTCGCTGCGGTCGGGCTCGTCCTCGGACCGGTGCTCGGCGGTGCGCTCGTGGAGATCTCCTGGCACTGGGTGTTCTGGTTCAACGTGCCGCTCGGGCTGCTCGGCTCCTTCTGGGCCGCCCGGATCCTGCGCGAGCTGGCCAGCCCGGACGCCGTCCGCGGCCTCGACATCGGCGGCAGCCTCGTCTTCGTCGTCGGCCTGACCGGGCTGACGCTCGGCGTCTCGCGCGGCGGCCTCGAGGGCTGGACGGACGGGGTGGTCATCGCCGGTCTGGCGGCCGGCGCCGTCCTGCTGCCGCTGTTCGTGCTCATCGAGCGCCGCGGGCGCGCCCCGATGCTCGACCTCGACATCTTCCGGGACCGGTTGTTCGCCGCGGCCACGGGCGCTGCCTTCATCAACGGGCTCTCGCGCTTCGCGCTGATGTTCATCTTCGTCTTCTACTTCCAGGGCGCCCAGGGCGACGGCCCGGTGAAGGCCGGCGTCAAGCTCGCCCCGCTGGCGCTCGGCATGCTCGTCTCCTCGCCGATCGCCGGCGTGTGGGCCGACCGGCACGGCTCGCGCCTGCTCGCGGCGGGCGGGATGGCGCTCACCGCGGCCGGCCTGGCGCTCATGACGCTGCTGCAGCCCGACTCGGGCTACGTGCTCAGCGCGGTCTTCCTCGCGCTCGTGGGCGTCGGCTCGGGCATGTTCAACTCGCCCAACACCGCCGCGATGATGGGCGTCGTGGCGCCGCACCGGCGCGGGGTCGCGGCCGCCACGCGCGTGCTCGTGCAGAACACGGGCGCGGTGATGTCGATCGCCTTCGTGATGGCCATCATCACCCACGCGATCGACAAGACGACGCTGTTCAAGATCTTCTCCGGCATCACGAGCGGCCTCGAGCCGTCGACGCTGGACCCGTTCATCCGCAACATGCACGCGGCGCTCTGGGTGCTCGCCGCCGTCTCGCTGCTCGGCACCTTCGTGTCGCTGCTGCGCCCGGCGCACACCCCGGCCACGGCCACGGTGGCCGGGGCGGTCGGCGCATGACGCGGACCGCGGAGCTCATGCGCATCGGCGACGTGGCGGCCCGCGTCGGCACGACGCCGCGCACCATCCGCTTCTACGAGGAGAAGGGGCTGCTGCCCGACCGCGGCGACCGCGAGGCCGGCGCCCACCGCGCCTACGACGCGGCCGACGTCGAGCGGCTCGAGCACGTGCTGCGGCTCAAGGCCCTCCTCGGCGTGTCGCTCGAGGACCTCCGGGCGCTCGTCGAGGCCGAGGACACGCGCGCGGCCCTGCGCGAGGAGTTCCACGCCACGGCGCAGGACGCGCCGCGCCGGCGCGAGATCCTCCTCGACCTCGGGGCGCTCCTGGACCGCCAGCTCGAGCTCGTGCGCGCCCGGCGCGGGGAGCTCGACGCCCTCGAGGCCGACCTGGCCGAGCGCCGGGCCAAGGTCGCCGACCGCCTGGCCGCGGGCGCCTAGGCTCGGGCCATGTCCCTCGCGCGGCTCTCCGTGCTGGACCAGTCGCCCGTCAGCGAGGGCTCGACGGGCTCCGCGGCGCTGCACGCCACGCTCGACCTCGCGCGTGCCGCCGACCGCCTCGGCTACCACCGCTACTGGGTCTCCGAGCACCACGGCGGGGCCATGCTCGCGGGCCCGTCGCCCGAGGCGCTGATCGGCCCGATCGCCTCCGTCACCGAGCGGCTGCGTGTCGGCTCCGGCGGCGTGATGCTGCCCCACTACAGCCCGTTCAAGGTCGCGGAGACGTTCTCCATGCTCGCCGCGCTGTTCCCGGCCCGCATCGATCTCGGCATCGGCCGCGCCGCCGGCACGGACCCGTTCACGACCTTCGCGCTGCAGCGCGACCGGCGGCAGGCCGGCCCGGATGACTTCCCGCAGCAGCTCGGCGAGCTGCTCGGCTACCTGCGGCGGACCATCCCGAACGACCACGCGTTCAAGCGGCTCGAACGCTCGCTGCCGGGCGGGGAGGAGCACCCGGAGCCGTGGCTGCTCGGCTCCTCGCTGCAGTCCGGGCTGTGGGCCGCCCAGCTCGGCCTGCCCTACGCCTTCGCGGACTTCATCAACCCCGAGGGCGCCGACATCGCGCGGACCTACCGCGAGCGCTTCGACCGCGCGGGCGGCGGGCTCCCCGCCGAGCGCACGGCCGTCGCCGTCTGGGCGCTGGCCGCCGACACGGAGGCCGAGGCGCAGCGGCTGGCGACCTCGACGCGCATGAGCTTTGCCGAGCTGCGCCGTGGCAACCTCATCCCCATCCCGCCGCCCGACAAGGCCGAGCGCTACCTCAAGGCGGCGGGCGACGGGCTGCCGTCGCGACGCGCCATAACGGGCACCCCCGAGCAGGTCCGCGACGGGCTCGAGCGCGTGGCTGAGGCCTACGGCGCGCAGGAGGCGATCGTCGTGACCATCACGCACGACCCCGCCGCGCGAGTGCGCTCCTACGAGTTGCTCGCCGACGCGTTCGGCCTGGCGCCCGCCGCGGCCGAGCCGGCCGCCGCCCACGTGGCCTGACCGGCCGGCGGCCCGGCTCCGAAGACGGTTTCGCCGTCCAGTCGTCGCAAGCTCCTCCTTCCCGGCGACGTCACCGTGAAGTGTCACAAGGTTGTCACAAACCCCCCGGCGTCCACTACACTGCGCCGCCCCTGGGGACCGGCCCCGGGCCGTCCCCTCCATGTCCGTCTCCACCCCCGTGCCAGCCGCCGCCGTCCCGCTGTCGATTCGCTATCTCGACGTGCTGCTCGTCGTGGCCCTCACGCCCTTCGCGCTCCTCGCGGGACTGCCCGCGCTGGGCTGGCTCGTGGGCGCCGCCGTCTGGATCGTCCAGCGCCTCGTGGGCGTGTTCCTCGACTCCCGCGCCGCCGCGGCGAAGAGCGCCAAGGCGGCCGTGAGCATCGGCCTGGCGGGGGTCATGGGGCGCGCCTGGCTCACGGGCCTTACCATCCTCGCCGTCGGGCTTCTGGGGGAGCGCCGCGACGGTCTCACCGCCGCCGTGCTGGTCCTCGTGGCCTTCACGATCTACCTCGTGCTGACCGTCATCCTGCGACCCCAGAGGACCTCCTCACCGTGAGCACCACGCGCAAGCTCGTCTTCGGCGGCCTCGGGGCTTACGCGTTCGTGCTCATCCTCCTGCTGATCGTCTTCGGCTCGGACGGCAAGAACGACGAGTTCCAGCCGCAGTCGGAGTTCAAGCTCGACACGTGGATCAACCTGCCAGGGCCCCTGGACATCAACAAGGCCGTCTTCTACGTGCTCATCGCCGCGGTCCTGACGGTCGGGACGATGCTCTACGTCGCCAACCGGATGCAGGCGCGGCCGAACCGGACCCAGACGGCAGTCGAGGTGCTCTTCGCGCTCATGCGCGACAACATCACCCGCGGGGCCATGGACGAGAAGATGGCTCGCAGGTGGTTCCCGCTGCTCGGCACGCTGTTTCTCTTCATCTGGTTCTCGAACCTCATCGGCTACCTGCCGCTGCCGACGAACACCGAGCACACGGTCGACGTGTTCGGGCTGCAGATCCCGGCCTTCGCGCTCTACGCCGCGACGGCCAACGTCTCCATCCCGCTGCTGCTCGCCCTGCTCGTGTTCGTCGCCTTCAACGTCGAGGGCCTGCGCGCCAAGGGCTTCGTCGGCTACATGAAGAGCTTCATCCCCGCCGGGATCACGGGCGTGGCCGCCGTCCCGATGTTCGTCCTGGAGTTCGTGTCGAACTTCATGCGGCTCATCTCGCTGACCGTCCGCCTCTTCGCGAACCTCCTGGCCGGGCACCTGATCATCCTCTTCATGTCGGGCGGGCTGGCCGTGCTGCTCGGCGTCACCGCCGTCGGGTGGTTCCTGCTGCCCTTCGGCGTGGTGCTGTTCATGTTCGAGGTCGGCCTCATCGCCACCCTGCAGGCCTTCATCTTCGCCACCCTGTCCGCGATCTACCTCGGCGGCGCCGTCGCCGAGGGGCACTGACCAACAAGGAGATCCTCCCATCGTGCTCGCCACCCTTCTCAACCTCTTCGCCCAGGCGTCGGCCGGCTCCGACGCGGGCAAGGCGATCGCCCTGGGCGTGGGCGGCGGCCTCGGCGCCGTCGGCGCCGGTGTCGGCATCGGCATCATCTTCGGGAAGGTGATCGAGTCCGTGACCCGCCAGCCGGAGATGCGCGACGAGATCACCGCCATCCAGTGGCTCGGTTTCGCGCTCACCGAGGCGTGCTTCTTCTACGGCCTCGTGGCGGGCCTCATCGCCTTCTTCCTCTAGGCCGATGACCGCCCCGGTCCTCCTCGCCGCCGGCTCCAGCGGGAGCTACCTCGTCTCGCCCAACGGCGGGCTGATGATCTGGACCCTGCTGGTCTTCGTCATCTCCCTCTACATCCTGGGCAAGTACGCCTTCCCGCGCATCGCCGAGTCGCTCGACAAGCGCCAGCAGGCGATCGAGGAGTCCATCGACCAGGCCGAGCGCACCCGCCGGCAGGCCGACGAGCTGCTCGCGGAGTACCGCGCCCGGCTGTCCGAGGCGCGCTCGCAGGCCGACGAGATCGTCGCCCGCGCGCGGCGCACGGGCGAGAACACGGAGGCCGAGGCGATCGCCGACGCCAAGCGCAAGCGCGAGGAGCTGATGGATCAGACCCGCCGCGAGATCCAGATGGAGACCGCGCGGGCCGTCGGCGAGATCCGCCACCAGGTCGCCGACCTGACCGTCCTCGCCACGGAGAAGGTCACCCGCATGGCGCTCGACGAGGACGACCAGAAGCGCCTCGTCGAGGACGCGCTCTCCGAGCTCGACTTCACCGCCCTCGCCGGGGACCGGGCCGGCGCCGGCGGGCGCACCGACGGGAGCGAGGGCTAGGTGGAGGAGCTCTCCGCGGTCTACGCGCGCTCGCTCTTCGAGGCCGCGCAGTCCGCCGACCGGCTCGACGAGGTCCGCGAGCAGCTGGGCCAGTTCGCCGACGCCCTCGAGGCCGACCACGAGCTGCAGGTCTTCTTCTTCTCGCCCTACCTGACCACGGAGGACAAGCAGGACGGCCTGCACAAGGCCGTCTCGGGCGCCGACGAGCTGGTCTCGAACTTCCTCGACCTGCTCGTGGAGAACCACCGGATGCCGGCGCTGCTGCGCATCCGGCGCGAGTACGACGCCCTGTGGGAGGCCGAGAACCGCCTCCTGCCCGTGGAGATCACCGCGGCCGTCGAGCTCGACGAGGCCGTCGTCCGCCGGATCGGCGACCGCATCGGCGAGCAGACGGGCCAGCAGGTCGAGCTGTCCTCGCAGGTCGATCCCGACGTCCTCGGCGGCCTCATCGTGCGCGTCGGCAACACCGTGCTCGACGCCTCCGTGCGCAACCGCCTCGAAACCCTCCGTCGCCAGGTCGCGAAGGCCGGCTAGACCCGGCCCTCCCTGGAAAGGACCTTCCCCGCATGCAGATCAAGCCCGACGAGATCACCTCCATCCTCCGGTCCCGCATCGAGGGCCTCGACGCCGACGAGACCGACCTCACCGAGGTCGGCACCGTGCTGTCGGTCGCGGACGGCATCGCCCGCATCCACGGCCTCGAGGGCGCCATGTCCTTCGAGATGCTCGACCTCCCGCACGACGTGACGGGCCTGACGCTCAACCTCGAGTCCGACAACGTCGGCGCCGTGCTGTTCGGCGACTGGACGAAGATCGCCGAGGGCGACACGGTCAAGCGCACGAACCGCCTGCTCGAGGTCCCCGTCGGCGACGAGCTGCTCGGCCGCATCGTGGACCCGCTCGGCAACCCGCTCGACGGCAAGGGTGAGATCAACACCTCCAAGCTCGCGCCGGCCGAGCTCAAGGCGCCCGGCATCGTCGAGCGCCAGCCCGTCGTGGAACCGCTGCAGACCGGCCTGAAGGCGATCGACTCGATGATCCCGATCGGCCGCGGCCAGCGCGAGCTGATCATCGGCGACCGCCAGACGGGCAAGACGGCGATCGCACTGGACACGATCATCAACAACCGCAACACGGGCGTCATCTCGATCTACGTCGCCATCGGCCAGCGCATGGCCACGGTCGTCGGCATCGCCAAGACGCTCGAGGACGCCGGCGCGCTGGACAGCGCGATCATCGTCGCGGCCCCCGCCGACGAGGCGGCGCCGATCAAGTTCCTCGCCCCGTACGCGGGCTGCGCGATGGGCGAGTACTTCCTGCACGAGGGCAAGCACGCGCTGCTCGTCTACGACGACCTCACCAAGCACGCCTACGCCTATCGCCAGATGTCGCTGCTGCTGCGGCGCCCGCCGGGTCGCGAGGCCTACCCGGGCGACGTCTTCTACCTGCACTCGCGCCTGCTCGAGCGCGCCTGCAAGCTCTCCGACGACGAGGGCGGCGGGTCGCTGACCGCGCTGCCGGTGATCGAGACCCAGGCCGGCGACGTGTCGGCCTACATCCCGACGAACGTCATCTCGATCACCGACGGGCAGATCTTCCTCGAGCCCAAGCTCTTCTTCTCCGGGGTGCGCCCGGCGATCAACGTCGGCATCTCCGTGTCGCGCGTCGGCGGCAACGCGCAGATCACGCCGATGCGCAAGATCGCCGGCCGGCTGAAGACCGAGCTGTCGCAGTACCGCGACCTCGAGGCCTTCGCGCAGTTCGGCTCCGACCTGGACCCGGAGACCCAGCGCACGCTGGCTCGCGGCGAGCGCCTGGTCAAGACGCTCAACCAGGGCGAGCTGCAGCCCATGGCGATCGAGGAGCAGGTCGCGGTGATCTTCGCGGCCACGCGCGGCTACACGGATCGCATCGACGCCGGCCGGGTGGAGGAGTTCAACCGCGAGCTCGTCGACCGGGTCCGCTCCGACGCGTCCGACGCCCTCAAGCAGGTCGCCGAGGGCGACTGGTCCGACGAGACGCAGTCCGCGCTCGACGACACGATCAAGCAGTTCGCCGAGGACTTCGGCTACGACCTGGACGAGGAGGGCCAGCCGCTCTCCGAGGACGCCGAGGACGCGGCCACCTCGCGCGGGCGCAGCGAGGCGTCGGGCGGCGAGGGCGAGGACGGCGAGGAGCGCACGGACGGCGCGGCACGCGGCGAGGCCGACGACGAGGCCGGGTCGCGGGACGACGACGACGGCGACTCGTCGGGCGACGACGACGACTCGGACGAGCCGGCGGCCCGGAGCGCCTCCGCGCGCTAGCGCCCGGCACCCGCCATGGCCCAGAAGGACGTCAAGGAGCGGATCGGCTCCGTCAAGAACGTGCAGAAGATCACGCGCGCGATGGAGATGGTCGCCGCCGCACGGCTGCGCCGGGCGGAGCAGCGGATCGCCGACCTGCGCCCCTACGCGGATGCGGTGCGGCGCATGACGCGGCAGGCCGCCGACGCCGCGGAGAACATGCCCAACCTCCCGGTCCTCGAGGAACGGGAGGAGGCCAGGACGGTCGGCATCCTGATCATGACGGGCGATCGCGGCCTGGCCGGGGCGTTCAACTCGCAGGTCCTGCGGGCCGCGCTGCGCAGCGCCGTCGCGCACGAGCGGGAGGGCCGTGAGGTCGTCTTCTACGCGTCGGGGCGCCGCGGCGTCTCGTCGCTGAGCTTCCGCGGCCGCGAGGCCCGCGGCGAGTACACCGGCCACACGGACCGGCCGTCCTACGCCAACGCCCGCGACATCGCCGACGACGTCGTGGCCGCCTACGCGGACGGCGAGCTCGACCGCATGGAGCTGTTCTACAACCGCTTCGAGTCGGCCATGACCCAGTACGTCACCGACGAGGTGCTGCTGCCGATGCAGCAGGCCACGGTCCAGGAGGCCGAGCACCTGCAGTCCGACACGTCGGAGGAGCAGGAGGATGACTCGGGGCACACCGCGCTGACGGAGTACGAGCCCGAGCCGGGGGAGATCCTCGAGCGGCTCGTGCCGGACTACGTCGAGATCTCGATCTTCCGGGCGCTGCTCGAGTCCACCGCCTCCGAGCACGGGGCGCGCATGACCGCCATGCGCAGCGCCTCCGACAACGCGTCGGACATCATCGACGACCTGACGCTGCAGCTCAACCGCGAGCGCCAGGCCGACATCACCCAGGAGATCATGGAAGTCGTCGCCGGGGCCGAGGGCCTGTCGTGACGTCGTCCGAAGGTCGCCGCCTGCGGCGTACCGCAGGCCGTAACGTCGTCCGGAGGTCCGAGCTCGCGAGGACCGCAGGCCGAAAAGGAGCCTAAGCATGTCCGTCACCGATACCGAGAACACCGACGAGCAGCAGGACGAGGGCCGCAACGTCGGCCGGATCGAGGAGATCCAGGGCGTCGTGCTCGACGTCGCCTTTCCCGACCAGCTGCCCGAGATCTACTCGGCACTGACCGTCGAGCGCCCGACCGCCGAGGGCTCACCGCACGACGAGGGCGACGAGGGCGACGAGCCGATCGTGCTCGAGGTCCAGCAGCACCTCGGCGACGACCGCGTCCGCTGCGTGGCCATGGACTCCACGGACGGCCTGGCGCGCGGCCTGGAGGTCACCGACACCGGCGGCCCGATCACCGTTCCGGTGGGCGACGTGACCCTCGGCCGCATCTTCAACGTCCTGGGCGAGACGATCGACCGGGCGGGCGACATCGAGGTCGAGGAGCGCTGGCCGATCCACCGCCCGGCGCCCGAGGTGACGGACCTGACCCCGACGCAGGAGATGTTCGAGACCGGCATCAAGGTCATCGACCTCCTCGCGCCGTACGCCCGTGGCGGCAAGACCGGACTGCTCGGCGGCGCCGGCGTCGGCAAGACGGTGATCATCCAGGAGCTCATCCACAATCTCGCCCAGGAGCACGGCGGCCTGTCGGCCTTCTGCGGAGTCGGGGAGCGCTCGCGCGAGGGCAACGACCTCTGGCTCGAGATGAAGGAGTCGGGCGTCATCGACAAGACGATGCTCGTCTTCGGCCAGATGAACGAGCCGCCCGGCGCCCGCATGCGGGTCGCCCTGTCGGGGCTGACGATGGCGGAGTACTTCCGCGACGAGCAGGAGCAGGACGTCCTGCTGTTCATCGACAACATCTTCCGCTTCGTGCAGGCGGGCTCCGAGGTGTCCGCGCTGCTCGGCCGCATGCCGTCGCAGGTGGGGTACCAGCCGACGCTCGAGTCCGAGATGGGCCAGCTGCAGGAGCGCATCACCTCGACCCGCAAGGGCTCGGTGACGTCCGTGCAGGCCATCTACGTCCCGGCGGACGACCTCACGGACCCGGCCCCGGCCTCGACGTTCGCCCACCTCAACGCCACGACGGTGCTCTCGCGCGGCATCGCCGAGAAGGGCATCTACCCGGCCGTGGACCCGCTGGACTCGACGTCGACCATCCTCAAGCCCGACATCCTCGGCGAGGAGCACTTCAACGTCGCCAACGAGGTCAAGGCGGTCCTCCAGCGCTACCGCGAGCTGCAGGACATCATCGCGATCCTCGGCATCGACGAGCTCTCCGACGAGGACCGGGTGGCGGTGCAGCGGGCCCGCAAGATCGAGCGCTTCCTGTCCCAGCCGTTCTTCGTCGCGGAGGCGTTCACCGGCACCCCCGGCGTCTACGTGCCGATCGCGGAGACCGTCCGCTCGTTCCGCGAGATCCTCGACGGCGAGCACGACGAGATCTCCGAGGGCACCTTCCTGCTGAAGGGCTCCATCGACGACGTGGTGGAGGCCCACAAGAAGTCGCGTGGCGGGGACGACGACTGATGGCGTCCACGCCGTTCCCGGTCGAGGTGCTCACCCCCGAGGGCGAGGTCTTCAACGACGAGGTCGTGCAGATCTCGACGCGCACGACCATCGGCTCGCTCGGCATCCTGGCCCACCACCAGCCGATGCTCGCGATGCTCGACCCGGCCGAGCTGCGGCTCTACAAGTCCGACTCCGACGTGCTCACGCTCGCCCAGGGCGAGGGCTACCTGCAGATCCAGCGCGACTCGCGGGTGCTGATCCTCGTCGAGGAGGCCGGCAAGCCGGAGGACCTCGACCGGTCGGAGTGGGAGGACAAGCTCCGCCGCGCCGACGAGGAGCTCTCGGAGGCCGAGGAGGGCTCGCATCAGGCCCAGACCGCCGCGCGCGACAAGCGCCGGGCCGAGGCCTTCCTGAAGATCCTCCAGGGCTGAGCCGGTCGCCGGCCGGTCGTCCACTCCCTAGCCTGACCGCAGCATGGACGAGCGGGGCCTGGCCGAGCGGCTGATCACCTACGACACCTCCCACGCGGACGGCATCAAGGCCGCGGCGGGGTTCGTCAAGGGCTGGCTGGACTCCAACGGCGTCGACGTGCGGGCCGAGGACTACCACGGCCTGCCGGTGCTCACGGCGACGGTCGGCGACGCCACGCCCGGCGTCCCGGCGATCATCCTGCACGGCCACATCGACGTCGTGCCGGGCTTTCCCGACCAGTTCGCCCCCCGGGTCGAGGGCGAGCGGCTGCTCGGCCGCGGCGCCTACGACATGAAGGGCGGTCTCGCCGCCATCATGTGCGCCCTGCGCGACCTGACCCGGCTGCAGGGGGCCCAGGTGCGCTTCGTGTGCGCGCCCGACGAGGAGTCCGAGGACTTCGACCGCCACGCGACCGACGAGCTCGTCGCGCGCGGCCTGACCGCGGCCTTCGCGATCACCGGCGAGCCGACGAACCTCCACGTCGGCGTCCAGGCCAAGGGCGTGTGCATGGCCCGCGTCGTGGTGCGCGGGCGCGCCGCGCACGGCTCGACGCCATGGGACGGCGACAACGCGATCTTGAAGGCGATCGACGTCTTCCGGCGAATCGAGTCCCTGCCCTTCGCGCGCGAGTCCTCCGAGATGTTCGACCGTCCCTCGATCAACCTCGGCCGCCTCAACGCCGGCGACGCGGTCAACAAGGTGCCCGACGAGGCGATCATGTCGATCGACATCCGCTACCTGCCCGGCCAGGACCCCGGCGCGATCCTCGAGCAGGTCCGCGCCATGCCCGACGTGGAGATCATCCGCACCTTCATCCGCCCGCCCGCGCAGGTCGCGCGCTCGAACCCCTTCGTCGTCGCGCTGTGCGACGCCGTGCGGCGGGCGGGTCAGCCGGAGGCCGTGAGCGTCGGCCGCGACGGCGCGTCCGACGCGATCTCCTTCCTCGAGGCGGGGGTCCCCGCGGTCGAGTTCGGGCCCGAGGGCGGTGGCCACCACGGCCCGGAGGAGTGGGTCTCGATCCCGTCGCTGGGCCGCTACCGCCGCGCGCTGGTGGAGTTCATGGAGCGCGTGCCGGCCCTGTCGGAGACGGAAGCGGCGCCGGGGCTGCGCGCGGTCGAGGACTGGCGGGCATGACGCCGGAGCCGGTGGAGCCCCCGCCCCGTCCCGGACGGGGCGTCCTGAAGCGCGGCGCCATCGCCGCCGTGTTCATCACCCTGCTCACCGCCGGGGCCGTGAGCGCGGTCGGGCTGCTGCAGATCGACGAGGTCCAGGGCGCCTTCGAGGCGGCGCAGGTCAGAAACGGCGGAGCGATCAAGCTCAAGGAGATCACGCCCGCCGAGGCCGGCAAGCCGCAGACGATCATGATCCTCGGCACGGACGAGCGGCTCGGGGCGGACAAGACGCTCACCGAGGACGCCCGCTCGGACACGATCATCCTCGCCCGGCTCAACGCCGATCAGGATGCCATCAGCCTGATGTCGATCCCGCGCGACCTCAAGGTCAAGATCCCCGGCTACGCCATCCCGGACAAGATCAACGCCGCCTTCTCCAACGGGGGCGCGAACCTCACCGCCAAGACGGTCAAGCGCCTGCTCTCGCGGCCCGGCCGGCCGTTCAAGATCAACCACGTGGTCCAGGTCTCCTTCACGGGCTTCCGGCGCATGGTCGACTTCCTCGGCTGCTCCTTCATCGACGTCGACCGCCGCTACTACAACGCCCGCGGGGGCGTCGGCGGCTACGCGACGATCAACATCAAGCCGGGCTACCAGCGGATCTGCGGCAAGGACGCGCTGGACTACGTGCGCTACCGCCACACGGACAACGACCTGATCCGGGGCGCCCGCCAGCAGGACTTCGTGCGCCAGCTCCTGCGCCAGCCGGGCGTGCGCAAGCGCCTGAACTTCTCCAACAAGCTCAAGCTCGCGCGGATCGCCGGCCGCTACACGCGCACGGACAAGGCGCTGGGCTCGAAGAAGCAGATCTTCACGCTGCTCAAGCTCGGCCTCGCCGTGGCCGACCAGCCCGTGCAGCAGGTGCCCTTCGGCGACGGCCGGCTCGGCGACGACGGCTCCTACCTGACCGCGCCGGACTCCGCGATCCACGCCTCCGTCGACCAGTTCATGCATCCGCGGACGGAGGTCACGAGCCGCAAGGCGGCCAAGCCGGAGCCCACGAGCCGCCGCAAGCGGCGCATCCGCCGGCGCACGGCACGCGGCTGGCAGAACACCGCCGGCATGCAGAACGCCAAGTCGGCAGGCGAGACGCAGGCCATCTCGGTGGCTCGCAGGCTCGACTTCCCCTTCTACTACCCGAGCCTGCTGCCGGCCACGGGCCGCTACGTCAACACCCTGCCGCGGACCTACACGATCAAGGCGGCGGGCAAGCGCCACGACGCCTACCGCGCCGTCGTCGACCTCGGGGTCGACTCCTTCGGCGAGTTCCTCGGCGTGCAGGGCACGACCTGGCGCAACCCGCCGATCCTGCAGGGCCCGCACGACACGATTCGCGTCGACAAGCGCAAGCTCCAGGTCTTCTACGACGGCAAGAAGGTCCGGCTCGTGGCCTGGCGGACGAAGCGGGGCGTCTACTGGATCGCCAACTCGCTGCAGCGCACCCAGCCGTACTCGCGCATGGTGGCCACGGCGCGGTCGTTGACGCGCGTCGGCGCCAGATAGCCTGCCTCGCCCATGAGCGGTCCCCGCGAGCCCATCGGCGTGATCGGCACCGGCTACGTCGGCCTGGTGACGGCCGCCGGCTTCGCCAAGCTCGGCCACGAGGTCTGGTGCATCGACATCGACGTAGAGAAGGTCCGCGGCCTGGAGGCGGGCCGGATCCCGATCTGGGAGCCGGGCCTGGAGGAGCTCGTGGCCGCTCACCGGGGCCGGCTGCACTTCTCCACCGAGATCCAGGACGCGCTGGAACACACGCGCCTGCTCTTCGTCGCCGTCGGCACGCCGCCGACCTACTCGGGCGACGCCGACCTCTCCGCGGTCTTCAACGTCGTGGACGCCATGCCCCCGTCCGACAGCCACGCGCTCGTGATGAAGTCCACGGTCCCGGCCGGCACCGGCGACCAGATCAGGCGCCGCTTCGCCGAGACGGGCAAGACCGGCTTCTCCTACGTCTCCTGCCCCGAATTCCTCAAGGAGGGCTCGGCGGTCAAGGACTTCCTCGCGCCCGACCGGGTGGTGGTGGGCGACGACGGCGACTGGGCCGGCGAGGCCGTCGTCGGGCTCTACGCGCCGCTCGACGCGCCGCTGGTGCGCACCGACGTCCGCTCCGCGGAGATGATCAAGCTCGCGTCCAACGCCTTCCTGGCCACGAAGATCTCCTTCATCAACGAGATCGCCAACGTGTGCGACGAGGTCGGCGCCGACGTCGTCGAGGTCGCCCGCGGCATGGGTCTCGACGACCGCATCGGGCCGAAGTTCCTCCAGGCCGGCATCGGCTTCGGTGGAAGCTGTTTCCCCAAGGACGTGACCGCCCTCAAGCAGCTCGCCGGCAACTCGGGCTATCACTTCCAGCTGCTGAACTCGGTGATCGAGGTCAACGAGCTCCAGAAGCGGCGGGTGATCCAGAAGCTCCAGAAGCACCTCGGGTCCCTCGTGGGCAAGCGGATCGCGCTGCTCGGGCTCGCGTTCAAGCCGAACACCGACGACATGCGCGAGGCCTCCTCGCTCGTGCTCGGCGCCCGGCTGCTCGCCGACGGGGTGCAGGTCGCGGCCTTCGATCCCGTCGCCACCACCGAGGCGGCCAAGCTCATCTCGGGGCTGGCATACGCCGACTCGGCGCTCGAGGCCGTGCAGGACGCCGACGCGGTCGTGCTCGTCACGGAGTGGCCGGAGTTCAGCGAGCTCGACTTCGAGCAGGTCGCGGCCCGGATGCGCGGCACGCTGCTCGTCGACGGGCGCAACTTCCTCGACCCGGGCGCCGTGCGGGCCGCCGGCCTCGTGCACGAGGGCATCGGCCGGCCGAGCGCCCCGATCGAGGCCTGACGCCGTGCAGGCGCTGATCCTCGCGGGCGGGGAGGGCACGCGGCTGCGGCCACTGACCTCGGGCACGCCGAAGCCGGTCGTCTCGCTCGTCGACCGACCGTTCATCGTCTTCATGCTCGAGTGGCTGGCCCGCCACGGTGTCGACGACGTGATCATGTCGTGTGGCTTCATGGCCGAGGCCGTGCGCGACGTGCTCGGGGAGGGCGAGGGGAACGGCCCGCGGATCCGCTACGTGCAGGAGCCGCGGCCGCTGGGCACCGGCGGCGGGCTGAAGTTCGCCGAGGATCTGCTCGACGAGCGCTTCCTCATGCTCAACGGCGACTCCCTGACCGACCTGGACCTCACCGCCCAGCTCGCCCAGCACGAGGCGACGGGCGCCACGGGGACGCTCATGCTCACCCGGGTCGCGGACCCGTCGAGCTTCGGGCTCGTGCGCACCGGCGCGGACGGAGCGGTGGAGGCCTTCCTCGAGAAGCCGTCCGCGGCGGAGGCGGCCGGCCTCGACACGATCTCGGCGGGCGCCTACGTGCTCGAGCGGCGGGTGCTCGAGCTGCTCGAGCCCGACACGCCGGCCTCGATCGAGCGCGACGTGTTCCCGCGGCTCGTGGGGGAGGGGCTCTACGGCCACGTCGGCTCGGGCTACTGGCTGGACATCGGCACCCCGGACCGCTACCTCGAGGGGAGCTTCGACCTGCTCGAGGGGACGGTCGCCAGCGCCGTCGCCGACCGCCTCGGGCCGGACTTCGTCCGGATCGCCGACGACGTCGTCAACGACGGCCGCATCGTGCCGGCGGCGCTCGTGGAAGCCGGCTGCCGGATCGGCGCGGGCGCCCAGGTCGGCGGCCGCGCCGTGCTGCAGGCCGGCGTGACCCTCGGGGCCGGGAGCGTCGTGGAGGGCTCGGTCGTGCTCGCCGGCGCGACGATCGGCGAGGGTTGCGTCGTCCGCGACGCGGTGCTCGCCGCCGGGGCGACGATCGGCGACGGCACGGTCGTCGAGGGCCACGCCATCGTCGGCGACGGCGTGCGCGTCGGGCGCGACTGCGTGGTCGCCCACGGCGCGCGGCTGTTCCCGGGCCTCGAGATCCCCGACGGCGCCCTGCGCTTCTGAGATGGGCGGCCCGCTGGACGCCGCCGCGGTCGCCGCGGCCGATCCGACCGGGCAGCTGCGCGAGACGCTCGGCCTGGCCGAGCACCTGCGCGACGCGCTGTGGCGGGTGGAGTCCGCCGGGATCTCGCGCGGTGGCTCGTCCGGCCTCGTCGTCGCGGGCATGGGCGGCTCGGCCGTCGGGGGCGCCCTGGCCCGAGCGGCGCTCGGGGACCGTGCCCGGGCGCCGTTCGTGCTCGCCCGCGATTACGCGCTCCCGGGCTGGGTCGACGGGGACTGGACCGTCCTGCTCTCGAGCTACTCCGGCAGCAGGGAGGAGACCCTCGCGGGGTGGGTTGCGGCGCCGGCGGGGGGGGCCCGCCGGATCGTCTGCTCCACGGGCGGGCCGCTCGTGGAGCGCGCCCGCGAGGCCGGCGTACCCGTGATCCCGGTGCCGGCGGGCTTCCAGCCGCGGGCGGCGGTGGGCTATGCGACCGTCGTCGCCCTCGAGGTCGCGGCCCTCGCCGGCGTCGCGCCCTCGCTCGCCACGGAGGTGGAGGCGGCTGCGGAGGCGATCGCGCCGCTGGCCGGCGCGTGGGGCCCCGACGCCGCCACCGACGCCGAGCCGAAGGTGCTTGCGCGCGCGCTGCTGGGCCGTGTCCCCGTGGTCTACGGCGCGGGCCTGACCGTCGCCGCCGCCTACCGCCTGAAGTGCCAGGTCAACGAGAACGCCAACCGCCCGGCCTTCTGGTCCGAGCTTCCCGAGGCCGACCACAACGAGATCGAGGGGTGGGGCAGCGACGTCCCGCTGACGCCGATCTTCCTCGAGGACCCCGTCGACACGGACCCGCGCACCCTGCGCCGCTTCGACCTCACCGCCGAGATCGTCGGGGGCGCGGTGCGGATCCCCACGACGGGCGCGAGCCGGACGGAGCGGCTCTTGCGGCTCGTCCATCTGGGGGACCTCGCGTCGATCTATCTCGCGGTGCTCGAGGGCGTCGATCCCGTCGCGATCCCCGCGCTGCAGCGGCTCAAGGCCGCCCTCTGAGCCGTCAGGTCAGCCCGAGGCGGTGCGCGACGGCCGCCGCCTCGGTGCGGGAGCGGACGTCGAGCTTGGCGAGGATGCGAGAGACGTGGACGCTGGCGGTCTTCTCCGCCATGAACAGCTCCGCGCCGATCTCGCGGTTCGTCCGGCCCGCGGCGAGCCGCTCGAGCACCTGGCGCTCGCGCGCGGTCAGGCCGAAGGGGTCCTCGTCGGCCGCGGCGGCCGTCGTCCCGTCCGCCGTCGCCGGATCGTCCTCGGCTTCCAGCCGCAGGCGGGCGCGCGCGGCGAGGCCGGCGACCTCGTCGGCGAGCCAGTCGGCGCCCATCGCGAGCGCCTCCGCGAGCGTCGTGGCGGCCTCCCCGGCGGCCGCGTCCCGCTCGCCGGCAGCCAGCCGCGCCTCGACCGCGCCGAGGCGGGCGAGCGCGGCGTCGTAGCGGTAGCCCAGCGCGGCCCAGCCGTCGGCGGCGGCCGTCCAGAGGTCCGGGTCGTCGGCGCCGGCGGCGCGCGCGGCGGCGGCGCGCGCCGCGCCGAGCCGGGCACCCTCGACGGGCTGCCCAGCGGCGGCGATGGCCTCGACGCGCGCGAACAGGTCCTCCGCCCGCTGGCCGGCCAGGCGCTCGGCCTCGGCGTCGCCGAGATCCGAGGCCCGCAGCGCCGCGTCGGCCTCCACGCGCACACCCATGGCGGCGACCATGGCCACCCGGGCGGCGTCGTCGGAGCACAGCTCGATCCGGTCCAGGCCGTCGTCGATCGCGTCTCGCGCGGCCTCGAGGTCGCCCGCCCGCCGGGCGAGCTCCGCCGCCTCGACGGCGTAGGGCCCGATGAACTGCGGCTGGCGGGACTCCGCGGCGAGCTCGGCGGTCTCGGCCAGCAGGTCCGCAACGGCGTCGTGGTCGCCGCGCCCGAGCGCGAGGTCGGCCCGCCGGAGCGAGTCGTTGAGGAACGTGCCGCGCATGGAGCGACGGCTGCGGTCGGGCATGGCCGCGGCGGCAGCCTGGAAGTCGCCGGCCAGCAGGGCGAGCTCGGCGGCCTGCAGCTGCAGCCAGCGGCTCTCGTGACCGAGGCTCCGGGCCACCGCGATGCCCTCCTGCGCCACGTCGCGGCCGTCGTCGAGGCGGCCGGCGATCGTCGAGGCGTCCGAGAGGTTCGAGTAGCTCGTGAGCATCGTCATCGGCATGTCCTCGCCCGCCGCCAGCCTGATCGCCTCGCGCAGCAGCTCGAGGCCCTCGCCGGGCTCGCCCGTCGACGTCAGGGCGATGCCGAGGGCGTCGAGCGCGCGGATCTCCGGCTGTGCCGCCCCGGCCGCGCGGGCCTCGGCGAGCGCCTCGCGCGCCACGGTCGTCGCCTCCCGGTAGCGCGAGGAGAGCATGAGCTCCTTCGCGGTCGTGGCCAGGATCGCCGCTCGCTCGGCCCGCGGCCCGCCGTCTCCGAGCAGCTCGAGGCCGCGGTCCTTGGACGCGCGCGACTCCGCCAGCTGGCCGAGCATCCACTGCACCGCGCCGAGGCGCTCGAGCACCCGGGCGGCGCGCAGCGGCTCGGCCGCCTCGTCGACCTCCGCGAGCGCGGCGCGCAGGTGGGTCGCGGCCCGCCCCGGGTCGTGGATCGTCCGGAAGCAGTGGGCGGCCCCGCGGAGGAGGTCGACGCGGTCCACGCCGGCCTGGGCCTCGGCGTCCGGGACCCGGTCCCACAGCTCGAGCGCCCGCTCGTAGAGGACGCCGGCCTCGCCGTAGGCGTGGACGCGCTCCGCGGCGATGCCGGCCACCACGGAGGCGCGCAGGGTGGCCGTCTGCTCCCCGGCGGCGGCGAAGTGGTACGCGACCTCGGCGAGCGCCTGGGCCCCGGTCGGGGCCTCGGCCTCGAGCGCACGGGCGAGGCGCAGGTGGGCGTCGGCCCGCTCGCCCGGGAGCAGGTCGTCCAGCACGACCTCGCGCAGCAGGGCGTGGCGGAACGCGTAGCGGCCGCAGTCGTCGACGACGAGGATCTGTGCCGCGACGGCCTCGCGCAGCGCGCTGCGCAACCTCGCCGGATCCAGCTCGGCGACGGCCGCGACCGTCGCGTGCTCGAGGCGCGAGCCGACGGCGACCGTCCCGACGGCCTCCTGCGCGGCCGGGGAGAGGCGCTCGATGCGCAGCATGAGCGCGTCGCGCAACGTCGGGGGCGCGGCCCCGCGCCCGTCGGTCCCGGCGGCCAGCAGCTCCTCCGCGAAGAGCGGGTTGCCCTCCGAGCGGCGCCAGAGGCGGTCGAGCAGCTCGTCGGCCGGGGCGTCCCCGACGATGCCGGCGAGCTGCTCGGCGAGCTCGGGGCGGGTGAGGCGGGCGAGCTCGAGCCGGCGGACGCAGGGCGAGCGCTCGAGCTCGGCGAGCAGCGGGCGCAGCGGGTGCCGGCGGTGCAGCTCGTCCGCGCGGTAGGTGCCGACCACGAGCACCCGCTCGCCGAGCAGCGCGGCGGCGAGGAAGGTCAGAAAGGCCCGGGTGGAGCGGTCGGCCCAGTGCAGGTCCTCGACGACGAGCAGCAGGCCGTCGTCCTCGCCGAGCCGGTCGAGGAGCTCCAGCAGCGCCTCGAAGAGCCGGGCGCGAGCGCCCTCGGCCTCATCGGGCTGGGCGCGGCGCACGTCCGCCGCGCCCAGCCCGGGGAGCACGCCGGCCAGGGCGTCCCGGCCGCCTGGGGAGAGGTCGTCGAGGAGGGGATCGTGTCCCCGCGCGAGCGGGCGCAGGGCGGCGGAGAGCGGTGCGTAGGCCAGCTCGCCCTCGCCGAGGTCGACGCAGTCGCCGTGCAGGACGCGAACGCCGTCGGCGACCGCGCCGGCCTCGAGCTCGGCCACCAGGCGCGTCTTGCCGACCCCGGACTCGCCGGCCACGAAGGCCAGGCCCGGGCGGCCGGCGCGGGCCTCGGCCAGCGCGGCGCGGAGCTCGCCGAGCTCGGTCTCGCGCCCTACGAACCGCGTGCTGGTGACCCGTGTCGCCACCCGTGGATCATCCCACGCCCCGCCGCGGCTGGACGGTGACGGCGCCGGATGGTCCTCCGAAGCCGCCAGGAGGCGAAGCGGCCACGGTCCGGGCGGCGGTGCGCCGCCCGGGCGATGTCCGCCTGGCGGGCGTGGGCGAGGTGCGCGGTGAGGTTCGAGTGCATGGTCTGCGTCTCCGTTCCGGGAGGGCTGGGTCACACTTGTCATCCTGGGGCTGAGGCTCCGGCGCCACATCGGGCAGGTGGTGCGGATAGGCCGGGGCCGTCCCTTAGCCGGCCTCAGGGAGGCCTTAGGGCTCCCGGTAGCGTGTCGGCCATGTCCGCCGTCGCCACCGAGGCGCGCACCATCGCCTCCATCGTCGACGGCCGCTCGCGCGACGACGCGCCCGGCGGCCGCCTCCGCTCCACGAATCCCGCCCAGCTCGACGACACCGTCGCCGAGATCCTGCTCGGCGACGCCTCCACGGTCGTCGACGCCGCGAGCGCGGCACGGGCGGCGCAGGCCGCGTGGCGCGCCGTTCCGGCTCCCGCGCGCGGTCGGGTGATCGCCAACGTCGGCCGGCTCGTCGAGGCCAACCAGGAGGCGCTCGCGCAGATCGTCACCCGCGAGATCGGCAAGCCCTACGCCGAGGCGCTCGGCGAGGTCCAGGAGATCGTCGACACCTGCGACTTCTTCGTCGGCGAGGGCCGCCGGCTCTACGGGCAGACCGTGCCGTCCGAGATGCCGGACAAGCAGCTGTTCACCTTCCGCGTCCCGGTCGGCGTGGCGACGATCATCACCGCGGGCAACTTCCCCGTCGCCGTCCCGTCGTGGTACCTCGTCCCGGCCATCCTCTGTGGCAACGCCGTCGTGTGGAAGCCGGCGGAGTACGCCGCCGCGTGCGGCGACGCGCTCGCCCGGCTCTTCCACGCCGGCGGCGTCCCCGGTGGCGTGCTCAACCTCGTGCACGCCGACGGCGAGCAGACCTTCTCCGGCCTGGAACAGGCGCTCGACGCCGGGCTCGTGGACAAGGTCGGCTTCACCGGCTCGAGCGCCGTCGGTGCGGAGATCGGCGCGCTCTGCGGCCGGCACGTGCAGTCGCCGTGCCTCGAGCTCGGCGGCAAGAACCCGATGGTCGTCATGGCGGACGCCGAGGTCGATCTCGCGGTCGAGGGCGCCCTGTTCGGCGGCTTCGGCACGGCCGGCCAGCGCTGCACGTCGCTCGGCACCGCGATCGTGCACGCGTCGATCCACGACGAGTTCGTCTCGAAGCTCGACGCCGCCCTGCGCGCCTCGAGGATCGGCGACCCGACGCAGGACGTCCTCTACGGGCCGATGATCCACGAGAAGTTCGCCGAGCGCTTCGAGGACTGGCTGGGCCTGATCGAGGACCACCACACGGTGCTCGGCTCCGACCACCGCGGGCGCATCGGCGCCGACGCGCCGTGGGACGGCTTCGTCGGCGGGGTGGGTGGGGCCGAGAGCGGGCTCTTCTACCACCCGACGCTCGTGGACGGCGTCACCCTCGAGGACGAGCTCTACCGGACGGAGACGTTCGGGCCGATCGTCGGCGTGGCGACGTTCTCGGACTTCGACGAGGCGATGGAGCTCGCCAATCGCCACGGCTACGGGCTCTCGTCGTCGATCTACACGACGAACGCCCTGCACGCCTTCCGCTTCCGCGAGCGGATCACCGCCGGCATGGTGTCCGTGAACAACTCGACGTCCGGCGCCGAGGCGCACCTGCCCTTCGGCGGCAACGGCAAGTCGGGCAACGGCTCGCGCCAGAGCGGCATCTGGGTGCTCGACCAGTTCACCCGCTGGCAGTCGATGAACTGGGACTACGCGGGCAAGCTCCAGAAGGCCCAGATGGACAACGCCGCGATCGAGCACGAGGGGGGCTTCCGGCTCTGATGCGCGGCGCGATCAACCGGGCGATGGCCTGGGCGAAGACCCCGTCCGGCCAGCGGACCCTCCGCCACGCCGTTCGCTACGCGCAGTCGCCGGAGGGCAAGCGCCGGATCGCCCAGGCCCGCGAGAAGGGCCTTGTGGCGGCCGCCGCCGGGCGCAAGCGCCTCGAGGAGCGGCGCAGCACTCGCAAGCCGGGGCCCCGCCGCTAGCCGAGCCAGCCGGGCAGGTCGATCCGCGCGCGCTCGTCGCGAACGAGCGTCGCGAGATCCGCCTCGAGCGTGCGGACGCGCTCCGCGCCGATTCGGGCCTCCCACGCTGCCCGCAGCTCGCCGAAGATCCGCGCCGAGCGACGCAGGCAGTCCTCGCCGCGGGCCGTCAGCTCGATGCGCTTGCGGCGGGCGTCGCCGGGATCCGGCGTGCGACGGGCGTAGCCGAGCGCGACGAGGCCGTCGACGGTCTTGCCGGCCGCCTGTTTGCTGACTCCGAGCGTCCGGCCGAGCCCGGCCGCCGTCGTGCCGTGCGGACCGATCGCCTGCATCGCGAACCCGTGGATCGGGCGGGCGTCCGGATGGCCCTCGTCGGCGAGGCGGTCGTGGAGCCCGTCGATCAGGGAGCGGAACCCGGTCAGCAGCAACAGGGGCAGCTCGTGGGCCGGGCGGTCGGACACTTGACCGATAGTAGTTAACCTGGTTGTCTATATCGACAATCTCATTGTCTATCAACGGAGAACCGCCATGCCTGTCGTCTCGCAAGCCGACGTCCGCCGGACCGAGACGCCCAACGCCGTGATGCACACGCTCGCCTCCCCGACGCTCGGCGCCAGTCGCTCGCTCGCGGTCTGGCGCGTGGAGATGGCGCCGGGCGCGCAGGGGCCGGCGCACCGCTTCGACGTGGAGCAGGTCTGGACCGCAGTCGCCGGGGCGGCGACGTTCGATCTCGAGGACGGTGCCCGCCGGATACGCACCGGCGACACCGTCGTACTGCCGGCCGGTGTGCCACGTCGGGTCATGGCGGACGCCGCGGACGGCTTCGCGGCCCTCGTGGCCGGCCGGTCCGGCGGGCGGGCGCTGCTGCCGGACGGCACGGACCGTGGCGTGCCGGCCTGGATCGCCTAGCGCGGGCTCCGGCGGTACCACTGCGGCGAGGTCGTCGGCGGGGGCACGAGCGCCTCCGCCTCGACGACGAGCACGCTCGGCGCCGGATCGGCGACGTGCTCGGCGAGGGCCTCGCCCAGGCCGTCGCCCAGGTCGTGGACGGTCTCGGCGCGCACACCGAAGGCCTGGGCCAGCGCCGCGAAGTCCGGCGTCTGGAGGTCGACGCCGAAGCGCTCGACCCCCGCCTCGTCCTGGTCGAAGCGCAGCATCCCGTAACCGCCGTCGTCGACGATCACCGTGGTCAGCGGGATCCGCTCCTGGGCGACGGTGGCGAGCTCGCCGCAGGCGAACAGGAATCCGCCGTCGCCGCACAGTGCCACCGTCGGCGCGTCGTGGCCGGCGAGCGCGGCCCCGACCGCGGCCGGGAACCCGAACCCGAGCGTCCCCCAGCCGACGGGATACAGGAGCCGGCGCGGGCCGGCGAAGGACCGGAAGCCCCCGACCCAGTAGCCGGGGATGCACATGTCGCACACGACGATCGCGTCCGCCGGGAGCGCGTGGGCGAGGGCGTCGAGGAAGCCCAGGCCGTCGGCGTCCAGCTCCCGGCAGGCCTCGGCGCGCACGGCGCCCAGGTTCGCCCACGGCTCGCCCTCGCCCCGCACCTCGCCACACCGCTCGACCACCAGCTCGACCTCGTAGTTCTTGGCCGCATCCTCCGGATCGGGGTTGACGGCGATCAGCCGGGACGGTTGCGGCATGGCCCAGTTCTGGGTGTTCATCCCGTCCAGGTCGGATCCGACGCTGACCACGAGATCCGCCCCGTCCCACAGCCGTCCGACCGCCGGCACGTGCGGCGGGAAGCCGACGCGCAGCGCGTGGCCGAGCGGCATGACGCCCCGCGCGCCGTAGGTCTCGATCACCGGCGCGCCGAGGCGCTCGGCGAGCTCCACGACCTCGTCGCCGCGGTCCCGGGCGCCCCCGCCGACCCACACGAGCGGTCGCTCGGCGCGCTGCACCGCCCGCGCCGCCTCACCGTCGGCCCCTCCGGCGGGGCCGGCGTGCCGCAGGGCCGGGGCGATGACGTCGGGGGCCGGCGAGCCCTCGCCCGCCGGTGCCCGGAGCAGGTCGGTCGGCACCTCGAGGTACACGGGCCGCTGCGGCACGGCCGTGGCGGCGGCGATCGCCTCGCCGATCTGCTCCGGCTCGCGGAAGGCGGCCTTGACCACCGGCGCGAACATCGCGGCCTGGTCCTCCGTCTCGTGCAGCACGCCGCGGTAGACGCCGCGGCGCCGAAGCGTGGTGGGGATGTCCGTGGCGATGACGAGGACCGGGGAGCGCGACGCCCAGGCCTCGCCGACCGCGGCGAGGGTGTTCGCCGCGCCCGGCCCGGTCGTGGTCAGCGCGACGCCGAGCCGGCCCGTCGCCCGCGCGTAGCCGTCGGCCGCGTAGGCCGCCGCCTGCTCGTGGCGGACGCCGACGAGGCGGACGCCGGACTCCCGCAACGCCTCCCACAGCGCGAGGTTGTGCACCCCCGGAAGCCCGAAGACGAGCTCGACCTCCGCCCTGCGCAGCTCGGCGACGATGAGCTCGGCCCCGGTGGCCATGCCCGGACCCTACGACCAACGTCCGCGCGGCGCGACCCGACGCGCCGGTGCGCGGGTTCACCGTCCGCACCACCCCGCTCGGCGGCCGACGCGGCGCGGCCGGCGATCCGATGCGGTGCGCCGGTCACCCCACGTGACGTTCGGGGCGACGTGGTCAGCCTCGTGGACCGCGGAGCGCCGGAGGCGCCACCGTCCGCCGCCGCCGGGTGGGTCCGGGCGCGCGCGGGGCTCGCCCGTCCGCCGCCGGGGCCCCCGTCCGCCGCCGAGGCTCCCGCCATGCGGCGCGTGCCGCGCCAACCCTGACACAACTGTGTCAAGGTTTCGCTAGGCTGTGCCGGAGATGGACGCCCTGACCATCCACGAGGCGGCAGCGACGACCGGATGGTCCTCGCGCATGCTGCGCTACGTCGAGCGCGTGGGACTCATCGAGCCCCAGCGCTCCACCGCCGGCTACCGCCTCTACGGACCCGCCGAGCTCCAGCGGCTGCGCACCCTGCGCGAGCTGCTCGACGAGCACGGCGTGGGCCTCTCGGACCTGGCCTTCGCCCTGCGCCTGCGCGAGGAACCGCGCCTGCGCGCCGCGACGGACGGGTGGCTGGAGGCCGAGCCCGAGCGTCCCGCCGACGTTCCCGCCAGCGACTGGCTGCGCTGGGAGCAGGCCAAGCACGAACGGCTGCTGCAGCTCGCGGCCGAGCACGCGACCACCGCCGCCTAGGAGAGTCCATGAGCACCACCGCCCCGAACGTCCTGACGGACGCCGACTACAAGGTCGCCGACCTCGGCCTCGCCGAGTTCGGCCGCAAGGAGATCCGGCTCGCCGAGCACGAGATGCCCGGCCTGATGGCCACGCGACGCGAGTTCGCCGACAGCCAGCCGCTCAAGGGCGCGCGGGTATCCGGCTCGCTGCACATGACGATCCAGACCGCGGTGCTGATCGAGACGCTGACCGAACTCGGCGCCGACGTCCGCTGGTGCTCGTGCAACATCTTCTCCACGCAGGACCATGCGGCCGCCGCGATCGTCGTCGGTCCCCACGGGACCCCCGAGGAGCCGCAGGGCGTGCCGGTCTACGCCTGGAAGGGCGAGACGCTCGAGCAGTACTGGTGGTGCACGGAGCAGATGCTCACGTGGCCGGGTGGCGACGGTCCCAACATGATCCTCGACGACGGCGGCGACGCGACCCTGCTCGTGCACAAGGGCAAGGAGTTCGAGGGCGCGGGCGCCGTGCCGGACCCCGCCTCGGCTGACAACGACGAGTTCCGCATCATCCTCGAGACGCTGCAGCGCTCGCTGGCCGCGGACGGCCAGAAGTGGACGCGCATCGCCGACGGCATCAAGGGCGTGACGGAGGAGACCACCACCGGCGTGCACCGGCTCTACCAGCTCGCCGAGACCGGCGACCTGCTGTTCCCGGCCATCAACGTCAACGACTCCGTCACCAAGTCGAAGTTCGACAACCTCTACGGCTGCCGCCACTCGCTGATCGACGGCATCAACCGCGCGGTCGACGTCATGATCTCCGGCAAGACCTGCGTCGTGCTCGGCTACGGCGACGTCGGCAAGGGCTGCGCCGAGTCGCTGCGCGGCCAGGGCGCGAAGGTCGTCGTCACCGAGGTCGATCCGATCTGCGCGTTGCAGGCCTCCATGGAGGGTTACCCGGTGCTGCGGCTGGAGGACGTCGTCGAGACCGCCGACATCTTCATCACCGCCACGGGCAACAAGGACATCATCACGGCCGAGGACATGAGCCGGATGAAGCACCAGGCGATCGTGGGCAACATCGGCCACTTCGACAACGAGATCGAGGTCGTCGCCCTGGAGCGCTGGGACGGCATCGAGCACATCAACATCAAGCCGCAGGTCGACGAGTACCGCTTCCCCGACGGCCACTCGATCATCCTGCTCTCCGAGGGCCGGCTGCTGAACCTCGGCAACGCGACGGGCCACCCGTCCTTCGTGATGTCGAACTCGTTCACCAACCAGACGATCGCCCAGATCGAGCTGTGGACGAAGAACGAGGAGTACTCCAAGCAGGTCTACGTGCTGCCCAAGCACCTCGATGAGAAGGTCGCGGCCTTCCACCTCGACGCGCTGGGCGTCAAGCTGACCCAGCTCTCCGACGAGCAGGCCGCGTACATCGGCGTGCCCGTCGCCGGCCCGTACAAGCCGGACCATTACCGGTACTAGCCGCCGGGGCCAGGGCGATGCGGGCGAGGCCCGCATCGCCTGGGCCGACGGGCAGATGCCCGTTCTGCGCTCCCTCGCGGAGCGCTTCGGCGCCGAGCGGCCGCTGGAGGGCGTCCGCGTCGCAGCGTGCCTGCACGTGACGGCCGAGACGGCCAACCTCGTGCGCACGCTCGCCGCCGGCGGCGCCGAGGTCGCGCTGTGCGCCGCCAACCCGCTCTCCACCCAGGACGACGTGGTGACCGCGCTCGCCGCCCCGGGCGTCAGCGTCCACGCCCGCCGTGGGGAGGACGCCGACGAGGCGGCCGGGCAGGTCGCCGCCACGGTGGCCGAGCGCCCGGACGTGACGCTCGACGATGGCGCCGACCTCATCGGCTTCCTCCACGCCGCGGGCCGTACGGACGGCCTGCTGGGCGGGACGGAGGAGACGACCACCGGCCTCGTGCGCGTCCGGCGGCTGGAAGCCGAGGGCCGACTCGCGTGCCCGGTGATCGCCGTCAACGAGGCCCGCACGGAGCGGCTCTTCAACGACCACTACGGCACGGGCCAGTCGACGCTGGACGGGATCCTGCGCGCGACGAACCTCCTGCTGGCGGGCAAGACGCTCGTCGTGCTCGGCTACGGGCTCACCGGCCGCGGGATCGCCGACCGCGCCCGCGGCGCCGGCGCCCAGGTCGTCGTCTGCGAGGTCGACCCGGTGCGCGCCCTCGAGGCGCGCATGGCCGGCTTCGGCGTCATGCCGGCGCTCGGCGCGGCGGCCGTGGGGGACGTCTTCGTGACCGTCACCGGCTCGCGCGACGTGCTGCGCGCGGAGCACTTCGCGCGCATGAAGGACGGCGCCGTCCTGGCCAACGCGGGCCACTTCGACGTCGAGATCTCGCTCGCCGACCTGCGCGCTGCGGCCGTCGGCGGGGCGCAGGAGGTGCTGCCCCTCGTCGAGCAGTTCGATCTCGGCGACCGGCGGCTGAACCTCCTGGCCGCCGGGCGGGTGGTCAACCTCGCCGCCGGCCAGGGGCATCCGCCCGAGACGATGGACATGTCCTTCGCCCTGCAGGCCCTGGCGGTCGAGCACCTCGTGCGCGCGGCGGGCGAGCTCGACGCGCGCGTGCATCCCGTGCCGGCCGACGTCGACGCCGAGGTCGCGCGCCTGAAGCTCCGGGCGCTCGGCGTCTCGGTCGACGCCATGACGGACGACCAACGGGCGTACCGGACGTCCTGGGGGTGAAACGCACCCCTAGGGTTGCCGAGCATGAGCGAGGACGGCCTGCGGCGGAGTCTGGACAAGATGCGGCGGGAGGGGCTCGCGGACGCCGCGGTCGCGACCTTCGAGTCCTACTACCGCCAGCTCGAGGCCGGGGAGACGGGGCTCATGCCGGAGACTGAGCTCGAGCCGGTGGACTCCCTCGACGACTTCGACGACCTGCCGGACGAGGCGGTCGACCGTGACCTGCTCGACCGGGCGGTCGTCGTCAAGCTCAACGGCGGCCTCGGGACGAGCATGGGGATGACGGGGCCGAAGTCGCTGCTCGAGGTCTCCGACGGCAAGACGTTCCTCGACGTCACCGCGCGCCAGGTACTCGCCCTGCGCGAGGCCACGGGCGCCCGGCTGCCGCTGCTGCTCATGCACTCCTTCGCCACGCGCGACGCGTCGCTGGACGCGCTCGGGGACTACGACGACCTCGAGGCCGACCTCCCGCTCGACTTCGTGCAGAACCGCGAGCCCAAGCTCCTCGCGGAGGACCTGACGCCGGTGGAGTGGCCGGCCGACCCGGCGCTGGAGTGGTGCCCACCCGGCCACGGCGATCTCTACACGGCGCTGCAGAGCTCCGGCGTGCTCGAGCGGCTGCTCGACGAGGGTTACCGCTACGCGTTCGTCTCCAACGTCGACAACCTCGGCGCGACCTTCGAACCCCGCATCCTCGCCTGGTTCGCGGGCTCGGGCGCGCCGTTCGCGATGGAGGCGGCCGACCGGACCACTGCCGACCGCAAGGGCGGCCACCTCGCGCGCCGCGCCGAGGGCGGCGGCCTGGTGCTGCGCGAGATCGCCCAGACGCCGGACGACGACGTCGACGCGTTCCAGGACACGGAGCGCCACCGCTTCTTCAACACGAACAACCTGTGGGTCGACCTCGAGGCGCTCGCCCGGGTGCTCGAGGAGCGCGGGGACGTCCTCGGCCTGCCGATGATCGTCAACGCCAAGACCGTCGACCCGGGGGACAAGGCCTCGCCCGAGGTCATCCAGATCGAGACGGCGATGGGCTCGGCGCTCGGCGTCTTCGAGGGCGCCACGGCGCTGCGGGTGCCGCGCGAGCGCTTCGTGGCGGTCAAGGCCACGAGCGACCTGCTCGTCCTGCGCTCGGACGCCTACACGCTCGCCGACGACGGCCGGCTCGTGCTCGACGCGTCGCGCGAGGGCGTCGCCCCGCTCGTCGAGCTCGACGACGCCTACAAGCTCATCCGCGACTTCGACGAGCGCTTCCCGGCCGGGGCGCCGTCACTCGTGGGCGCGCAGGCGCTGACCGTCGAGGGCGACGTGACGTTCGGCCGCGACGTCGTCGTGCGCGGCTCCGTCGTCGTGCAGGGCCCGCGCGAGGTCGCCGACGGCGAGGTGCTGGAGGGCTGACCGCGGCCGGCCCGTCACGCGACCGTGGCGCCCCAGTCGCCCATGACCTCGTGGCCCGCGGCGGGCTCCCCGAGCACGGGGTGCAGCTCGAGCGCCGGCGAGTAGCGGCTGGCGGCCGTCTCGCGCCCGAGCGCCTCGGCCATCGCGCGAACGTGATGCGGCCCGCCGCCGCAGCAGATGCCGACGTAGTCGACGCCGAGCGCCTTGGCCTCGCGCGCGAAGTCGGCGAGCTCGAAGCGCGTGCACTGGCACGACTCCAGCTGCAGGGGAAACAGCCGGCGGCCGTCCGGGGCCGTCAGCGACTCGAAGGCCGGGACCGCGTCGGTGGTCCGGTAGGGGACGGGCTGAGCGGCGAGGGGCACGTCGACCGCCGCGCGCAGCTCGCGCAGCAGCCGGAGCATCGTCTGCGGGCCGCGCGAGCAGTTCAGGCCGACGATGTCGGCGCCCGCGTCGGCGAGCACCCTGCACGCCTCCGCGTAGCCGTAGCCGTCGTAGGTCGCCCTCGGCTGGACGCTGGCGAACGTCACCATCGCCGGCAGGCCGAGCGCCTGGCAGACCTCCAGGGCGATCAGCGCCTCGCCCACGAAGTCGTTCGTCTCGGCGATGACGAAGTCGACGCCCTCGTCCTTGGCCCAGCCGAGCTGCTCCTCGTACTGCGCGCGCACCACGGCGCCCGACCCGGCCGGATCCGCGGGATCGTAGGACCACGTGTTGCAGATGTTGCCCGCGACCAGCGCGTCGCCCTCGGCGGCGACCTCGCGGGCGATCCGGACCGCGGCGCGGTTCATCGCCTCGAGCTCGCCCGCGCGCCCGACGTCGGCGAGCTTGTCGCGGTGCGCGTAGTAGGTCAGCGCGACCATCACGTCGGCGCCGGCGCGCAGGAACTCGCGGTGCAGCTGGCGCAGGGCGTCCGGCTCGTCGAGCACGACCTCCGGGACGTAGGGGCCGGCCTTGACGTAGCCGCGGCGCTCGAGCTCGAAGACGTAGCCCTCGGCGCCGAGGACGACGCCCTCAGCGAGACGCTGCTGAAGCGGACGGTGCATGGCTGATGGTCCTTTCCCGGGGTCGGGTGAAGCGCTCCGGCGCGAAGCGGCCGAGATCATGGGCGGGCCGGCGTTCCAGCGCCAGCTCGGCGAGCACCTGCCCCACCCAGGGTGCGAACTTGTAGCCCGTGCCGCGCCAGCCGACGCCGAGGGAGGTGTGCGGGGCGCCGGGCACCGCACCGAGCACGAAGTCGTCGTCGGCGACGAGGTCGTAGTCGCAGCCGTCGACGTCGGTGACGTCGCTGACGGCGGCCTCGCGCAGGCCGGGCAGGCAGCGCCGCACGAAGTCGGCGACGCTGTCGACGCCGGTGCGGCTCTGCGGCAGGTCGGGCGGGTGGTAGTAGCCGATCTTGACCGCCTCGACGACGCCGGGCACGATCGGGTGGCAGTAGACGCCCGTGTCGAGGTAGGCGATCACCGGCATCGCGTCGGAGGTGAAGCGCTCGCGCACCGCGGCGGGTGGCACGACGTACTTGGCCTCCGACGGCCGGTCGCGGGTGATGGGCACCTGCAGATCGACCCCCTCGATGCGGCGCAGCACGTCGTTGGAGCCGTGCCCGGCGGTGATCACCAGCGAGCGCCCGGCGACGGTCCCGGCGTCGGTGGCCACACGCACCCCGTCGGGGCCGTCGGTGATCCCCGTCGTCTCGACGCCTTCGCGGATCGCGACACCGCGGTCGCCCAGCACGCGCAGCAGCGCGTGGCGCACGGCCTGCAGGTCGACGACGCCGGCGTCGGCCTCCAGGTGCCCGACGTCGGCGCGCAGGTACGGAAAGCGCGCGCGCAGGCCCGCCGCGTCGAAGGACTCCAGCGGGACGCCGAGCTCGTCGAGCACCCGGCGGCTGCGCTCGGCGTAGGTGCCGGCGAGGTCCGGGGTGACGGCGCGTGCGGCGATGTTCAGGCAGCCCGAGCGGATCAGCACCCTGGTGCGCGTCGCCGCCTCGAACGCCTCCCAGCCGCGGATCGCCTCCCGGGCCAGGCGCACGTACTCGGCGTCGAGGTAGTCCGAGCGGAACGAGCGGGTGCGTCCGTAGGAGGCTGTCATGGGGTCCCCGATGCGGCCGCGTTCGAGCACGGTGACGGCCGCGCCGCGCGCGGAGGCGTGGTACGCGCAGAAGAGCCCCATGACGCCGCCGCCGATGACGACGACGTCGTTCACGCGGCCGCCGCCTCCGCGACCGGCCGCAGCTCGTCGGCGTAGGAGACCGACTGGCGCGAGAGCACGCCGTCCGCGCTGAGGGTGTACTGCCCGAGACGCCACAGCGGCGGTGAGTAGACGTGGACGGAGACCGCTCGCGCGACGGCGCAGGTCAGCCGGTGGATGTGGGAGGGGCCGAAGGAGAAGGTCGCGCCCGGGCCGTAGCCGCGGTGGCGATGCGGGCCGCCGACGGACAGCGCGTGCTCGGTCAGCGCCCCCTCGACGACGTGCACCGCGCCGCTGGAGGTGTCGTGGTCGTGCCAGCCCGTGTCGTTGTCGGGCAGCCAGAACAGCGCCCACACGTCGAGGTCGGCGTCGCGGTGCAGCGAGGCGTAGGTGCGCGTGGTCGCGCCGGTGTCCAGGTGCGGCGCCCAGACGTCTCGCCGGCCGGCGACCGCGCGGGCGATCCACTCGAGCTGCGGGCGCTCGAGCAGCTGGTCCTGGCGCCGCAGGTCGTCGATGAGGTGGGTGGCTGGCGAGCTCACGTCGGAACCTCCTGGAGGGCGTGGGGCAGCAGCCGGGCGGGATTGCGGCTGCGGATGGCGCGGGTGGCGGCGGGGTCCAGCCGCAGATCGGCCGGCGCCGCGTACGGGCGGTCCGAGCCGTGGCAGATGACGTCGATGCCGAGCACGCGGATCACGGCGTCGACGGCCTGGGGGCCGTAGGACGAGGTCTCCACGAAGCTCAGCGGGTCGACGGCGCCGCCGTGGCCGCCGCGGGCCCGGTGGCGCTCGCCGTGCAGGGGCGCGAGGCCCGCCAGCGCGGCGAAGCAGACGGGCAGCTCGGGGAAGCGCTCGCGGCCGCCGTCGGCCCAGGCCCACCAGGCGGCGTGCAGCCCGGCGACGTAGGGGACGACCGGGATCCACCAGGGCGGCCGGCCGGCGGCGCCGCGGGCCGGGCCGGGATGCACGAGCAGCGGCCGGTCGCCGCCTTCGAGGACGTCGAGCAGCGGGGCGAGGCGCTCCAGCGCGCCGGGCGCCGCCAGGGCGTCGGCGGCGAGCTCGAGGCCGAGCGCGCCGCGATCGAGCGCGTCCTCGAGCGCGGCGGCGTCGGGGGCCTCGAGCCCGGCGGTGGCCCAGGCGCGGAACGGCTGCGGCAGTTCGAGGGCGCCGTCGAGCCAGGCGCGCGCGAGCGCCGCGGCCTCGGCGGCCGGCAGGCGGTCGAGGCCGAGCGCGGCCGACGGCGCGACGCCCACGAGCTCGAGACCCTCACGGGCCGCCTGCGCGGCGCGCGCCTCGACGTCGTGGGCGGCCGGGTCGATCGCGTAGGCGTCGTCGGACAGCCGCAGCGTCCAGCCGTCCAGGTGCGGGGGTCGGCTGCGCGCGCGCAGGGCGTCGAGGAAGCGCGTGGGCCAGAGGTGCTGGTGGAGATCGAGGGTCATGGGCTGAATCGTTTCACTGAACCGATTCACTGAATCGATTCACAGCGTAGCCGAACCGTCGACCGCTGTCCATGGCCGGTGGGCCAGCTACGGTTCGCATCGTGGTCCCCCGCCGACGCGCGACCATCAAGGACGTCGCGGCCGCGACGGGCCTGTCGCCGGCTGCCGTGTCCTACGCCCTGCGCGGCGTGCAGACCTCCGCCGAGACCCAGGAGCGCGTGCAGGCGGCCGCCACCGAGCTGGGCTACACGGCCAACGCTGTGGCGCGAGCGCTCTCGCAGGGGCGCACCGGGCTGGTGGGCGTGCTCTCGCGCTCGCTGCTCGACCTCGGCGAGCAGCGGTTCGTCGAGGCGCTCGGCCGCGGCCTCGGCGAGCACGGCCTGCAGATGGTCGTCGCCGACGCCGACGGGGAGCCCGAGCGCGAGCGGGAGCTGGCCCGCCAGCTCGCCGATCAGCTCGTCGACGGGCTCGTGGTCTCGCCGCTGGACCCCTCCGACGAGTCCTGGACCGACATCGGCGAGATGCTGCCGGTGGTCACGGTGGGCGACGCGCTCGCGGGCCCGACGGTCGGGGAGGTCGTCTTCGACAACCGCGCCGGCGTGTCGCTCGTGCTCGAGCATCTGTATGGGCTCGGCCACCGCGACGTCACGGTCCTCACCCCGAGCCTGCCGTCGACGCCCGACCGACCCGCCGAGCGCGGCGTGCTCGAGGTCGGCGACCGCCTCGGCCTCGACGTCACCGTGGTGAACTCCGAACACTCCATCGCCGCCGCGACGGACACCGCGCACGCGATGCTCGGGCGGCCGCCGCTGCCGACCGCGGTGTTCTGCCTGTCGGACTCGATCGCCTGCGGAGCCTACGCCGCGGCGGCCGCGCTCGGGCACCCGATCCCCGGCCACCTCTCCGTCGCCGGCTACGACAACCACGCGATCGGCAACGCGCTCGCCCCGGCCCTGTCGAGCGTGGAGTGGGGCATGGCCGACGTCGCGGCGGCGGCGAGCGACCTGCTGGCCGCCGCGGTGGCCGGCGAGCCGCGCCGCGGCGCCCGCGGGAAGGTCCGCGTGACACCGTCACTCGTGCTGCGGGCCTCGACCGCGCCGCCGCGGACCGTACGCGGCTGAGCTGCACGTGCCCAAGCGTGGCACCTACGGGCGGCGGCTGAAAGCCGAATGTCGTGCCTCGGCGGCGAACAGCGCGGCGCCGGCGAGACCGAGCGCGACACCCGCGCCGAGGGCGACCGCGAGCCCCGTCGACAGGGCGTCGAAGGGGTGATGCGCGCTGCGCTCCTCGGCGGCTGCGATGGCGACGATCCGAGCAGGATGGCGAGGTGGGCGTGACCGTGGCCCTGATGCCCATCGTGGTCCGGCGCTCGGGTGGCGCGTCGGTCAGGGCCCGCTCGGGCCGCGTGTCGTCGCCGCCGAGGTACGTCCACCACAGGCAGGCGCTGAGGGCGAGCCCGAGGATCGCGACCATGACGAGCGGACGTCGTCGCCAGACTCGCCCTGCTACCGTTCAACCGAATGGTTGTAGGTACGGTGGAGAGCGGGCGGGCCGACGCGCTGTTTCGGGCGCTGGCCGATCCCACGCGCCGCGACATCCTGTCGGTGGTGCTGCGCGATGCGCACTCGGTGTCCGATCTGGCTCGCCGCTATCCGATCAGTTTCGCGGCGGTGCACAAGCACGTGGGAGCGCTGGAGCGGGCGGGGCTGGTCACCAAGACCCGTCGCGGCCGGGAGCAGCGTGTGCGCGGCGATCTCGCGACGCTGCGCAGCGCTCATCGCCTCTTGGACGATCTCGAGGCGCTCTGGCGCGGGCGCGTCGACCGCATCGAGCAGGTCCTCGCGCACCCGACGGAAGGAGCCCCCGAGTGACCGTGACCAGCGTGGTCAGGGACGCAGAGGCCAAGACGATGACCATCACCGCGCGCTTTGACGCGCCGATCGGCCGCGTCTGGCAGATCTGGAGCGATCCGCGCCAGCTGGAGCGCTGGTGGGGACCGCCGGGGTATCCGGCGACGGTGACCGAGCACGACCTGGCGCCGGGCGGCACGGTCAACTACTCCATGACCGGCCCCGACGGCGACCGGCACGGGGGCTGGTGGCGCGTGCGCGCGGTCGATCCGCCCCAAACGCTGGAGTTCGAGGACGGCTTCGCCGCCGCCGACGGCACTCCGAGCCCCCACACGCCCACGGCGGTGATCCGCGTCGCGCTCTCCGAGCCGGCCGGCGGCGGCACGCACATGACCATCACCACGACGTGGGCCAGCGACGAGGCGATGAAGCAGATGCTCGCCGCGGGCACCGACACCGGCATGACCGCCGCCGTCGGCCAGATCGACGAGCTGCTCGGCCTCCCGGCCCGGGCCTGACCGCCCGCAACGAACCGCACTCGAGGAGAACGACATGACCGCCCTTTACACGTTCGACGTCTTTTGCACGCTCGACGGCTACGGCTCCTACACCAGCAGCGGCGACTGGGGCGGCTACTGGAGCAAGGAAGGCCCAGAGCTCCTCGAGCGTCGCCTTGCCGTGCTCAGCGCGGAGCAGCGCCTCATCCTGGGTGCCAACACGTATCGGCAATGGCTTGAGTTGCTGGGCCCGAGCAGCGAGGCGTCCAAGCTGGACCCGGTCAACGCCCGGATGCGGACGATGCCGCTCACGGTGATGTCGAGGACGCTGGAGGGGCCCCTCGACTGGCCGGGCGCGACCATCGGAAACGGTGACGCCGTCGACATCGTCGCCCAGCTCAAGGAGGAGTCCGAGGTGCCGTTGCGATCGCACGGCAGCCTGTCGCTCAACCGGGCGCTGATGGCCGCCGGCCTGGTCGACCGCGTCCAGGTCACGATCTTTCCGGTCATCTCCGGTCAGACCGGCGATGAGCCGATCTTCCAGGATGCCGCCGACTTCGACCTGGAGCTGCTCGAGAGCCGCACGCTCGACGGGCGCACCCAAGAGCTCATCTACCAACCCTCCCTTCACTGATCCGCACGTTTCGAAGTTGCGGGTGCGAGGTCGGCCGTCGCCTCCCGCCAAGGGGAACCGCAACCGGCGACTTCGAGCGGGCCTGGCGGCCGCCGATGGACGCTGCTGCGGCGTCCCACAAGGGATCCCTTACATACGTGGCCGGTGATCCGACAGGGGTATCACGATCGCCTCGGAACACAGCGCCACGAGATCTTGGGCGGCCCGACGCCCGCGCCGATCCGACGTCGGGCACTCAGCGCCTGGTCTCGTACCTGGTCAGGACCACGCCGTCGGTAAACGTCCGGGTCTCCACCAGGGTCAGGTTCACCCAGTTGTCCAGGGCCGTGAAGAACGGCGTGCCGCCTCCCACCAGGACCGGGTGGGTGACTATCACGTACTCGTCGATCAGCCCGGCCCGCATGGCCGCTGCGGCGAGTGTGGCGCCGCCGATGTCCATGGGGCCGCCATCCTCGGCCTTGAGCCGGGTGATCTCGGTGACCGCGTCGCCGGTGACCAGGTGGGTGTTCCAGTCGACCGTGCTGATCGTCGAGGAGAACACCATCTTCGGCATGGCCTGCCAGCGGCGGGCGAACTCGATCTGCGCCGGTGTGGCGCCGGGCTGCTGGTCGGCGGTCGGCCAGTGGGAGCTCATCCCCTCCCACAGCTTGCGCCCATACAGCGCCAGGCCCGTCGCCCCCACCCGGTCGGACCACCACTGGAACAGCTCGTCGCTCGGCACGCTCCAGCCGAGGTCGTCGCCGGGCGCGGCGATGTAGCCGTCCAGGCTCAGGTTCATGCCAAAGGTCAGTTTCCGCATGACGTCAGCCTCCCACCAGTCGGCATTTCGGCGTACAGACCGGCACGGCGCGGAAAAATCATCGGTCGGGCCACACCGCGGCCGGTCGACCACCACGCCAAGCGGATGCTGCGTGGAAGGGAACCCCCCACTGGCGCACACGGTCAGCGAGCTCGAGGCGCTCTTCTCTATCACGCGCTCGACCGTTCACCGCGCGGTGCGCCGGGCCGGCGGGCGCGCAAGCGCCGCGGCGTCCGACGATGCCGCGTAGCGACGCCCCGCACGCGTAACCTCGCCGGCTTCGGCCGAAGCTCTGCCACTTGACCCCCGCGAGCCCCTGCGACGTCGCTTGCGCCCGCCACTCAGGCGGCCCGCGCGGAGCGGGCGTCCTCGAGCCGCTCCTCGCGCGCGTCGGCGGCCTCGGACTCCCGCAGCATGCGGAAGAACAGGTACGCGAGGCCGACGCCCATGACGAGCGACTGCTCGAGCCCCATGACGGCGCCCGCGACGTGCTGGTCGTCGAGGGCGCTCATGCCCCAGTGCGTGGCCCCGCCGACGTCGTAGGGCGTGTAGAGCAGCACGGGCAGGAAGGTCAGCAGCACCCCGAGCCCGCCGACGAGCAGCTTGGTCGAGGCCATGTAGGCCACGGGAGCCATCCCGCCGAGGCGCAGGCGCGAGCGGATGGGGGAGATCAGATGCCACCAGTACAGCGAGCCGGCGGCCATGAACGTCACGTGCTCGAAGACGTGGACGTAGCCGTTGCGCAGCGTGAGGTCATACAGCGCCGGCACGTGCCACGCCCACATCACGCCGACGTAGGCGAGCACGCCGAACACCGGGTGCCCGAGGAAGCCCGCCCGGCGCTCGACGGCGTTGATCGTCCGCGTGATCGGGCGCAGCATGAGCTTGGTCAGGCCGAGGATGAGCGCGATCGGCCCGAGGTCGGCGAGCAGCAGGTGCTGGACCATGTGCGCCGAGGCGAGGTCGGTGGCGATCGCGTCCAACGGTGAGACGAGCGCCACGAGGACGGCGAGCAGCCCGAGGCACCAGAGGACGAGATGGCGCACGCCCGCGCCCCGCTCCCCGTGGCTGGCGCGCACCGTGCGCCAGCGCCGCACGTAGACCCACAGGTAGACCACCAGCGTCAGCAGCACCGTGGGCGCGAGCGTCCACGAGGTGTCGACGGGCAGGCTGCGGGGCACGATTGTCACAGAGTAGGCACGGATCGGTCTGGTTCCGTGACCCGCGGAGCGCCACGCTGGACGGACCGTGCTGCACGAGCTCCTCGCCCTCCTCGCCCCTCCCGCGTGCGCCGCCTGCCGCGCCCCGCTGGCCGGCGCGCATCGGCTCGTGTGTCCGGCCTGCCTGCGTGAGCTGCACTGGCTGGGCCCGGACGGCTGCCGGCGCTGCGGGCTGCCGGGCCACGGCGGACGGCCATGCCCGGCGGCCGGCGCCGGCCCCCGGACGGCCTGGGCGCCGCTGGCCTACGACGGGGCGGCGGCCGCGCTCGTCCGCGCCCTGAAGTTCCGCGGGGCGCTGCCCGTGCTCGGGCTCATGAGCGCGCAGGTGGCGACGAACCTCCCCGGCTGGGCGCGGGGGGAGGCGGCGGTCGTCGTCCCCGTCCCGGCCGCGGGTGCCCGCCGCCGGCGGCGCGGGTTCGACCCTGCGGCCGCGCTGGCGGCGGG
>JBBSPV010000036.1:0-40383 GCA_038258425.1 Solirubrobacterales bacterium | reverse complement strand
CGCCACCGCCGCGACCACCGCCGGACCCCCCGGGTCCGCCACCGCGGCCACCCGGTCCGCCGCCACGGCCGCCCGGCCCACCGCGGCCGCCGCCCGGTCCGCCGCCGCGCCCACGGCCGTCACGGCCGCCGCGACCGCCGCGGCGGTCGTCCTCGCGGTTGCCGCCGGCCGGCTCGTCGAGCGACGTGAGGTCGGCGCCGGTGTAGCCGGCGGGCATGATCTCGCCCTTGTTGATCCACACCTTGACGCCGATGCGACCGAAGGTCGTGCGCGCCTCGTAGAAGCCGTAGTCGATGTCCGCGCGCATGGTGTGCAGCGGAACGCGCCCGTCGGAGTACATCTCCGTGCGGGCCATCTCGGAGCCGCCGAGGCGGCCGCCGACCTGGATCTTGCAGCCCTTGGCGCCGGAGCGCATGGCGCTCGTCAGGGCGCGCTTCATCGCGCGGCGGAAGGCGACGCGGTTCTGCAGCTGCTCGGCGATGGACTGCGCCACGAGGCGCGCGTCGAGCTCCGGGCGCTTGATCTCGAGGATGTTGACCTTGATCGACTTGCCGGTCAGGCGGTTGAGATCACGCCGCAGGGCGTCGACCTCGGAGCCGGACTTGCCGATCACGATGCCGGGCCGCGCGGTGTGGATGTTGACCTCCACCTCGTTGGCGTCCTTGCGGATCGTGATGTCCGACAGGCCCGCGTGCGCGAGCTTGCCGTGGATGTGATCGCGGATGCGGACGTCTTCCAGCAGGTAGTCGCCGAACTGCTTCTCGTTGAACCAGTTCGACTTCCAGTCGTGGATGTAGCCGACGCGCATCGACTCGGGATGGACCTTCTGTCCCATGGGTCAGTCCTTGGTCGTCAGCTGGATGGACAGGTGGCTCGTGCGCTTCTTGATCTGCGTCGCACGGCCCATCGCCCGGGGGCGGAAGCGCTTGATGGTCGGACCCTCGTCGGCGTAGATCGCGACGATCTTGAGGTCGTCGCCGTCGAGGTCGTGATTGTTCTCCGCGTTGGCGACGGCGGACTCGAGGAGCTTGGTCCAGGCCTCGGCCACGTTGCGCGGCGAGAAGGCGAGGATGGCGCGGGCGTCGACGACCGACTTGCCGCGCACGTTGTCGCAGACGAGGCGGGCCTTGCGGGCGGAGGAGCGCACGTACCGAGCCTGGGCCCGCACGACGACGGCCTCGCCGGCGGGGCGGGGCTGGTCGCGGCGGCGCGCGGCCGGCGCGGGCTTTTCGGGCTCGGCGGGCGCCTCCTCGGCGGCCTCGGTCTCGGCCTCCGGCTCCGGCTTGGCCTTGGCGCGCGAGCGGCGGCGCTTGGGCGCGACCGGCGCCTCGTCCACGGGCTCGGACACGGCCGCCGCCTCGGCGCCGGCCTTGTCGACGCCCGTCGTCTCGGCGACGGTCTCGGTCTCGCTTCGCTCGCCACCGGCTTCGCCTCCGCTGGCCTCGGCCGGGGCCTCGCCCGGGGTCGTCGTCGTCGCGTCGATCTCGACGGCCTCGGCCTCGGCCTGCGTGTCGTCGGGCGTCTCGGCGGCGGCGTCGACGCGCTCCGGCTCGTCCTGGTCCTTCGGCTTCTTGGACTGCGGGCTCATCGCCGCCTCGCCTTGCGGGCGTCGTCACCGTGGCCGCGGTAGGTCCGCGTCGGCGCGAACTCCCCGAGCTTGTGACCCACCATGGACTCCGAGACGAAGACCGGGATGTGCTTGCGCCCGTCGTGGACGGCGATCGTGTGGCCCACGAACTCGGGGAAGATCGTCGAGGTCCGCGACCAGGTCCTCACCATGGTGCGGTTGCCCGAGGAGTTCATGGCCTCGATGCGCGACATGAGCCGCTCCTCGACGAACGGGCCCTTCTTGGAAGAGCGACTCATCGGGATCCCTTCTTGCCGCGGCGCCGGCCGCGGACGATGTAGCGGTCGGACTGCTTGCCCTTGCGGCGCGTGCGGTAGCCGAGCGTCGGCTTGCCCCAGGGCGTCTGCGGATGGTTGCCGAGCGGGGTGCCCCCCTCGCCACCGCCGTGCGGGTGGTCGACGGGGTTCATGGCCGTCCCGCGCGTCTGCGGGCGCACGCCCATGTGGCGCTTGCGGCCGGCCTTGCCCACGGTGATGTTCTGGTGGTCGGCGTTGCCCATCACGCCGATGGTCGCCCGGCAGGTGACTGGCACCTGGCGCATCTCGCCCGAGGGCAGGCGCAGGGTCGCGAGCGGACCCTCCTTGGCCATGAGCTGGATGCTCGTGCCGGCGGAGCGGCCCAGCTGGGCGCCCTTGCCGGGCTGCATCTCGACGGCGTGCACGACGGTGCCGACCGGGATGCTGGCCAGCGGCAGCGCGTTGCCCACAGTGATGTCGGCGCCCGGGCCGGACTCGACGTACATGCCCACGCGCAGGCGCGCCGGCGCGAGCACGTAGCGCTTCTCGCCGTCCAGGTAGTGGATGAGGGCGATGTAGGCGGTCCGGTTCGGGTCGTACTCGATCGCGGCCACGCGGCCGGGCACGCCGTCCTTGGTGCGCTTGAAGTCGATGATGCGGTACGCCCGCTTGGCGCCGCCGCCGCGGTGGCGGGCGGTCTTGCGGCCGTTGGCGTTGCGGCCGCCGGACTTGTGCAGCCCCTCGACCAGCGACTTCTCCGGCTCGGTCTTGGTGATCTCGGCGAAGTCCGCGAACGTGATGAAGCGGCGCCCCGCCGACGTGGGCTTGACCTTCTTGATCGGCATCAGAGATCGGCCTCCAGGCCCTGGAAGATCGGGATCGAGTCGCCCTCGCCGACCTGCACGATGGCCTTCTTCCAAGACCGGCGCGCGCCGGAGGTGTAGCCGCGGCGCTTGGGCTTGCCCTTGACCGACATCGTCGCGACGTCGAGCACGTGGACGTCGAAGAGCGCCTCGACGGCCTGCTTGATCTGGGTCTTGTGCGCGTGCTCGTGCACGCGGAACGTGTACTTGCCCGCCGTGGCCAGCACGTAGGACTTCTCCGAGACGACGGGGCGGATGAGCACCTGGGTGGGATCCATCAGGCCGTCGCCTCCTTGCGAGCCGTGCCCGTGGCGCGCTCGCTGAGCGCGTCCAGGGACTCCCGCGTGAGCACGAGCTGGGCGGCGCGCACCACGTCGGCGACGCCGGCGGCCTCCGCGGGCAGGACGGTCACGCGCTCGAGGTTGCGGAAGGACTTGGAAGCCGCGAGATCCGACCCCCCGACGACCACGAGGACGGCACCCCCGTCGCGGCCATGAAGGAGGCCGAGGGCCTGCTTCGTGGAGGGCGCCTCGAAGCCGGAGGCGTCGAGCACCGCGAGCGAGCCACGCTCGGCGTGCACGGACAGCGCGCTGCGCAACGCCGCCCTGCGCGCCTTGCGGTTGACCTTGACCGTGTAGTGACGCGGGCTGGGGCCGAAGACCGTGCCGCCGCCGTTCCACAGCGGCGAGCGCGAGGTGCCGGCGCGAGCGCGGCCCGTGCCCTTCTGGCGCCAGGGCTTGGCCCCGCCGCCGGAGACCATCCCGCGCGTCTTGGTCGAGTGCGTGCCCTGGCGGCGCGCGGCGAGCTCGGCCACGACGACCTCGTGCAAGAGCGGGCCGTTGAAGGCCGCGCCGAACACCTCGGCGTCGAGGTCCACGCTCTCCGAGCCGCCGAGGATCGGCGCCTTGAGGTCAGCCATCGGTGCGCACCTCCACCGTGCCGCCCTTGGGGCCGGGCACGGCGCCGCGGACGAGCATGAGGTTCTCGGTGGGCAGCAGCTCGACGATCTCGAGCCCCTTCTGGGTGACGCGCCGGTTGCCCATCTGGCCGGGCAGCTTGATGCCCTTCATGACCCGTGACGGGGTGGCCGAGGCGCCGACGGAGCCCGGGGCGCGCTTGTTGTGCGAGCCGTGGGACTTGGGCCCGGAGCCGAAGCGGTGGCGCTTGATCGTGCCCTGGAAGCCCTTGCCCTTGGAGGTGCCGGCGACCTTGACCTTCTGGCCGACCTCGAAGGTCTCGACCGTGACGGAGTCGCCGACCTGCAGCTCGCCGGCCTCGTCGCGGAACTCCACGAGGTGGCGCATCGGGGGCGCCGAGGCCTTCTTGAGGTGGCCGAGCTCGGGCTTGGAGAGCGTCTTCTCGCGCACGGCGCCGAAGCCGAGCTGGACGGCGACGTAGCCGTCGACCTCGTCCGTGCGCACGGCGGTCACCGGACACGGCCCGGCCTGAAGCACGGTCACGCGCTCGACGCGCCCGTCGTCCTGGAAGCGCTGGGTCATGCCCAGCTTCTTGGCGAGGATCGCGGGCATCAGGCGAAGGCGAGCTTGATCTCGATGTCGACGCCGGCGGGCAGGTGGTCGAGCCGCTGCAGCGAGTCGACGGTCTTCGGCGTGGGCTGGAGGATGTCGATGAGCCGCTTGTGCGTGCGGATCTCGAAGTGCTCGCGAGAGTCCTTGTCCTTGAACGGGGACCGGATGACGCAGTACACGTTCTTCTCCGTCGGCAGCGGCACGGGTCCGGACACGGTGGCACCGGTCCGCGTCGCGGTCTCCACGATCTCCTTCGCCGCGGTCTCGATCGCGGAGGAGTCGTACGCCTTGAGGCGGATGCGGATCTTGTTCTGGGGGGCCACGTGGGGTTTTTTCTGTCCGAAGTGTGTGGTGGAGTCTCTGACTGGCTGCTTGCGTGCGGAAGGCGGGTGCTGTGACCCGCCTTCGGGTGCCGCGTGAAGAGGGCGCCGACGAGGCGGCGCCCTCAGTGTCCTACTTGATGATCTCGGTGACCACCCCGGAGCCGACGGTCCGGCCACCCTCGCGGATCGCGAAGCGCAGGCCCGCGTCCATGGCGATGGGCTGGATCATCTCGATCTCCATCTGGACGTTGTCGCCCGGCATGACCATCTCCGTGCCCTCGGGCAGCTTGGCGACGCCCGTCACGTCCGTCGTGCGGAAGTAGAACTGCGGGCGGTAGCCGGAGAAGAACGGCGTGTGGCGGCCGCCCTCCTCCTTCTTGAGCACGTAGACCTCGGCCTTGAAGTGCGTGTGCGGGGTGATCGACCCCGGCTTGCACAGCACCTGGCCGCGCTCGATGTCCTCGCGCTTGACCCCGCGCAGGAGCGTGCCGACGTTGTCGCCGGCCTGGCCCTGGTCGAGGATCTTGCGGAACATCTCGACGCCGGTGACGACCGTGTTGGAGGTCTCCTGCTTGATGCCGACGATCTCCACGGTGTCGCCCGTGTTGACGATGCCCTGCTCGATGCGGCCCGTGGCCACCGTGCCGCGGCCGGTGATCGAGAAGACGTCCTCGACCGGCAGCAGGAACGGCTTGTCGAGGTCGCGCTCGGGCTCGGGGATGTAGGAGTCCAGCTGCTCGGCGAGCTCGATGATCTTGCCCTTGGAGGCCTCGTCCCCCTCGAGCGCCTTGAGCGCCGAGCCCGTGACGAACGGGATGTCGTCACCCGGGAAGTCGTACTCGGAGAGCAGCTCGCGGACCTCGACCTCGACGAGCTCGAGGAGCTCCTCGTCGTCGACCATGTCGGCCTTGTTGAGGAACACGACGATGTAGGGCACGCCGACCTGGCGGGCGAGCAGGATGTGCTCGCGCGTCTGCGGCATCGGCCCGTCCGCGGCCGAGACGACGAGGATCGCCCCGTCCATCTGGGCGGCGCCGGTGATCATGTTCTTGACGTAGTCCGCGTGACCGGGACAGTCCACGTGCGCGTAGTGGCGGTTGTCCGTCTCGTACTCGACGTGGGAGGTGGCGATCGTGATGCCGCGCTCCTTCTCCTCCGGAGCGTTGTCGATCTCCGCGAAGGAGGAGGCCTGGCCGCCGTACTTCTCGGCCAGGACCGACGTGATGGCAGCGGTCAGCGTCGTCTTGCCATGGTCGATGTGACCGATGGTTCCGACGTTGACGTGCGGCTTGCCGCGCTCGAACTTCTCCTTCGCCATCTCTCGAATGCTCCTCTGTCTGTCTCTGTCTGAAAAAGTCGGTTGTGGAGTCTAGGCGCTGGGCTAGGCCGCGTCGGCCTTGCCCGTGCGCTCCTCGATGACCTTCGCGGCCACGTTGGAGGGGACCTCGTCGTACTTCTCGAACTGCATCGTGTGGGTCGCGCGCCCCTGGGTCATCGAGCGCACGTCCGTCGCGTAGCCGAACATCTCCGAGAGCGGGACGAGGCCCGAGACCGCGAGCGCGTTGCCGCGCCGCTCCTGGCCCTCGATCCGGCCGCGGCGGCGGCTCAGGTCGCCGATCACGTCGCCGAGGTAGTCCTCGGGCGTGACGACCTCGACGCGGAAGATCGGCTCCAGCAGCGTCGGCTTCGCGCGCTTGACCGCCTCCTGCATGCCGAGCGAGCCGGCGATCTTGAAGGCGATCTCGGAGGAGTCGGTGTCGTGGTACTTGCCGTCCGTGAGGGTGATGCGGATGTCGACCAGGGGGTAGCCGGCGAGCACCCCGGTCTCCATGGCCTCCTCCGCGCCCTTCTCGACCGCGGGGATGAACTCCGTGGGAATGGAGCCGCCCTTGATCTTGTTGACGAAGTCGAAGCCCTCGCCCGGCGCCGGCTCGATGTCGAAGTAGACGATGCCGTACTGGCCCGAGCCGCCGGTCTGGCGCACGAAGCGACCCTCGACCTTCTGGGCCGAGCCGCGCACGGTCTCGCGGTAGGAGACCTGCGGGCGGCCGATGTTGGCCTCGACCCTGAACTCGCGCATCATGCGGTCGACCAGCACGTCGAGGTGCAGCTCGCCCATGCCGGAGATCTCCGTCTGGCCGGTCTCCTCGTTCGTCTGGACCTGGAACGTCGGGTCCTCCTCGGCCAGGCGGCCGAGCGCGACGGACATCTTCTCCTGGTCGGACTTCGTCTTGGGCTCGATGGCCACGGAGATCACCGGCTCCGGGAAGACCATGGTCTCCAGGCGGATCGCCTTGTCCGGGGCCGAGAGGGTGTCGCCTGTGTAGACCTGCTTGATGCCGACGGCAGCGGCGATGTCCCCCGAGTAGACCTCCTGGACGTCCTCGCGCTCGTTGGCGTGCATCATGAGGATGCGGCCGATGCGCTCCGTCTTGCCCGTGTTGGAGTTCAGCACGCGCGAGCCGGCCTCGAGGCGCCCGGAGTAGACCCGGAAGTACGTGAGCTTGCCGACGTAGGGGTCGGCGGCGATCTTGAAGGCCAGCGCGGAGAACGGGGCGGAGTCGTCGGCGTGGCGCTCGGACTCGACGTCCTCGCCGCCCTTGACCGTCTCGACGCCCTGGATCGGGGGCACGTCGAGCGGGCTGGGCAGGTAGGCCACGACCGCGTCGAGCAGGGGCTGGACGCCCTTGTTCTTGAAGGACGAGCCGCACAGCACGGGGGTCATGGAGAGCTCGAGCGTCGCCTTGCGGATGGCGGAGACGAGCTTCTCCTTGGGGATCTCGGCGTCCTCGAGGATCATCTCCGTGAGCTCGTCGTCGAGCTTGGAGACCTCGTCGAGCAGGTGCTCGCGGGCGGCCGCCGCGGCGTCGGCGAGGTTCGCCGGGATCTCCTCGACCACGACCTCCTTGCCGAGGTCGTCCTTGTAGGTGATGGCCTGCATGCCGACGAGGTCGACGATGCCCGTGAAGTCGCCCTCGGCGCCGATGGGCAGCTGGACCGGCACGGGGTTGGCGGCGAGCCGGTCGATCATCGTCTGGACGCCGGCGTCGAAGTTCGCGCCGATGCGGTCCATCTTGTTGATGTAGGCGATGCGCGGTACGCGGTAGGTGTCGGCCTGGCGCCACACGGTCTCGGACTGCGGCTCGACGCCGGCGACGGAGTCGAACACCGCGACGGCGCCGTCGAGCACGCGCAGGGAGCGCTCGACCTCGACGGTGAAGTCGACGTGGCCCGGCGTGTCGATGATGTTGATGCGGTGCCCGTCCCACTCCGCCGTGGTCGCGGCGGACGTGATGGTGATGCCGCGCTCCTGCTCCTGCGCCATCCAGTCCATCGTGGCCGCGCCCTCGTGGACCTCGCCCATCTTGTGGGAGCGGCCGGTGTAGTAGAGGATCCGCTCGGTCGTCGTGGTCTTGCCCGCGTCGATGTGGGCCATGATCCCGATGTTGCGGGTCTTCTCGAGGGTGAACTTGCGCGGCATGTGAGGGGGTTCCTGAAAGGGGGGCGTAGACGTGAGAAAGGGGCCCGGCAGGCCCCTCACGTCACTGCAGGAGAGCTCCGGGGCGTGACGCTATGTGCGACGGGTCTCCATGGGCGTGCTGAGCCTCGGCTCTCGGGCGACGAGTGATCCGCCAGGCCCGGGCCGACCGATGAGAATAGCAGGCGCCCGCGGGCCTTCAGGCCCCTGCGCGCGGCGCCACGCCGTAGTGCACGACCTTGACCTGGGCGACCTCGTCGAGCAGCTCCGGGCCGTAGCCGAAGCCGCTCCCGGAGGCCTTGTGCGGGTGCGCCGCCCCGCCCGGCGCGCCGCCGAACATCGCGTTGAGCTTGACCGTCCCGGCCCGCAGCTCGCGGACGGCACGCTGGGCGTTGGCCTGGCTCGGGGTGAGCACGACGGCGGCGAGGCCGTAGGCGGTGTCGTCGGCCCGGGCGAGCGCCTCGTCGAAGTCGTCGACGACCACGACGGGGCCGAACGTCTCCTCCCACATCAGCGCGGTGCCGGCCGGGACGCCGGTGAGCACCGTCGGCGGGTAGTGGAAGCCCGGGCCGTCCGGGATCTCGCCGCCGGCGAGCACGGTCGCCCCGGCCTCGACCGCCGCGCGCACGTGGGCGTGGACCGCGTCGCGCTGGCGCCCGTCGATCAGCGGGCCGATCTCCATGGCCCGGGCCCGGTCGACGAGCGCGTCGACGAAGGCCTCGGCGACGTCGCGGTGGACGTGACGCGCTCGGCGGCGACGCAGAGCTGACCCGCGTTGGCGAAGGCCCCGGTGGCGACCTCGCCCGCCGCCCAGGCCGGGTCCACGCCCGCGTCGACGATGACGGCGTCGTTGCCGCCGAGCTCGAGCAGCGCCTTGACCCCACGTGCGGCGCAGGCCTGGCCGATCTCCCGCCCCGTCGCGACCGCGCCGACGTGGCAGACGAGGTCGACGGACGGATGGGCGGCGAGCGCGCGGCCCGTCTCCCCCGCCCCGTGGACGACCTCGACGACGCCCGGGGCAGGTCCCAGAGCTCCACGGTGCGCGCGCACGCGAGCGGTGTGCGCTCCGACGGCTTGAACACGACGGTGTTGCCGACCGCGAGGTTGGCGCCCAGCAGACCGCAGGCGATGGCCACGGGGTCGTTGAACGGGGTGAGGACGGCCGCGACACCGCGCGGTTCCCAGAGCATGACGTCGAGGGCGTCGCGGCCGCCCTGCAGGCTGCGCCCGCGGTGCAGGGGTCCGAGCTCGGCGTACTGCTCGAGCGTGCCGATGCCGGCCTCGATGCCGCCTCGGGCGTCGTCGTCGTGCTTGCCGTTCTCGCCACGAGCAGGTCCGTGAGCTCGTCGACGTGCTCGCGCATCACGAACGCCGCCCGCCGCAGGGCGGCGCCGCGGGCCGCCGGGTCCGTGCGGCCGCGACGCGTCCACACGCGCACGATCCGCTGACATGGCCGGGGCGGTCACCTGACCGCCTCCGCGTGCAACCGGGACAGATGGGACAGCTCCGTCAAGAGTGTCCCAGCCGGGACGACCGATCCAACCGCGGCGCAGCCGCAAGGAGCTCCTTCATGGCTCAGATGGAAGATTTCGCCGCCGCGCGCGGCGGCACGCTGGTCGATCGCAGCGGCGACAAGATCGGCAAGATCGACGACATCTACGAGGACACGAGCACCGGCCGTCCCGAGTGGGCACTCGTCAACACCGGCCTGTTCGGCTCCAAGTCGACGTTCGTGCCGCTCCAGGGCGCCGACCGCGACGGCGACGACGTCCGCGTGCAGTACGAGAAGGCCCAGGTCAAGGACGCGCCGAGCATCGACGCCGACGGCGCGCTCTCCGCCGAGGAGGAGCAGGGGCTCTACCGCCACTACGGCCTGGACTACGACTCGGGCGACACCGGCTCGGGCCATGGCGACGGCGTGGGCACCACGGGCGGCGTCGACAGTGATCGCGACCGCACGGATCGCGACCACGACGGCGATCGGGACACGGTCGGCCACGACACGTCGGGCCCGACGACCGACGACGCGATGACGCGCTCGGAGGAGGAGCTGCGGGTCGGCACCGCCTCCCGCGAGACGGGCCGCGCCCGCCTGCGCAAGTACGTCGTCACCGAGAATGTCACCCAGACGGTTCCCGTGCAGCGCGAGGAGGTCCGCGTCGAGCGCGAGCCGATCACCGACGCCAACCGCGGCGACGCGGGCAGCGGCCCGGACATCTCCGAGGAGGAGCACGAGGTCACCCTGCACGCCGAGGAGCCCGTCGTCGACAAGCGGACCGTCGCCAAGGAGCGCGTGCGGATGGACAAGGACACCGTCACGGACGAGCAGACGGTCTCCGAGGACGTCCGCAAGGAGCAGATCGACACGGACGACGCCGACGAGGCCCGCCGCTAGGCCCGGCCCGTCGCCGGCGCCGCTAGGGCGCCGGCGACGGTGACGGCTCGGGCAGCGGGGTCGGCGTCGGCTCCGGCGCGACGTCCGCCGCGTCGGGTGCGCCGGCCGCGATCGGCACGATCCGCGCGCGGATCTCGAGCCGCCCGCGCCGCGGCGCCCGCAGTACGAGCTGCAGCGTCGGCCCGCCGCGCGGGTTGACCCGCTGCCAGCGCGCGCTAAGCGTGTGCGCCGCGCCGCGCAGGTCCCTTCCCAGCCCCACCCGGTAGCCGCCGTGGGGACCGCGCAGCTCGAAGGCGCGGATGCCGCGCAGGCTCACGTAGCCGCCGCCTGAGCGCACGCGCCGCGTGCGCCCGTCGTCCCTGACGGCGCGGATCGTGCCGCGACGCCCCGACAGCGGGAGTCCGAGCGTGACGCGGGAGCTGCGCAGGCGCGGGCCGGCGATCGTCCAGTGCCCGTCGATCGAGGTCTCGCGGAACGTGTACCGGCTCACGGCCCGCAGGCCGTCGGTCGACCGGACGCCGCGCGTCGAGAGCCGCCCGAACGGCCCCGCGTCGGGCTGGGTCGCGAGCCGGCGCTGGTGGCCCACGCGGCCGCGCGGCGAGCGGGTGAGCACGACCGCCGGCCGCCGGGGATCGTGGTGCAGCCCGGTCTGGGTGGCGAGCAGCCGCCGGCCGCCGCGGCTGCGCACGGTCACGCCGAACGCGGACGGGGGCCGGCCGCCCGTGCCCGAGATCGGGTCGCCGTCGGCGTCGTAGAGGCGCGCGAGGTCGAGGCCGCCGTAGGGCACCTTGCCGCGGTTGACCGCGAGGATGGCGGTCGAGTAGCGCGGCGTGGAGACTGCCACGCGGCCGATGTCGGCGTCGTAGGCGTAGAAGGGTGGCGGCCGCTTGGCGTCCAGGCCGCCCAGCCCGGCCGACACGGCGCGGGCCGCGTTCGCCGCCATCCGCGCCCAGAACATCTTCGTGGCCGGCGCGCCCTGGCGGCCGATGCCGAACAGCTGCGCGCTCGGCCGCCACGAGCGCCCGGGCCGCTGGCGGCCCAGGTGCTCGTAGAGCTTCAGGCCACGGTCGAAGAGATACTTCGCGTAGGCGCTCTCGGCCTTGTGCCGGGTGAAGCTCGGGGACGCGGCGATGGCGATCAGCCCCTGCTGGGCGTAGGCCCAGGCCTTGCCCTTCATCCACCGCTCGTAGCTCCAGCCCGTGTCCCAGTTCATGAAGCCGGCGTGGGTCCAATAGCCGTAGAGGTCGCGCTGGACCCACCCGCGCAGCAGCCGGCGGTCCTCGCGCGACAGGGGGATCATGCCCGCCTGAAGCGCCGTGCGGTACCAGTAGAGGAAGTGCAGCGTCATGTTCGCGTACTCCGCGCTGTCGACGTTGCGGGGATGACTCAGCGGCGCGTTGCTCTGGTAGGTGAAGCGGTAGCTCGGGCCGACGTTCGGGGCGCCACCCGCGATCTGCGGCCGCTTGAAGCCGCGGGTGAAGGCGTCCACGTGGCGGCGGTAGTCGCGCTTGAGCAGCTCCGCGTCGCCGTTGACGAGCCAGTCGTACGCGTAGAGCTCGCTGTTCCAGTTGATCTGGTTCAGGCGAACCTTCGGATAGCGGAAGAAGTCGACGTGCGAGACGGCGTGGATCTCCTCGCGGATGCGCCGCACGGTCTCGGCGTCGAGGCCGAGCACGTCGCGGGTCCGGTAGGCGATCTGCAGCCCCTCGGCGACCTTCGGGTCGATCGACTTGTCCATGTCGACGTAGGGGCCGTCCATGTTCGACGTCCACCCCGGGGTGTGGAACATCTTGTCGTAGCGCGGGGGCCGCGGCGCGGTGTACCAGGGCGGGGCGTCCGTGAGCCGGCGGGCCAGCAGCCGGGCGCGCGCGTCGTCGCGGGCCGGCCCGGCGTGCCCGTAGGCCGCAGCGGTGGCGAAGACCGTGAGCATCGCGGCGTTGGCGATCGTGTCGATCGAGCGCGCGCCCGTCGTGTAGATGCCTTGCTTCGGCGACCACGAGCTCTCCAGCGCCGCCGCCACGTGGTCGGCGAAGGCGAAGTAGTCCGCGTTGCGCAGCGGCGGCTCGGGCGTCGCGGCCCGGGCGCTGCCGGTGACGATGAGCATGAGGGGCACGGCGACGGCGAGCGCCAGCACGGCCGCGACCCGTCGGGTCACCCCACCCTCGCGATCGACTGGGCTCCTCCGCCGGTCAGGCCGAAGAGCTCGAGCCGGTTGCGTCCGCGCCGGAGGCTGCTCGGCGGCACCACGAGCGAGAAGCGGTGGTCGCCCTGATAGGTGTAGCTCTTGCCCGTCGCGCGGATGCGGCCGTTGACCGCGAGGACGAGGTCGGTGCCGTCGGGGACGTTCGTCGTGCCGGCGACGTAGACCGGGATGACGCCGGAGGCCGGCCGCACCCGCCGGTACAGGCCGCGGTTGGCGATCCGCGCCGACCGCCCGCCGCCGGCCGTCGCGCGCAGCGACCCAGCGGGCCGGCCGAGCAGGTCCGGCCGCGGCCCGATCCGCCACAGGCTTGCGTTCCCGGGCGCGAAGGCCCGCGACTGCCGGGCCAGGCGCGCGTCGCGGTTGCGCTCGAACTGGCGCGGCGTGAGGCCGACGAGCTTCGCCTCGCGCCCGTTGCGCTGGCGCAGGAGCTTCGCCGTGTGCGGCTCGTCGACCGGGAGGCCGTCGAACTTCCAGTTCGTCTTGATCCCGAGCGTCTTGGCGACGGTCGGGACGACGTCCATGGTCGTCGTGAAGGTCTCGGAGACCTTGCCGGTCTTCTGGCCCGGGAGCTTGACGAACATCGGGATGCCCGCGATGGCGCCGAAGTTCTCCCGGGTGACGGGCCGGCGCGAGGAGCGCTTCCCGAAGGCGCCGCCGTGGTCGGCCACGACGATGAACAGCGCCTTGTCCCACAGCCCGCTGCGCTTCATCTTGTCGATCGCCTCGCCGAGCAGGTTGTCGGCGAACTGCGTCATGAGGAAGTCGCGCTGCTGGGCCTGGAGCTGCAGGAACGCGTTCTTGCCCCAGGTCTGGTCGTAGAGGTCGGGGATCGTCGGGCCGTCGACGACGTACTGGGCGCCGTTGGGCAAGAAGCGCCACGGCACGTGGGGGATGACGTAGTGCACCATCCACAGCGCGCCACGCTCCAGCGGGCGCATGGTGTCCACGACCGCCCGGCCGGCCTTGACGCGCTGGGACGGGATGTCCGTGCCGGCGATGGAGGTGATCGCCCCCTTCGGCTCGCCGCCGGCGGAGGTGGAGCCCGAGCCCTTGGCCGCGCTCTTGAGTCCGGCGTCGCCGTCGTCGGTGGCGAAGTCCTCCCAGTCGCGATCGATCGGCGGCAGGTCGTCGGCGAGCTTCTCCGGCAGCAGCAGCCGGCCCTCGACGACCTTGAGGTCGCGGGCGAGGTTCTTCAGCCGCGTCCGCTGCGGCGGGCGCTCGCGCGGGGCGCAGAGGGTGGGCGGGCAGACCTTGGTGATCGGCTCCTGGTCGTACTGGCGGTAGGGCTTGCCGAGCAGGCTGAAGAGGCTCTTGCTGTAGGAGCGCGAGGTGGGCAGCTCAGCGCTCGGGCGCAGGCCCGTGAGGATCGCGGGCACGGCGACGTAGGTGCCGTCGGAGACGGAGGTCGCGTTGCGATACCACGTGCTGGCGCCCGCCAGCCGCGCGAAGTTCGGGTAGCGGCGAGCGTCGACCGACTTGTCGGCCTTCATCAGGGAGATCGTCGGGAGCTCGTCGAAGATCATCAGCACGACGGGCGTCTTGGAGGTCGTGCCCGGGCCCGCGGCCTTGGCGCCGTCCCCCGAGCGGAACACGAGGTCGGACACCGGCGAGAAGACGAGCAGCAGGGCGAGGATGACGATCGGCGCCGGGCTCAGAACCGAGAGCAGGGAGCGCAGCGGCGCGAACCGCGCGTAGGCCAGCGCCGCCAGGCCGCCGAGCACGAGCGCCACCGGGATGATCACGGCGCCGCTCGGGCTCAGGCCCTTGATCACCTGGCCGAGCAGCGTCGCGGCGAGCAGGGCGACGAAGAGCAGCAGGACGGCGCGGCCCAGGCGGCGGTGGACGAGCCCCGCGAGCCAGACGATCGCCGTGAGGACCAGGGGCGGCAGCAGCGCCAAGCCGAACGCGAAGATGAGGATGTCCCCCGGCGTGTTGTCGCGGGCGACGAAGAAGGCCGGCGCGTCACCGAGCAGCCCGAAGACGGGCTGCACGAAGGCGAGCGCCCACAGCGCGGCGAGATGCAGGCCGGCGAGCCACAGCGGCGGCCACTCCCCCGCCTGGCCGTCGGGGTGCGCGGCCTCGCGCTCGCGGGCCGACCGCTGGGCCGTCGAGGCCATCAGTCCCGGACCGCGGCCTCGAACAGCACCCGGGTGCCGAGCGCCTCGCGCCGGAGGACCTCGAAGCGCTCGCCGAGGCACGCCTCGAAGTGCGCGAGGTCCCAGTCCGGATGGCTCTCGTCGCGCTTGGCGGCCAGCAGGCGCTGGACCATCGGGTCCTCGCGCAGCGGGAACTCGACGACGTGGGTGCCGCCGAGCGATGCGAGCCAGTCGACGAGCTCGCGCACGGGGACGTTGCGCGTGATGGAGAGGTGGTGCAGCAGCGCGAGGCTCAGCGTGAGCTCCGGCCGGCCGCGCTCCTCGAGCGTCTGGCGCTCCGCGTTGCGCCAGCCGCGCGCCGGCGAGGGGTCGCAGACGTCGATGACGAGCGGCAGGATGGTGCGGTCGCCCTCGCGCCCGAGCTCGCGGTAGAGGTGCTCCACCGTCGCGTGGTCGAAGTCTGAGGCCACCACGAGCCCGGCGTGCTCGGCGGCGATGCGGGCGAAGACGCCGTCGTTGGTGCCGAGGTCCCACGCCAGCCGCGGCGCGACCCGCGCGGCGACGGCCCGCACGAACGCCTCCTTGGCGTCGCGGTCCTCGGCGTCGTAGCCGCGGTTGTTGTCACCGTAGTCCGTCCACGCCGTGCTCGGCGTGCGCCAGTCCAGCCCGGAGACGAGCTTGTGCATCTTGCGCAGGTTGGCTCGCACGATCTCGGACTTGAAGCCGGCCGAGGACATCTCCTTGCGCACCTCGCGCACGGACTCGTCGCCTTGGCGGCGCTCGAGCCGGGCGTGCAGGCGCACGTGGGTGAGCACGCCGTGGCCGCGGCGCGGCAGCAGCGCGGCGGCCTCCGGCGGCGTGATGCCCTCCAGCGATCCGCGCAGGAAGGGCTGGAAGTCCACGTCGCGGTAGGCCTGCAGCATCAGCGGATAGAGGAACAGCGTGCAGAACTGGCGGTAGCCGATCCACGGCTCGTCGCGGCGCAGCGGCTCGAACGAGCCGAGGTCGGCGAACACCGGCCTGGCGCCGAGGAACTGGACGTTGTACGGGCTCGCGTCCTTCATCGTGAGCCCCTCGTCCATGGCGGCGTCGATGAGCTCGAGGTGCAGCAGCGCGGCGTCGCGCAGCATCCCGAACGTCCACTCGTACGGATACGTGATGAACGGGAGCCGCTCGTGCTCGAGCACGCCGGCGGGTGGCTCGGGGAGCAGTCCGGGCGGCGCCGGCTGGTCGACAAGCCGCGTGCGCACGAGCTTGCCGTCCTCTGTGGCCCGGGTGAACAGCCCGGTGGCGGCGAGCGCCTCGAAGTCCTCCAGCCCGCGCGCGCTCAGCGCTCGGTAGACCCCACTCGGCGTGACGAAGACCCGGCTGTCGCGGTCGCGGAAGGACCCCGGCTCAGCCAGCGCGGTGAGGTCTGCCACCGGCTCAGCGCTTGCCCGACTCGACCGGCCGCTGCTCCGCGTCGGCGTGCGGCGTGCCGTTGACCCGGCTGGAGGACTGCCCGCCCGTGTCGGCCTCCGTCGGGTACAGGCCCTCTTCCGGGTCGTCCTTGCGGATGTGCAGCAGCTTGAGGAACCGGCGCCAGTAGAGCTTCAGCGCGACGCCCGCGGCGGCGACGCCGCCCAGCAGCATCTGGACGATCATGCTGCTGGAGCCAGGATCGAGGTAGGCGAGAATGGTGGTCACAGGCCGGTCTCCTTCGGGGTGGGCTCGGCGGGTCGGTGCAGGGGAGCGGACGGCTTCGCCAGGCCTTCTGGGGCACCGAACGGTTCGACCGGGGAAGGGTAGCGGCCATTCCGGCGGCGATCGGGTTCAATGCCGGGCCATGCCGGCGCCCACGCGACGTCACGCGCTTCTCGGACTCGCGCTGGCGGGATGCGCGCTGCTGGTCGCGGCCGAGTTCGCCGATCTCTACGCGATCCGGGTCCACGCGGTCACCGTCGCGCACCAGTCGGTCGGCGCCCACCACGGCTACGCGCTGCTCGTCCTCGCGCTCGCCGCCGCGGTGTTCGCCGCCGGCGCGACGCTCGGCGGCTCGCGGCCCGCGGCCCGCGGCCTCGCGGTACTGGCTGTGGCCGCGCTCGTCGTCGCGCTCGCGGTGGACCTGCCGGCGATCGGGCGGACGGGGCGCTACGGCGAGGCGTTCGAGCGGGCGCGGGCGCGCGGTGGCGTCGGCTTCAAGCTCGAGACGGCCGGAGCGCTGGTCCTGCTCGTGGCGGCGGGCGGCATCCTCGTGGCCGGGCCGCGCGATGGTGTGCCGCGCGAGCGCGACCGGACGGGCTACCAGCGGTAGTGGGCGAAGGCCTTGTTGGCCTGCGCCATGCGGAAGATGTCGTCCTTGCGCTTGTAGGCGCCGCCCTGCTGGGACTGGACGTCCATCAGCTCGTTGGCCAGCCGCTGCGACATCGACTTCTCGCGGCGCTGGCGGGCGAAGAGGACGAGCCAGCGGACGGCGAGGGTCCGGGCGCGGCGCGGCGGCACCTCGACGGGCACCTGGTAGGTCGCGCCGCCGACGCGGCGGGGACGGACCTCGAGCTGGGGCGTGAGCGCCTTGACGGACTGCTCGAGGTACTCCACGGGCTCCTTGCCCGTGCGCTCGGCGATGATCGACATCGCGTCGTAGACGATCCGCTCGGCCGTCGACTTCTTCCCGTCGAGCATCACCTTGTTGATGATCTGCGAGACGAGCTTGGACCGGTGCAGGGCGTCGGGCTCGATCGCCCGGATCGTCGCGGCGGAGCGGCGCGGCACTACTGCATCCTCACTTCGTTCGAATTGCACATGGAGTTACCGAGACCGCTTCGCTACTTGGCCTTCACGCCATAGGTCGAGCGCGCCTTCTTGCGGTTCGAGACGCCCGAGGCGTCCAGCGTGCCGCGCACAACCTTGTAGCGGACGCCCGGCAGGTCCTTGACGCGGCCGCCGCGGACGAGCACGACGGAGTGCTCCTGCAGGTTGTGCCCCTCCCCCGGGATGTAGGCCGTGACCTCCATCTGGTTGGTCAGCCGCACGCGGCAGACCTTGCGCAGCGCCGAGTTCGGCTTCTTCGGCGTCGCCGTGTAGACGCGGGTGCACACGCCGCGCTTCTGCGGCGCGGCGACCTTCTTCTTGCGCCCCTGACCGACCTTGAGGCCTGGAGTGGCGACCTTCTTGGTCTTCGGGGTGCGTCCCTTGCGGACGAGCTGGGAAGTCGTGGGCATGCGAGCGACGAGGGTAGCAGCGGGACCGCGCTACGCCGCGGCCTCGGGCTCGGCGACGAAGCGCTCCGAGGCACGCAGCACCAGGGCGACCGCGCCGAACACCTCCGCCCGCTCCCCGAGCACGCCGGCGAGCACCGGCACCTCGCGCCTGGGCGCTCAGGCGCCGACGACCAGGGACCGCACCGGCGGCACCAGCGGTCGCCGCCGGGTCCGCGGGACTCTCCGCATCGCGGCGTCGGCGTCCGGCGTGAGGACGCGGGGCATGGCCGCACCGAAGGCCGGGGCCGCGGCCTCGAGCTCGAAGACGTCGATGAGCTCGACGCCGAGCTCGTCGGCCACCTGCGCCGCGAGGTCCTTCTGGCGCCGGGTCCAGCGCTGGTAGGTCCCGAGCGCCTGGACCTGGACGTACTGGGCCCGCAGGCCGTTGGCGTGGACCTCGAGGCGGCCCCAGGCGGTGACGATGCCCGTCACCCCGCGGAAGTCCGTGCGGCAGAAGTCCGGGTCGGGCCGGAAGTAGCAGTGGATGCCGCAGGTGCAGTCGGTGGCGGGCGCCGCGTGGCGCTCGCGCGCGAAGTCCTCGAGCGTCTGCGGGTGACACTGCGCCTGCTGCACCGGCGTCGTCCAGAGCTGTCCCGCCCGCAGCGACTCGAGGAGCCCGTACTCGCCGATCCGCCAGTCGCGGAAGGCGTGGACGGGGGCGATCAGGTCGGGGGCGACCTCGGGATCGAAGGAGGAGATGTCTTGGCGAAGGTCCGACATGCGGCGAGTCCTCAGACTGCCTCTCTATCGGCTCTCGAGGGAGAGTCCTTTACGCACCTGTTTCCCGGAACATGCCTTTCACAGTCCAGCATGGGCCGGACGGTAGACCGCCCACCTGAGGGTTCTGTGAAGAAGTGGTGTCGGGCTAGTACTCGTCGACGGCCCGGCCGGACCGCTGGCCGCCGGCCCGCCGGTCGCCGCGGCGGCGCAGGAGCACGATGGCCAGGCCGCTGAGCACGAAGAACGCGATGAGCGCCGGGATCGCCCTCAGCCCGCTCGCCTGCGGGCTCGTGGCGCTGCTCGAGTCCAGGTCGTCGCGCACCACGAAGTGAGCGCCGAGCACGTCGGCGACGACCTTCAGGGCCGAGGTGCCGAGCTTCTGGCTCGGCTCGACCTGCGTGTTCTCGCTGAACTCGTTCCAGGAGATGAGCCCGACGGCGTCCGGGCTCGAGCGCATGGCGGCGTCGAGCTGCGTGCGCAGCGTCCGGCCGCCGCGGCGCGGCACGAGCGACGTCCCGCCGACCCCGCGCGCGTTGAAGCCCGGCGCGGCCGGGGCGATCCACAGGCCGCCGTGGGCGTGGACGGCCCGGCCCATCTCGCGCAGCTTGCCGCGGTAGTCCGGGAAGGTCTCCGGGTTCGCGGCGCCCCAGTAGTAGGCGTCGCCCTCGAACAGGTCGGCCTTCTCCTCGTAGTCGCGGGCGTTGCGCTCCGTGGCGAGCACGCGCAGCGTCGGGCGCACCGGGTCGAGGATCGTGGCGAGCTCGCCGCGCGTGAACCGCCACGTGCCGGTGAGGATCACCACGGGCCTCCGACCGAAGGCCTCGAAGACCTTCGCGCGGCCCCAGCGCGAGCTGAACAGCCGCAGGTCGGCCCCGACGCGCGAGGCCGGCAGGGGGTCGCGGTTGAAGTCGAGGCCCTGGTAGACGACGTTGAGCTTGAAGTGCTCAGCGGCGGCCACGCGGACGAGCTTGTCCATGCGGGCGTTGAGCGGCGCCGTGTTCTTCCAGGAGACGTTGAAGCCGTCGATGCCGGCCGCCTTGGCCAGCTGGATGTGGCGGCGCATGACGCTCGTCTCGTCGCTCGAGTAGCGACCGAGCAGCGGGTAGTCGCTCTTGCCGCGGTTCCACGAGCTCGGCTGGAACCAGATGTAGTAGTAGGCGAACACCGGCTGCGGGCGCTTGGGGCTCAGGGCGCCGGCCGGCGTCGAGCCGAGCGCCAGCAGGGCGAGCCCGGCGAGCAGCCCCACGAGGGCGGTGCGCCACGCGACCCGGATCACGACGGGTTCTCCCGACCCGGCACGTTCGGTGCGGCGCCCGCCCTGCGCACCCGCCGCCCCCGCAGGGCCCGCACCGGCCACGCGAGCCGCGCGCGCAGCTTCGGCCGGCGCACGGTGAGCAGGAAGAGGGCGAAGACGCCGAGTGTGCCGAAGACGACGATCAGGTCCAGCCAGGAGATGACCTGGAGATCGACGACCTGGTCGCGCGAGAGGGCGATGGGGCGAGGCGGCGAGTACCCCGGGGCCCGGACGCGCACGTTGTACTCCCCGCGTGGCACCGGCCCGATCGCGACCTCCTTGTCGGCGCCGAAGGGGACCTTCGAGACCTCGCCGTCGGGCCGCGTGAGCTCGACGCTCTTGCCGAGCGCGAAGCCGAAGAGCGCGTCGTGGGCCTTGAAGCGGGCGGCGTAGTAGAGGAGCTGCGCCCGCACGACCGGCCGCTTCTGCGCCAGGAAGCGCTGCTCGGACTCGTTGACGACGTTGCTGCCGTCGGCCTTGACGCTCTGCAGGCTCCAGCGGATCGGCTTGGACTGCAGCCGGCCGCCGGGCGACACCACGCGCGACCCCTGCAGCTCGACGGTGGCGCCGGGCTTCAGCGTGCGGACGATCCCGGTGGAGCTCTTGATCGTCACGGAGTCGATGGCGGCCGGGTCGATCTCGCGCCCCTGGAGGTCCTGGAAGGCGAAGCGGACCTTCCAGAACGTCGACAGGGTCACCACCGGACGGCGCACGCTCGCGCCCGCGCGGCCGGTGTGGCGCACGTAGATCCGGTTCAGGCGCGCCTCCCCGTGGCGCCCGATGCGCGTCTTGGCGACGCGCAGCACGCCGGAGGCGGTCACGTTGCCGCCGCCGAAGGCGCCGACGAGCTCGAGCTGTCCCCGGCCGCGGGCGTTCGTCGTCGTCCGGTTGGCGCCCGACTGGAGCGCGACGCCCTTGACCGGCGGGACGGTGACGACCGTCTCCGCGCGCGCCGGGGCGGCGGCGACGGCCGCCGCGAGCGCCGGGGCGGCGCACAGCGCCGCGGCGAGCCCGCGCCTCATGGCGTGCGCTCCCCGGCGTCGGCCACGACCCGGCGCGACGGTCCGTGCAGCCGCCCCCGGCCGCGGCGGAGACGGTCGCGGCGCGAGAACCCGAGCGCGATCAGGACGACGAGCCCCGTGATCGCGAGCGCGGCCCCGTAGGCGAGGTAGACGACGCTGCGCTTGGGCTGCTTCGGCGCCGCCACGTGACGCTGGCGGTCGAGGAAGACCGGCGCCCGCGCCCGCTGGCCGAAGTCGAAGGCGCCGCTGATGCTGTTGGCCTGCGCGTCACGCGGGGCCAGCGGCTCGACGCCCCAGTTGTCCTCCACGAACCGCAGCTGCGACGTGGCGTCGAGCAGGTCGCTGTCCACGACGCCCTTGCGCGCGAACGGGCTGACGAGCATCGCCGGGACGCGGAAGCCCAGGCCGTACTGGTCGACCTCCGGCGGCTTGACGTGGTCGTACCAGCCACCCGAGTCGTCGTAGGACCACATGAGGGCCGACGACTTCCAGGCCTGGCTGCCCATCAGGCCGTTGATCATCGAGCGCACGAAGGTCTCCCCCGCGCGCAGGCTGCCCGGCGGGTGCTCGCTGGACCCGGCCGAGGCGACGAACGACACGGACGGCAGCCGGTCGCGCCGGAGGTCGTCGTAGTACTCGGACATGTCGACGATGTGGGAGGCGAGCTTGGGGTCGTCGACGTAGCGGGCGTAGTTGAGCAGCGGGACGCTCGCGACCTGCGTGCCCCGATCACCGGTGTCCCGGCTGCGGAACGTGATCGTCGGGTCGTAGTTCTGGACGTAGAACTTCCACGACACGCCCTTGGCCTCGAGCCGGTCGAAGATCGTCTGCTGCTGATCGAACCCCCCAGGCGGAACGGCGTCCTCGGCGGGGTTGCCGGGGCCACCCGTGACCCAGAACATGCGGTTCGTCAGGCTGCCGCGCGGCGAGCTCGAGAAGAAGCGGTCGAAGAGCACGAAGTTGTCGGCGACGTTCCAGTAGAACGGCAGATCGCGGTCGTCGTAGTAGCCCATCGGCTCCGGATTCGGCTCGCCCGTCCCGCGCTGGCTCTGCGCGGAGACGAAGCCGTCGAGCTTGCCGCCGGCGAGCTGGGCCGCGGCGATGTCGCCGTTGAAGGCGAGGTTCTCGACGGCCCGCCCGGCGATCCGGTACGGCTTGACGCAGCGGCCGCCCGGCCGGCGCGGATCGACGGGCATGCACGTGCGCGGCGGGATGCCGTCGACGCCCTTGCGCGTGCCGAAGTAGTTGTCGAAGGAGTGGTTGGCCTGCATCAGGGTGACGAAGTGCTTGATCGGCGTCTTCGTGCGGGTCGCCTCGGCGTTCGGGGCGGCGAGCGCCGCGGACGGGCCGGCGAGCGCCGCCAGGGCGACGAGGAGGGCGCCGCGCGTGAGCCGGCGGGCGCGGATCACGGCCGCACCGCGTAGATCGTGATGACGGGCCGGCGCACCCAGCGGCCGCTGGCGCCCTTGACCCGGACGGTCTGCGAGTAGGCGACGTTGCCGTTGTAGCGCTCGACGTAGCGCAGCAGCCGCCTGGCGAAGAACGGGGCGCGGCCGGCGGAGAACGCGTCCCAGACGACGTACTGCAGCTCGTTGTCGCGGATCAGCCGGTCCGGGTTCTTCAGCGGCTCGTAGACCGGGTTGCGGTGCAGCGGGTTCGTGCTCACCGACAGCCCGTACATCTTCCGGTGCCCGTAGAACTGCAGGACGTTGGCCATGGACGGTCCGACCGTCATGAGCTTGGCCCCGCGCGGGATGTGGCGGTCGATCCAGCGGCCCGTCTCGCGCCCGCCGGGCAGGCCGCCGGAGCCGGCGAGGAACGTCGAGGCCGTCGATGGCTGGATCTTCCTCCAGCTCGGGATCGCGAGGGACAGCAGCACCACGGCGACCACGGCCGGCTTGAGCAGGTCGAGCCGGACATAGCGGGCCACGAGGCTGCCGGGGCCCGGGAACTCGCGCACGTCCCAGTGGGCCAGGGCGCGGCCGGCCAGCAGCGCGACCGCCGGAGCGGCGGGCAGCAGGTACTGGAAGCCCTTGACCGGGAACAGCTCGAAGAAGGCGGCCGGGACCGCGATCCAGGACAGCAGCAGCGTCTCGCGCCACGAGCGGTCGCGGCGCAGCAGGTAGAGGCCGCCGGCGGCGGCCAGGCAGACGAGCAGTCCGATCGCCACCGGGACCGTCGCGGGGTAGAACGTCCACTCGTGGTTGGGCCGGCGGAAGAGCTGCCAGGCGACGAAGTTGCCGCCCGTGCGCGTCGCACCGGCGAGGCTCAGCGACAGCGGGTAGGCGGAGACGAGGACGACGAACAGCGCACCGCCGACCACGAGCTGCCACAGGGTCACGCGCAGCGCCGGCGTCAGCGCGACGAAGGCGAACATCGCTCCGAAGAGGATGACGCTCGTCTCCTTCGTCAGCACGGTGAGGGCGAAGGTCGCGGCGGCGGCCAGCAGCCAGCGCAGCCGCTCCGTGAGCGCCCAGCGGGCGACCATGTAGAGCGTCGCGGTGGTCCAGAGCACCATCGGCCCGTCGAGCAGGATCTGCCGCGTGACGATCACGTGGTACGGCATGAGCGCGACGATCGCCGCGGCGATCAGGCCGGCCCGGCGGCCGTAGAGGAGCTTGCCCGTGGCGTAGACGAGCCAGATGGTGACCACGCCGAGCGCGGCGGCCACGAACCGCCCGAAGACCGGGGAGAGGTGCAGCTGGTAGCCGAAGGAGACGAGCGTCTGGAAGACCAGCGGGTGCGCCCGGAACATCGGGAAGTACGGCTCGAGCTCCGGCGTGCCGGCGATGCTCGCGCCCTGGCCGGAGTACACCGCCTCGTCGGAGTTCAGCCCGACCGCGTTGATCTGCCACACCCGCAGCAGCGCGCCGACGGCGAGGATGCCGAGCAGGATGAGCCGGCTGCGCCTGGAGCGCACGTCCCGGCCGGGTGACCGTGCGGTCCCCGCCCCCACGGCGCTCAACCGGGCGACCGCGCGCTGGGGCGCGCTGACGGCCGCCGCGCGGCCGCCCCTCAACGACCGCACGAGATCCCGGAGGGGACGCCGTCGATCGAGCCCGGCCTCGATGGCCGGCGCGTCTGCGCCTCGATCGACGGCCATCCCAGCTCGGGCCCTAGGCCGCGATCTCTCGGACCTGCGTGGAGTCGGACGCGTCGACGGACCGACGCACCATCTCCGGGAACATCCGGTGCCAGTTGCGGTCGGGGCTGCGCAGCAGCTGCGTGCTGGCCCCGGACAGCGCCTGCGTGATGATCTCGCGCTCCTTCGTGGCGAGGTCCAGGCCGTTGCGGGAGTGCAGCCAGTGCTTGATCACGGGGTACGGCGGGAACCCGTAGGCGTCCTCGCAGTTCTCGAGCAGGATGGTGAGCGCCTCCTCGTGCTCGAGCACCTCGTAGCCCTCGTCGCCGTCGCGCTGGATGATCGCCATGCCGCGCAGGTTGGCCTCGGGGATCACCGGGGCGTGCGGCACGAGGTAGTCGACCTGGAACTTCGGCGGCGGCACGAGAGCCTGGACGTAGGCGTTCATCGTCGCGGCCGGCAGCCCTGTCTTGGCGATGATCAGCCCGAAGAGCCGGCCGGACTTGGAGTGCAGGCGGCTCTGGACGATGAGCTTGAGCCGCTCGGTCCGGGTGAGCTGCGGCGTGTTGACCGCGCTCACCGTGTGGCGCGAGATGGTCAGCGGCTTGGGGTAGGTCAGCGCGCGGCCGTCGGGCGTGACGAGCGTCAGGTCGTCCGAGAGGAACGAGAACGGCAGCTGGTCGAGCGTCTTGAGCGCCGTCGTGGTCTTGCCCGTGTCGGTGCGCGCGGTGATCAGGAAGGCGTTCTCGCCCTCCGACAGGCAGGCCGCGTGCACCAGGGCATAGCCCTTCTGCACGAACGTCCAGCGCAGCACCGGCTCGACGATGTTCGTGTAGAGCACGTGCGGCGACCAGCGCAGCACGGGCGTCGCCGTGATGTCCGAGCGCTCGCCGAGCTCGAAGCGCGCCCCGAAGCCGAGATTGCCGAACTTCTCGACGTAGTGCAGCTGGGTGAGGCCGTCGAGCTCCTGCGCGGCGACGCCGCGCTCGGCTAGGCGCCCGAGGCGCACGGTGATCGTCGGGTCGGCGATCGGCGCGTCGACCCGGAAGCGGGCGAGCTCGGGCAGCCGCCCCTCCGAGGCGATCGTGACGATGCCGTGGATGTCGTAGTTGAACAAGCGTTCCTCCGTCCGAGGGGACCAGATCCAGGAGTCGGACAGGCCGAAGCGCAGCACCGACAGGACAAGCAGCGAGAAGACGTTGGCGACCAGGTGGTTGGCGCCGATGCCGCTCACGAGCACCCACAGCAGCGGCACGCGCAGCAGCAGGGCGACGTTGTTCATCGCGAAGAACGCCGTGAGACGGCCGGCGAGGCCGAGCCGCGGCGTGCCCCCGCGGAACACCCACTTCTCCGTCAGCGCGAAGTTCCACAGCGTCGAGACCTGGGTGGCGAGGACCGCGCTCGCGAGGTACCAGACGCCCGCCACGTCGGAGAACAGCGCGAGCACGAGCGTGTTGACCGCCAGCCCGCTGATCCCCACGAGGCCGAAGCGGCCGAAGCGCGCCGGCCCCCCCGAGAAGCGGAGGTTCAGGACCTGGCGCAGGTAGCGCAGTGCCTCGCGCGGTGAGGCCTTGGTCTGGCCGTTGAGGCGCTCGGCGAACTCGAACGGCACCTCGGTGGGGCGCAGCTTCGGGTGGCGCACGAGGATCTCGAGCAGGATCTTGAAGCCCTGCGGCCGCAGCGCGCCCACGTCGACGGCCTTACGGCGGACCATGAAGAAGCCGCTCATCGGGTCGGTGACCTTGCGCAGGTGGCGCGGGAAGAGCAGGGAGGCCGCGGCGGCCGAGACCTTCGACAGCGCCGTCCGCACGGGGCCGAAGACCTCGAGCCCGGTGGCCTGGTCCGCGCAGAAGCGGCTGCCGACGACGATGTCGACGTCGTCCTCCTTGGCGCGCGCCACGAGGTTGGCGACCGCCTCGGGCGGGTGCTGGAGGTCGGCGTCCATGACGCAGACCCAGGGCGCCCGGGCGACGCGCAGGCCCTCGGCCACGGCGCCGCCGAGCCCGCCGACGCGCTCGGCGCCGTCCCGGTGCACCAGCGCGATCTGGGCGTCGACGACCTGTGCGCCGAGCTTGCGGATGATCAGGTCCGTGCCGTCGTCGGAGTCGTCGACGAAGATGACCTCGAAGGTCCTGGCCGGCAGGCTGGCGCGCAGGCGCCCCAGCAACGGCTCGATGTTGTCCGCCTCGTTACGCGTGGGGACCACGATCGACAGGAACAGCTGGTCGGCCCGCAGGGCCGGCGCGTGCGCTTCGATCTCGTCGTGACTCAGGAACTCCAGGTCCGAACTCATCGTCGGCTTCCTCGTGGCTGGTGTTTCGGGGACGTCCGAGCCGGATGTCTGGGCTCGGTCACAACTAGGTAACGCCAGAAAGTCGACCTTCTTGCGTCGCTGAAGTAGAAAAAGAAAAGATCGGACATCTGTCCAACAGACATCCGACATCTGGACATTCGCGTAGGGCGCCGTCCTGGATCAGTGCAGCTCGGCGCGGCGCTGCCCTTCGACGGCGCCCCCGGCGTCGAGCACGGTGACCACGCCGGGCCGGTAGGCGTCCCAGACCCCATCGCGCCGGGCGAACGCCGCCTCGCCGACCCAGCTGCCGGTGTTCCACAGGGCGACGCCCCCGGCGGTGTGCCAGACGGCGGGGTCGTCGCCGCCCACGGGCCCGATCCGGTGCGTGTGGCCGAAGAGGACCGTGCCGGCCCCCACTCCGAGGCGGCGGACGACCTCGGCCATGGGCAGCACGCCCGGCCGGCGCAGCTCGCCCGGGGCGGTCGTCAGGCGGCGACCGTGGGGCTCGGGCGTCACCGGGGCGTCGACCCCGGCCGGGTCGTCGGACCGGCGCCCGCCCGTCCGCACCTCCGCGCGCCGCACGAGCCGCTTGCCGAGGTCCGCCGCCCGCTGCAGCCGCGGGAACTCAGCGATCCCCTCGAACAGCCGGTAGGACGGCTGCAGCACGCGCTCGTAGTCGCGCGCCGCGCGCGGACCCGACCGGCGCAGCGACGGTCGCAGCTCGAGCTGCGCCGCCGCCAGTACGGTCTCGAGGGTCTGGGCGGCGCTGTGCGCGTCGACGTAGTGGCCGTGGGTGAGCCACGTGCCCGGCGCCGGCTGAAAGCCGGGGTAGGCGAGTACCGTCTCGGCGCCGAGCCGCTCGGCCAGGGCGCGCGCCAGCGGGCCGCCCGGCCGGCGCACCTGCACCGGCCCGAAGCCCGCCGTCAGCCTGTCGGGGAAGCTCTCACGCGCGAGCCGGTGGTCGTGGTTGCCCGGGACCAGGACCACACGGCCCTCGCGCATGACCCGGCCGACGGCGTCCAGGAACGGCCCGGCCTGCTCGAGCGTCTGCCGCGCGGGGCGGTCGCGCAGCTCGAGCGTGTCGCCGAGCAGCACGAGCTGGTCGGCGTCCTCGATGAGCTCGAGGAAGCGCGCCTGCGCCTCCGGCTCGCGCAGGCGATCGATCCGCAGGCGCGTGCCGAGGTGCAGGTCCGAGACGACGGCGGTCCGCATGGGTCCGGCGGTTCGGCGGGCCGTCAGCCCGCCAGGGCGGCCTTGAGCCGGCCGATCGACGGGATGTCGACCGGATCGGCACCCCCGGCGACCGCGAGGTAGAGCGACACGAGGTCTCCCAGCAGGACGAGCGAGAGCACCCGCTCGGCCCGGGTGTCGCCGAGCGGCTCCGCCGTGAGCGCCCCGCCGACGATCTCCGCGGTGAGCTCGAACCGGCGCAGGACCCGCGGATGGGTGTCGGCCGGATCCATGAGGAAGACCGGTACGTGGCCCGCGTCCCGCGTCCAGGCCTCGATCTCGTTGTGGTCGAGCTCGGGCAGCTCGCTCGCGAAGGCGTGGCGGTTGGCGTTCTCGTTGACCTGGGCCTTCCAGCGCCCGGCCACCGGGGCGGTCAGCCCCGCGCCGCAGATCACCGGGGTACGCTCGCCGATCGCCGCCGCGAGGGCCTTGGCCGCGCTGTCGCCGGCGCCGTCCGGGCCCCACGCCTGCGCCAGCGCTCGCAACAGCGGCACCGCGGCCTCGACCTCGGCCCGCGTGTCGGGCGCCACCCCGCACGCCGCCGCGACGCCGAGGGCGACCACCGTCGCGTAGCCGACGGCCGCGCGCGGCTGAAAGCCCGTCGGCAGCCGCACGGTGGGGACGCCCTCCGCGGCGGCCCGCTCGGCGAGCGACCCGCCGGTGCAGGCGACGACGCGGCGGGCGCCGGCGGCAGCGGCGGCGTCCCAGCAGGACAGGGTCTCCTCCGTCGAGCCGGAGTAGCTCGACAGCAGCACGGTCCAGTCCTCGTCGACCCAGGGCGGCAGCGTGTAGTCGCGCGCCTGCACCATCGGGCGCCGCTCGCGCGGGCCGATCACCGCCCTGGCCAGGGCGGCGCCGACCGCCGAACCGCCCATCCCGGCCACCACGAGCCCGGCGGAGGCCGACCGCGGCAGGTCGGCGGCGGCCACACGGGCGAGCGCGTCGGGCAGCTGGTCGGGGAGGCCGGCGATCGCCGCGGCCTGGTTCGTCGAGTCCACGGCGGTCACGCCGGCGGTGTCGAGCGACATGGCTAGAACCGCACGGACGCGTCGGGGAGGCTCACGCCGGGCGCGACGCGGATCCCGTGAGCGAGGACGTTGCGCGCGCCGACACGCGTCCCGGCGCCGAGCATGGCGAGCCCCTCGACGTGGGTCTCGTCGCCGACGTGGGCGCCCGCCGCGACGATGCAGTTGCGCAGCACGCAGCCGGCGCCGATGCGCGCCGACCGGTGGACCACGGCGCTCTCGATCACCGACCCCTCGCCGACCTCGACGTCCTCGCGGAGGACCACGCGGCCGCCGACCCGGGCGCCGCGCCCGACGGTGCAGCCCGCCTCGACGATCGCCGGTGCGGCGATCTGCCCGTGGCTGCGGACGTCGCGGCTCAGGGACAGGCAGGCGTCCCCCATGCGCCGGTCGACCTCCGAGGCCACGACGCCCTCGAGGATGTCGAACGAGCCCTGTAGGTAGCGCTCGGGCGTCCCGATGTCGAGCCAGTAGGCCGACGAGACGTGGCCGAACAGGCCCGCGCCCACCAGGCGCGGGAAGACGTCACGCTCGATCGAGGCCGGCTCGCCGGGCTCCAGCAGCTCGAGCACGGAGCGCTCGAGCACGTAGGCGCCGGCCGAGATGGTGTCCACCCCGCCGGCCTCCTCGGCGGACGGCTTCTCGAGGAAGGCGGTGACCGCGGCGTCCGCGCCGAGGCACACGAGGCCGTAGTTGGACGGGTCGTCGACGCGGACGAGGGCGAGCGTGCCCGCCGCCCCGGTGCGCACGTGCTGCTCGAGCTGCGCGGTCAGGTCGATGTCGGTGAGCACGTCGCCGTTGAGCATGAGGAAGCGGTCCTCGAGCAGCGGCTCGGCGAGCTTGAGCGCGCCGCCCGTGCCCAGGGGGCGCGGCTCCTCGACGTAGGCGATGCGCAGGCCGTAGGCCTCGCCGTCGCCGAGGACGTCGCGCACCCCGGCGGCGAGGAAGCCGCACGACATGATGACGTCGTCGACCCCGTGACGGCGCAGCCACTCAAGCATGAAGGCGATGAAGGGCCGGTCGACCAGCGGGACGACCGGCTTGGGCTGCGTCGCGGTGAGGGGCCGGAGCCGAGTGCCTTCCCCGCCGGCCAGGATGAGTGCTTGCATCGTCCTCCCACAACGCCGCACCCACCGGAAACTGGCGGGTGCGGCCGGACCGGCGGCGGTGTCAGGCGGCCGCGGCGACCCGCTGGAGCGCCTCGCGGGGCGCCACGTGCTCGCGACCCTGGTCGCGCGCGACGGGCTCGTGGGCGACCTGGCCCGCGGCGACGTTGAGGCCCTCGAGGAAGCCGGGGTCGGCCTCCAGCGCCTCCTGGACGCCGAGGTCGGCGAGCTTCGTGACGTAGGGCATCGTCGCGTTGGTCAGCGCCCATGTCGAGGTGATCGGCACCGCGCCCGGCATGTTGGCGACGCAGTAGTGGGTCACGCCGTCGACCTCGTAGGTCGGGTCGCTGTGCGTCGTCGGGCGCGACGTCTCGAAGCAGCCGCCCTGGTCGATGGAGACGTCGACGAGCACGGCGTTGCGCTTCATGAGCCCGAGCTGCTGCCGGGTGATGACGTGCGGGGCCTTGGCGCCGTGGACGAGCACGGCGCCGATCACGAGGTCCATCTCCGGCAGGCGGGCCTCGACCTCGAGGGTGGAGGCAAAGCACGTCGAGCAGCGGTTGTTGAGCACGAACTCGAGCTCGCGCAGGCGGTCGATGCTGCGGTCGTAGACGTAGGTCTCGGCGCCCATGCCGATCGCGACCTCGGCCGCGTTCTGGCCGACCACGCCGCCGCCGATGACCATGACCTTGCCCGCGGCGACGCCGGGCACGCCGCCGAGCAGCGTGCCGCGGCCGCCCAGCGGCTTCTCAAGCATGAAGGCGCCGGCCTGGGTGGCGATCTTGCCGGCGATCTCCGACATCGGGGCGAGCAGCGGGAGCCGGCCGCGGGGGTCGGTGACCGTCTCGTAGGCGATGCAGGTCGCGCCCGAGTCGACGAGGCCCTGCGTGAGCTCGGAGTCGGGGGCGAGGTGCAGGTAGGTGAAGAGCGTCTGGCCGGGCCGCAGGCGGTCCACCTCGGCCGGCTGGGGCTCCTTGACCTTGACCACGAGCTCGGCCCGCTCGAACACCACGTCGGCGTCCGGGACGATCTGGGCGCCCTGGTCGACGTACTGCGCGTCATCGACCGCCGAGCCGACCCCGGCGCCCTCCTGCACGAGCACCTCGTGGCCGCGGTCGACCAGCTCGCGCACCCCGGACGGCGTCAGCGCCACCCGGTACTCGTCCGTCTTGACCTCCGAAGGCACGCCGACGCGCACGCGATCACTCCCTCGCCGTGGATTGGCCTGCGATGATCGGTCCTGCTCGCCGGATTCGCAACCCTGCCGGAGGAACCCTGTGGCTTCCACAGCGCTCGACGACACCGACGTCGAGATCGTCAACGCGCTCGTCGAAAACGGAAGGGCGTCGTTCGCGGCCATCGGGGCCCGGGTCGGGCTGAGCCCGCACGGCGCGGCCGACCGCGTGCGGCGGCTGCAGCGCGCCGGCGTGGTGACGGGCTTCACCGCGACGGTCGACATGGGCCGCATGGGCCGGACGCTCGAGGCCTTCGTCGACGTGCAGCTCTCCCCCGAGACGACGCCGGAGGCGTTCGAGGCCGCCGCCCAGGCACTGCCCGCGGTGCGCGAGATCGCCTTCGTCACCGGCCGCTACGACCACCACCTGCGCGTCGCCTGCCAGGGCGCCGACGAGCTCGACGCGACGGTGCGCGCGATGCGCCGCGCGGGCGCGGCCCAGACCGAGACCCGCATCGTCCTGCGCGTCAGCGACCCCCGGTGACCGCGGTTCCGGTCGCCGGGCGGCCGGAAGCGCGGTCACCCCAGCAGCTCGCGGCCGCGCAGGGCGAGCCAGAAGTCGATCCGGTCGCGCGCCGTGTCGAGCGAGCGGCCCGTGAGCTCCTCGATGCGCCGCACGCGATAGCGCAGGGTGTGACGGTGGCAGCTCAGCCGGCGCGCCGCCCGCTCCCACTGGCCGTTGCACTCGATGAAGACCTCCAGCGACCGGCGCAGCTCGCCGCCGTAGGCCGCGTCGCCCTCCTCCACGGGGGCGAGGATGGACTCGCAGAACAGCCGCAGCGCGTCGTCGTCCTGGACCGAGAGCAGCAGCTGGAAGGAGCCGAGGTCGTCGAAGGTCGACAGCGCCGGGCGGTCACCGTTGCGCATGGCGGTGGCCTCGAGCGCGCAGCGCGCCTCGTGGAAGGCGCGCCGGCCGTCGGCGGCGGCGGTCGGGCGGCTGACGCCCGCGGCGAGCGGCTCGCCGAGGGTGCGCGCCGCGGCGGCGCGCGCGGCCTCCGCCTGCGCCCGCAGGTCGGCCTCCGAGCCGCGCGCCGGCAGCAGGGCGCAGGCCAGCGGGCCCGCACCCGCGACGAGCCCACCGGCGCCGGTGGCCCGGACCGCGGCGGCGAGCGCCTCCACGGCGTGCGGGCCGTCGACCACGACGACGCCGATCCGCTCACCGAGCCCGAACGGGCGCAGCCGCCGCTCGAGCTCCGGGCCGGCCAGCTCGCCCGACAGCAGCGAGGAGACGACGTCGCCGGCCAGCCGGTGCTCCGTCTCGGCCGCCACCCGCCGGCGCAGGAGCTCGAGCCCGACGACGGTGACGGCCTGCTGGACGATCAGCCGGTCGAGCTCGGACAGGGGCGCGCCGGTGCGCGAGGCCTCGAGCCACGCCTGCGGGGCCTCCACGCCCGGGCGCAGGACGGGCAGGCGGACGGCGTCCTCGCCGGCGGGGTCGCCGCGGCGGGCGAGGACTTCGCCATGGGCGTCGCTGACGACCGCCGCGCCGCCGATGAGCCCGGCCAGCGCGGCTACGACGCCGTCCAGCCCTCCCTCGGAGAGCACGATGCGCTGCAGCCGTTCGTGAGCCGCGCTGGCGCGCGCGAGCGTCGCCGCCTGCTCGTTGACGATGAGGGTGAACGCCTTCTCGGTGAGGGCGATGAAGGGCGTCTCGTACGGGACCTCGATGAGCGGGAACCCCCGCGCGTCGGCCTCGCGCACGAGGGCGTCGGGCACGACGTCCACTCCGCCGACCCCGATCCCGATCCCGACGCCCGCGAGGCCGTGCTCGGCGAGGCGGCCGAGATAGCCGTCCCCGTCGGCGTCGAGCACCATGCCCGTGGTGAGCAGCAGCTCGCCGCCCGACAGCCACGGCGTCGGGTCGGCGAGCTCGGAGATGTGGACCCAGCGGACCGCGCGGTCCAGGCCCCGCGCGCCCGCCAGCACGCGGACGCCGGTGCCCTCGGTGAGGTCGCGGACGGTCAGCACGGTGCCGCCGCTTCCGCCGTCGCCGCGCCGGCTACAGGCCCATCCGGCGGCCGGCCTCCGCGAGGGTGGGCCGCAGGATGGCCTCCATCTCCTCGAACTGCTGCGGTCCCGCGATCAGCGGGGGCGAGAGCTGCACCACGGGCTGGTCGCGGTCGTCGGCGCGGCAGATCAGGCCGCGATCCATGAGCTCGTGTGAGAGGAAGCCCCGCAGCAGGTCGTCGCACTCCGCCTCGCTGAACTCCTCCTTCGTCGCCTTGTCCTTGACCAGCTCGATGGCCATGAAGTAGCCGAGACCCCGCACGTCGCCGACGATGGGAAGGTCGTAGAGGCTCTCGAGCATCTCCCGGAACGCCCCTTCGTGGGCCCGGACGTTGCCGCACAGGTCCTCGCGCTCGAACGTCGCGATGTTCTCCAGGGCGACCGCGGCGGCCATCGGGTGACCGCCGAAGGTGATGCCGTGGGAGAACATCTTGTCCTGCTCGGCGAACGGGGCGACGAGCTTGTCCGAGACGATCACGGCGCCCATGGGCGCGTAGGAGGAGGTCAGGCCCTTGGCCGTCGTGATGATGTCGGGCTGGTAGCCGAGGCGCTGGCAGCCGAACCACTCACCGAGCCGGCCCCAGGAGCAGATGACCTCGTCGGAGACCATGACGACGTCGAACTCGTCGCAGATCTCGCGGATGCGCGGGAAGTAGCTGTCCGGCGGGACGAAGCAGCCGCCCGAGTTCTGCACGGGCTCGGCGTAGAAGGCGGCGACGGTGTCCGGGCCCTCGAAGAGGATGCGCTCGCGGACGGCCTCGGCGTAGTACTCGGGGGTCCAGCCCTCGGGCATGCGGTAGAGGTTCGGGGTCGGCACGTGGCAGCCGCCCGGCACGAGCGGCTCGAACGGCGTGCGGGCGTCGGTGATGCCGGTGATCGAGAGCGCGCCCATGGTCGTCCCGTGGTAGGACGTGATGCGCGAGATCGTCTTCGTCTTGTTCGGCCGGCCGGCGAGCTTGTGGTACTGGCGGACGAGCTTGAGCGAGGAGTCGACGGCCTCCGAGCCGCCGCTGGTGAAGAACACGCGGTTGAGGTCGCCCGGCGCGAGCTCGGCGATCTTCGCCGCGAGCCGGATCGCGGTCGGGTGGGCGGCGCTCCAGTTCGTGAAGAACGCCAGCTCGGTCATCTGGTCGTACGCCGCCTTGGCGTAGTTCTCGCGGCCGTGGCCGGCGTTGACGCAGAACAGCGCGGAGAGGCCGTCGAGGTAGCGCTTGCCCTGGTCGTCCCAGACGTAGCAGCCGTCGCCCTTGACGATGATCGGCACCTCGTTGTCCTCGTTGGCGCCCATCCGGGTGAAGTGCAGCCACAGATGCCGCGCCGCGAGCGACTGCAGCTCGCTCTGTCCCTGCTGGGGATCCCTCGCTACTGCGGGCTGCGCTCCGACCGTGGCCATTGCCGTCTTCCTCCTCGTGGTGCCGATTCGTCCATGACGATCTGCCGTTTCGGACAACGTACCGCGCCGGGCGGTGCGGCTCAAGCGAGCGCCGGCGCTCGGGGGCGGATCTTTCGGCACTCAGGGGCGGACCTCTCGGCGCTCAGGCGAGACCGGAAGCGGCGGCGCGGCGTGAAGCGGCGGCGCGGCGTGAACGGCGACGCGGCGCGAACGGCGACGCGGCGTGAACGGCGGCTGGTGATGGCGAGTCGCTCCGAGGCGGTGGCGGCGGCGCGGCGCGCCTCAGTCGCCGAGCGGTCGCCCCGGCGACCAGCGCGCGACTGACGCTCCCCCGGGGCACGGCGGGCCGGCGGGCCTCAGTCGCCGAGCGGCCGCCCCGGCGACCAGCGCGCGACTGACGCTCCCCCGGCACGGCGGGCCGGCCGCGCCTCAGTCGCCGAGCGGCCGCCCCAGCGACCAGCGCGCGACTGACGCTCCCCCGGCACGACGGGCCGGTGCGATCGGCCGAACCTGGCGTCTCCTTCGTCAGAGACCTCCCTCACCGGCCGCCGTTCGCGGCGCCAGCCGCCCCCGGAGACGCCGCGCGCCGCGGAATCCCGCGCCGGTACCCGTCGTACTTCCGGAGGCGGGTGCTAGGAGGTCGCCGGTGCGGAGCGCGGCGGAGGCACGAGCATCGCGGCCGCGACGACGAGCACGAAGGCAAGCCCCTGGACGACGACGCCGATCGCGTCGCCGGGCATCGGATCGCCGAACACGAGGATGCCGCCGAGGATGGTCGAGACGTTGGCGGCCGTGGTCGTGGCCGCGATGACCGGCACGGCGCCCCCGTCCTGCAGGCCGCGCGCGGACGCGTAGAAGGCGATCACCGAGGCGAGCACCGTCACCGCGAGCCACGGCGAGAGCAGGACCGCGCCGAGCCCGTCCAGGCCGGTGAGGGCCTTGATGGAGACGTCCGAGACGCCGAACAGCAGGCCCGCGGCCGCACCGAGCACGACGCCGTGGTGGTGCTTGTGGGTCACGAGGTGCTTGCCCGAGATCAGCGCCATGCCCATCGCGAGGAGCCCGGCCTCGAAGGCGATCATGGCCGGCAAGGAGAAGGCGGAGTGCGCGCCGGGTGCCTGGGGCAGGGTGACGGCCAGCAGCACGAGGCCGAGGCCCGTCAGGCCGACGCCCCACCACTGCCGGGCGGCGACCTGGACGCCGAACACGCGCTGGGCCAGCACCGCGAGGATGACCACGCCCGTGGAGAGCACGGCCTGTACGACGGACAGCGGGGCGAGCGCCATGGCGCCGACGTGCAGCAGCCAGGCCCCGAGCGCGACGGCCATGCCGACCGCGAACCACTTGCAGGCGAACAGCGACCGGACGGTGCGGATCGGGTGGGCGATGTCCACCTTTCGCGCCGAGCCCGCCCCCTTGTGCTTGTAGAGGAAGCCGAGCTGGGTCGCCACCGCGCAGGCGACGGCGAGCAGGATGCCGAGGTAGAAGGTCATGCAGGCGTCAGGATGGCGGTCGGGGGTGAGCTGAGGCTGAGCATTGGATGGTGCCGTGATCGGCGGCCCGGCACGCGACTTGACGCAGAATCGGCACATGATCGAGCCACAGCCGTACCTGCTCATCGACGTGGATGGCGTCGTCTCGCTGTTCGGCTTCGACTCGACAAGCCCTCCGCCCGGCCGGATGGCCCTGGTCGACGGTCTGCCGCATCTGCTGTCGGAGATCGTGGCTACCCGATTGCGCCGACTGGCACCACTCTATGCGTGCGCGTGGTGCACGGGCTGGGAGGAGCGGGCAACGGACCACCTGCCCGATCTCCTCGGGCTGCCCCGGACCTGGCCGTTCGTGCCCCTGACCACGGACGCGAGCGCCGCGGCGCCGGCGGCCGGGCACTGGAAGCTCGACCCGATCGACGCCTTCGCGGGCCGCGAGCGCCCGCTCGCCTGGGTCGACGACCGGCTCGACGAGGCGTGCGGGGCGTGGGCCGCGGCGCGGCCCGGGCCCACGCTGCTGGTCCGCACGGACCCGGCCGTCGGCCTCACGGAGGCCGACACGCTGGCACTCGAGTCGTGGGCCCGGGCGCCGCGCGAGCCGTAGCTTCAGCATGGCGATCCACGCCGCCCCGGCCCCCGCCCAGCCCGACGACGCGGCCGCCCGGCGGCTCTGGCGGCCCAAGCAGGTCCTCGTCACGCGCTCGGCGCTCGAGCACGAGCACGGCCACGCCATCGCCGCCCGCTGCGAGGCGCTCGCGATCCCGGTGCGGCGCCTGGACGGCGACCGCCTGACCGGGCTGCGCGACGGCTCCGAGCGCGAGGCCTACCGGCGGGCCAAGGGGACGCTCGCGGTCGTCGTCGCGCCGCCGAGCGCGCGCCGGCCGCAACCCATCCCGCCGAGCGCCGACTGGCAGTTCCACCTCGCGCGCGGCTGCCCCGCCCACTGCCAGTACTGCTACCTCGCCGGCTCGCTGCCCGGGCCGCCCGTGACCCGCGCGTTCGCCAACCTCGAGGAGATCCTCGCCGAGCTGCCCCCTCGCGAGGGCCAGGGCACGGTGACCTCCGCCTCCGCCGACCGCGCGCACGAGGGCACGACCTTCGAGGCCTCCTGCTACACGGACCCGCTCGGGATCGAGCACCTCACGGGCTCGCTCGCCGCCACGATCGAGCGCTTCGCGGCGCGCGAGGGCGTGCAGCTGCGCTTCACGACGAAGTTCGACGCGACGGCCGGGCTCGAGCGCCTCCACCACCGGGGCCGCACCCGCGCGCGCTTCAGCGTCAACGCGCCGCTGGTCGCTCGCCGCTATGAGGCGGGGACCGCCCTGCTGACGGCCCGGCTGGGAGCGCTGCGCCGGATGGCGCTCGCCGGCTATCCCGTCGGCCTCACGATCGCGCCGATCATGCCGCTGGATGACTGGCGCGCCGGCTACGGCGAGCTGCTCGACGACGTCGCCGCGGCGCTGCGCGACACGGGCGCCGACCTCACGGTCGAGTGCATCACGCACCGCTACACGGAGACGTCGCGCCAGGTGCTCGAAGGCTGGTACCCGGCCTCGACGCTCGAGATGGACGACGACGTCCGCGCGCTCAAGCGCACGAGGTTCGGTGGCCGCAAGCACGTCTATCCCGCCCCCGTCATGCGCGAGCTGCGCGAGTGGTTCGCGGACGCGCTGGCCGAGCGGCTCCCGGCCGGCCGGCTGCTGTACTGGACCTGAGCGGCGTCCCCGACGACCGCGGGGGCGCCCGATGGGCGCCCCCGCGGCACGTCAGGTGCCGGCCCCGGCGGGCCGGGACGAACCTAGGACTGCTCGCCCGAGCCCGAGCCCGAGCCCGAGCCGCCCGCGGCGCCGGTGCCGCCGGACTCGCCGGGGACCTCGATGTCGCCGAGGTCGTCGAACCCGTTGCCGCCGGAGCCGAAGCCCGCGCCGATCTCGTCGAGCTCCGCCGTGTCGAACGCCGGGCCGAAGGACGACAGCGAGTCGCCGTCCGCGAGGCCGAGCTCGGCCGCCAGGTCGTCGCCCTCGAGCAGGCCGACCTCGTCGATGCCCCGGGGCAGCGGCTCCGTCGGCTCGATCTCGATCGTCCGGTAGCGCTTGAGGCCCGTGGCCGCCGGGATGAGCTTCCCGATGATCACGTTCTCCTTCAGGCCGGCGAGCCGGTCGATCTTGCCCTCCAGCGCTGCGTCGGTGAGCACCTTGGTGGTCTCCTGGAAGGAGGCCGCCGACAGGAACGAGTCCGTGGCCAGCGACGCCTTGGTGATCCCGAGGATGATCTCCTCGAACTGCGCCCGCTCGCCGCCGGCCTGCTCGACCTGGCCGTTGACGCGGCGCAGCTCGTGGCGGTCCACGAAGGAGCCCGGGAGGTACTCCGTGTCGCCCTTCTGGTCGATTCGGACCTTCTTGAGCATGTTGCGGACGATGACCTCGATGTGCTTGTCGTTGATGTCGACGCCCTGGGACTTGTAGACCTCCTGCACCTCCTTGACGAGGTACACCTCGGTCTCCGTCCGCCCGCGGATCGCCAGCAGCTCGTGCGGGTACAGCGACCCCTCGTTGAGCTGGAAGCCGGCCTCGATGCGCTCGCCGTCGACGACGTAGAGGCGCGTGCGGCGCGGGAACGGGTGCCGGTGCTCCTCCCCCGCGTCGTCGGTGATCACGACGGCCCGGGACTTGTCCGTGTCCTCGACGGTGACGACGCCGCCCACCTCGGCGATCTTCGCCAGGCCCTTCGGCTTGCGCGCCTCGAACAGCTCGACGATGCGCGGCAGGCCGTGCGTGATGTCCGCGCCGGCGACGCCGCCGGTGTGGAACGTGCGCATGGTCAGCTGCGTGCCGGGCTCGCCGATCGACTGGGCGGCGATGATGCCGACCGCGTCGCCGATCTGCGCCGTGTTGCCCGAGGCCATGGAGCGCCCATAGCACTGCTGGCACAGGCCGGTGGGCGCCTCGCACTTGAGCACGGAGCGCACCGGGATGAGCTTGTCGGTCTCGCCGGCGAACTCCGCCTCGAACTCCGGGACGTGGTGACGGTCGATCTCCCCGCCGCGGGCCACGAGCACCGTCTTGCCGTCCTTGCCGACGATGTCCTGCGCGGCGTGGCGGCCGATGAGCATCTCGTTCGGCTCGCCCGTGCGCTCCTTGAACAGCGGCGACTCGATCCACTCCTCCGTGCCGCAGTCGTGCAGCCGGATGATGACGTCCTGGGACACGTCGACGAGGCGGCGCGTCAGGTAGCCGGAGTCCGCGGTGCGCAGCGCCGTGTCGGCGAGGCCCTTACGGGCGCCGTGGGTCGAGATGAAGTACTCGAGCACATCGAGGCCCTCGATGAAGTTCGACTTGATCGGCCGCTCGATGATCTCGCCCTTCGGGTTGGCCATCAGCCCGCGCATGCCCGCCAGCTGGCGGATCTGCTTGAACGAGCCTCGGGCGCCCGAGGAGGCCATCATGTAGATCGAGTTCATCCCGTGGGACGTCTCGATGTTCTCGATCATCGCGTCGGCGACCGCGTCCGTCGCCTCGTTCCAGCGGTCCGTGACGGCGAGCTTGCGCTCCTCCTGGGTGATCAGGCCGTCGTCGTACTGCTCCTGGACCTCGGCGACGCGGCCCTCGTAGTCATCGAGGATCGCGGCCTTGTCAGGCGGCACGATGACGTCGTTCTTGGACACCGTGACGCCCGCGAGGGTCGCGTAGTGGAACCCGAGGTCCTTGAACGTGTCGAGCACGGTCGAGACCGCGGTGGCGCCGTAGGCCTGGATGAGCACGTCGATGAGGCTCACGACGTCGCGCTTGCGCAGCGGCCGGTTGACGAACTCGAAGCCGGAGCGGTCGAACTCGTCACCGAAGACGGCCTCCAGCGACCGCTCGATGCGGTCGTTGAAGATGATCCGGCCGACCGTCGTGAGCACGTGGCCGGCGTCCTCCCAGTCCGGGCGGTACTGCACCGTCTCGTGGAGCTGGACGCTGCCGGTGTCGTAGGCGACCTCGGCCTCCTGGGCCGTGCGGAACACGTGGCCGTAGGACGGGTTCTTCGCCCGCTCCGCGGTCCAGCGCGCCTCCTCGGCGGCGAGGTCGTCGCCCTCGGGCCCGTAGGTCAGGTAGTAGGTGCCGAGCACCATGTCCTGCGACGGGGTGGCCAGCGGCGCGCCGTGCGCCGGGGACAGGATGTTGTTCGCCGAGAGCATGAGCACCCGGGCCTCCGCCTGCGCCTCGGCGCTGAGGGGCAGGTGGACCGCCATCTGGTCGCCGTCGAAGTCGGCGTTGAACGCCGTGCACACGAGCGGGTGGACCTGGATGGCCTTGCCCTCGACGAGCACGGGCTCGAAGGCCTGGATGCCGAGGCGGTGCAGCGTCGGCGCGCGGTTGAGCAGCACCGGGTGCTCCGCGATGACCTCCTCGAGGACGTCCCAGACCTCGGGGATCATCGAGTCGACCATCTTCTTGGCGGCCTTGATGTTCTGGACGGCCTTGCGCTCGACGAGGCGGGCCATGATGAACGGCTT
>JBBSPV010000035.1:0-40657 GCA_038258425.1 Solirubrobacterales bacterium | reverse complement strand
GGGCGCCCAGCACCGGCCGGGGCCGGCCGCGGCGCGGGGGCCGTTCATCGTGAGGCGGATGCAGGCTCCTCGCGTCCTCCCGACGCTGGCCGCCGGGTGCGTCGCCGTCCTGGTCGCGGCGAGCCCCGCCGAGGCACGGCCGCGCGGCGACGTCGCCGCCCTGCAGGTCGCGCTGCGCGCCGTGGGCGTCTACGGGGGTGACGTCGACGGCCTGGCCGGGCCGCGGACGCGCGCCGGTGTGCGGCGGCTGCAGCGTCGCCGCGGCCTGGCGGTCGACGGCGTCGCCGGGCCCGCGACCCGCCGCGCGCTCGGCCGCCGCGGGCGCCCGCGCTGGGGGTCCCGTCCGATCGGGCCGGGCATGCGCGGCTGGGACGTCGCCGTGCTGCAGTGGCAGCTCGCGCGCCACGGCTTCCCGTCCGGGCCGATGGACGGCGGCTTCGGCCCGCGCGCGGGCGCCGCGCTGCGCCGCTTCCAGGCATGGGCCGGGCTCGCGGCCGACGGCGTCGCGGGGCCGGGGACGCGTGCCGCGCTGCACCGGCGGCTGCCGTCGACGCCGCTGCGCTTCTACCGGCCGCTGGGGTCCGGCTGGACGGACGGCTTCGGCGTTCGCGCCGACACGTGGCACCCGGGCCTGGACTTCCCGGCGCCCGCGGGCACGGCGGTCGGCGCGGCCGGCCGCGGCTGCGTCGTGTCGGCCGGCTCCACGTCCGGCGGCTACGGCAACCTCGTCGTCGTCGCCCATCGGCTCGGCGTGACGACGATGTACGCCCACCTGTCCTCCGTCGCGGTCCGGCGCGGCCAGTGCGTGACGGGGCACCAGCGCGTCGGCCGGGTCGGCTCCACCGGCTTCTCGACCGGCCCCCACCTGCACTTCGAGGTCCGCCTCCGCGGCGCGGCGATCGATCCGAGCGGCCTCTTCCTCTAGGCGCGCGGCCGCGGCGAGGAGGCAAGAGGCGGACGTGTGCCCGCTTTCCGTCGCCTCCCGCCTGTTGCCCCCCCCGGGCGGCGCCGGGCGGCGACGAGCGGCGACGAGCGGCGACGAGCCGGCGAGGGGGGCGAGGGGGGCGAATGTCGGGCGCCAGGCGGCTAGGAGGTCACATGACGACCACTCACCGCCTCCTGCTCGCCGCGCGTCAGCGCGACTGGGTCCTCACCACCGCCGAGCTCCGCACGCTCGGCCTCACCCACGCGGCCATCCGCCGCCGTGTCGCGGCCGGCGTCCTGCACGTCGTCCATCCCGGCGTCTTCGCCGTCGGTCGTGCGGAGCTCGCGCCCAACGGGCGCTGGTCGGCCGCCGTCCGCGCGTGCGGGGACGATGCGGCGCTCAGCCATCTCGACGCCGCCGGCCTGTGGGGACTCCTGACGCCGGCGCCGGGTCCCGTGCACGTGACCGTTCCGACCCAGCGCGGGCGCGACCGTCGGCCGGGCCTCGTGCTGCATCGCTGCGAGACGCTGACGCCGGGGCAGGTCACCGTCCGCGAGCGCATCCCGGTCACGACGCTGGGGCGCGTGCTCCGCGACGTCGCCCTGCCGCTGACCCCGCGGGGACTGCAGCGCGCCGTCCGCAACGCCGTGCGGCTGCACGGCCTCGACATCGTCAGGCTGCGCGCGGCCCTGGCGGACGTGCCGGCGAACGCCGCCCGCGAGGCGCGCCTGCGCCGGGTGCTCGACCGCTACGTTCCCGGTGACGCCGGCGAGGGCCTCGAGGAGGCCTTCCTCGACCTGTGCGTGCGTTTCGACCTGCCGCTCCCGCGGACCCAGCTGCGCATCGGGTCATCTCTCGCCGACTTCGCGTGGCCGGCGCTGGGACTCATCGTGGAGACGGACGACCGCAGCCACGAGACGGTCATCGCCCGGCAGGACGACCGTGTCCGGGACCGAGCCCTGAAGGCGCTCGGCTGCGAGGTCCTGCGGTTCAGCTGGGCGGAGGTGAACCACCAGCCGCACGTCGTCGCCGCAGAGCTCCGTCGCGCGATGGCGCGCCGGCGCCGCGAGCTCGGCCTCGCGGCGTGAGGGAGCCGGGCCGAAGGCGGCGGAGCGACGCTCTGCGGGCTCGTGCCCGCCTCTTGCCCCGAGGGGCGGCTCAGTGGCTCGTTCGACGCCCGCCGGCTCGCCGCCCCTACCAGTGCACGCCGCGCATGAGGTGCGCGAGGGCGATCGCCTCGCCCGAGGCGTGCTCGGACGGGTCCTTCTCGCCCTTCGCCGCGGCCGAGTCCGGGAACACCTTGTAGGCCATGTGCAGGATCTGGTCGACGGCCTTGGGGGCCACGGCGTAGGCGATCTCGCCGAAGGTCCCGAGCCGGGTGTTGAGCTGCTTGGGCTTGGCGCGGATCGCCTCGCAGACGAGGTCCGCCGCCTCGTCGGGCGTGATGGTCGGGAAGGAGTCGTAGATCTTCGTCGGCGCGATCATCGGCGTCTTGACCAGCGGCATGTGGATCGTCGTGAACGTCACGCCGTCGCCGATGGTCTCCGTGGAGACGACGCGCGTGAACGCGTCCAGCGCCGCCTTCGAGGCGACGTAGGCCGAGAAGCGCGGCGGATTGGTCTGCACGCCGATCGAGCTGACGTTGACGATGTGCCCGCGCCCGCGCTGGCGCATGTGCGGCAGCAGCCGGACGATCATCCGCGCCGCGCCGAGGTAGTTGAGCTGGATCGTCCGCTCGAAGTCGTGGAAGCGGTCGGTGGAGAGCGCGATGGAGCGCCGGATGGACCGTCCGGCGTTGTTGACGAGCACGTCGATCGCCGCGTGGTCGTCGAAGACCGCCTCGAAGAACGCGTCGACGGAGTCGGGGTCGGCGATGTCGCAGGAGTACGTGTAGGCCGTGCCGCCCGCCCGCTCGATGGCGACCTTGACCTCCTCGAGCTTCTCGGCCGAGCGGGCGACGAGGATCGGGATGCCGCCCGCGCGGGCGATCTTCATCGCCGCCGCCTGGCCGATGCCCGACGAGGCGCCGGTGATGATCACCGTCCTGCCGTTCACCGCCCCCTCGAAGGAGCGGTCCTTGAACAGGTCCGGGTCGAGGTTGCGCTCCCAGTAGTCCCACAGCCGGTCCGCGTAGGACTCCAGCGGCGGCAGCTCGATCGTCGAGTCCTCCAGGGCCCGCAGCGTGTCACGGGCATCGAACTTCGCGGTCAGGCCCATGTACTGCAGGACGGAGTCGGGAATGCCGAGGTCGGCGAGCCACTGCTTGCGGATGTCCTTGAGCGTCGGCAGCTGCATGACCATCGACAGCACGCCCTTGGGGAGCATGTCGGTCATGCGCTTGTCGACGCGGATCGCCATCTGGGGCGCGTGGGCCGAGCGGGCGAAGACGTTGAGGACGTCGCCCGCCCGCTGGCCCTTCGGGTCGACGAGGTGGAAGGCGCGGCCGTCGAGGCCGTCGGCGTGCGCGATGTGGTCCATCGCGTCCACGACGTAGTCGACCGGGACGACGTTCGTCCAGCCGACCTCCAGGCCGAGCAGCGGCACCCACTGCGGGAGCACGTTGCGGACCTTCTGGATGGCCTTGAAGAAGTAGTACGGGCCGTCGATCTTGTCCATCACGCCCGTCTTGGAATGCCCGACGACGATGGCCGGCCGGTACACGCGCCAGGCGCCTTGGACGTCCTGGCGGACCGTCCGCTCGGACTCGAACTTCGTCCGGTGGTAGGGGTGCGTGAGCGGCTGGCCCTCGTCGAACATGTCCTCCGTGAAGTGGCCCTTGTAGGACCCGGCGGCGGCGATCGAGGACACGTGGTGGAACGTGCCGGCGCCGATGGCGTTGGCGAGCTCCACGGCGTGCTCGGTGCCGCCCACGTTGAGCGCGACGTTGCGCTCCTCGTCGGCCGCCATGTCGTAGACCGCGGCGAGGTGGAAGACGTGCTCGACGCCCGCGAGCGCCTCGTGGTCTGCCTCGGAGACGCCGAGGGCCGGCTGCCCGAGGTCGCCGGTGACCGGCTTGATCCGCGACACGTCGCCGAAGGCGGTCCACCCCTGCGTCAAGGCCTCGAGCTTGTCCTGCGACCCCTCCCGCACGAGCACGTGGATGTCCCCGCTGCGGTGGTCGAGCAGCTGCTCGACGAGGTGACGGCCGATGAAGCCCGTCGCCCCCGTGACGAAGTAGGTCAAGCCCTCACCCTCCCAGTGGTCGCCCTCACGGCGCTGGAGCCTACCGACGCGCGGCGGCGTCCACCGCAACCGCTCAGCCGTCGGCCGCCGCGCCGCCCCGGCCGTCGCCGGCGGCGAAGCGCCGGGCGCCGGCGACGCCGGTCGCGAGGACGTCGCGGCCGAGCCGCGCCTCGAGCCCGAGGCCGTCGGCCAGCGGCAGTGCCGCCCCCTCGAGCAGGGCCCGGCGGTCGCTGCGCAGCGTCGGCTGGGGATGGGCGCCGAGGTGCCCGGCGAGCTCCAGCGCCCGCTCGAGCTCGCGGCCCGTGGGCACGACCTCGGTCACGAGGCCGATGGCGAGCGCCTCCGGCGCCTCGACGGTGCGCCCGGTGAGCACGAGGTCCAGCGCCCGGCCCTGGCCGACGATGCGCGGCAGCCGCTGCGTGCCGCCGTCGACGAGCGGCACCCCCCAGCGACGCTCGAGGCACCCGAACCGCGCCGTCGTGGCCGCCACCCGCAGGTCGCACCACAGGGCGAGCTCGAGGCCGCCGGCCACGCACCAGCCGCCGACCGCGGCGATCGTCGGCTTGGGCGACGCCAGGCGCGTGAAGCCCAGCGGCCCGCCCGGCGCGCCAGGGTCGAGCGTCTCGAGCGCCCGCAGGTCCGCGCCGGCGCAGAACGCCTCGGCGCCCGCGCCGGTGAGCACGAGGACGAGCGCGTCGGCGTCGGCGCAGAAGGCGCCGAAGGCCTCCAGCAGCGCCGCGGCGGTCGGCCCGTCGATCGCGTTGCGCCGCTGCGGGCGGTCGATGGTCAGCAGCGCCGCGCTGCCCCGGCGCTCGTAGCGGACGCCCATGGTCCCGGCCAACCTACCTCGACCGGGCGCGTCGCGGCGGACCGGAAGCCGGTACGGTTCCGCTCGCCGGCCCGCGACGGGCCGGCTCCCGAGAGGGACGGCAGGAGGAGAGGACGTTGCAGAAGCGAACGGTCGCCCTCGCGGCGCTCACGGCCCTGGCCGTCATGCCCGCGCCCGCCGCGCAGGCGAAGACGCAGCTCAACGTCATCCCGTGGGGGCAGTCCGAGCCCGGCGTGAACTGGACGGGAACCCCCGGACTGCTGCCCAACGACACGCAGGCGCGCATGTACGACCGCCTGACGCCGCTCTTCCGGCGGGTGACGAACGCCCAGCTCGTGCCGAGCGCCGACGGCTCCGGCTACTTCAAGGACGCGACCCTCAAGCGCGAGGACGATCCGTCCTACGTCTCCTCTGAAGTCGTCTCCGGCACGGCGCCCGGCTTCGGCACGGTGAGCGCGCGGCTCAAGCGCGACCAGTACGGCGTGCCGTACATCTTCTCCGACACCGACGCCGGGGCCACCTTCGCGTCTGGCTACGTCGCGGCCGAGGATCGCGGCCTGCTGATCAAGCAGGCACGCTCCGGCGGCGTCGCGGCCCTCATCGACCTGCCCAACGCGCCCGCCATCAACCTCATCCTCGGGCTCTACGACTACAAGCCCTCCCCGGCTGTGCTCGCGCGGGCCGAGCGCACCCAGACGAAGGGGATCGAGGCGCAGGGCGCGCGCGGACGCCAGCTGCTCTCCGACATCGACGTCTACGTCGCGGGCATCAACGCGTGGTTCGCGGAGCACGACCCGAGCGTCAAGCCACTCGGGCGCATCGACCTGTACGCGATCAACGCGGTCAAGGCCCAGTTCCTCGGCGAGGGCGGCGGCGCCGAGCTCGACAACGCGAACCTCTTGTCCGCGCTGGACGCCTCGCTCGGCCGGCGGCGCGGCGACGCGGCCTGGACCGACCTGCGGGCGACGAACGACCCGGACACGACCACGACCACGACGCGCCGGGCGCACTGGCAGCCGGCCGTGCCGCTGAAGCGGGCCAAGGGCCTCGTGCGCCTGCGCCGCAACTCGTTCCGCTCCAGCGTCCCCCCGCTGCCGGGCGCGTCCGCCGCCGCCGCCGCGTCCGCGCGGCCGCGCGAGCACCTGGCCTCGAACATCCTCATCGCCTCCGGGCGGCGCTCCTCGACGGGTTCGCCGCTGTTCGCCGGCGGGCCGCAGATCGGCTACAACTACCCCGGCCTCACCTACGAGGAGCAGCTCGTCAGCCCCTCCAAGCGGGTGCGCGGAGCCACGTCGGCGCCGTTTCCCGGCTACATGCTGATCGGCTCGGGGGAGAACTTCGCCTGGACGCTGACCTCGGCGGGGGCCGACATCGTCGACACCTACGCCGAGCGGCTGTGCGGCGGCTCGCGCACCCGCTACCGCTACAAGGGCCGCTGCCGCCGGATGACCCAGGTCGACGCCGGCACGATCGCCAAGAACGGCAAGACCGTCCGCTTCCGCTACCCGCAGACCGTGCACGGCCCGGTCAAGGGCTACGCGCGCACCCGCGGTGGCCGCCTCGTGGCCATCACCACCCGGCGCTCGTCGCGTGGACGCGAGGCCGTCGACCTGCTGTTCAACCAGGACCTCACGAACGGCAAGGTCACGGACGCCAAGAGCTTCATCCGGGCCGCCGGCCGCTCACCGCAGACGTTCAACTCGTTCTACGCGAACGCGACCCAGGCGGCGTTCTTCACCTCCGGGCGGCTGCCGCTGCGGCCGCGGGGCGTGAGCCCGGACCTGCCCGTGGACGGGAGCGGGCGCTACGAGTGGCGCGGCGTCCTGCCCAACGCGCGCCATCCGCAGGTGACCAACCCGAGGTCGGGCTACATCGTCAACTGGAACAACAAGCCGGCCAGGGGCTGGCCGGCCTCGGACGAGCGCTTCGGCAACGAGGGGGGCCCGCAGCGCGTCGACCTGCTCGACCACGAGCTCGACAGCCGCCGCGACCACACGCTCGCCTCCGTGCTCGACGCGGAGAACGCCGGCGCCACCGAGGACGTCCGCGCCCAGCGCTTCTTCGACACCCTGCGCTACGCCCTCGGGGTCACGCGGGCACCCTCCAAGCGGGCCGAGGACACGCTGCAGGTGCTGCAGGCCTGGAACTCGTCGGGCGGCTCGCGCGTCGACACCGACGGCGACGGCAAGATCGACAGCCCGGGCGCGACGGTCATGGACACCGCCTGGCGCGGGATCACCGACGCCGGCCTGTGCCGGCGCCTCGGTCGCTCGGGCTGCCGCGCGCTGCAGGCGCGGATCTCGCGCTACGACACTCCCCCCGGCGGCCAGTACTCCGGCTGGCACCAGTACATGGACAAGGACCTGCGCACGATGCTCCATTTCCGGGTCCGGGGCCGCTACCGGCTGCGCTACTGCGGCAACGGCAACCTCAAGCGCTGCTCGCAGGACCTGTGGCGGGCGATCGACCGGGCCGGCGCCACGCTGACCAGGCGCTACGGGCCGGACACCTCGACGTGGCTCGAGCCGGCCGCGAAGATCACCTACTCGCCGGTGCCACTGATCCCGATGCAGTACACGAACCGCCCCACCGGCATCCACCAGGTCATGACCTTCGGGCCCTGATCGCGTGGACCGCGGCGCGCTCGAGCGCTGGATCGCCGGCTACGAGCGCGCGTGGCGCTCGCCCGGCACCGACGCGCTCACAGAGCTCTTCGCCCCCGAGGCCACCTATCGCACCGCCCCGTTCGAGGCGCCCCACCGCGGGCTCGCCGAGGTCGGGGCGCTGTGGGAGCGCGAGCGCAGCAGCGCCGACGAGGTGTTCGCCATGGAGGCCGAGGTCGTCGCGGTGGAGGGCGATACCGGCGTCGCGCGGCTCGAGGTCACCTACGGCGATCCGGTGGCCGAGCGCTTCCTCGACCTGTGGATCGTGAGCCTCGACGCGCATGGCCGCTGCACGGCGTTCGAGGAGTGGCCGTTGAAGCCGCCGAAGGGCGCCGGCGGCTTCGCCGCCGGACCGTCGGGCTAGCCGGCTACCAGCCGCCCCGGGCGTCGGCCCGGGCCGCGCGCGCCTTGGCCGCCGCCTTCCGGGCGTCCTTGCGCTTGTCCAGCCGCCACAGGGCGAGCGACGCGAAGAGGATGAAGAGCGGGAAGAAGGCGATGAGGATGAAGCCCGCGTAGGTCACCGCGAGGTCGTTGCTCTCGCCGTACCAGCCCTCGCCGTGGTCGTTGCGCGAGTCGGCCAGGGCGACCTGCGCGAAGAGCAGCAGCGTGGTCGCGGAGACGAACAGGGCCGGGAGGACTCGACGCTTCAGCACGGTGCCCAGTCTACCTACCATCGAAGGCCCATGGCCGTCTGCATCGCCTCCGATCTCGCCAAGGACATGGCGGGAGCGCCGCTGTTCTCCGGCGTCTCGTTCAAGCTCGAGCGCCGCGAGCGGCTGACGCTCGCCGGCCGCAACGGCGCCGGCAAGACGACGCTGCTGCGGATGCTCTTCGGCGAGACCTCCGTCGACGGCGGCCAGCTGACCTTCGCCAAGGGCGTCAAGATCGCGCTGCACGACCAGCGGCCACCGCGGGAGCACGGCGTCGCCCTGCGCGACTACGTGCTCACCGGCTGCGCCGAGCTGCTCGCGCTCGAGGGCCGCCTGGCCGAGCTCGAGCAGGCGATGGCCGACGGTGCCATGGACCCGGCGACCCTCGACGACTACGCGCGGGTCCAGGCGCGTCTGGAGCACGCCGGCGGCTACACCTGGCGTGATCGCGTCACCTCGACCCTGCGCGGCCTCGGCTTCTCCGACTCCGACCTCGATCGCGACCTGGGGACGTTCTCCGGCGGGGAGCTCACCCGCGCGTCGCTCGCGCGGGCCCTGGCCGGCGATCCCGACCTGCTGCTGCTCGACGAGCCGACGAACCACCTCGACATCGAGTCGCTCGAGTGGCTCGAGAGCCATCTGCAGACGCTCGACGCCGCCGTCGTGCTCGTCGCCCACGACCGCTGGTTCCTCGAGGCGGTCGGCACCGCGGTGCTCGAGCTGGAGGCCGGCCGGGCCCGCTTCTTCGCCGGCACCTGGTACGCCTGGCGCGCCGAGAAGGCCCCGCGCGAGCTCGCGCTGGGCCGGGCGATCGACAAGCAGCAGGCCGAGGTGGCCAAGCTCGAGCGCTTCGTGACCCGCTTCCGCGCGGGCACGCGAGCGAAGCAGGCCGCCTCCCGCCAGAAGGCGCTGGACAAGATCGTCCCCTACGAGCGCGACCCGCGCGATACGCGCGCCATGGGCTTTCACTTCAAGCCGCCGGAGCGCACCGGCCGGGTCGTCTTCGAGCTCGAGGGCGCCGAGGTCCGGGTCGGGGACCGGACGCTCGTCCACGACGCCGAGCTGTGGCTCGAGCGCGGCGAGCACGTGTCCCTCGTCGGGGCCAACGGCACGGGCAAGACGACGCTGCTGCGGGTCCTGACCGGCGAGCGCGAGCTTAACCGCGGCAAGCTGCGCCGCGGGCACAACCTCAAGCTCGGGCTGCTCTCCCAGCACGCCGAGGAGCTGCACGAGCACGGCACGGTGCTCGAGGCGTGCGTGCGCGCGACGGGCCTGAAGCCCAACGAGGCGCGTGCGCTGCTCGGGCGGTTCCTGTTCGGCGGGGAGGCGGCGGAGAAGCCCGTCGCCGGCCTCTCGGGCGGCGAGCGCCGCCGGCTGTCGCTCGCCTGCCTGGTCGCCTCGGGCTCCAACGTCCTCGTCCTCGACGAGCCGACCAACCACCTCGACCTCGAGAGCCGCGAGGCCCTCGAGGCCGCGCTGCAGGCCTTCGAGGGCTCCGTGCTGCTCGTCTCCCACGACCGCGCGCTGCTCGACGCGGTCGGCACCCGGACGGTGTCCGTGGAGGACCGGACGCTGCGCTCCTACGTCGGCGGCTGGCCCGAGTACGTGCGGGTGCGCGAGGCGCGTGCGGCGGCCGAGGCGCCACGGCCCGCCAAGGCGGCCACCAGGGCCCCCGCGCCCAAGCGAAACGGCGGGTCCGCCGCCGTCGGCTCTCCGGCGCGCGCGAAGGACCTCGAGGCCGAGATCGAGCGCGCCGAGGCCGCCCTGCGCGAGCTCGAGGCCGAGCTCGGCGACCCGGGCGCCTGGACCGACCCGCGCAGCGCGGAGCGCTCAACCCGGCGCCACGCGCAGGCCAAGGCGACTCTGGAGGACCTCTACGCGGAGTGGGAAGCCGTCGCGTAGTTCACACGACGGTCACACCGTGTTGACCGTCTCGTAACGAGCGGGCGCCCGGGGGCCGCAAGTCTGGGGGTCATGAAGGACTACCAGGCGGCCGAGCTCGAGATCCGACCCGACGACCGGGTCGCAGTGGCGCGCGGCCGCGCACTGGTGCTCTCCGTCCGCGAGCTCGGTGTCCTCTGCGCCCTCGCCCGCGCCGAGGGCCGCGTGCTGACGCGGGAGGAGCTCTACACGCTCGTCTGGGGCGGGCGCATGCGCTCGAGCGACCGCTCCGTCGACGTCTACGTCCACAAGGTGCGGGCCAAGCTCGCCGACGCCCTCCCCGAGTGGCGCTTCATCCACACGCACTTCGGCCTCGGCTACCGCTTCGGCGCCGAGCGCGCCGGCGTGACGCATGACCGCCCACAGGCGGCGGCGGACGGGGCCTTCACAGCCTTTTCACAAACGGACCACAAAGCAGTAACAGGCTCACGGGTGTCTCCCTGAGACCGTGGTCCCAGACCATGACGAACAGGAATCCAATGCACAATCATCGCCTGCTCACCGCCCTCGCCGCCTGCGCGGCACTCGGCACCGGCGTCGCCGCCTGCGGCGAAGCCGACACGGCGTCCAAGGACAAGGGCAGCTCCGCCACCGCGTCCGGCAAGAAGGTCTCCGGGCAGATCGCCGGTGCCGGCGCGAGCTCGCAGGCCGCCGCGCAGGAGGCCTGGACGGCGGGCTTCCAGTCGGCCAACCCGGACGCCACCGTCTCGTACGACCCCGTCGGCTCCGGCGGCGGGCGCGAGCAGTTCAACGCCGGCGGCACGGTCTTCGGCGGCACGGACTCGGCGTTCGCCGACGCCGAGCTCAAGGCGGCCCAGAAGCGCTGCGGCGGCCCGGACAACTTCATCGAGGCGCCGGTCTACATCTCGCCGATCGCCGTCGTCTACAACCTCGACGGCGTCGACAGCCTGCAGCTGCAGGCCAAGACGATCGCCGCGATCTTCAGCGGCAAGATCAAGCAGTGGGACGACCCGGCGATCAAGGCCGACAACCCCGACGCCAAGCTGCCGAGCTCGCGCATCACCGTCGTGCACCGCTCGGACGACTCGGGCACGACGAACAACTTCACGGACTACATGTCCAAGGCCTCCGAGGGCGGCTGGACGGCGGAGCCGTCGGACACCTGGCCGATCAAGGGCCAGGAGGCCGCCGAGGGCACCTCGGGCGTCGTGGACGCCGTCGAGAAGGGCAAGGGGACGATCGGCTACGCCGACGCGAGCCAGGCCGGCGACCTCGGCGTCGCCAAGGTCGGCGTGGGCGGCGACTTCGTCAAGCCGTCGGCCGAGTCCGCGGCGGCGATCTTCGACGAGTCCAAGGAGACACAGGATCCGGGCAAGTTCGTGTTCACCTACGCGCTGAACCGCACGCCGGCCGAGAGCTCGACCTACCCGATCGTCCTGGCGTCCTACGAGATGGCGTGCACGCAGTACAAGGACTCGGGCAAGGCCGCCGCGGTCAAGGCCTACCTGACCTACATCGCCAGCCCCGAGGGGCAGCAGGCCGCGGCCAAGAACGCCGGCTCCGCCCCGATCCCGGGCTCCGTGCGGACCAAGATCGACCAGGCCTTCAGCGCCATCGGGGCCAACTAGGGCCTTGGGCGTCTCCGCCGGATCCCCCGGTCGCCAGACCGGCCCCCGCACCAGCGATCGCCGGGCCGCCACGCGGCCCGGCGATCGGATCTTCTCCGGCCTGTCCGTCGGCTCGGGGACGCTGATCCTCGTCATCCTCGCCGGGGTCGCGATCTTCCTGCTCGGCGAGGCGTGGCCGGCCATCACCGCGGCGGCCGCCGACCTCCCGGGCGGCAAGAGCCTGCCCGCCTATGTCTGGCCGCTGGTCTTCGGCACGCTGCTCTCCGCGGTGATCGCGATCATCCTCGCCGTGCCGATGGCCGTCGCCGTCGCGCTGTTCATCAACTTCTACGCGCCCCGGCGCATCGCGCAGCCGCTCGCCTACGTCGTCGACCTGCTCGCCGCGATCCCGAGCATCATCTACGGCCTGTGGGGCGCGGCGGTGCTCGGACCGGCCTCGATCGGCGTGCAGACCTGGCTCGAGGACCGCCTCGGCTTCCTCCCGTTCTTCAAGGGCCCGGTGACGGCCACGGGCAGGACGATGTTCGTCGTCGGCATCGTGCTGGCGGTCATGATCCTGCCGATCATCACCGCCGTCGTGCGCGAGGTCTTCTCCCAGACCCCACGCGCGCAGCGCGAGGCGGCGCTGGCGCTCGGCGCCACGCGCTGGGAGATGATCCGCATGACCGTGCTCCCGTTCGGGCGCTCCGCGATGATCAGCGGCACGATGCTCGGCCTCGGCCGCGCGCTCGGCGAGACGATGGCCGTGGCGATCATCCTCTCCGTCTCGGGCGCGGTCACCTTCAACCTCATCTCGTCGGGCAACCCGTCCACGATCGCGGCGAACATCGCGCTGCAGTTCCCGGAGTCCTCCGGCCTGGACGTCAACGCCCTCATCGCCTCCGGCCTCGTGCTGTTCGCCATCACGCTCGTCGTCAACATCGCCGCGCGCGCGGTCATCACGAGGCGGCGGCCGGCATGAGCGCGCTCGCCTCGGCCGCGCTGAGGCCCCGGCGAGGCGCCTCGACGCTGCCCGGCTGGGTCCCCTGGGGCGTGCCGGGCCTGCTCGTGGCCGTCGCCGTCGGGCTGTGGATCGGCACCGACATCGGCGCGGCGCTGCTGCTGATCGGCGCGGTGCTCGTCGCGACCGTCATCGTCTATGCCTGGTCGCGCGCCGTCGAGGGCCGCCGCGCGGCGCTGGACCGGGCGGTCACGCTCACGGTCACGGCCGCGTTCGGCCTCGCCCTCGTGCCGCTCATCTCCGTGCTCGTGACGGTGATCGGCAAGGGCGTGGCGCGCTTCGACTGGGAGTTCTTCTCGCTCTCCTCGCGCAACGTCGTCGGCGCCGGCGGCGGTGCCCTGCACGCCATCGCCGGCACGCTCATCATCACGGCGGGTGCCGCGATCGTCTCGATCCCGGTGGGCATCCTCGCCGCCGTCTACCTCGTCGAGTACGGCCGCGGACGGCTGGCCCAGGCGATCACGTTCTTCGTCGACGTCATGACGGGCGTGCCCTCGATCGTGGCGGGCCTCTTCGCCTTCGCCCTGTTCGCGCTGTTCTTCGGGCCGGGCATCCGGCTGGGAATCATGGGCTCCATCGCCCTGATGGTCCTCATGCTCCCGATCGTCGTGCGCTCGACGGAGGAGATGCTGCGGATCGTGCCCAACGGCCTGCGCGAGGCGGCCTTCGCGCTCGGCACGCCGAAGTGGCGGGTGGTGACCAAGGTCGTCCTGCCGACGGCCTTGGCCGGCATCGTCAGCGGGGTGATGCTCGCCATCGCCCGCGTGATCGGCGAGACGGCCCCGCTGCTCGTGACGACGGGCGTCATCGACTCCATCAACACCAACCCGTTCCACGGCCGCATGATGAACCTCGCCGTCTTCTCCTACGACCAGTACAAGAACCCGGGCGTCGCCAAGGAGGCCTACCTCGACCGGGCGTGGGCTGCAGCTCTGACGCTCATCGCCATCGTCATGCTGCTCAACCTCCTCGGCCGCCTCGTCTACCGACGCTTCGGCACGGAGATCCGATGACCGTGCCCGACAGAGAGCGAGCCGACATGAGCACGCCAGACACCCAGCAGGACACGTCCGCCACCGGCGCCGCGTCCGTCAGCGGCGCGACCCGCGAGACGGCGACGCCCGACGCGACGTCGCAGCCGACCGGGGAGAAGGCGATCGAGATCACGAGCCTCGACCTCTACTACGGGGACTTCCACGCCGTCAAGGACGTCAGCGTGTCCATCCTGCGCAACCACGTGACGGCGCTGATCGGCTCCTCGGGCTGCGGCAAGTCGACGTTCCTGCGGTCGCTGAACCGCATGCACGAGCTCGTCCCCGACGCGTCGGTGGACGGGGAGGTCCTCGCCGGCGGCGAGGACATCTACGGCGTAGGGGTCGACCCGGTCGAGGTGCGGCGCAGGATCGGCATGGTCTTCCAGCAGCCCAACCCGTTCCCGACCATGTCGATCTACGACAACGTCGCGGCGGGCCTCAAGCTCAACAGCCGCAAGATGCAGAAGGCCGACATGGACGGGATCGTCGAGCGCTCGCTGCGCGGTGCCCACCTGTGGGACGAGGTTAAGGACCGTCTCGGCAAGCCGGGTCAGGGCCTCTCCGGCGGACAGCAGCAGCGGCTGTGCATCGCCCGGGCGACCGCGGTGGAGCCGGAGATCCTGCTCATGGACGAGCCCGCCTCGGCCCTCGATCCGATCGCGACGCTCGCCGTGGAGGACCTCATCGGCGAGATGAAGAAGGAGTACACGATCGTCATCGTCACCCACAACATGCAGCAGGCGGCGCGCGCGAGCGACTTCACGGCGTTCTTCAACATCGACGAGACCGGCGATCCGGGCGAGCTCGTCGAGATCGACGAGACGGACACGATCTTCTCCAACCCGTCGGACCAGCGCACGGAGGACTACGTCACCGGCAAGTTCGGGTGACGTGATGGAAGGCCAGGCCGTGCGCACGCAGTTCCGGGAGGAGCTCGCCCGGCTCGAGGCTCAGGCGCTCGGCGCCATCGACCTCGTCGTGGAGTCGCTGGACCACGTCATGGAGGCCGTCCAGCACCAGGACGTCGAGCTGGCGGCCATCGTCGTCGCCGACGACGACCGCGTCGACGGGCGCTTCCTCGAGGTCCAGCAGTCCATCCTGCGCCTGCTGGCGCTGCAGTCGCCCGTGGCGGGCGATCTGCGCGTCATCGCGGCGCTGCTGCACGTGATCAAGCACATCGAGCGGATGGGCGACCAGTGCGTCAACATCGCCAAGCTCGTCCCGCTCGCCGGCCACGAGCCGCCCGTCGACGACGAGATGCTCGGCATGATCGCCCGCATGGGCCAGCACGCGCGTGCCGAGCTGCTGCAGTGCAAGCAGGCCTTCGCGCTGCGCGACGTGGTGCTCGCCCACGACCTGCTCGAGCGTGATGCGGACCTCAACCGCCTCAACCGCGAGGTCTTCCGGCGCGCCGTCGTCGTCGGCACGGACGAGGACCGGCGCGAGTGGGCGATGCACCTGATGCTCATGGCCCGGGCACTGGAGCGCGTCGGGGACAACGCCGTCGACATCGGGGAGCAGGTCGCCTTCGTCGACACGGGGGAGTTCCGGGAGTTCTCGGACGCCTCGCGCCGGCGGATGAACCCGCAATGACCGGAGTTCTGCGTGTGACCACGGTGTTACGCTTGGCCACCAGGTGCGTAACGCGGACCGGGGCACGGATTATCCTGGCTTGAAGATGCTGGCTGCCACCGACACCTCCCCGCTGCAGGTCGCCGTCGTCGACAACGACTCGGGCTTCCTGCAGGTGCTCTCCAAGCGGATGGACGCCCTGGGCTGGCAGTACCGCCTCACGGGCGGCTCCATCCCGCCGGAGGCGCTGGTCGCCATGCGGCTCAACGCCGTCGTCGTCGACCTCACGGTCCTCGGCTCGCGGGCCTGGGAGTACCTGGAAGCGATCTGCACCCGCCTGCCGGGTCTCGGCGTCGTGGTCTGCACGGGCCGCTCCACCACCGCCCAGCGGGTGCGCGGGCTGCGCATGGGCGCCGACGACTGGATGACCAAGCCCTGCCACCCGGAGGAGCTGATCGCCCGGGTCGAGGCCGTCGTGCGGCGGCGCCGCGTCGCCGACGGAGCCTCCTCGGCCTTCGCGGCGCTCGAGGCCGGCGAGCTCCAGATCCGCCCGGACCAGTTCCAGGCCTTCGTGGCGGGCTCGAGCGTGGAGCTCACCCGGCGCGAGTTCGAGCTCATCCACCTGCTCGCCTCCGTCCAGGGGCAGGTCCTCCAGCGCGAGGACATCTACGAGCGGGTCTGGGGCTACGCCATGGCCCACGGCGACCGCTCCGTCGACGTCTTCGTGCGCAAGCTGCGCTCCAAGCTCGAGCGGGCCTCGCCGGCCTGGCGCTACATCCACACGCACTTCGGTGTCGGCTACCGCTTCGCGGCCGAGCCCGCCGGCGGCGGGGGCGCCACGCGCGAGCCCGATGTGGTCGCACCCGTCACGCCGCTTGCGCCGCCGCTTCCCGTCGCGGCCTAGCGGCGCCTCGCGCGCGGGGTATCCTCGCGTCCAGTGAGCGAGCGCGTCAAGCACCTCCGCAACGCCGGCATCGTCGTGCTGCTGGCCGTCCTCGTGTGGACGGTACCGGGTGGGTCGACCGCCGGCTCCGGCGTGTCGAACCTCCTCAGCCTGCTGCTCCTGGCCGGCCTGGCCTTCTTCGCCTTCCGGCTCTACATGGAGCACCGCACGACGCTGCTGGACCTGCCGGACGACCAGCGGATGATCCTCTACGGCTCCGTGACGCTCGCGCTCGTGACGCTGCTGGCCACGAGCCGCATGTGGAACGCCGCTCCGGCCTGGATCCTCGTGTGGTTCGCGCTGCTCGGCACCGCGGCCTACGGGCTCTTGCGCGTCGTGCGCCGCTGGCGGGCGTACTGACGTGGCGACGAGTGCGCTGGCCGGCGAGCTCGCGCCCGGGCTGCTCGAGCGCTTCGTCCGCTATTGCCGGATGGACACGACCTCGGCCCGCGACCGGACCGGATCGCCGTCGACGCCCGGACAGCTGGAGCTCGGGCGGCTGCTCGTCCAGGAGCTGCGGGCCGCGGGGCTCGCGGACACGGCGCTCGACCCCGACGGCTACGTCTACGCGACGCTCGAGGCGACGGTCGCCGACGCGCCCGTGGTCGGGCTGCTCGCCCACCTCGACACGTCACCGGACGCGCCCGGCGCCGGCGTATCGCCCGTCGTGCACCCGGAGTGGGACGGCGGCGCGCTGACGCTGCCGCGCGGCGGCACCGTGCTGGATCCCGCGGTCGAGCCGGGGCTGGCCGTCAAGCTCGGCCACACGCTCGTCACGAGCTCGGGCGACACGCTGCTCGGGGCCGACGACAAGGCCGGCGTGGCCGAGGTCATGACGGCGGTCACGTGGCTGGCCGCGAATCCCCGGGCGCCGCGGCCGACGGTGCGGGTGGCCTTCACGCCCGACGAGGAGGTCGGGCAGGGCGCGACGCTGTTCGACGTGGCGGGCTTCGGCGCCGACTGCGCCTACACGCTGGACGGCTCCGACGTCGGCGAGCTGCAGGACGAGACGTTCACCGCCGCCGAGGTGCGGCTCGTGGTCGGTGGCGTCGACATCCACCCCGGCTTCGCCTACGGGACGATGGTCAACGCGGCGACGGTGGCGGCGGAGATCGTCGCGGCCCTGCCGGCGGACCGGCTCACGCCCGCGACCACGCGCGGCCGCGACGGCTTCATCCACGTGGTCTCGGTGGCCGGCGACGCGGTGGCCTGCGAGGTGCACGCCATCGTGCGCGACTTCGACGACGACCTGCTCGCCGAGCACGTGCAGCTGCTGCGGTCCGTGGCCGACCGGGTGGTCGCCGACGTCCCGGGCGCCCGGCTGGCCGCCTTCGAGGCCACGCCGCAGTACCCGAACATGCGGCGCTTCCTCGAGCCGTACCCGGAGATCGTCCGGGCCGCCGAGCTCGCGTTCCGGGCGGAGGGCGTGGCGCCGGTGCGCAAGCCGATCCGGGGGGGCACGGACGGCTCCGTGCTGTCCGCCCGCGGGCTCCCGACGCCGAACCTCTGGGCGGGCGGCCACGCGTTCCACTCCGTGCGCGAGTGGGCGTCGCTGGACGACATGGCGTCGGCGGCCGCGATGCTCGTACGGCTCTGCGAGACGTGGACCACGCCGGAGCTGTGCGGGTTCCGGCTGGCGCGCACGGCCGTGTGACCGCACTTCCGGCGCGCTGACGACCGGAAGTGCGGTCACCCCGGCGTGCGTGCGCGCTCGGGGCGGGCGGCGCGGCCGCCGCCCCCGTGGCGCGCCAGGTGCTCCAGGCGGCCCCTTCGGCGCACATTCGGCAGCCTCACGCGCGCTGATCGTCACATCTGCGTCTGGATCCGTCACACGGATCGGACGAGGGTGGCCGCATGCCCCTCCCACCTCCCGCCCGCGGTGACGCCGGCCAGGCGGCCGTCGAGCTCGTCGCCCTGCTGCCGCTCGTCGCGGTCCTGTTGGCGGGCGCCTGGCAGCTCGTTCTCGCGGGCCACACGGCGTGGTCGGCGCACGCGGCCGCCCGGGCCGCGGCGCGGGCGCACGCCGTCGACGGCGATGAGCGGCGGGCGGCCCGGCGCGTCCTCCCCGCGTCGCTGGAGCGCCGGCTCGCCGTCCGCGAGGACGGGGACGACCGGGTCGTCGTCCGCCTGCGCATCCCCACCGTCCTGCCCGGGCTGAGCCTCGGCACGCTGTCCGCGGGCGCGGCGTTCGCGCCGCAGGGATGACGGACCCGACCACCGACCAGCGCGGCCAGGCCGCGGTGGAGATCGTCGCCGCCCTGCCGCTGCTCGCTCTCGTGGTGGCCGCCGCCGTGTCCGTGCTCGGGGCCGGAGCGGCGCGCGAGGCGGCCGCGTCCGCCGCCCAGGCGGGCGCGAGGGCCCTGCTGCAGGACGGCGGTCCGCGGGCGGCGGCCCGGCGGGCGCTCCGTGGCGCCGAGGGCCGCTCGCGGGTTGTCGTGCATGGCCGTCGGGTGCGCGTCACCGTCCGCCCGCGAGCGCTCGCGCCGGCGCTCGGGCGCTGGCTCGCCGCCACGTCGGCGGCCGACGCAGGCCCGGGCGCGCCGGCCGCGCCGGCCGCGCCGTCGGGTCGGCGCGGCGGTGACGGGGACGGCTCCCGGTGAGCGGCCGGCGCTCGCGATCCGGCGGGTTCTTCCTCGCTCCCGAGGCGCCGCAGCCGGCGAGCCCCGCCCTCGCGGCCGCCCCGCGCGCCGGGGATCTCGTGGGCGTGCTGGCCGCCGAGCCGCTTCTGCCCGCGGCCACGGCCACCGTGGCTCGCGGACTGCGCCGGGACGCGCGGACGCGGACCGCGGTCGTCGCGACGACCGGCGCCGGTGCGCCGCCCGGCCCGGCTGCGCCCGCAGCCCGCGCCATGGCCCGGCGGCTCGCGGGCGCCGAGAGCACGGCCGTGGCGGCGGGCGCCCTGTGCCGCGTCGACCTGCCGGGCGATCCAGGGGCCGCCTGCCGCGAGGCCTGGCGTCTCGTGCGCGTGGCGGGCGTGCCCGTGGTCGTCGGCTTCGCAGAACGCGACGACGAGCTCGACGCGCTGCTCGCCGCGGCCGATCGGCTCGTCCTGGCCACGGCACCGGACGCCGACGAGGCGCTCGTGCTGCTCGCCGTGGCCGCGCTCGCCCGGCTCGGCCCGCCCACGAGCCACCTCGTCCTGCCGGGTGGCCCGGTCGGTCGACGCCTGGCGGCGCTCGGGCTCGGCGGACCCGGCCGCGACCCCGAACCGGTGGCGCCGTGAGGGCCGCCGTCGCCCGTCTCCCTGGCCGCGAGGGCGGCCAGGCGCTCGTGCTCATCGTCGGCGGCCTGTGCGGCCTGCTCGTCGGGGCGCTGATCCTCGGCGCCGTCGCACGTGGGCTCGGCGTGCGCTCCGATGCCCAGCGCGCCGCCGACCTCGGTGCGCTCGCCGGCGCGCGAGCGATGCTCGCAACCTATCCGCGGCTGTTCGAGGCCGCGACCCTGGACGGGCGACCGAACCCCCGGCACCTCGAGAGGGCCGCCTACCTCGCCGCCGGCCGTGCCGCGGCCGTGCGCGTGGCGGCGCGCAACGGCGGCGGCGAGCCGGCCGTGAGCTTCCCCGACGGGTCGACCTTCGCGCCGGTGCGCATCCGCGTGCGCCTCACCCGGCGGGTCGCCGTGCGGCGCGGCGACGCCCGCGCTGCGACCCGGGTTGCCGGCGTGGCGGAGGCGACGCTCGCGCCGGTCACCCAGGACCTCGGTCCCGGCGCGGTGGGTGGCCAGTACGCCGGCCGGCTGGCCGTGCGCCAGGGCAAGCCGATGCGCCCGGACGTGGCGCGCGCCTTCGATCGGATGTCCGCCGCCGCGCGGGCGGACGGCATCGCGCTCGTGATCAACAGCGCCTTCCGCTCCGACGCCGAGCAGGCGATCCTCTTCGCGCGCCATCCCGACCCCAAGTGGGTGGCGCCACCCGGCCGGTCGCTGCACCGCTACGGCACCGAGCTCGACCTCGGCCCGCCCTCGGCCTACGGGTGGCTCGACGCGCACGGCGGGCCGTTCCACTTCGTGCAGCGCTACGCCTGGGAGGCCTGGCACCGGGGCTTCACGCTCAACCCGAAGTCGTCGCGCTCCGACGGCGCCGACGGTCGCTCGACGCAGACGGGAGCGGCCGGCCGGGGCGGAGGGTTGCCGAGCTTCGTGCCCGCGCGCTTCCGCCCGCTGCTCGCCAGCGCGGCGCAGCGCTGGAACGTCTCGGCGACCCTGCTGGCGGCGCAGATCTTTCAGGAAAGCGGGTTCAACCCGTTCGCCGTCAGCCCGGCCGGCGCCCGGGGCCTGACGCAGTTCATGCCCGGGACAGCCGCCGCCTACGGGCTCGACGACCCCTTCGACCCGCGCCAGGCGATCGAGGCGCAGGCCCACCTGATGCGCGACCTGCTGCGCCAGTTCGCGTCGATCCCGCTCGCCCTGGCCGCGTACAATGCCGGTCCGGCGCCCGTCCGCGCGTGCATGTGCGTGCCGCCGTTCCCGGAGACCCAGGGCTACGTCGCCCGCATCCTCGGGCTCATGGGCGGTGCGGGCGACCTCGCCGGCGGCGGCCTGGCCGTGCGGCTGGTGCGGTGAAGGGGGGAGGGGCCCCCGGCCTCAGTTGCGAGCCGCGATAGCCCACGTGAGCGCCGTCGCGAACGCGACCCAGAGCGCGTACGGGACCAGCGCGAGGGCGGCGAGCCGCGAGACCGGCCACGCTCGGAGGACGAGGGCGACGCACGTGCCCTCGAGGACGACGATCTCGACCCCGGCGGCCAGGGGGCTGCGGCCGCGGAAGAAGATCAGCGTCCACGCGAGGTTCAACGCGAGGTTGGAGCCGACGAGCACGGCCAGGGCCGGGCGCTCCGACGACGGGGTGCGGCGCCAGACGGCCGACAGCGACAGCGCGATGAGGACGTACAGCACCGTCCACACCGGTCCGAAGGCCGTGTCTGGCGGCGCCCACGCCGGCTGGTCGAGCTTTCGGAACCACCGGGCCCCGGGCGCGGTGGCCAGGCCGCCGAGCCCGGCCGCCGCCACCACGCCGGCGGTGATCGCCGCCGGGCCGAGCCAGTCGCGGCCCGGCTCGGCGGCGCTCTCAGCGGCGGCGCTCACCCCGGCCTCAGGACGTCGCGGCGAGCTCGTCGGCGCGGGCGTCGTGCTCGTTGGGGACGCAGTGCGTCATCACGCGGCCCTCGACCGGCCGCGGGCCGTTGGCGCCGAGGTGGTCCAGGCGCTCCTGCTCCGCCGGTCCCCAGCCCTGGGACGCCAGCGGCCGCAGGCCGCGCACGTCGTCGGCGGTGATGCCGATCGCCTCGCCGACGCGCCGGCCGAGCTCGTCCTCGCAGAGCAGCAGGTGCCAGACCATGCGCTCCTGGATCGCCCGGTCGCACTGACCGAGCAGGCCGGAGAGGTTGGCGACGAGGTCGTCGCGCTCCCACGGCTCGGACAGCAGGTAGCGCTCGCCGGCCTGCTGGTAGTCGTTCGTGCGCGGGATCTGCCTGCGGGTCAGCCGCCCGGCGAGCTCCGGCCCCTGCTCGTCGTGGCGCGGCGCCGGCGACTCGCGCAGGCCCGCCCGCAGCGACGGCTCGTAGTTGATCGACGGGTCCTCGCCCGAGTCGTCGACGGCGTAGGCCATCTGGCCGTCGCGCTGGTTGGTGGCGACGTGGCCGGCCTTCGGCTGGTTGACCGGCAACTGCAGGTAGTTCGGTCCCACGCGATGGCGCTGGGTGTCCGAGTAGGAGAAGGTCCGCCCGACGAGCATCTTGTCGTCGGAGAAGTCCAGCCCGTCGACCAGCACGCCGGTGCCGAAGGCGATCTGCTCGTTCTCCGCGAAGAAGTTCGAGACGTTGCGGTCGAGCACCATCCGGCCGACATGGCGCAGCGGGAACTCGTCCTCGGGCCAGACCTTCGTGTCGTCGAGCGGATCGAAGTCGAGCTCGGGATGCTCGTGGTCGTCCATGAGCTGGACGAAGAGGTCCCACTCGGGGTGGTCGCCGCGGTCGATCGCCTCGCGCAGCTCCTTCGTGTGGACGCCGAGCTCCGCGCCCTGGGCCTTGGCCGCGTCGGCCTCCGTCCACGAGCGCACCCCTTGCCGCGGATGCCAGTGGTACTTGACGAGCTTCGTGTCGCCCGCCTCGTTGACCCACTTGTACGTGTTCACGCCGAAGCCCTGCATCGTCCGGTAGCTCGCGGGGATGCCGCGCGGCCCGAAGACGAGCGTGACCATGTGCATCGCCTCGGGCGACTGCGAGATGAAGTCGAAGACCCGGTTGGCGATCTGGCGGTCGAAGGACACCGGATCGGGCTTCTGGGAGTGGATGAAGTCCGGGAACTTGATCGCGTCCCGGATGAAGAACACGCCGAGGTTGTTGCCGACGAGGTCCCAGTTGCCGTCCTCGGTGTAGAACTTGACCGCGAACCCGCGCGGGTCGCGCACCGCCTCGGAGGAGTCGCGTCCGCCGGCCACGGTGGAGAAGCGAACGGCGACCTCGGTGCGCTGGCCGGCCTCCTGGAACAGCTTGGCGCGCGTGTGGGTCGCGATCGGCTCGTCGCCGACCATGCCCGACGCCTCGAAGTAGCCGTAGGACGTCGTCCCGCGCGCGTGCACCACGCGCTCCGGGATGCGCTCGCGGTCGAAGTGGGAGATCTTCTCGAGGAACTGGTAGTTCTCGAGGGTCGCCGGCCCGCGTGCGCCCACCGTGCGCTGGTTCTGGTTGTCGTGCACCGGGTGGCCCTGGCGGTTCGTCAGGACCCGGCGGTCGTCGCCCTGGGCGGGCGGGGTGTTCGCGAGGTCGGTCATGCGTTCAAGCTACCCGCTCGTCAGGGCCGCACGCAGCTCGGCGAAGCGCCGCACCAGGTCGGGCAGCTGGTGGTGGGCGTTGAGGCCGCTGGGGTTGGGGAGCACCCACGCCGCCCGCCCGCCCACCCGTCGCGACTGGGGGCCGAGGCCGGCGCGCGGCGTGTGTGTCGCGACTCGCCAGGCGCCGATGCCGACCATCGCCACGACACCGGGCCGCCACCGCGCCACGAGCGCCTCGAGCGCCGTCCAGCCGGACTCGAGCTCGGCGCGGTCCAGCTCCTCGGCGGCCCGGGTCGGACGGTCCACGAGGTTGGTGATCCCGAGGCCGAGGGCCGGAAGGCGCCCGTCCTCGGCCGGCGTGAACCGACGCGGCGTGAAGCCCGCGCCGTGCAGCGCCGGCCAGAAGCGGTTGCCCGGCCGGGCGAAGTGGTGACCGAGCTCGGCGGAGGTCAGCGACGGGTTGATGCCGCAGAACAGGACCCGCAGGCCCGGGCCGCCCACGTCGGGCAGCGGCTTCGCGGCCCCGCGGGGCGGCACGGCGCCGTTCACCGTGCCGCCCGCGTGGGAGGCGACGCTACTTCGACTTCTTGCGGGCGATCTTCTTGAACACCTTGTAGGCGGTGCGCGGCTTGCCCGACCCCGGCTTCAGGGCGAACTGCTTGGTGAACTTCAGCGGGCCGACGAGTCCGGCGTCGAAGCGCGTCTTGCGGGAGTTCTTCTCCCCGAAGTACGTGTACGGGTAGAGCCGGTCGATCCGCGAGCGCAGGCCGCCACGCTTGCGCGAGAACCGGTCGGCGAGCTTGAACATGTACTTGACCTGCTTGGCGGCGCGCCGCGTCGAGTAGCGGAAGTGCGGCAGGAACTTCACGAGCCCGCCGGTCTCGGTCAGCCACACCTTGCCCGGGACGGCCCTCAGGAACGCCGGCGTGACCCGGGCCCGGGAGCGGTTGACGTCGGAGTAGTTGTGCAGGCCCCAGAGGCGCGGCCGCTGCTTGCGCGTGTAGCGCTGGAACTTCTTGACGTAGCGGACGGCGTTGGACGAGTCCAGGATGTCGGCCGCGACGATCGTGCAGCGCTTGCAGACGCCCTTGAGCGTCTTGTAGTAGCGCGCCGCGAGCTTGGGCGACCGGTAGGTCGGCTGCGACTTGGAGTTCAGCTCGTTCCACGGCTGGAAGGTCTTGACCTGCGGGTACTTCCTGCGGAAGGCCTTGAGCGACCGCTTGTACTTGGACTGGCTCGGGGCCCTGCAGCGCTTGGACCGCGAGTAGCGCCCGTTGTTGTAACACCCGCGCAGTGCGCCGAAGGCGACGAGCACGCTCTTCCTCTGGGTCTTGGCGGTGTCCAGGTAGGCCTGGATCGCGAGCGGGTCGGACCGGCGCTCGCGCCAGTTCCACGGGACGATGACCCTGACCTTCTTGATCTTGAGGGACTTGAAGTGCTTGTCCTGGAACAGCTGGGGATGCTGATCACCCATGCCGACCTTGTACCGGGACTTCGCAGCGGCGCCCGAAGCCGTCGCCAGGGAGGCGACGAGGAGCGCGAGCAGGGTGAAGAGGAGTCTGAGTCGCATTGGGCACCCAATGTATGGACCGGCCCGGAGTTGCGCTGCGCGTGTCCGCATCCGGACATCCCGTCCCAGACCTACCCTGGAGGCGTGGCCGCCACGACCGACACGGCGCCGGCGGACGACCGCAGCGCCCGCCTGAAGGAGCAGCGGCGGGCGCTCCCCGACGAGCCCGGTGTCTACCTCTTCCGGGACGCGCGCGGCAGGGTCGTCTACGTCGGCAAGGCGAACTCCATCCGCAAGCGGGTCGCCAGCCACTTCTCCAACCCGACCCGCTACGGCGCGACGGACCTTCCGCGCGAGGTCGACCACATCGAGTCCCTCGTCGTGCACACGGAGACGGAGGCGCTGCTCACGGAGCAGAACTTCATCAAGCAGTACAAGCCGAAGTTCAACATCCGGCTGCGCGACGACAAGTCCTACCCGTACATCGCCATCTCGCTGGACGAGGCCTACCCCCGCGTGTACTTCACCCGCGAGCGCCACCGCCGGGACCGGGCGTACTTCGGGCCCTACTCGTCCGCCAAGCGGGTCCGCCACACGCTCGACCTGCTCGGGAAGGTCTTCCAGTACCGCTCCTGCGAGGGGACCGAGCCGGGCCGCCACTCCGGCTCGCCCTGCCTCGACTACTACATCAAGCGCTGCGGGGCGCCCTGCGTGGGCTACGTCTCCCAGGCCGAGTACCGCGAATCGATCGACGGGGTCATCGCCTTCCTCTCGGGCCGCTTCCGCCAGGTGGAGCGCGACCTCGAGCGCCGCATGTACTTGCACGCCGGCGAGCAGGACTTCGAGCAGGCGGCCCTCGAGCGCAACCGGCTGCAGTCCATCCGCCAGCTGCTCGAGCGCCAGCGCGTGTCGGACGCGACGGCCGGTTCGCTCGACGCCGTCGCCGTCGCCGTGTCCGGCGCGGAGGCCAACGCGCAGGTCTTCCAGGTCCGCGACGGCGTGCTGAGCGACCGCCAGGGCTTCTACCTCGTCAACGAGGCCGAGCACGACGTCGGCCGCGCCGCGGAGGAGTTCATGCTCCAGTACTACGCGAGCGCGCTGTCGATCCCGGCGCTCATCGTCGTCGCCGGCGAGGTCGCGGACGGCTCGGCGCTCGAGGTCCTCGCCCAGATCCTCTCGGAGCGGCGCGGCGGCCCGGTGGAGATCCGCGCCGCGGAGCGGGGTGCCAAGCGACGCATCCTCGAGCTCGCCGAGCGCAACGCGCGCCTGGCCCTCGACCAGGACAAGCTCAGGACGGAGCGGCGCCGCCAGCAGCGCGTCGAGGCCCTCGACGGCCTGCAGGAGGCGCTCGGCCTCGACGCCCTGCCCGTGCGCATCGAGTGCTACGACATCTCGAACCTCATGGGCACGCACGTGGTCGCCTCCATGGTCGTCTTCGAGGGCGGCGCGCCGAAGAAGGCCGACTACCGGCGCTTCCGGATCCGCGACCTCGAGGCGGGCAAGTCCGACGACTTCGCCGCCATGAACGAGGTTCTCGGCCGCCGGGCCGCGCAGTTCGAGGCCCAGCGCGAGCGCTCCCCGTACGACTCGGACCGCGACGCGAGCTTCGCGGCGCTGCCGAACCTCATCGTCATCGACGGTGGCAAGGGCCAGCTCTCCGCCGGCCTGGAGGCGCTGGCGCCGCTGCGCGCGCGCGGCGTCGTGGTCATCTCGCTGGCCAAGCGGATCGAGGAGGTCTTCCTGCCCGGCGTGGAGCACCCGCTCGTGCTCGCCCACGAGACGCCGGAGCTCCAGCTGCTCCAACGCGTCCGCGACGAGGCGCACCGCTTTGCGATCACCCATCACCGCACGCGCCGGGACAAGGCGATGACGGAGTCCATCCTCGACGGGCTGCCCGGCGTGGGGCCGACGCGCAAGCGCGCGCTGCTCAAACACTTCGGCTCGCCGGAGGCCGTGATGGACGCGAGCCGGGAGGACCTCGAACGCGTGCCGGGCCTGCCGCCGAAGGTCGGCCGCGAGCTCTACCACCACCTCAACAAGACGGGCCGCTGACGGTGGCCGACGACCGTTCGCCGCTGGAGGACCTCGTGGTCATCTCCGGCGTCTCGGGTGCGGGCAAGTCGCTGGCCATGAACGTCTTCGAGGACGCGGGCTACTTCTGCGTCGACAACCTGCCGGCGGAGATGATCCGCTCGCTCGCCGACCTCTTCCGCCATCCCGGCTCGAAGGTCGAGCGCGCCGCCGTCGTGTCCGACCTGCGCGGGGGCACGTACTTCGAGCGGCTCGCCGAGGTCATCGACGCGCTCGAGGCCGAGGGGGTAAACCACCGGGTGCTCTTCCTCACCGCGGACGAGGAGACGATCGTCACGCGCTACAAGGAGACGCGGCGGCGCCATCCGCTGGCCGACGACGGGCGCGGCGTGCGCGAGGCGGTGCAGCGCGAGGTCGAGCTGCTCGCCCCGGTGCGCGAGCGGGCCGACGCGTTCGTGGACACGACGGGCATGAGCGCGGGCATGCTGCGCCGCAAGGTCGCGGCCGAGATGCTCGACCCGGCGGCGCCCGGCCGGCTCACGGTCACCTTCCAGTCCTTCGGCTTCAAGCACGGCCCGGCGCGCGACGCGGACCTGCTCTTCGACGTCCGCTTCCTGCCCAACCCGCACTACGAGGCGGACCTGCGGCCGCTGACGGGCTTCGACACCCGCGTCGTCGAGCACATCGGCCGCGACGGGCGCCTGGCGGAGTTCCTCGCCCAGGTCGAGCCGCTGCTGGACTACCTGCTGCCCGAGTACGTCGCCGAGGGCAAGTCGCACCTGCTCGTGGCGATCGGCTGCACGGGCGGGCGCCACCGCTCCGTGGCCATCGCGGAGCGCCTTGCGGCGCACGTCGGCGCCGACGACGCCTACTACGTCGAGGCGGCCCACCGCGACGTCGAGCGCTTCCCCGTGCGCCGCGAGTAGCGCACGGCGACCATCGCCGCGAGCCCGGCGATCGTCCCGTAGAGCGGGACCTGCATCCACAGGCTGGCCGCGTCCGAGCCGGCGCCGAGCGCGTGGCCTGACGCCATGAGCCAGGCGAGCGGGATGAACCGGTGCGCCGAGCGCCAGCGCCGCGGCCCGACCCGGCGGCGGGCGTAGAACGAGAGGGCCAGCAGCGCGGACGTGTAGGCCGCGAGGATGCCGAGGCTCGTCCACACCGGCCGGTAGTCGAGCGTCAGCGGCACCAGCAACTGGGTCAGCGCCGGCTTCAGCCAGCCGTCGCCGAGCAGCAGCAGCCCGTGGGCGGCGATGGCCCCGAGGGCGATGAGCGCGACCCGCTGGTGCAGCCGGCCGACCTGCGCGCGCCGCCGGGGCGGCACGAGCTTCATCGCGAGGGCGAGGCCACCGAGGACGGAGAGCGACAGCAGGACGTAGGCGGTGATGCCGGCGGCGCGGCTCGCGAGCCACCACCCGTAGTCGACGGGGTTCACGCCGCCGCCCGCCTCGGCACGCGCACCACGGGCGCGGGGCAGAGGACCTCGACGCGGCCGTCCTCGTGCTGCAGGACGCCGCCGCGGGCGCGCAGCCGGCGCCGCGCCGCGAGCGGCCCGGCGAGCAGCGCGGCCTTGGCCAGCACCTCGGCCGCGACCGCATCCTCCGCGACCGCGGTGACGGCGACGAGGCCGGTCCAGGCCGGCCGCCCGCTGCCCGGGTCGATCAGGTGGTGCGCCGGGTCGCCGCCGGGCCGGCGCCACAGTCGCGCGTGGACGCCGGAGGTCGCGACCCCGCCGGGCGGGACCTCGAAGGTGTGCGCGATGCCGGTGCCCCCCGCGCGGCGGACGGCGAGCGGCTGGCGCGCGGCGCCGCCGACCGCGAGGTCGCCGCCGATGGCGATGGCGTAGCGCACGCCCTCGGGGACGAGCGCCGCGGCGAGGTCGGCGGCGAGGCCCTTGCCGAGGCCGCCCGAGTCAAGCCGCACGCCCGGCGGCCGGCGCACGGTGCCGTCCGCGCCGACCTGCAGGGCCGCGTAGGCGCGGTCGGGGTGAGCCGCGGCCGGGCGCCGGGCCGGCGCGTCGCGCAGGGCGCCGGCCAGCGCGACGGGCCGGCGCCCGGTGAAGCTCGCCGCGTAGCCCGCGTGCTCGAGCGCGTCGAGCCGCGTGGCGTCGACGAGCCCGTCCGTGACCTCCCCGGCCCAGCGCGCGGCGAGCGCGAAGCGGCGGACGACGGGAGAGGCGGGGACGGCGGGCCGCGGATCGGCGTTGAGCCGGCAGAGCTCGGACCCGGCGTCGAAGCGCGTGAGCCGGCGGGCGGCGTCCTGCACCGTCGCGCGGACAGTCGCGGCGACGGCGAGGAGCTCCTCGCGCGGCCGCGGGCCGGTGAGCCAGACCCCGGCCTCGCAGCCCATCGTCGGCCACCGCGTCTCGACGTGGGTCATGACGCCTGGGTGGTCGGGACGGAGCCCTGCGCGCCCGGGTCCTCGGGGACGGCGGCCGCCCGGCCGTCCGCCGTGCCCGCCGACGGCGTCGTGGTCGCGGCCGCGCGGGTGGCGGCCACCCTGGCGAGCACGGGGTCCACCCCGGCGTGCACGCGGTAGGCGAGCAGCCCGAGCAGCAGGACGAAGCCGATCGCGGTGGTGAGGAGCAGCCGGCGCCAGGTCGAGAGCCAGGTCATGGACGTCATGCTGCTCCTGCACCCTCAAGGGAGCTGACACGGGCCCTCAGAGTCTGCTGAGTAGGGTCCTGCCGGCTGATGATCGACCACGTCGGCCTCGAAGTCTCAGACCTCCAGCGCGCCGGCCGCTTCTACGACGGCGTCTTCTACGTGCTCGGCGTCCGCCGCCTGCACGAGCACGAGCACCTGATCGGCTGGGGCGTCAGCGAGCCGGTGTTCTGGCTCACGGCGCGCCACCCGCCCGCCCCCGGCTTCGGCCACGTCGCCTTCCGCGCGGCGGGCAAGGCGGCGGTGGACGCCGCGCACGCCGCCGGCCTGCGCGCGGGCGGGGCGGACGCCGGCGCCCCGGGCCCGCGCCCGCGCTACGGCCCGCGCTACTACGCCGCCTACCTGTTGGATCCCGACGGCACGCGGATCGAGATCGTGGCTTCACACGCGGGCTGATCGGGCAACCCCCTCACCCGATAGGTTCCCCCTGCCTCCAGGGGCGACCCCGCAACCGACTTGAAGGAGCCTCCCTCGGCATGGCCGTACGCGTGGGCATCAACGGCTTCGGCCGCATCGGCCGCAACTTCTTCCGCGCCGCCCGGGCCGCGAACGCGGACGTCGACATCGTCGCCGTCAACGACCTGACGGACACGGCGACGCTCGGTCACCTGCTCAAGTACGACTCGATCCTCGGCCCCTACCCGGGTCCCGTCGAGATCGGCGACGACGCCCTGACGCTCGACGGCCAACAGCTCAAGGTGCTCGCCGAGCGCGACCCGGCGGAGCTGCCGTGGGACGACCTCGGCGTCGACGTGGTGCTCGAGTCCACCGGGCTGTTCACCAAGCACGCCGACGCGGCCAAGCACCTCGAGGGCGGCGCCAGGAAGGTCGTCATCTCCGCGCCCGCGACGGAGCCCGACCTCACCGTCGTGCTCGGCGTCAACTTCGAGACGGACTACGACGCCGACCAGCACCACGTCATCTCCAACGCCTCCTGCACGACGAACTGCCTGGCCCCCTTCGCGAAGGCCATCCACGACGCCGTCGGCATCGAGCGCGGCCTGATGACGACCATCCACGCCTACACGGCCGACCAGCGTCTGCAGGACATGCCGCACAAGGACCTGCGCCGGGCCCGCGCGGCCGCGGTCAACCTCATCCCGACCTCGACCGGCGCGGCCAAGGCCGTCGGCCTCGTGCTGCCCGAGCTCAACGGCAAGCTCAACGGCTTCGCCATCCGGGCCCCCGTCATCACGGGCTCGGTCGTCGACCTGACCTTCGAGGCGGCGAGGGAGACCTCGGTGGACGAGGTCAACGGCGCGCTGAAGGCCGCCGGCGAAGGACCCATGCAGGGCATCCTGGAGTACACGGAGGACCCGATCGTCTCCACGGACATCGTCGGCAACCCACACTCCTCGATCGTCGACGGGCTGCTCACGTCGATCATCGACGGCCGGCTCGTGAAGGTCGTGTCCTGGTACGACAACGAGTGGGGCTACTCCAACCGCTGCGTCGACCTCGTCCAGCGCCTGCTCCCGTAGTGCGGACGCTGGACGACCTCGACGTCTCCGGCAAGCGCGTCCTGGTCCGCGTGGACTTCAACGTGCCGCTGTCGCCCGGCGGCCGGATCGCCGACGACGCGCGCATCCGGGCGGCCCTGCCGACGCTGCGCGAGCTGCGCGACAAGGGGGCGCGGCTCGTGCTCATGTCCCACCTCGGCCGGCCGCAGGGGCCGGACCCGAGCCTCTCCCTCCAGCCCGCGGCCCAACGCGCGTCGGAGCTGCTCGGAGAGCCGGTCGCGCTCGTCCCCGACCTCGGCGCCGTGCCCGACGAGGACGTGGTGATGCTCGAGAACGTCCGCTTCAACCCCGGCGAGACGGACAACGACACGGGCCTGGCCGAGCGCTACGGGGCGCTGGCCGACGTCTACGTCGACGACGCCTTCGGCTCCGCGCACCGCGCCCATGCGTCCACGGAAGCCGTCGCCCACCTGCTGCCGAGCGCGGCCGGCCGGTTGCTGGAGCGCGAGGTCTCGACGCTCACCGGGATCCTCGAGGACCCGGGCCGCCCGCTCGTGGCGATCGTCGGCGGCGCGAAGGTCACGGACAAGATCGGGGTCCTCGACGCCTTCCTGCGACGCGCGGACACGATCCTCATCGGCGGCGCCATGGGCTTTCCGTTCTTCAAGGCCCAGGGCCACGAGGTCGGCTCGTCGCTGTGCGAGGCCGAGGGCGTCGACCCCGCCCAGCAGGTGCTCGACGCCGCGGCGGCGGATCAGCTGCGGCTGCCGACCGATCTCGTCCTCGGCCGGGAGTTCGACGCCGACACGGAGACCCGGGGGCTCGACGGCGTCGACGTGCCCGAGGGCTGGATGGGCCTCGACGTCGGCTCGGGAACCGCGCGTGCCTACGCGGACGTCATCGCCGAGGCCGGCACCGTGTTCTGGAACGGGCCGATGGGGGCCTTCGAGCTCGAGCCCTTCGCAGCCGGCACGCGGACCGTGGCCGAGGCCGTCGCGGCCGCGCCGGGCACCACCGTCGTCGGCGGGGGCGACTCGGCGGCCGCGCTCGCGCAGTTCGGCCTCGTCGACCGGGTCGACCACGTGTCGACGGGCGGCGGCGCGTCGCTCGAGCTGATCGAGGGCAAGGCCCTCCCCGGAGTGGAGGCCCTGTCGTGAGGACGCCGTTCGTCGCGGGCAACTGGAAGATGCACAAGACGATCGCCGAGGCGGAGCAGTTCATCGGTGCGCTGCTGCCGCGCGTCTCGTCCGCCGACGGGGTGCAGGTCGCCGTCTGCCCGCCGTTCACCGCTCTGCAGGCCATGGTCGACTCCGCCCGCGGCTCGCGCGTGGAGGTCTACGCCCAGACGATGCACGAGGCCGAGGCCGGGCCCTACACGGGGGAGGTGTCGGCCCCGATGCTCGCCGAGCTCGACGTGGACGGCGTCCTGCTCGGGCACTCCGAGCGGCGGGAGCACTTCGGCGAGTTCGACGCGGCCCTGCAGTGCAAGCTCCCGAACGCCTTCGCCGCGGGCCTCGCGCCGATGCTCTGCGTGGGCGAGACGGAGGCCGAGCGCGAGAACGGCGACACCGAGCGCAAGCTGCGCCACCAGGTCATGGAGGCCATCGAGAAGGTGTCGCCGGACCAACTCGGCGGGCTCTCCATCGCCTACGAGCCGATCTGGGCGATCGGTACGGGGAAGTCGGCGACCTCCGAGATCGCCCAGGAGGCGTGCGGCTTCATCCGGGCCCTCGTCGCCCACGCCGACCAGGCGGCCGCCGACCGGGTGCGCGTCCTCTACGGCGGCTCGGTCAAGGCCGACAACGCCGGCGAGCTGCTCGGCCAGCCCGACATCGACGGGTTCCTCGTCGGCGGGGCGTCGCTTGAGGCCGAGTCCTTCGGCGCCATCGTCGAGGCGGCGCGCCCGTGACCGGCCCCGGGGCCGTCGCCCTCGTCATCCTCGACGGGTTCGGGCTGGCCGAGCCGGGGCCGGGCAACGCCGTCTCCCTCGCCGCGACGCCGGTCTTCGACGACCTCTGGGAGCGCTACGACCACACGACCCTGACCGCGGGCGGCGAGGCGGTGGGCCTGCCCGAGGGCCAGATGGGCAACTCGGAGGTCGGCCACCTCAACCTCGGCGCCGGCGCGGTGGTCAGGCAGGACCTCATGCGCATCGACGAGGCGGTCGAGGACGGGTCGCTCGCGCGGGACGAGACGCTCCAGGCGGCGCTGCGCGACACGCCGCGGGTGCACCTCATCGGCCTGGCCTCCGACGGCGGCGTGCACGCGGCCGACCGGCACCTGCAGGCGCTGATCCGGATCGCCGCCGAGGCGGGCGTCGGCGACGTCGTCGTCCACGCCTTCACGGACGGCCGCGACGTGTCCCCGCACCAGGCCGGGGACTTCCTGGCGACCGTGGCGGAGTGGTGCGAGGCGGCGGGCGACGCTCGCATCGGCTCGGTGATCGGGCGCTACTTCGCCATGGACCGCGACTCGCGCTGGGACCGCATCCAGCGGGCCTACGACCTGCTCGTCCACGGGACGGCCGAGCACCACGCCGAGTCGGGCGCCGAGGCCGCGCGCGCCGCGTACGAGCGTGACGAGACGGACGAGTTCATCACGGCCACGACGGTCGGGGACGAGGCGCGGATCCGCCCCGGCGACAGCGTCGTCGCCTTCAACTTCCGCCCCGACCGGATGCGCGAGCTCACCCAGGCGCTGGCCGAGCCGGGCTTCGACGAGATCGATCGCGCAGGCGCCGAGCCCATCGAGCGCTACACGACGCTGACGGAGTACGAGGGCGGCTGGCCCTACCCCGTGATCGTCGCCCCCTCGCGGCCCGAGGTGACGCTCGCCGCGGTCCTCGCGGACCGGCAGCTCGGGCAGCTGCACGTCGCCGAGACGGAGAAGTACCCGCACGTGACGTACTTCTTCAACGGTGGCGTCGAGGACGCGTATCCGGGCGAGACACGCGAGCTCGTCCCGAGCCCGCGCGACGTGCCGACCTACGACCACAAGCCGCAGATGAGCGCGCGCGAGGCCACGGAGGCCTTCGAGCACCACTGGGCGCAGGACGAGCCGGCCTTCGCGATCATCAACTTCGCCAACCCGGACATGGTCGGCCACACCGGGGTCATCGAGGCGGCGGTGACCGCCTGCGAGACGGTGGACGAGTGCCTCGGGCGCGTGGTGGCGGCCGTCGAGGCCCGCGGCGGCACGTGCGTCGTCACCGCCGACCACGGCAACTGCGAGGAGATGCTCGAGGCCGACGGGTCACCCGACACCTCCCACTCGCTCAACCCCGTGCCCTTCGTCGTCACCCGGGAGGGCGCGCAGCTCGACGGGCCGGGGATCCTCGCCGACGTGGCACCGACCGTGCTGGACCTCATGGGCCTCGACCGGCCGGCCGCGATGACCGGCCGCTCCCTGATCGGAGGCGACGATGGGGACGCGTGAGCGCTACGCGCCCGGGACGTTCTGCTGGGAGGAGCTCGCGACGAGCGACCTCGAGGGCGCGAAGGCCTTCTACGGCGAGGTGCTCGGCTGGGCCTACGAGGACCTGCCGCTCGACGACGGCCAGGTCTACGTCATGGCGACCGTCGACGGCCACCGGGTCGCGGCGCTGATGGGCACCGAGCACCACCCGCACTGGCGCTCGTACGTGAGCGTCGAGGACGTCGACGCCGCCGCGGCGCGGGTGATCGAGCTCGGCGGCAGCGTGCGGCTCGAGCCGTTCGACGTGATGGACGCCGGCCGGCTGGCGGGGGTGGCGGACCCGACGGGCGCGTCCGTCATGCTCTGGCAGCCCGGCGAGCACCCGGGGGCCGGCCTGGTCAACGTCCCGGGGGCGCTGAGCTGGAACGACCTGCAGACCACGGACGTCGGCGCGGCGGCCGACTTCTACGCCGTACTGCTCGGCTGGAGGATCGCCGCGATCCCGAGCGCCCCGGGGGGGCGCGTGTCGGTCAGCGTCGGCGGGCGCCTCAACGGCGGCATCGCCGCGCTGCCGCCCGGCGCCCCCGGCATGCCGCCAGAGTGGCTGCCGTTCTTCGCGGTCGAGGACGTCTCTGAGGCGGTCGGCGTCGCCCACGGCGCCGGCGCCCGGGTCCTGGCGCCGCCGATGGAGGTCCCGTCGGGAAGCATGGCGGTGCTCGTGGATCCACAGCAGGCGGCGTTCGCGGTGCTCGCGGGCGACCTCGAGGACTGACGCGGTTGTCCGTGCAACTAGACTCCGTGGTCGATGCCACGGACCGCCGCAGGAGACCTCACCGAGGCCGAGCTGGGCGCCTGGCGCGGCTTCCTCCGGGTCCACGCCGCCCTCGCCCGTGAGCTCGACGCCGAGCTCACGGCGGCTCACGACCTGCCGTTGGGCTCCTACGACGTCCTGGTCACCCTGCGCTCGGCCGAGGGCCGGCGGCTGCGGATGGCCGACCTCGCGGACCGCGCGCTGCTCAGCCGCTCGGGCATGACGCGGCTGGTCGATCGGCTCGCCCGGCAGGGGCTGCTGCGCCGCGAGCACTGCGCCTCGGACGCCCGCGGCTGCTTCGCCGTGCTCACCGAGGCCGGCGAGTCCCTGCTCGAGCCCGCGCGCCGGACCCATCTCGACGGGGTCCGCGAGCGCTTCCTGCGCCACCTCGACGACGAGGACCTCGAGCGGCTGTCCGTGCTGTGGGAACGGATGACGCCCGGCGCCGCCGAGCCCGATCGAGTCTCCCAGGACTTGACAGTCCGCGACTGAGATTTCATACTGTCGGGTACGACGGAAGCACCGTCGGAATCCCACCCACCGTTCCCAGGAGGAGACACGCATGACCACCGTGCGCTGGGAGCCACTCCGTGAGCTCGGCTCCCTTCAGTCGGAGATGAACCGCCTCTTCAACACCGTCACGGACGGCGCGGCCGCGGTCGGCGGCCGGTGGACGCCGGCGATGGACCTCGTCGAGACCGGCGAGGCCTTCGTCCTGCACGCCGACCTGCCCGGCCTCACGAGCCAGGACGTCGCCATCGAGGTCGAGGAGCAGGTGCTCACGGTCTCGGGTGAGCGCAAGCCGCACACGGGCGCCCGCCGGGACGGCTTCTACCGCGTCGAGCGGCCGTTCGGCCGCTTCTCGCGCTCGCTGACCTTGCCGAAGGGCGTCGACGCCGACGCCGTCGTCGCGTCCTTCGCCCACGGGGTCCTCGAGGTGACGATCCCCAAGCCCGTCGCCGCCAAGCCCCGCCGCATCGAGATCTCCCCCGCCGACGACCAGTCCGAGGTCATCGAGGCGGAGGACCACCGGCTCGAGGGCTCGGCGGCCTGACGCCATCGCGCACGGCCCGCAGGTGACCCCCGCGGGCCGCGCGCGTCAGGCGCTGCGCTCGCGGGCGGCGGCGCCGATCTTCTCCATCACGCCGGGCATGTTGCGCAGGCGCTTGATGTCGAAGGTCGTCAGCGCGATGGCGAGCATCCCGGACGTCGCCACCACGGTGGCGTTGCGCATCGAGTTCTCGAGCACGCCGGCCTCCCCGAAGAAGTCGCCCGGGCCGAGCGTCGCCACGATCTCGCCGCCGCGGCTGACCTGCGCCGTGCCCTCCTCGATGACCAGCAGCTCGTAGGAGTAGTCGCCCTCGCGCACGAGGACGTCGCCGTCGGAGAAGGACTCCTGGGTCGCGAAGGTCGCGACGACGCCCAGGTCGTGGTCGTCGAGGTTCGCGAACAGCGGGATCGACTTCAGGCGCGCCTTGTCCATGCCCGGAACCTACCGCTTAGCCTCGCAGCCGATGTCGCCGTTCGAGATCCACGCGCGCGATCCCGCGTCGCGCGCCCGGGCGGGGACGCTGCAGCTGGCCCACGGCGCCGTCCGCACCCCGGCGTTCGTCCCGCTGGCCACCAAGGGCACGATCAAGACGCTCGAGCCGCACGAGGTCCGCGGGCTCGGCTACGACATGGTCCTCGGCAACACGTTCCATCTCTTCCTCACCCCGGGACACGAGCTGATCGCGGGGTTCGGCGGGCTGCACCGCTTCATGCGCTGGGAGCACCCGATCATCACCGACTCCGGTGGGTTCCAGGTCTTCTCCATGGGGCACGGCACCGTCGCGGACGAGGTCAAGGGCCGCCGGCGCGCGAGCGAGCGCGCGGGCAAGACGCTCGAGATCTCCGAGGCCGGCGTCGCCTTCCGCTCCTACCTCGACGGCTCGCGCCACTTCATGGGCCCCGAGACGTCGATGGCGGTGCAGGCCGCGCTCGGCTCGGACATCGCTCTCGCCTTTGACGAGTGCACGCCGTTCCACGTCTCCCGGGACTACACCGCGCGCTCCACGGAGCGCACGCACCGCTGGCTGGACCGGTGCGTGGCCTGGCACGCCGAGCGGGCGCCGGAGGGGCAGCTGCTCTACGCCATCGTCCAGGGCGGGACGGAGGAGGACCTGCGGCGCGCCTCGGCCCAGGCCGTCGCGGCCCGGGGGACGGGCGGCATCGCGGTCGGGGGCTCGCTCGGCGCGGACAAGGCGCAGATGTACGAGGTCGTCGACTGGGCCGTGGACGAGCTGGGTGGGCGGGCTGACATCCGGCCCCGGCACCTGCTCGGGATCGGCGACGTCGACGACCTCATCCGCGGCGTCGAGCTCGGGATCGACAGCTTCGACTGCGCGATGCCGACGCGGCTCGGCCGGCACGGGATGGCCATCGTGCCGGACCCGCAGGCGCGATGGCGGCTCGACCTGGCCAAGGCGCGCTGGAAGCGCTCGGAGGAGCCGCTGATGGACGGCTGCCCGTGCCCCGCGTGCGCCGCCGGCTACACCCGGGGCTACCTGCACTACCTCGTCAGGGCCCACGAGCCGACCGCCGGGCGGCTCATGACCCTCCACAACGTCGCCTACCTCCAGCGCCTCATGGCCGACCTGCGCGCCGCGGTGCTGGTCGGCCGGCTCCCCGAGCGTGCGGCGGCGCTGCGGGCCGGCGCCGCCCCCGCGGCCTGACGCGGTCAGCGGGTGTTGTCGCGGATCGTCGAGCGCAGCTCGTCGAGCGTCTGCTGCGTCGTGCCGTCGTAGGTGCCGAGCTTCGGCTCGTTGGAGACGCCCTGGAGGTACAGGTAGCCGCCGACGAGGGCGGCGAGGATGAGGGCGAGCAGCAGGAGGGTGACGATCAGGCGGCCGCGGCCCCGCCGCTCGCGCGTGGGCGCCGTCGCCCGCGCCGCCGTCCGGCGGCCGCTCGCCGGCTCCTCGTACGGCTCGGGATCGGCGTTCGCGCGCCGCTGGGACGGCAGGGCGCGGGTCGCCGTCGTCTCGCGCAGGACGCGCGTGCCGGCGGTCGTGGCGCCGAGTGCGGCCGTCGCGTCCTCGCCGGCGGCGTGCGGGGCGACGCCGCGCAGGCCGTCCCGCAGCGCGCGCTCGAACTCCGGCGCAGAGGCGTAGCGGCGGGCCGGGTCCGGGGCGAGCGCCCGGCGGATCGCCTCCGACAGCGCGGGCGGCACGTCGGTCACGAGCGCGTGGACGTCGGTGGGCGGGCCGGTCTCCTGCTGGCGCGCCAGGTCGGTCAGCGACGTGCCCTGGTAGGGCAGCCGGCCCGAGACGAGCTGGTAGGCGACGACGCCGAGCGCGTAGAGGTCCGACGGCGGGCCCGCCGCGTCGCCGCGCGCCTGCTCCGGCGACAGATAGGCGGCGGTGCCGATCACCGAGCCGACGCGGGTGATGTCGGAGTCGTCGGCCGCCTTGGCGATGCCGAAGTCGGCGATCTTGACGATCCCGTCCGGGTTGCGCAGGAGGTTGCCCGGCTTGATGTCGCGGTGCACGACGCCGTTGCGGTGCGCGTAGTCCAGGCCGCGGCAGGCCTGGGCGCAGATGTCGACGACGTCGGTGGGGGAGAGGCGGCCCTGCTCACGCAGCAGCTCGGCGCCCGAGCTGCCCTCCACGTACTCCATGGCGATGAACTGCCGCTCGGACTCCTCGTCCGTGCCGAAGTCGTAGACCTGCACGACGTTGGGATGCACGAGCCGGGCGGCGGCGAGCGCCTCGCGGCGGAAGCGGGCCACGAAGCCGTCGTCGGCGGCGAGGTGCTCCGCGAGCAGCTTGACCGCGACGTAGCGCTCCAGCCGGGTGTCGAAGCCGAGCTGCACGGTGGACATGCCGCCGACGCCGAGCCGGCGCTCGAGGCGGTAGCGGCCGGCGAACAGGGCCTCGGTGGTCACGGGGGCGACTGCTCCTGGATGCCCCGCTGGGGCTCGTTGCTGCCCGATCCGCCGCCGCCGGAGCCCGAGTCGGTCCCCGTGCCGCCCGTGCCGGGATCGACGGTCGCCGTCGGCTCGGGTGAGGCCGTGGCCGTCGGTGTCGGCGTCGGGCTGGGCGTCTCCGTCGGCGTCGGGGTCGGGGTGGCTGTGGCCGTCTCCGTCGGCGTCGGCGTCGGCGTCGGCGTCGCGGACGGGGTCGGGGTCGGCGTGGCGTCCGCGTTGCACTCGCGGTTGATGTCGTCGGTCAGCGCGCTGAAACCCTGCTCGAGGTTGTCCTGCAGGGCGGGGTCGACCGAGTCGGGCAGCGCGCGAACGCGCTTGGCCCCGCTGTCGGCGGCCTTGCGCGCCGGGTCGCAGCGCTTGTCCCGCACGGCGGCGCTCGCGCTGTTGACCTGGGCCCGCAGGCGGGCGGCCTGCTGGCTCGTGAGCTGGCCGTCCCCGCTGCTTCCGCAGCCCGTCGCGGCGAGCCCCGCGGCGGCGGCGAGCGCCAGGGCGGTGAGTCGGCGCAACGGCATCGGAGGGACCGAGGCTAGTGGGGCTCCCGGCGGCGGAACGGTCACTGGCCGTACTGCAGACGCTCGGCGAGGACGTCGGGCAGGCGGGCCTCGCGGATGGCCCGCTGGGCCGCGGCGACGTCGTAGGCCTCCCGGCACCAGCGGGCCGTGCCGGCGTCCTGGTCGAGCAGCAGCCAGGCCGCCCGCGGGTCGCCGTCGCGGGGCTGACCGACCGCCCCCGGGTTCACGAGCCACTCGCGGCCGGCCAGCTCGACCGCGTCCCCCTCGCCCCGCGGGGCGCCGCTGACGGGCTGGCCGCCGGAGCGGTCGAAGGACAGCGCTACGTGGGAATGGCCGATGAGGTTGACCGCCAGCGTCGCCACGTCCAGGCACGCCTGCGCGGTGGCCGTGTCGAGGACGTACTCCCACACCGGATCGCGCGGCGAGGCGTGGAACAGGCCGACGCCGTGACGCTCGCCGGCGGAGGGCAGGGCGCCGAGGTAGTCCCGCGTGGCGTCGGTGATCGTGGTGGCCGTCCACTCGGCGGCCAGGCGGGCGCCCGTGCTGAAGTCCTCGATCGAGATCGAGCCGAGGACGCCGAGGTCGTGGTTGCCCGCGAGGCAGACGTCGGCGTGCTCGGCGGCGAGCTGCACGCAGGCGTCGGGCTCGGCGCCGTAGCCCACGAGGTCGCCGAGGCACCACAGCTCGTCCGCGCCGGCCTCGCCGACCGCGGCGAGGACGGCCTCGAACGCCGGCCGGTTGCCGTGGATGTCGGTGACGACCGCGATGAGCATCGATAGCGTTGATTCGATGCCCTCGCGCCTGCGCCTGCCCCTGACGCTCGCTGCCGCGCTGGCGGCCACCGAGGTCGGCGTGCGCCTGCTGGCCCCGCGGCCGCCGGGGCCGCCGCCCGAGCCGGTCCCCGCGGCGGAGCACTTCACGCCGGAGGAGCTCCGGCGGGCCCGCGGCTACCGCGGGCGCCAGCGGGTGCTCGGGATGGCCTCGGCGGCGGTCGAGGTCGCGGTGACCGTCGCCGCCCTGCGCGTGCTCCGTCGCGTTCCCGACCCGGGTGGTCGAGGTTTTTGCCCAAGGTGTGGCCCAACCAACACCACCCCGGTAGGGCACCCGCCCGCGGAACAACACGGCGCCCACCCACACCCCGCACACCAAACCACCCCAAGCCCAACCCACCACCCCCCAGCCCCCGCCCGATACGCG
>JBBSPV010000034.1:0-42847 GCA_038258425.1 Solirubrobacterales bacterium | reverse complement strand
CGCGGGCGTGGCGCCCGGCGCCGGGGCGGACGGCGCGGCGGGCGGCGGAAGGATGGGCGCGGGCGTCGCGGTCGCCGTCGGCGCGGGCTCCGGCGTGGGGGCGCCGCCCTCCTGGGCGGAGGCGGCGGTCGCGCCGAGGAGCAGCGCGAGCCCGAGCAGGGGCGCGGCGAGCAGGCGGGCGGGGAGTGAGCCCGGGGACGTCACGCCCCGGTGGTCGGCAGCCGCCGAGCCCGCCTTGAGCCAAGGACGACCCACGGGCCCACCTCCGGCAGACCCGGCCGGTTCACGCGGCGCCGTCGCCGCGCGCCGCCTCCGGCACCCCTAGAAGATCGCGAGCAGGCGGGGCGCGAGCTGCTTCTTGCGGCTCATGACGCCGGGCAGGTCGATGGTCCCATCGCCGTCGGCCTCGCCGAGCGCCTTCTGCACGCGGGCCTCCTCGCCGGCGACGAGCAGCGTCGTGTCCTTGGCGACGATGTCGGTGATCATCAGCGCGAAGGAGACGTAGCCGCGACGCTCCCGGATCGCGCGCATGCAGGTCAACAGCTCGTCGCGCCGCTCGAGCGCTCCGCCGCCGACGGTCTCGATCTGTGCGATGCACAACGTGCCGCCGTCGTCCGTGTCGTACTGCTTGGCGTCGCGGGTCACGACGTCCTCGGCCGAGATCCCGGAGAGGTCGGTGGTCGCCTCGAACATCTCCCGGCCGTACTCCTGCGCGTCGACCCCGAGCAGCCGCTCGAGGTGGCCGACGACCTCGTGGTCGCGCCGGGTCGTCGTCGGCGAGTTGAGGATCACGGTGTCCGACAGCACCGCGGCGAGCAGCAGCAGCGCGGTGGGGCGCTGCGGCTCCATGGCGTTCAGGCGGAAGCGCTCCACGACGAGCGTCGCCGTCGAGCCCACGGGGTCGAACGTCGCGTGCACGGGGGTCGACGTCTCGATCGAGCCGATGTGGTGGTGGTCGAGGATCTCGACGATCTCGGCCGCCTCGATGCCGTCGACGCTCTGACCCGGCTCGGCGTGGTCGACGAGGATGGCGCGCCGCCGGGCCGGGCTCACGAGGGCCGAACGGGCCACGATGCCCACCGGCCTGCCGGCGGAGTCGACGGCGACGGCCGCGCGGTAGTGGACGTCCTTGACCGACTCGGCGACGTCGTCGAGCAGGTCGTCGGGGCGCACGGTGAGCGGATCGCCCTCGAGCACGGCCCGGCACGGCGCCGCCAGGGTGATCATGCGGCCGGTCACGTAGGAGTCCAGCGGGGACGAGATGACGGCCACGCCGCGCTCGCGGGCGGCGTCGAGGGTCGCCGGCTGGACCCGCGAGCCGTTGGAGACGACGATCAGCGCCACGCCGATCTCGATCGCCCGGCGCTGCATATCGTCGCGGTCGCCCACGACGACCACGTCGCCCTCCCGGACGCCGGTCGGCGAGCGGACGTCGGTGGCGAGCACCCAGACCCGGCCCGCGACCTCGCCGCCCGTGTCGTTGAGCGCCTCGCCCTCGAGCACGTCGACGATCGCGCGCAGCGCGGTCGGGGTGTCGACGAGGCTCGAGGTCTCGCGCGACTCGCGGATGTAGCGCCGGGCCAGGGCGCGCTCCGTGACGACCCCGGCGAGGCCGCCGTCGTCGTCGACGACGAGGACGACGTCGGAGGCCTCGCGCGCCATGGTGCGGCCGACCTGGCGGACCGGCACGTCGTCGCGAGCCGCCGGGAAGCTCGTCTGCATGACGTCGCGGACCCGCACGCGGATGTGGGTCAGCAGGCGCGGCTCGGGCGCGCCGCTGCGCTCGAGCACCCAGCGCGTCTGGGCCGAGACCTCGCCGAGCCGGACGGGGACGTGCTCCGTGTCGGGCTCCGTGCGGTTGAGCAACTCGGCGTAGCCGACGGCGGCCGCGATGGAGTCCGTGTCCGGGTTGCGGTGTCCGGTGACGTAGACGCGGGAGCCCATGGGCGACGAGACGCTACCCCGCCCGGGTGGCGTCTAGGCGCTCACGTGCGCCGGGGCGTCCTCGGCCATCACGGCCACGAGGGCCTCGACCACCCGCCGGTCGAACTGCGTGCCGGCGCAGCGGAGCAGCTCGTCGAGCGCGGCCTCGACGTCCACGGGCGGCCGGTGGGGCCGGCCGGCGGTCAGCGCGTCGAAGGCGTCGCAGACGGCGACGACACGGGCCCCGAGCGGGATCGCGTCCCCCTTGAGGCCGTCGGGGTACCCCTGCCCGTCCAGGCGCTCGTGGCTGGCCCGCACGAGGGCGGCGGCGCTGCGCAGCGCGGGCGCCCGGCTCAGGATGCGCTCGCCGATCACCGTGTGCTGGCGCATGAGCCGCCACGCCTCGTCGCTCAACGGGCCGGGCTCGGCGAGCACGGCGTCGGGCACGGCGGCCATGCCGATGTCGTGCAGCCAGGCCGCCCAGGCGAGGTCGTCGAGGTCGTCGTCGGCGAGGTCGAGCCGGCGGCCGACGCGGCGCGCCTGGCGGGCGACGGCGTCGGCGTGGTCGCCGAGACCACGCTCACGCTCCTCCAGGACGTCGCCGAGGACGTCGCGCAGCCGGCTGACCGCCCTCGAGGTCCGGGCGGCGTACTTCGCCGCGTACATCCGCTGGTCGGCGAGCTTGAGCGCCGACGAGGCGGTGGACGCCTCCACGGGGATGCGCGCCACGCCGTGGGCGGCGGTGATCGAGAAGCCGCGGCCGTCCTCGCTGAGGGCCTGCAGGGCGGCGGCCTCGGAGTCGTGCAACCGGCGCCCGGGCACGAGGGCGCAGAACTCGTCGCCGCCGAAGCGGTACGCGCGGCCCTCGGGGCCGACCGCCTCGGCCAGCGCCCGGCCCAGCCGCACGAGCAGCTGGTCGCCGGCGGCGTGCCCGAAGGCGTCGTTGTAGGCCTTGAAGCCGTTGAGGTCGAAGAGCATCAGGACGCAGCCGTCGCCCTTGGGGTCGAGGTGGCCGCGAAGATCCGAAAGCAGCCGCCGGCGGTTGCCCAGGCCGGTGAGCGCGTCCGTGAGCGCCTCGCGGCGGCTGACCTGCAACGTGCGGGTGTGGTGACGAAAGGTGAGGATCACGCGCAGCATCACGACGGCGAGGCAGCCGGTGGCGAGGCCCGTGGCGAGGGGATTGAGGTTGCCGAGGCTCGCGACGGCGAGCACGCCGGCGGCCAGCGCGGCCGCGAGCCCGTCCGTCCAGCGCACACGCGGCAGCCCCGGGCGCAGCGCCCCGACTGCGAGCAGCCCGCAGCACCCCGCGCACAGGGCGACCGGCAGGAGGACGTGGGCGGGCATCGTCCGGGTCCATCGGCGGGTGGTCCGCGGTCTTGAGCCGGGCCCGTCTCGGACGTCCGCCGAGGTTCCAGCCCCGGGCACTCCTTGCGTGCGCAACTACACTCGAAGCGTGGGCCTCCCGGCCACCATGCGCCTCGGCCCGACGCACCTCGTCGTCGCCGACGTCGACCGCGCCGTCGCCTGGTATCAGGCCGCGCTGGGCCTGCGTGTGCACCGCGAGGACGTGGGCGGGGCGGCGCTCGGCGACGGGGACGAGACCACCGTCGTCCTGCACGAGGACGCGCAGGCCCGCCCGGCCGGCCGCCACGCCGGTCTCTACCACTACGCCCTGCTGTATCCGAGCCGCGAGGCGCTGGCCCGGGCCGTCGTGCGCCTGTCCGCGGTGCGCACGCCGGTGCACGGCGCCTCGGACCACGGCACTCACGAGGCGATCTACCTGCCCGATCCGGACGGCAACGGCATCGAGCTCGCCGCGGACCGGCCGCGCGAGGCGTGGCCAGGCTCCGAGGAGTCGGAGTTCGCCCGCGGCGGCCCGGCGCCACTGGACCTCGAGGACCTGCTCGCGACGGTCGCGGGGGAGGAGCCCACGACGCACGTCGACACGGGCCTGCGCACGGGCCACCTGCACCTCCACGTCGGGTCGATCGAGGACGGCCTCGGCTTCTACCGCGACGTCATCGGCTTCGACGTGCAGGCGCAGCTGCCGAGTGCCGTCTTCGTCTCCGCCGGCGGCTACCACCACCACCTCGGCTTCAACGTCTGGCGTGGCCAGGGCGTCCCGGCCGCGCCGCCGCACGTGGCCGGCCTGGGGGAGTGGACGCTCGAGCTGCCGTCCGACGCCGACGTGGCCGAGGTCCGCGCGCGGGCCCAGGCGGCCGGAGCGCCGGTCCAGGACCGGCCCGGCGGGTTCGACGTCCGCGATCCGTGGAACACGCGGCTCGCGGTCGTCATGATGGGGGCATGAGCTCGGCACCACCCCCGGGCGCCCCCGACGGGGCGCTCGTCCTCGAGCTCGCCGCGCCCGGCGGGGCGAAGCGCCGCTTCGGCCGCCGGGGCGACACGGGGGCCCACCGCCTGACCCTGACGCCGCAGGAGATCGCGGTGGAGCACACACGCGCGCTGCGCGCGCCCCTGCGCTTCGCTCCGGGGGCGGTCACCGTGGCCGCCATCGACCCCGGCCCGGGAGACGCCGGGAGCACGGCGCGGGGGCGCTTCCCCGTCCTGCGCCGCCTCGCCGAGGATCGCGTCGTCCCGCGCGAGGCGGGCATCGAGGGGTGGCTGTGGACGTCGTCGGAGGGCTCGGCCTGCACGGCGCTCGGCGACGACGCGCCGAATCTCGCCTTCGTGTTCTCCCCGCCGCTGAGCGACGACCGGGTCGAGGCCGCCTTCGGCCCGGCCGAGCTCGCGGAGCTCGCCCGCCGCTCCCCGCTCGGCCAGCCGGCGCTCTTCGGGCTGCTGCTGCGCGTGCAGGATCCTTCGGCGGCCGGGCAGGCACTCGGGCGGTACGGCATGCTGCGCGAGATGACCGACCGCGAGGTCCCACCGGCCCAGCGCCGCCATCTGCCCGGCGATACGCCGGCCGGCCCCGGGGTCGGGGCGAGCCGCCTCACGCGCGCGAGAGGTTCCATTCCACCGCCCGGGGCGGCGTGATGGAAGCCTCCCCGAAGCCGTGCAGTCCCTGCCGGGGCACGGGCCAGGTCGTCTCGGGCCAGGGTGGCGAGCCGCACAGCGTGACCTGTCCGTGGTGCGGCGGGACGGGCGTCCGGCCGGCGCCGGGGCCTACCGAGCCGGAGTGACCCGCAGGGCGCCGAGGCGGCGCTCGCCGCCGACGAGCACGACCGGGTAGGTCCCGGGCCGGTCGGCCAGCAGGTCGAAGACCGCCGGCGTGTCCGGAGCGATCTGCTCCTGCCGGTCGAGACCGGCGAGCTCGACGACGTCCGGCGCGTCGACGCCGGTCACCGTGAGCTGCAACTCCTCGCCCGCGGGGACGGACACGGTCCGGGGGCGGCGGGCCCCGGCGCGCAGCGTCTTGGCCGGGGGCGACCGGAGCTCGACGGGCGTGCGGTCGGCGGTGCGCGGCGGGTCGCCGGCGCGGACCTGCGGGCGCGCGGCGAGGCCGGCGCCGACGGCGAGGAGGCCGACGAGGACGGCGACGAGCAGCACGAGGCGACGCTGGGGCATCGTGCTCCAGCGTAGGTCGCGGCCCAATGCACCGGTGGACGGACGTTCGACGGCGGCCGCCTCAAGCCACCTGACCATGGGGTCGATACCCCAGGCAAGCCAGGACCCAGGTGACCAACGGCAAATCGCCCGCGAGGGCGAGACGCAAAGCCACGGAGCTCTCCCGACACGGGAGCGAGCCGGGCCACTCACCTGAGGACGCCGCGGGGTCTGGCCATCACCACCACCCACCCCGTTGTCCAACCCCTGGAGGGTTCATCTCATGCTGCAGCGACTGCGCAACCGCGCTCGAGACGAGAAGGGCTTCACCCTGATCGAGCTCCTCGTCGTCATCCTGATCATCGGCATCCTCGCCGCGATCGCCCTGCCGGCCTTCCTCGGCCAGCGCGCGAAGGGTCAGGACTCCACCGCGAAGTCGGCCGACCGCAACGTCGTCTCCCAGATGGAGTCGTGCTTCACCGACAACCAGACCTACGTCGGCTGCACGGGCGACGTCACCAACCTGCAGGGCGACCTGACGACGCTGAAGGTGTCCGGCCAGAGCGTGACGGGCTACACGGTCGACGCGACCTCGAAGTCCGGTAACACGTTCCAGATCGTCCACTCGAGCGACACGGGCGACAAGCGCAACTGCAACTTCACCGGTACCACCAAGGGCGGCTGCCCGGCCAGCAAGACCTGGTAGCGCGCTCCACCCCGTAGTTCCTCCTCCCGAAGGGGCGGCCATCCGGCCGCCCCTTCGTCTTTGTGTCCACCCACCTCAATCCGGCCCGACGCCGCCCGACAACCAGACCATGAGCCTGCGCTCGCGCATCGAAACGCTGCGGCACCGCCCGGAGGCCGGCATCGCTCTCGTGGAGGTCGTCGTCAGCGCCTCCGTGCTGCTCGCCGCCACGGGCGCGACGCTCGGCCTCATCGACGGCGCGCAGGACACGTCCGTGAGGTCCAAGGCCCGTGTCGTCGCGGCCGACCTCGCCGAGCAGGACCAGGAGCGGCTGCGGGCGACCTCGGCGCTCAAGCTCGACGCGGAGTTCCCAAAGACCCGCGCGGAGACCGTCGCGGGCGTCCCCTACCGCGTCGACTCCACCGCCACGTGGCTCAGCGACGCCACCGGCGGGGACGTCACCTGCACCAACGGCGGCGGGCAGGCCGACTACCTGCAGATCACCTCGACCGTCGCGCCCGCGACCGACGTCGGCAACGCCCCGGTGCGCGTCGTCTCGCTCGTGGCCCCCAAGGTCGGGACCTTCGGCGGCACCGGCACCCTCGCGGTGCCGGTCAAGGACCGCTCGGCGGGTCCGATGCGCAGCCTGCCGGTCACCGTCAGCGGCCCGCGCGCGGCCACGCGCGGAACCAACGGCGCTGGCTGCGCCGTCTTCAACTACTTCCCCAGCGGCGCCTACACGGTGCGCCTGAACACCCCCGGGTACGTGGACAAGTCCGGGACCCAGGACGTGGCCGTCTCGGGCCAGATCACCGCCGGCCAGGTCAACTCCACCGCGGACCAGTTCTACGACCGCGCCGCCCGCGTCGACGCGAGCTTCGAGACGACCACCGCGGCCGGGGCCACGGTGTCGGCGACGGCGATCGAGCTGACCGTCGCGAACTCGGGCATCCCGAACCAGACGGGCTCGTTCGTGACGCGCTCGGCCCTGCCGGCGGGCGACGCCGCCATGGCCGACGCGGGCTTGTTCCCCTTCGAGGACGGCTACAGCGTGTACGCCGGCGGCTGCGCCGCCAACGATCCGGCGAAGTACACGGCCGCCGGCGCGACGGCGAACCTCGTGCCGGTCGATCCGGGCGCCGCGGCCACGACGAAGGTCCTGGTCCCGAGCGCGTCCTTCACCTCCAGGACGAGCCTCTCGAACGTCAAGCACGTGCTCCTGACCCCGACGGACCCCGGCTGCACGACCCGGCAGGACCACGCCGTGGCCAAGACGTCGATCTCCAAGACCGTCGGCACGCCGGCCGTCGCCGTGCCCTTCGGGACCTACCAGGCATGCGTCGACGACGGCTCCAACTCGCGCACGGGCACGCTGGCCAACACCTCGCCGGCCTTCAAGACCGTCTCGCTCGACACGGTCGTGAGCGGGAGGTGCACGTGAGGCTGCGGGGCGAGAGCGGCCAGTCGCTGCCCGAGCTGCTGCTGGCCATCCTCATCGGGCTGATGATCACCGGCGCCACGGTGACGCTGCTCGTCAACGCCACGCAGCACAACGACGAGGTCCAGCGGCGCACGGTCGCGCTCCAGCAGGGCCGCGCCGCCATGGACGCCGTGGTGCGCTCGCTGCGCTCGCAGGTCTGCCTGCCCAACACGGGGCTCGGGACCGCGCCGATCGTCGCGGCCGGGCCGACGTCCGTGACCTTCTACGCCGACTTCGGGGACGGGACGACGGCGATCGAGAAGCACACGATCGCCCTGGACGCCGCCACGGGCGAGCTCACGGACACGCGCTGGCAGGGCTCGGGCTCGCCGCCCTCCTTCCTGAGCGCGCCGACCACGCGGACGCTCGCCACCGACCTCGCCCAGAGCGGCGCCACGCCGGTCTTCCGCTACTACGCCTACACGTCGACGGCGCCCGAGCTGGCCACCGTGCCGCTCGTGACGCCCCTGTCGACGGACAGCCTCACCCGCGTGGCGAAGATCGCCGTGACGCTGCAGGCCAACCCGGCCGGCCGCCAGGACGGCACGCGCCAGACGACCCTCCAGGACGACGTCGTCGTCCGGCTCACCGACCCCGACGGAAGCCCGGTGCCGACATGCATCTGACGGAACGCCTCGAGCGGTGCCTGCGCGGTCAGGACGGCTTCACCATGCCGCTCGTCATGGGGGCCCTGCTCGTGGCCACGATCCTCGGCGTCGCCGCGTTCGGCTCCGCCCGCGGCGAGATCGGGACCTCCGCGACCGCCCGCGACCGCAAGCAGGCGTACGCCGCTGCGGAGGCCGGGATCAACTGGTACGGCTCCAAGCTCTCCGGAGACAACGCCTACTGGGCCAAGTGCACGGACGTGCCCGAGGTCGCGCCGGGCACGCCGGCACCGGTCAACCAGGCCTGGGACGGCACGGGCAGCGATCCGCGCCGCTGGCGCCAGCTCACCGGCTCCACCGCGCAGTACACGCTGGAGCTGCTGCCCGCCAAGGACCGCGGGCAGTGCGAGAAGGCCGACCCCGACGGCAGCATGCTCGACAAGGCCTCCGGGACGTTCCGGATCCGGGCGACGGGCCGGTACCGGGGCCTCAAGCGCTCGGTCGTCGCGCAGTTCCGCCGCGCGCGCTTCCTCGACTTCCTCTACTTCACCGACTTCGAGACCTTCGACCCGATCGCCTACCCGGCCGGCTCCGTCGCCTACGCGAACGCGAACTGCGGCAACCGCTACCGGTCCGCCCGCGGGTCGAGCTGCTCCGAGATCCAGTTCGCCCCCGGCGACGCGATCAACGGCCCGCTGCACTCCAACGACTCGCTCTACATCTGCGGCACCCCGACCTTCGGCCGCAACGGCAACGACAGCGTCGAGAGCTCGCAGAACGAGGACACCAGGGCGACCGGCTCGCCGAGCCCGGGCTGGCGGCCCGCGTGCGCCGGCACGACCCCGAACTTCACGGGCGCCTTCCGCTACGCCCAGCCGACGGTGACCATGCCGGCCACCAACGCCGAGCTCAAGACGAGCTCCCTGGCCGCCAACACGTTCGCCGGCACGACCACGATCGTGCTCGACGGCAGCACGGACCGCTACACGGTGACCAACGCCCAGGTCAACGGTGGCAGCCCGAAGACCCTGCCGTGGCCGGACAACGGGTTGATCTACGTCAACACCCGCACCTCGGGCACGGGCAGTGGCTGCGGCTCGACGCAGATCCCGGCCGAGCAGACCTACACGGAGCCCGACGGCTGCGCGAACGTCTTCGTCAAGGGCACCTACGGCAAGGACCTGACCATCGCGAGCGCCAAGGACGTCGTGGTCGACGGCGACGTGACGCAGATCGCCGGCTCCGACGCCGTCGCCGGCCTGATCGCCGACAACTTCGTTCGCGTCTACCACCCGGTGGACAACAGCAGGTGCGGCTCCTCGGCGGGCAACCTGGCCGGGTCGATGACCACGGTGAAGATCCAGGCCGCCCTGCTCTCGCTGCAGCACTCCTTCACCGTCGACAACCACGACTGCGGCACCGGCTTCGGCAGGCTCACGGTCGTCGGCGCCATCGCCCAGAAGTACCGCGGTCCGGTCGGAACGTCGAACTCGAGCTACCGCACGGGCTACACGAAGGACTACAACTACGATGACCGGCTGCTGTACCGCAACCCGCCGTTCTTCCTGGACCCCGTCAACGCCGCCTGGCGCGTGCTGCGCACCAACGAGCAGGTGCCCGCGCGCTGACGCTCAAGCCGGGCGCTCGAAGGCCGATCACCGGCCCATGGCTCTCCGGCTGCGCAAGAAGGCCCCCGCCCTCGCCGGGCTCGACCTCGACCCGGCGCACCTCGCGGCGGCCGAGGTGCACGTCAACGGCGTGGCCACCGTCCAGCGCGGCGTCGTGGCGCCGCTCGCCCCGGGCGTGCTGCGCGACGGCGAGGTCGCCGACTCGGCCGCGCTGACCGAGGCCGTCCGCGCGCTGTGGGACGGCAGCGGCCTGCCGTCCCGGGTCCGGCTGGGGATCGCCAACCAGCGCGTCGTGGTCCGCACGCTGCACCTGCCGGTCCTGGAGGACCCGCGGGCGGTCGCCGCCGCGGTCGAGGCCGAGGCGCCCACGCACATCCCCATCCCCGTGGGCGAGGCCGTCCTGGACCATCAGAGCCTCGGTGTCGTCGCCACGCCCGGCGGCCCGCGCCTGCGCGTCGTCGTCGTCGCCGTCCGCCGCGAGATGGTCGAGCGCGTCGCGTACGCCGTGCGCGGCGCCGGGCTCGAGGTCGCCGGCATCGACCTCTCCGCCTTCGCCCTCGTGCGCTGCCTCGCCGACCCGGCCGCCGACGCGGGGGAGGGGGTGCTGTACGTGAGCCCCGCGGGACTCACGAACGTCGCGGTCGCCCACGGCGCCGACTGCCTGTTCACCCGGGCCTCCGCGGGCGGGCTGGACGCGATCGTGCAGACGCTCGCGGACGGCCGCGGGCTCACCCTCGAGCACGCCGGCCAGTGGCTGCGCCACGTCGGGCTCGAGCGCCCGGTCGAGGCGATGGAGGGCGACCCCGAGGTCGTCGCGGCGGCCCGCGCCGCGCTCGTCGCCGGCGTCCACGAGCTCGCCGACGTCGTGCGCAACACCCTGAACTTCTACCGCGCCCAGCAGGACGAGGCCGTGCGCCGCTGCGTGCTCTCGGGGCCCGCGACCGCCATCGACGGCTTCGCGGCCGCGCTGTCGGAGAGCCTCGACCTTCCGGTGAAGCCGCGCGTCGTCGCGCGCGCGGAGGGCGTCGACGCGCCCGCGCCCAGCCTCGCCATCGCCGCCGGTCTGGCGCGCGAGGCCTGAGCCGTCTGGACGGGTACCCGTGAGCCTCGCAGCCGCCACCCTCCTCGCCGCCCTCGCCGGAGGGGTGCTCGGCTCCTTCCTCAACGTCGTCATCTGGCGGCTGCCGCGGGGCGAGTCCGTCGTGCGGCCGCCCTCGCACTGCCCGGGCTGCGGCACGCCGATCAGGCCGTGGGACAACATCCCCGTCGTCTCCTGGTTCCTGCTGCGCGGTCGCTGCCGGCACTGCCGGGCGCCGATCGCGGCCCGCTACCCGGCCGTGGAGGCGCTCACCGCGCTGTGCCTGGCGCTCGTCCCGCTCACGCTCGGCGTCGACGGGGACGTGTGGCTCGGCTTCGCGCTCGTGCTCGTGCTCATCCCGTGCGCGTTCATCGACCTCGACCACCGGATCATCCCCAACAAAATCACCGGCCCGGCGGCGATCCTCGGCCTCGCACTCATCCTGAGCTTCGACCGCGACGGGCTCGCCGAGCACCTGATCGGCGCCGCCGCCGCCTTCGGCGTGCTGTTCGTCGCCGCGCTCGCCTATCCGGGTGGCATGGGCATGGGCGACGTCAAGCTCGCCGGCGTGCTGGGGCTCTATCTCGGCCGTGACGTCGGAGCGGCGATGGCCGTGGCCCTCGTCACCGGCACGGTCGTCGGCCTCGTCGTCATCGCGCGCAAGGGCGGGGAGGCGGGGCGCAGGACGGCCATCCCGTTCGGCCCGTTCCTCGCGCTGGGCGGCCTCGTCGCGCTCTACGCGGGCGCGACCGTCGTCACCTGGTACCTGCAGACCTTCGCCTAGCGCCGGACCCGGCGACCGGGCCGGAGCCCACGCGGCTCCCGGACGCCTCCCCAGGACCTCAAGAAGGCCGTGGGAGTGCCGATCATCGCGGACGTGAGGCCAGTGAACCTGCTTCCGGACGAGCAGCGCCCAACCGTCGTGTCGGCGCCGGCCGACCGGCCCGTCGGCGCCTACGCGGTGCTCGCCGCGCTCGCGCTGGCCGTCGTGGCCGTGGCGCTCTCGGTGCTCGCCGCGAGCGGCATCGAGGACCGCCGGGCCGAGCTCGCGTCCGTCACGAGCCAGGCCACGGTCGTCGAGCAGCAGGCCGGGGCGCTGCGCGGCTACGCCGACTTCGCCAAGCTCGCCGAGAGCCGCGTGGAGACCGTGCGCGGGCTCGCCCGCTCCCGCTTCGCGTGGGACCGCACGCTCGCGGATCTCACCCGCGCGCTGCCGGCCAACGTCCATCTCTCCGAGCTCGTCGGCAGCACGAGCGCCGACGCCGGCGGCGGCGAGAATCCACTGCGCTCCGCCGTCTCGGCCCCAGCGCTGGAGCTCAACGGGTGCGCTCCCTCGCAGCGCAGCGTCGCGGTGCTCATGGCGCGCCTGCGGGCGGTGCGCGGGGTGACCCGCGTGTCGCTGGCCAAGTCCGCCGACGACGAGGCCGGCACGCAGGGCGCCGCCGCCTCCGGCGCCGATCCGAAGCACACGTCCTCCGTCCTCTGCCCGGCCAGCCGCGCGCCGCACTTCGAGGTCGTCGTCTTCTTCGAGCACTCGAGCGTGCCCCAGGCGGCCACGGTCAACGATCCCGCGGCCGCCACGCCCGCCGCGGCGGCCGGGGCCGCCGCGTCCGCGACGCCCTCGGCGACGCCGTCCGCGTCGGGCAGCCCGACGCCCGGCGCGACCCCCGCGACGACGTCGGGCACCACGACCGCCGCGGCCACGACGGGAGCCACCCCGTGAGCGTCAGCCGTCCCGTCGTGCTCGGGATCGTCCTCGCGCTGCTCGCCGCCTTCGGCTTCCAGCACTTCGTGCTCGCCCCCAAGCAGGCCGAGCGCGCCGACCTGGACGCGAGGATCGCGGCGCAGCACAAGCGCCTGGACACCGCCCGCCGACAGCTCGCCGCCAACCGGGCCGCCAGGGCCGGCTACGGGCGCGACTACGCGACCGTCCTGCGGCTCGGCAAGGCCGTCCCCTCCGACGACGACACCCGCACGCTGCTGTACCAGCTCAGCCTCGCCGCCAAGGGCGCCGACGTGCACTTCGACGCCATCGACGTCGACGCCGACGGCGGCGCGGCGAGCTCGGCGGCGACTGGCTCGGACGCCTCGGCGGCCGGGACGCTGCCGCCCGGGGCGACGGTCGGCCCGGCCGGCCTGCCCGTGGTGCCGTTCAAGTTCACGTTCTCCGGCGGCTACTTCGACCTCGGGAACTTCATGCACCGGCTGCGCGCCTTCGTGAAGGCCGGCAACCGGCGCGTGAGCGTCACGGGACGGCTCGTGACGATCGACTCGGTCAAGCTCACGCCCGACGACGAGCACGGCGGCTTCCCGCGGATCCTCGCCGAGGTCGGGGCCACGACCTTCGTCCTGCCCGAGCAGGAGGGCGCGACGAACGGCGCCACCGCGGACGCGCCGCCGACCGAGCCGGTCGCGACCACGCCGGCCACCGCTGCCGGCGGCACCGTGCCCACGACCGGGAGCACCCGATGACGCGCCTGCTCGCCCCGTTCCGCCAGCTGATCGACCGCCGGCTGTGGCCCGTCGCCGTGGTCCTGCTGGCGGCGCTCGTGGCGGTCCCGCTGGTGCTCGGCGGCTCCAAGCCGCCCACGGAGGCCGCGCGGGCGGCGACCGCGCCGACGGGCGCCGCGAAGACCGTCGCCTCGACGGAGCCGCTCGTGTCCGTCGCGGAGGAGTCGCACCGGGTCGGCGGCGTGCTCGGCGCGCGCAAGAACCCGTTCAAGCCCGCCAAGCCCTCCAAGCGCCTCCCCAAGGCCGCGCCCGGCAAGGGCGCCGAGCCCGGCGGGGCCTCCGCCACTGAGGGCGGCACGACGGCCGGCGGCGGCGACGACGGTGGCGGTGGCGGCGGCGGTGGCGGTGGCGGTGGCGGCGGGGACAGCGCAGGCGGCGGGTCCGTGCCGTCGGCACCGGCCACGAGCCCGCCGGTGACGGCCAAGCCGACACCGGCACCGGCACCGCGCAAGACCTACCCCGTGGAATCCCTGGAGCTGCGCTTCGGCGAGGCGGGGGGTGCGTCCGAGCGCCGGACGGTCGAGCGCCTCACCGGCCTGCCGAACGGCTCCCGGCCCGGGCTGCTCTACGTCGGGCTGCGCAAGGACCACAAGACGGCCGAGTTCCTCGTCGAGGACGCCGCGTCGGTCGACGGCGACGGCCGCTGCCACCCGCGTCCGGACGCGTGCGAGACGCTGCGCCTGCGCCGCGGCGACATCGAGTTCGTCACGGTCGGCGACACGCAGTACCAGCTGGATCTGCTCGCCGTGCACCCCCGTACGACGAGCGCCGCCGCCGCCCGCAGGGCGCGCGCGGCCACCGCGCGCGGCGGCCGGCAGCTGCGGCGCACGCACCCGGGCCTCACCGGCGACATCGCCTCCGGCGTCGACGAGAGCACCGTGACCGGCACGCGCTCGGCGCCCGCCGCCACCGGCGCCGGCTGACGGGCCGGGCCGGGGCCCGGCCGTAGACTGCCCCGCCCATGGCCCTACGTGTCGTCACCGCCGGCGAGAGCCACGGCCCCGGCCTGACGTGCGTCGTCGAGGGGCTGCCGGCCGGCCTCGAGCTCGACCGGGAGCTGATGAACGACGACATGGCGCGCCGCCAGCTCGGTCACGGCCGCGGCGGGCGGATGAAGATCGAGCGGGACTCGGCGCAGATCACGGCCGGCGTCCGTCACGGCCGCACGCTCGGCGGGCCGGTGGCGCTGACCGTCGTCAACCGCGACTACGCCAACTGGGAGGACCGGATGAACCCGTGGCCGGTGGAGGCCGAGGTGGCGGAGGTCCACACGCCGCGCCCGGGTCACGCCGACCTCGCGGGCGCCATGAAGTTCGGCTTCACCGACGTGCGCAACGTGCTCGAGCGCGCCAGCGCGCGCGAGACCGCGGCGCGGGTCGCGGGCGGCGCGCTCGCCAAGGCCCTGCTGGCCGCGCTCGGCGTCCACGTCGTCTCCCACGTGCTGCAGATCAACACCGTGCGCGCGCCCTTGCGCGACGACCTCGCGCTCGGGGACTTCGCCGACGTCGACGCGTCGCCCGTGCGCTGCCTGGACGCGGAGACGGCGGCCGCGATGGTCGCCGAGATCAACGTCCTGCGCAAGCGCAACGAGTCCCTCGGCGGGGTCTTCGAGGTGCGCGCGTACGGCCTCGTCCCCGGACTCGGCTCCCATGTGTCCTGGGAGGAGCGCCTCGACGGTCGCCTCGGCATGGCCATGCTCTCCATCCAGTCCGTCAAGGGCTGCGGCATCGGCGACGGCTTCGACCTCGCCGGGCGCCCGGGCTCGGAGGCCCACGACGAGATCTTCTACGCGCCCGAGCGCGGCTGGTACCGGGAGACGAACCGCTCGGGCGGCCTGGAGGGTGGCATGACCACCGGCGAGCCGCTCGTCGTCCGCGCGGCGGCCAAGCCGCTGCCGACGCTGACCAAGCCGCTGCGCACCGTGGACATCGCCACCCACGAGCCGGCCGAGGCGCTGCGCGAGCGCACGGACTCAGCCGTCGTCCCGGCCGCCGGCGTGGTGGGGGAGGCGATGCTCGCCATCGTCCTCGCCTCGGCCTACCGGGAGAAGTTCGGCGGCGATCACATCGACGACGTGCGCGCCGCGGTCGCGGCGTACGAGCAGCGCATCGGCTGGACCCGGCGCGACCGCTGAGCCGACCGTGGCCCTCGTGCTGATCGGCTTCATGGGCGCCGGCAAGACGGCGGCGGCCCGCACGGCGGCGGCCGAGCTCGGCGGCCGCCCGGTGGACTCCGACGCCGTCCTCGAGGAGCGGCTGGGGGCCCGCATCGAGGACTGGTTCGAGAGCCACGGCGAGCGGACGTTCCGCGAGCAGGAGGAGGCCGCCGTCCTCGAGCTGCTCGCAGACCCGCCGGCCCCGGTCATCTCCCTCGGGGGCGGCGCCGTCACCGCGGAGCGCGTCCAGGACGCGCTCGCCGCCCACACGGTCGTGCTGCTCGACGTGGAGGCCGACACCGCCTGGCAGCGCGCGGGCGGCCGCCGCCCGCTGGCACGCGATCGGCGCCGCTTCGACGAGCTGCACGCCGAGCGGCGACCGCTCTACGAGCGCCTGGCCGACGCGATCCTCCCCACGAGCCGGCGCGAGACCCTGCGCCACGCGCTGCCGGCCGTGCGGGCGCTCGCGGATGCCCCGGCGGGCACGAAGCTCCTGTGGGCCGAGAGCGCCTCGGGCAGCTACCCGGTGTACGCCGGCGAGGGGATGCTGGCGGCGGGGTTCCGGGCGCCGAGCGCGCCGGGACGGGCCTTCCACGTCGCCGACGAGCACGTCGCCGCCCTTCACCATCCGGAAGCCGACCACGTGATGCCGGCCGGCGAGGCGCACAAGACGCTCGCCACCGCCGAGGCGGTGCTGCGGGCGATGGCCCGCGCCGGCCTCGCGCACGACGACCACGTCGTCGCCCTCGGCGGCGGGGTCGTCGGCGACGTGGCCGGCTTCTGCGCCGCCGTCTACCAGCGCGGGATCGGCGTGGTGCAGGTCCCGACGACCCTCCTGGCCCAGGTCGACTCGGCCTACGGGGGCAAGACGGGCGTCGACCTGCCCGAGGGCAAGAACTACGCCGGCGCCTACCACCAGCCGCTCGCGGTCCTCGCCGACCCGGCCGTGCTGGCCACGCTGCCCGCGGAGGAGCTCGCCGCGGGCTGGGCCGAGGTGATCAAGACGGCGCTGATCGCCGGGGGCGCCCTGTGGCGTCGCCTGGCCGACGAGGACCCGGTGGACCGCGACCTCGTGGTCGCCTGCGCCCGCGCGAAGCTCGCCATCGTGGCCGCCGACGAGCGCGACGGCGGCCGGCGCCAGGCGCTCAACCTCGGCCACACCGTGGGCCACGCGATCGAGACGGTGACCGGCTACGCGCGCTACCGCCACGGGGAGGCGGTCGGGCTCGGCCTGCTGGCGGCGCTGACGCTCTCCAACCAGCCGCGCCTGCGCGACGAGGTGCGCCGCCTCCTCGAGGCCCGCGGGCTCCCGACGCGCCTCGACGCGAGCATCGACCTCGACGCCGTCGCGCAGGCCACCCACCGCGACAAGAAGCGGCGGGCGGGGGTCGTCGGGTTCGTGCTCGTCGAGGGCCCGGGCGACGTGGTCACCGGGGTCCCGGTCCCGGACGCCGAGCTGCGCGCCGCTCTGACAGAGTTGGTCTGACATGCGCAACCGGATCGCGGTCATGCACGGCGTCAATCTCGACGCACTCGATCGCCGCCCAGCGGCGATCTACGGCGATCTGACCTTCAGCGGGCTCGAGAGCCGCATCGGGCGCTTCGGCGAGGAGCTCGAGCTGCGCACGACGTTCTTCCAGACCAACCACGAGGGCGAGCTCGTCGATGAGCTGCACCGCTCGGCCGACGCCGTCGACGGCCTGCTCCTGAACCTCGGCGCCTGGACGCACTATGCGTGGGCGATCCACGACGCGCTCGAGGTGGCCGCCCTGCCGGCCGTCGAGGTCCATCTGTCCGACGTCATGGCCCGCGAGCCGTGGCGTCAGGTGTCCGTGGTGCGCGACCTGTGCTTCGCCACAGTGGCCGGCAAGGGCGTCGACGGCTACCGCGAGGCGCTCGAGCTCCTGAAGGCCGAGCTCGCGTGAGCCGCGCCGACCGGGTCCAGGACCGCCTCGCCGAGGCGGGCGCCGACGCCCTGCTGGTCACCGACCTCGTCAACGTCGGCTACCTCACCGGCTTCACCGGCTCGAGCGGGCTGTGCGTCGTGGGGGAGGGGCTGCGGCGCTTCGTCACCGACTTCCGCTACGTCGAGCAGGCCGCGACGCAGGTCACGGGCTTCGAGCCCGAGCGCTCACCGCAGGAGCTCTTCGCGGCGCTCGCGGACGGCTGGCCGGCGGGCGGCCTGCGGCTCGGGTTCGAGGACCACAAGGTCACCGTCCGCCAGCGCGACCGGCTGGGCGAGCTGCTGCCCGACGGGATCGAGCTCGTCGCGGCCGGCGGGCTCGTCGAGCGCGAGCGGGCCGTCAAGGACGCCGGCGAGCTCGAGCTGATCGCCGCCGCCGCCGCCCTCGCCGACGAGGCCCTGGGCGAGCTGCTCGAGCCGGGGCTGGCGAGCCGCACGGAGCGCGATGTCGCCCTCGCGCTGGAGGCGGGCTTCCGTCGCCGCGGGGCCGAGCCGGCCTTTCCGACCATCGTCGCCTCCGGCGCCCACGGCGCGCTCCCGCACGCCGAGCCGCGCGACGTCGCCATCCCGCCGGCGACCCTGGTGACGGTCGACTTCGGCGCCCGCCTGGACGGCTACTGCTCGGACTCCACGCGCACGTACGCCACGGGCCCGGTGGACGCCGCGCTGTCCGAGCTGCACGCGCTCGTGCTCGACGCCCAGCTCGCCGGGCTCGCCGCCGTCCGGGCCGGGCCGACGGGGGCCGAGGTCGACGCCGTCGCCCGCGAGGTCATCACGGCCGCGGGGCACGCCGAGCACTTCGGCCACGCGCTCGGCCACGGGGTCGGCCGCGACGTCCACGAGGCCCCGCGCCTGGCCTCCACCGGCACCGACGCCCTCGTGGCGGGCAACGTCGTCACCGTCGAACCCGGCGTCTACGTCCCGAATCTGGGCGGCGTCCGCATCGAGGACCTCGTGGCCGTCACCGCGGACGGCGCGCGGGTGCTCAACGGTCACGCGAAGGAGCTGCTCGTCGTTGGCTGACTCGACGGATGTCCGGGTCAAGCGGCGCTCCGGCCGACCGACGATCCGGGCATGCGCCGATCCGTGCCCGTCCTGTCGGCCCTGCTCGGGCTCCTCCTGGTGGCCGGCGCGCCCGCGCCCGCGCAGGCGGCGAAGCGCAAGGCGAAGCCGCCGGCGGTCACCAAGGTCACGCCGCTGCGCGTCAGCGTGGGGCAGACCCTCACCCTCCGGGGACGCAACTTCCGGCCCGGCAAGCGGCGCGACGCGGTCGGCTTCAAGCGCACCGGCGCGGCCATCGTCTTCGTCAAGTCGGGCATCTCGACCCGGCGCATGCTCAAGGTCAAGCTCCCCGCCCGGCTCGAGAAGGTCATGGCCGGCCGGCCGACCCGCTTCCGCCTGCGCGTGCTGGCCCGCCGCTTCGGCCGCGGCTACACCGCCCGCAGGCGCTCCCCGCTCGTCTCGCCGCGCCCGGCCAAGGGCAGCGCGGCGCCGCCGCTCGCGAGCCTGCCCCAGGGCGACTGCGATCACGACGGCCTGCCCAACCGCACGGACGCCGACGACGACAACGACCGCCTCGCCGACACGCTCGAGGAGCGCATCGGCACGGACGGCTGCAAGGCCGACTCCGACGGTGACGGCGTGCAGGACGGCTACGAGTACCGCTCCGCGATCGACCTCAACGACGACGAGTACCAGGCGCCGAACGTCGCCCTGCCCTTCCCGGGCAAGCGGCCGTACCCGAACCCGCTGGACGGCTCGGACGCCGGCCGCGACTACGACGGCGACGGCCTGCCCATGAGCGTCGAGCAGGCCCTCTGGAAGGTGTCCACTCCCGGCGGTGGGTTCGCCGACGTCCCGGGCAGGGCCACGCCGCTCGGCTACTCGGACGGCATGCAGTACTCCGTCTCGGTGCGCGACGGCAGCGGCCGGCGCGTCCCGGCGCTCCCGGCCGCGGGCTACGCGAAGTTCCAGGACTTCCTCGCCTGGGGTATCCGCGCCGGGCGGCGCACCGTGACGCTGCACGACCTGAACTGGACCGGTCACACCGAGGGCCTGCACACCTACGGGCTGCTCGACGTCGACCGTGACGGGACGGAGTCGGCGCAGGAGCTCAACCCCCTCGACAACCCGCGCGGGGGTGGGGTGGGCGTGCTCTCCGACGACGAGCGCGACGAGGACGCCGACGGCCTGGCGAACGTCGTCGAGGTCCGCAACGCCATGCAGCCGACCTACTGGAAGGGCTGCTACGCGTCCGAGCCGAGCGTCGAGGTCTTCGACCACTACGCCGGTACGAGCGCCTTCGACGCGGACTCGGACGGCGACGGCGTGCGCGACGGAGCCGACGACGCCGACGACGACGACGTGCCGAACGTCATGGAGCTCAGCCGCTTCCGGGCCTCGGGCTTCGCCTACGACCAGACCGACGACGGGGTCAACGGGACGCTCGCCGGGGGCGGGCCGACCTGCCGGCCCGATCCGGACCTCAAGGCCGACGATCCGAGCCACCCCGGCGCGTACGGCCAGGTGAACCCGTTCAACCCGTGCCTGCCCGATCCCGACTCCCGCACCTGCCCGCGGTACTTCACGGTGTTCCCCGCGCCGTTCGAGGGTCCGCACTGGTGGGCGCTGCAGTAGCCGCAGGCCCGCGTGACCGCACTTGCGGACGCCCACCGTCCGCAACCGCGGTCACGGGCCGGCTGACGGGGCCTTGAGTGATCCGGAAAGCCGCCCAGCGCGCTAGGTCTCGACGATGAATCCACTGCCGGCGGGTGGGTCGTCGTCCGATGCCCCCGACGTACAGGAGATGTGAGCGTGTCGCTCCCCAACCTCGCAGTGCTCGACACCGATGGTGCCATCCAGGAGGCCGAAGCGGCCGTCGCCGGTGACACCCGCGCGTCGTTCTTCCGCAAGGCCGCCGTCGGCGGCGGAGCCGTCCTCGGCTCCTCCGCGATCATGGGCATGCTGCCCGAGATCGCGAGCGCCAAGCCGTCCAAGAAGCACGACATCGCGATCCTGAACTTCGCGCTGACGCTCGAATATCTCGAGGCGGAGTTCTACAAGCAGTCGATCAGCAACGGCGGGCTCTCGGGCGACGCCCTGGAGCTGGCCAAGCTGCTCGCGGACCACGAGACGACGCACGCGACGACGCTGCGACGCACGATCCGCTCGCTCAAGGGCAAGACGGTCAAGAAGCCGACGTTCGACTTCGGCAACACCGTCAAGGACCAGGCGACGTTCCTCGACACCGCCTACGCGCTGGAGAACACCGGCGTGCACGCCTACCTCGGCCAGGCGGGCAACCTCAAGAGCAAGGCGCTGCTCGGCGCCGCGGCGTCCATCGTGACGATCGAGGCGCGCCACGCGGCGGCCGTGGCGACGCTGCGCGGCGGCTCGCCGTTCTCCGTCGGCAAGCGCAACAGCATCACGCCCGACGGCGCCTTCGACCGGCCCTACTCCAAGGGCCGCGTGCTGAAGATCGTCGGCAAGACGGGCTTCATCAAGTCCTAGCGACACCGAAACCTTCGGGTCGGGCCCGGCCACTCCCCCGCGGCCGGGCCGCCCGAAGACCCGTTCCACCACCCGCAAGGAGCCACATCGTGCCCGCAAGCATCGGCCTTCCCGAGATCCTCATCGTCCTGGTGATCGCCCTGATCATCCTCGGCCCCAAGAAGCTGCCGGACGCCGGCCGCTCGCTCGGCCGCGGCATCCGCGAGTTCAAGGGCGCCATCGGCGGTGGCAGCAAGGACGACGCCACCGACCCCAAGCCCGCGGTCACGACCGGCGGGGAGCGCTGAGGGCGAGGCCGTGGATTTGTCCAGTGATCCGATTATCGGTCCACTGCGTTAGGGGTCCCCGAAGCAGGCGCAGCCGTCCGCTGCGTGTCCAGACCACCGCACCGCGGTGTGGCAGGTCAAACGTCCCGAGGTCCAAGAGGGGTGAAGCGTGTCGCTTCCGAACATCGCAGTGCTCGACGTCGACGGTGCCGTCCGCGAGGCCGAGGAGGCCGTCGCCGGTGACACCCGCGCGTCGTTCTTCCGCAAGGCCGCCGTCGGCGGCGGGGCCGTCCTCGGCTCCTCCGCGATCATGGGCATGCTGCCCGAGATGGCGTCGGCGCACGGATCGCGACGGTACTCGCGCAAGCGGGACCTGACGATCCTGAACTTCGCGCTGTCGCTGGAGTACCTCGAGGCGGCGTTCTACGCCGAGGCCGTCAAGTCCGGCGCCCTCAGCGGCGACGTGCTCGCCTTCGCGAAGCTCACCGCCTCGCACGAGGCCACCCATGTGGCCGCGCTGAAGGCCACGAGCCGGAAGTACGGCGGCCACCCCGCTCGCCGTGGGGAGTACGACTTCCAGGGCACGACCAAGGACCAGGCGAAGTTCATCGCCACGGCGTACGTGCTCGAGAACACGGGGGTGCACGCCTACCTCGGGCAGGCGCCGCTGCTCAAGAGCCGCGCGCTGCTGGCGGCCGCCGCGTCCATCGCGACGACCGAGGCGCGGCACGCCGCGGGCGCCGCCGTCCTGCTGGGCAACGATCCCTACTCCGTCAAGGGCGAGGGCTCGATCACCCCGGACGGGCCGTTCGACACGCCCTACAGCAAGGCGACGGTCCGCAAGGCCGTGGCCGCCACGGGCTTCGTGCAGTAGCCCGACCGCAGGGGTCCGGTCCGGCCGGCCCCCGCCCGCGGCGGCCGGCCCGGGGCCGCGGTCACCCCCGGCGCGGAGCGCCGAGGCGCAGCCGATTCAGCCCGTGACGAGCGTCCGGTTCAGCCGGATCGCGGACGGGTCGAGCGGCGCTCCCTCGCCGAGCACGCAGAACTCCGGCGAGGGTCCGAGCACCATCTGGCGCTGCCACACGCCGGCGCCGCTGCCGTCGAGGTTCAGGCGCAGCGCCTCCCGCCAGGAGCCGTAGGTCTCGCCGGCCGGCTTGGCGAACCACTCCGCGACGGACGCCGTCACCTCCACGTGTCCGAACAGGTGGACGTAGATCGCGCCCGCGCCCTCGCGGGCCTCGCGGGCGATGCGGTCGTGCGAGCCGCGCTGGGTGTCCGCGACGGCGGCGACGTTGAGCGCGCCGAGCGCCGTCCAGTCCTCCACGACGTACCAGTCCTCGTAGGCCAGCCCGGGCCCCGGCAGCCACGGCGCGTGCGCGAGCCGGAAGGCGTAGGTGCCGTGCAGTCCGGCGGGCGGATCGTCAGCGAGCGCGGCGTGGAAGGCGCCGATGGCGGCCTCGTACTCGCGCGTCGAGATATCGGGTACGCCCCGGTGCCAGAAGACGTAGGCCAGCATCGCGCGCGGGACGGTATCCGTCGCGCCCGACGGGTCGGGGGTGGGCGGAGCTTCAGTCGCGTCCCGGTCGCCAGGGCGGCCCCACGGCGACTGACGCTCGCCTCGGCCGGTACGACCCTCAGGCCGTGCGCCGCAGGAACGGCAGCACGGTCTTGAGGAAGTCGTTCGTCGCGAAGTCGTCGAAGATCGGGTCGCAGTGGGAATCCCGGTTCGAGCGGTTCACGAGCCGTACCTGCCGGGCGGGGACACGGGCGCGCCGCGCGAGCGCGCGCGCCGCGGACAGGACCCGGCCCTTGCCGAGCGAGGTCTCGTAGGCGTAGATCGGCAGCCGGGCCTGGCGCCCGTGGGTCGCGCGGACGCCGAGTGCGCGCTGGGCCGGGTTGGCCACGCCGCCGTTGACGGCACCGGCGTCGAGGCTCAGCCGCAGCGGGTGGAACCAGGCGAAGCCGTCGACGCCGCGGATGCCGTTCATCGCGCGGGCGGTGCGGCGCAGGCTCGCCTGCCCGCCGTCGACCCACGGCCGTGGATCGCCCGTGGCGGCCAGGCCGCCGAGATGGGCCTGGACGAGCGCGAGGCTCTTCGGCCCCGTGTCGGCGTCGACGGCGTAGCCGAGCTGGGCCGCGTTCGTCGTGCGGACGGGCGCGAGCAGGCTCGTGGGCGCCGGCGGCCAGGAGGCGAAGGTCGACGCCGCGCCCGGCTCGCGCAGGGCGAGCGCCGAGCCCGTCGCGGCGAACACGCCCGCCGTCCACGGCAGGCCGAAGCCCGTCAGGTCGTTGAACGGCGAGCCCTGGGCGATCCCGGCGAGGCGCTCCCGGGCGTCCGCGACGGAGATCGGCTGGGAGCCGCTGCCGCCGTCGATGAAGACGAGACCCTTGAGGTCGGCCGCGCCGGGCCGCCCGTTGAAGTCCCAGGTGGCGTAGGCCGCGGTGATCGTCCCGCCGAGGGAATGGCCGCCGAGCACGACGTCGCGGCCGCGCCGGCGGGCGGCTCGGACGACGCGGTGCAGGTCGCCGATCGCCGTCTTCATGCCCCAACGACGGGCGAAGCTCGTCTGCTCCGTGCCCGGCGGCTGGAAGTGCCTGCCGGCGGCCGGGTTGCCGATCCAGCCGAGGTAGTAGTCGAACAGCCCCTGGCCGCCGAGCTTGCCGGCGCGCGAGGCGTCGAGCCCTGACTGGTCCTCGAGCAGGTTCTCCCGCCGGTCGACGGCCCAGACCTGCCAGCCCTTCAGCCGCTTGACGAGGTCCTGGGCGTCCGGCACGAAGTACCCGGCCCCGGCGGAGGTGCCAGGGACGAGGACGAGCACGTGCTTGGCGCGGCGCGGCCCGACCTTGACGACGCGCACCTTGTCGTAGCGCGCCGGCCCGGCCGCGGCCACGCCCCTGACGGTCACGACCCGCGGCGCGGCGGCGTCGGCGGCGGGTACGGCGGCGCCCGCGACGACGCTCGCGCCGGCGAGGGCGGCCGCGACCACGCGGCGTCGGGGGCCACTCATCGGCGGCAGGCTACCGGCGCCCGGCCGACGGGGCGCCGGGCGCGGGACGGCTTGGTCATCGACGCTCGACGACCCGTGCGCCGAGCTGTACGCTCCGACCCAAGTCCCGTCCTGCGCGGCGAGCGACCCTGGACCCCGGCATGAACCGACGCGACGAACTCGACCAGCTGACGACCGAGGAGCTCCATCATCGGGCCGTGCGACGGGCGCGACACCACCTCGACGCCGGGTTCTTCCTGCATTCGCTGGAGCGCACGCCCCGCGGCCGGCCGCACGGAGCGGTGTTCCGTGGCGATCGCGACGTCATGCACCTCTCTGGCCAGCTCGAGGATGAGATGCGCGGCGACGGCGGCGGCCTGCTCGAGACCCTGCGGCCCTTCTACCTCGACTACCTCGAGCGGCACGCCGACGGCTGATCGAGTCCGCTGAGGATCACGTCAGGCGACGTCCTGGCCCTTCCTCCGGGCGGTCGGGGCCCGGCGACTGCATCAGGTGGCTCGGGCACGCCACCGTGGTGATCGAGCTCGCCGGCTCGCGAGTCGTCACCGATCCCGTGTTGCGCCCACGGGTCGCGCACCTGCGCCGCCACGCGCCCGCCCCCGCCCCCGGCCCGGTCGACGGCGTGCTCCTGTCGCACCTGCACTTCGACCACGCCGACCGTTCGACGCTGCGACGACTGCCGCCGGACGTCCCCGTCGTCGGGCCGCCCGGGACGGCGTCGATCCTCGGGCGGCCGGCTCATGAGCTCGAGGCGGGGTCCGTGGTGGACGTCGGCTCCATCGCCGTCCACGCCGTCCGGGCGGTCCACGACGGCCGCCGGCTGCCGATCGGGCCGCCCCGGGCGGCGCTCGGCTACGTCCTGCGCGGGCAGCAAGCCGTCTACTTCGCCGGGGACACCGCGTGCTTTGCGGACATGGCGGCGCTCGGGGCCATCGACCTCGCCCTGCTCCCCGTCTGGGGCTGGGGGCCGACGCTCGGGCCCGGTCACATGGATCCCACCGAGGCCGCCCGAGCCGCCGCGCTCATCCGGCCGCGGATCGCCGTGCCGATCCACTGGGGCACGTATCTCCCGGTCGGCCTGGCCCGCCGGCACCCCGGGCTGCTCACGTCCCCGGGACCGGCGTTCGCGGCCGAGGTGGCGGTGAGCGCCCCCGGTGTGCGCCCGGTGGTCCTCGCGCCCGGCGGCCGACTGGCGCTCTGAGCCCGGGGCGCGCCCGCTAGCCCCGGGGCAGGCGCCGCGCCTCGATGAGCTCGAGGCCGAGCGAGGTGATCCGGTTGAGCATGCCCTGCAGTGCGGCCTGGTCGGCGACGGGGCCGTGGAGCACCGTCTCGACCGGTTCGACGTCGGCGTGCATCCCCTGCTCCTCCAGGGCCAGGAGGATCGCCGACCCGACGCGCCCACGGATCCGGAACTCGTATCTCGCCTCCGTCGGTGGGGTCATCACCTCCAGGGTGGTGGCAGCGCGGGTGACGCGTCCTCACCCGCGCGGGATGAGCGTCGGCGCCTTCGTCTGCGTAGGGTTGGCAAGTAACGGCATGACGCTCGCCATGAACGGCCTCCCTCACGGACCACGAACGGTCCCGCCCGTCGCCGACGACTCGGTCCCGCGCCCCCGCCTCCTCGATCGCCTCGACGCCGGTCGGGAGACGCCGCTGACCCTCGTGGCCGCCCCGGCCGGTGCCGGCAAGACCACCCTCGTCGCGGCCTGGGTCCGGGACGGACGACCGGTCGGCTCCGTGGCCTGGATCTCGCTGGAGGGCGAAGGCCACGGCGTGGATGACCTCTGGGCGCTCGTCGCTCAGGCCCTCAACGGTCCTCGGCCACGACCCCGGCAGCGCGTGGACTCGTCCCGGGGGCACATCGTCAATCAGCTCGAGGGCGAGTCCGAGCCGGTCACGCTCGTCTTCGACGACTTCCAGGAGCTCGGCGGGGCCGCCGCCGTCGCCGACCTCGAAGCGCTGCTGGAGCGCACGCCGAGCGCGCTGCGCATCGTGCTCATCAGTCGCCGGGATCCCCCGCTGCGCCTCGGCCGCCTGCGGCTCGCCGGACGGCTGACCGAGATCCGCGGACACGATCTCGCCTTCACCCGGGAGGAGACTGCGCGGCTGCTCTCCGGCGGGCGCTTCAGCCTCGCGCAGCGAGACGTCGACGCCCTCTGGGAGCGCACGGAGGGCTGGGTCGCCGGACTGCGCCTGGCCGAGCTCACGCTGCGCGACCACCCCCGCCCGCCCGACTTCCTGCGCGACTTCTCGGGCGCCGACGGCTCCGTCGCGGACTACATGCTCGTCGAGGTGCTCGACCAGCTGCCGCCGCGCCTGCGTAGCTTCGTGCTGCGCACCTCGCTCGTCGACGCGGTCAACGGCGACCTGGCCGACGCGCTGACGGACGCGACCGGGGGCGCCGCGACGCTGCGACGGCTGACGCGCGACAACGCGTTCCTCACGCCGGTCGAGGGCACCACCGGGTGGTTCCGCTACCACCCGCTGCTGCGCGACCTGCTCCGGGTCGAGCTCCGCTACGAACGCGGGCACGAGCTCGGCGGCCTGCACCGGCGCGCGGCGGAGTGGCTCGCGAAGCGCGGTCACACGCTCCCGGCCCTGCGGCACGCCATCCGGGCGCGGGCGTGGGACGTCGGCGCCCGCGTTCTGGCCCGGGACTGGGTGGAGCTGCTGACGAGCGGCGAGATCGCCGCGGTCCGCGACCTCGTCGACGAGCTGGAGGCCGAGTCGGCGGCGGCGCTGCCGGAGCTGACCCTCGCGTGCGCGGCCGCCGCGGTCGAGGAGGCCGACGGCGCGGCCGCCGCGAGCCTGCTCCGGCGCGCCGCCGAGCGGGAGGCGGAGCTTCCGGACGCCCGCCGCGCCGACTACCGCCTCGCACTCGAGGCCCTCGTCCTGCGCCATCGCCTGCAGCACGGTGACGAGCGCTTCACCCTGCCGGATCCGCCCGGGGCGGGCGGGCGGCCGTCGACCGGCCGGCCGGACCTCGAGGGCCTGGTCCAGGCGGAACGCGGGCTGACGGGCATGTGGCGCGGGGACCGGCCGTCGGCCGTCGGCGCCCTCGTGGCCGCGGTCGGCGCGGGCGAGAGCGCCGGCCGCCCCGAGATCGTCGCCCTGGCGACCGCGCACCTCGCGCAGATCGACCTCCACGAGGGCTTCGTGGCCCGCGCTGCCGACCGCGTGGCCGAGGCCCTGGACGACCTCGAGCGCGCCGGGTCGACCCGGACGCGGGTGGCCACCGCGCTGTACGCCACCCGTGGCGCCATCGCCCTGCTGCGCAACGACCTCGACCTCGTGCAGGCCTCGGTCGAGAAGGCGCTGGCGTCGCTGGTGCGCCTGAGTGGCGACGGGGTCTTCGAGTGCGAGCGACCGACCCGTACGCTGCTGATCCCGCTCCGCGTCCGGCTCCTCGCCGCCCAGGGCCGCCTCGACGCCGCGCTCGGCGTGCTGCGCTTCGAGCTGGACCGGGACCGGCCCAGCCTCGACGCCAACGCGCAGCGCAGCCTCGAAGCCGACGAGGCGATGCTCCTGTACGCGCTCGGCGAGCGGGACACCGCCCTCGCGCGGCTCGAGGGCCGGTTGGCCGACTCCCCGACGGCCGAGGTGGCCCTTGCCCTCGGCCGATTGCGGCTGGCGGCGGGTGAGCACGGCGAGGCGCTCAGGCTCGCCGCCGTCGCCGGTGAGCCGGCGGACGCGCCCGGGCCCCTGTGGACCCGCATCGGCGCGCTCGCCCTGCGGGCGCTGGCGTGTGACGGGCTCGCCGACCACGAGGCCGCCGTCGACGCGCTCGAGCGCGCCCTGGACCTCGCGGAGCCGGCCGGCGTCCTGCGGCCGTTCGTCGAGCTCGGCTCGGGCCTGCAGCCGTTGCTCGTCCGCCGGGTGCAGCGCGGCACTGCCCATCGGACCCTGGTCGACCAGATCGCCGACCAGCTCGATCCGTCCGCGTCCGCCGCGCGGGCGGCCGCGTCCAACGGGCTGCCCGAGCCGCTGAGCGAGCGCGAGCTCATGGTGCTCCGCTACCTGCCGACCCTGATGTCCAACGCCGACATCGGCCACGAGATCTTCATCTCGGTCAACACCGTCAAGAGCCACCTGCGTCAGATCTACCGCAAGCTCGACGTCACGACCCGCCGCGAGGCGGTCGAGCGGGCGCGCCGGCTGCACCTGCTCGGCCCCGGCCGCTCGGCGGCCTGAGCGGCTCATCCACCCGGGGTGAGGACGGATCACCCGCGTCGCCTGGAGGCTGCCGGCATGAGCAACCTCATCGGCATCGCGTACCCCGACGAAGCCACCGCCCGCAAGGTCGTGGGCGAGCTTCTCGAGCTGCGCAAGGAGCACCTGATCGACCTCGAGGACGTGGTCATCGCCACGCGCAAGGACAACGGGAAGATCAAGCTGCACCAGCGCTTCAGCCCGACGGGCGCCGGGGCGGCCGGCGGGGCGCTGTGGGGCGGCCTGATCGGCCTGCTGTTCTTCGCGCCGCTGCTCGGGATGGTGGTCGGGGGCGCCGCCGGCGCCGCGGGCGGCTCGCTGTCGGACTACGGCATCGACGACAACTTCATGAAGGAGCTGGGGGAGAAGCTGCCCGACGGCGGGGCCGCGCTCTTCGTCCTCGTCTCGAGCGCCACGCCGGACAAGGTCATCCCCCGGATCAGCGAGTACGGCGGGCACATCCTGCACAGCTCGCTCTCCACGGAGGCCGAGGAGACCCTGCGCGAGGCGGTCGAGCAGCACCGCCAGAGCGTGGCCTCCTGAGCTCCGGATGCCCCACCGCGCCGCGCAGCATCTCCGACGGGCGGGGCTGCTGCACGCCGACGGCGCGAGCCGGGCGCACCGGCACCTGCGCGGCCGGCTCGCCGACCTCGGCCACGGGCGTTCGCGGCGCCCCCGGGGTGAGGCCGAGTGAGGGACTCGCCGGCGAGGATCGTCCTGTGGCCGATTACCTTCGGCCGCGAGTGGGCGCGGCGGTTCTTCGCCATCGGCGGCGTCGACCGGGGGACGGCGCTCGGGGCCCTGACGTTCACGGCCCTGTTCCCGCTGCTCATCGTCTACAGGACACTCGTCTCGGGCGGCCAGTCGAGCTCCTTCGCCGACCGGCTGATCGACAGGCTCGACCTGCACGGGTCGACGGCCGCCAGCGTGCATGAGGCGTTCGGCGCGTCCTCGGCCTCGAGCGTCGGCGTGCTCGGCGTCGTGCTCGTCGTCGTCTCGGCGCTGTCCTTCACGCGGACGATGCAGCGCGTCTACGAGACTGCCTTCGGGCTCGCGGCCCTGAGCTTCCGGTCGACCGGCTGGGGCCTCGTGTGGCTCGCACTGCTGGTGGCCTACGTGACGGTCCGCCCGGTCGTGCTCGGCGCCGTCGGCGGCGTCGTCGAGCTCGCCGCCTCGCTGGCGCTCGGGGCCATGCTGTGGCTCGCCACGCCGTACTTCATGCTCGCCCGCCGGCTGCACTGGCGGCGACTGGCGCCGTGCGGGATCGTGACGGCCACGGCGATGACGGCGCTCGGCGTCGCCGGAGCGATCTGGCTGCCGCGCAGCGTGACCGCGTCGGCCGACCAGTACGGCGTCATCGGCGTGGCCTTCGCGCTGCTGAGCTGGTTCGTGGTGGCCGGGATAGCGATCACCGTCGCGGCCACCGGGGCGCGCTGATCGACGACCGGCTGGGCGAATCACCCGCCCTGGGTGACGGTGGCTAATCCCCCTCGCGGCGACGATGGCCGGGCAGTGAGCAAGCGACTCAGAGGAGGTGCCCATGGCTGGACCTCGAGGTGTGGGACGGGCGATCTTCGCCAGCGTCCTGCTGACGGTGGGCGGGGTGCTCAACGTCATCTACGGCATCGCGGCGATCGGCAACTCCGACTTCTTCCTGAACAACACGCAGTTCATCTTCAGCAACCTGAAGTTCTGGGGCTGGATCACGCTGCTCCTCGGGCTGCTGCAGCTCGCCGCGGCGGCCTCGCTGGCGGGCGGGGGGGCCTTCGGCCGGTGGATCGGGATCATCGCCGCGAGCCTGAGCGCCATCGGGGCCCTCCTCGCCCTCCCGGCCTATCCGTTCTGGTCGCTGGCGATCTTCGCGCTGGACCTCTACATCATCCACGGCCTCGCGATCTTCGGCGAGGATGAGCGCGCGGACGCAAGGACGGTCAGGTCATGAGGAGGGCCGTCGGCGACGACGCCGACGTCGACCTCGAGCGCCGGCTCGCGGCGGCCCTGGCGCGCGACTGAGCGGTATCCGCGGGGATGCCCAAGCCGTCGCCCCAGCCGGTCGAGCTGGTCGTGCCCGCGCGCACGCTGCTCAAGCTCGCCGTCTTCGGCGGGCTGATCGTGCTGGTCGTCGTGGCCCTGCCGGTGCTGCTGTCGATCTTCGTGGCGGTGGTGCTCGCGCTGGGGCTGGATCCGGTCGTCGGCGCGCTCGTGCGCCGCGGCTGGAAGCGCGGCCGCGCTGCGCTCGCGGTGTTCGCCGCCCTGTTCGCGGCCGTCGCGCTGATCGTCCTCGTCACGGTCGGTCCGCTGTGGGACCAGGTCAAGGCGTTCCTCGGCGACATCCCCGGCTACTGGCAGCAGCTCAGCTCGAGTGACGCATTCAAGACCTTCGTCTCCAGCGGCTCCCAGGACAAGGTCCGCTCGGCGCTGGAGGACCTCGCCAAGGGCCTGCCCGACGCGGCCTCGGCGCTGCTCGGGGTGGCCGGGGGGGTGTTCGGGAGCGTCCTCTCCCTCGTCACGCTGACGTTCCTGTCGCTGTTCATGCTCATCGAGCGGCACACGATCACCGACTGGCTGTTCGACCTCGCGCCGCCGGCGGTCCGGGGGCGCTGGCACCCGATCCTCGAGGAGTCGATCCGCGCGGTCTCCTCCTCGCTGATCGGCAACCTCGCGATCTCGCTGGTCGCCGGCACGGTCGCGGGGCTCTCCGCGTGGATCTTCGGGCTCCCGTTCCCGATCGTCCTCGCGGTGCTCACGGGGTTCCTGGACCTCATCCCGCAGGTCGGGGCGACGGTGGCCGCCGTCGTGCTCGTCCTCGTCGCGCTCACGGTGAGCACGCCGGCCGCGATCGCGATGCTCGTGATCCAGCTGATCTACCAGCAGCTCGAGAACTACGTCGTGTACCCGCTCGTCTACCGGCGTGCGGTGGAGCTCTCGCCCTTCACGACCATCGTCGCGGTGCTCATCTCGGGCTCGATCCTCGGGGTGCTCGGCGCGATCCTCGCAGTGCCGTTCGCCGCGATCCTGAAGATCGTCCTGCGCGAGGCGACCCGTCCCCGCCGGGAGCGGATGGCCGCGCTGGGCAGCGCCTGATCGCTCAGGAGCGCACGAACTCGTCGCTGTGCACCGTCGTCGCCCAGATGATCATGAAGTCGATCACCAGGAGGATCACCGACCAGATCGGATAGGCGCCGATGGAGAGGAAGTTCACGAGGATGCCGAGGAAGGCCAAGAAGCTCGCGATGATCGCGCCGCTGGCGTTGCGGGCGAAGATCAGCCCGGCTCCGGCGAGCTGCGCGAGTCCGAGCAGCAGGGCGACCACGCCCCAGAAGCCCAGCGCCGACCAGAGCAGGCTGTCCTCGGTGAAGTAGTCCTTGTTCGCGAGGGCGGCGATGCCCCAGAGGAGGTTCAGGACGCCGACGATCAGCAGGTAGGCGGCGACGAACCTCGCCCAGCCGCGGTGCACGGGCTCCCGCGCGGACGAGCGTGGCGTGCTCATGTCCGGGAGTCTCGGCGCCGGGAGGGTGAGCCGGGATCGCCCGCGGCGGATGACGGACAACCACTCGCGCCGGTACCCCCGCCGGCACGGAGGGTCACAGGGTGGAGATCCCGTCACCGAGGAGCTTGGCCCCGATGACGAGCAGGAGGACCGCCATGATCGCCGTGTTGTTGGCGCCCATCCAGGCCTTGAGGTCGGCGAGCACCTCGACGGCGCGCCGGCCCGCGAGGAAGTAGATCGCCACCGGGACGCCGGGCCCCAGCGCGCCGAGCAGCGCGAAGATCACGAGTGCGCCGACCTGGCTGCCGGTCGCGGCGCCCGTCTGGGCGATGGCGGCGGCCGCGCCCACGGTGAGCAGCAGGTTCTTCGGGTTCAGCGCGGAGAGCAGGACGCCCATGCCCAGGGCCTTCGGCGGCCGGAACCCGTCGATCGCCTGCATCCACTTCGGCAGCTCGGCCTCCCCGTCGCGCGGCCGCCCGCGCCACTGCCTGACGGCCAGGGCGAGGAGCGCCAGACCGAGGACGACCTTGAGCACGCCGACCCACGTCGGTGACCCGCCGTCGTCGTCGGCCCCCGCCCCGCCCGCGACGAGCAGCACGACGCCGCCCGCGACGAGGAGCCCGACGAGCCATCCGAGCAGGAAGGCCGGGCCGGTGGTCCGCGCCCGGGGGGTGCCGAGCATGAGCACGACCGCGATGATCGGGATCGGGCTGATCGCCACCCCGACCCCGAATGAGAGCACCTGACCGATCGCGTCGCCCATGGGCGCCACTCTGCTGCGTGGGCAGGTGATCGCGAATCATCCGCCGCGGGTGACGTGCCTCCACCCCGGGGCACGGGAGGCTGGGGCGATGAGCGATGATGGCTGGCGGATGCGTCGCGGACCCGCCTGCCCATGAGACGTCCGACCACCGATCGGCTGCGGCTCGGCGCGATCGGCGCCGTCGTGGCGCTCGCCGTGGTCTTCGCCGTGCTCAACCTCGACCGCGTGCGCGTGAACTGGATCGTCGTCACCTCCTCGACGCCGCTGATCGTGGTCATCGGCGTGTCGTTCGCGCTCGGCGCCCTCGTCGGCGTGCTGCTCTGGCGCCGCCGGTCGCGGTAGCCCTGCGACTAGCCTGCGGCGCGCATGATCTCGACCAATCAGTTCAAGAACGGCAACCACATCGAGGTCGACGGGACGATCTTCAAGATCCTCGACTCCCAGCACGTCAAGCCCGGCAAGGGCGGGGCGTTCGTGCGCACCAAGCTGCGCCGGGCCGCCGACGGCGCCGTGATCGACCGGACCTTCCGCGCGGGGGAGAAGTTCCGCTCCGTCCACACGGAGGCGCGCAAGATGCAGTTCCTCTACGCGGACGGCACGGACGCGCACTTCATGGACGCCCAGTCCTACGAGCAGCTCGAGATCCCCGAGCCGAAGGTCGCCGAGCCGCTGAAGTGGATCCGCCCGAACGAGGAGATCGACCTCCTGTTCATCGACGAGGAGCCGTCGGACATCCAGCTCGCGGCGTCCGCGGAGCTCGAGGTGACCCACACCGAGCCGGGCGTCCGCGGCGACACCGCCTCGGGCGGCGGCAGCAAGCCCGCGACGCTCGAGACCGGCGCGATGGTCAGCGTCCCGCTGTTCGTCAACATCGGCGACCGGATCAAGGTCGACACGCGCAGCGGCAGCTACATGTCGCGTGCGTGAGGCGGTGAGCCGGCGCTCCGACCAGCGGCGCGCGGCGGTGTTCGCGCTCTACCAGGCGGAGCTGACCGGTCGTGGCCTTGACGACGCCTTCGAGCGCGACGCGGCCGGCTTCACGCGGGCGCTCGCGCACGCGACGGCGGACAACCAGGAGGAGCTCGACGCGGTCATCGACCGCCACGCCCGCGGCTGGGCCCTGAGCCGCATCGCCCCGCTGGAGCGGGCGATCCTGCGCGTCGCGCTGCTCGAGATGCTCCATCCCGAGGTCACCGACGCCGAGACGCCCATCCCGCCGGAGGGCGCGATCGACGAGGCGGTGGAGACCGCCAAGGCCTACTGCGGCGAGGCGGCCCCCGGCTTCGTGAACGGCGTCCTCGGCGCGGCGCTGCGCGAGGATGGTCTGTCCAACGCCCAGTAGGGGGGTTGAGCGGGCACGCGCCGGGGAAGGGGGATCAGATGCACACCTCCGTGACCAAGGGGCGGCTGCTCGTCGTCGCCGCCTGTCTCTGCGCGCCGGCCCTGGCCGCCAGCCCCGCCGCCGCGTCCAAGACGGCGAGTTGTCCCGACAACGCGCTGCCCCTCCTGCCGGGCGCCACGCAGGGCAGCGACGTGCTCACCGGCACCTCCAGCAGCGACCGGATCTTCGCCCTCGGCGGCGACGACACGGTCAGCGCGCTGTCCGGCGCCGACTGCGTCCAGGCCGGCGACGGCTTCGACACCGTCCAGGGCGGTCCCGGGGAGGACACGATCTGGGGCCAGAACGGCCCCGACGACCTGTCCGGCGGCTCCGAGCCCGACCGGATCTACGGCGGCGACGGCTTCGACTTCGTCACGGGCGGCCTCGGCGACGACCGCCTCTACGGCGAGGAGGGCCCCGACGACATGTCCGGCAGCAACGGCCGCGACTACATGCGCGGCGGTCAGGGCTACGACTTCATGGAGGGCGGGCTCGGCGACGACACCCTCAAGGGGGGCTCGGACCGCGACGACATGTCCGGCGGCAAGGGCACGGACACCGTCTACGGCAACACGGGCAACGACCGCATCTCCGGCGGCCTCGGCGGCGACCGCCTCTACGGCGGCAAGGGCGACGACCGCATCGACGGCGGCGACGGGCACAACCGCATCTGGGGCGGCCCTGGGCGCGACCAGATCGACGCGGCCAACGGCTCGACGGAGCGCATCGACTGCGGCAAGGGCTTCGACATCGTGCGCGCCGACAAGACGGACAAGCTGCGCAACTGCGAGCGGGTCTACCGCCTGGCGCTGCGCAAGCGCGGCTGAGGCCCGGTGGCGACGGGGTCGCCGGCGAGCGCCCGGGCATGCCCGGGCGCCCTGCTGCTGGCGGCCCTGTGCCTGCTCGCCGCGGCCCTCGCGCCGGCTCCGGCGCGAGCGGCCGAGCGCTGCAACGGCTCGCGGGCCCTGTGCGCTCGCTCCCTTGACCGCGTGGTGCTCGCCGGCGCCCACAACGCCATGTCCTCGGCGTCGCTGGGGTGGCAGATCCCCAACCAGTCCGTCGCCATCCCCGGCCAGCTGCGCCGCGGCATCCGGGCCCTGCTCCTCGACGCCCACTACGGCCGCCGCCAGCCCGACGGCACGGTCGTCACCGACGACGACGGCCGGACGACGACGGGCAAGCGCGGCCGCTACCTGTGCCACGTCGCCTGCCAGCTCGGCTCCACGTCGCTCGTCGAGGGCTTCCGCCAGGTCCGGCGCTTCGTCAAGGCCCACCCGCACAACGTGCTGGTCATCGTCGTGGAGGACTACGTCACGCCCGCCGATCTCGTGGCCGCGGCCCACACGAGCGGGCTGACGAAGTCCGTCTACCGCGGCTCCACGCGGCGCTGGCCGACCCTGCGGCGGATGATCGCCCGGCGCCAGCAGGTCGTGATGCTCGCCGAGCACCACGCCGGCGCGGCCCGCTGGTACCACCTCGCCTACCGCGGGATCCTCCAGGAGACCCCGTACACGTTCAAGACGCCCGACCTGCTCACGGACCGGGCGAACTTCGCGGACAGCTGCCGGCCCAACCGGGGCGGGCGGCGGGGCTCGCTGTTCCTCATGAACCACTGGTCGCCCGACGTCCCGCCGCCCGAGCCCGACCTCGCCGCGTCCGCGCGGGTCAACGATCCGAGGGTCGTCGTCGCCCGGGCCCAGGCGTGCCGCCGGCTGCGCGGCCGGCTGCCGACCATCGTCGCCGCCGACCAGATCACCGCGGGCGGGGACGCGGTCGTCGCGGCGGTCCGCGAGCTCAACCGCCGCACGCCGCGGTGGCGGTAGCGGTAGCGGGCGTGGAGAGGCAGGGGAGTGGCCGTGGGTCGGCGCGCCGCCCGATGGGCAAGAGGCGGCGGAAAGGCGAGTAGGCGTCGTCTGGCCGCCTCTTGCCCGCCGTCGCCAGGCCGGGGCGAGCTTCAGTCGCCCAGTGGTCGCGGGGACGACCAGGGCGAGACTGACGTTCCCTGGCCGCCGAGGAGCCGGGCCTCTACGCGACGGCGAGTGGGTCGTCCGCGACGAGCTCCGTGTCCTCGTCGAGCGCGCGGCGGCGCAGCACCCCGCCGGGGTCCACGGAGTACGCGCCCGTCCGCGCGAGGGCCGGGGAGTAGGGGTGGATCGTCACCGCCGGCTCGCCGGCGGCGCACGTGACGCGATGGATCTCGTCCGGGCCGAACTCGAGCAGCTCACCCGCGCCCGTCACGCGCACGTGGTCGCGCCGGGCCGGCGAGGCCGGTGGCGACGTCGGCGAGCGCGGACGGGTCGATGACCTGAGGTTCGGGGACCGACGGACGGCCGAACCGCCAGGATCAGTCCGCCACGCCGCACCAGTCCATGGCGGTCAACGCGAGCACCTCGGTGGTGCGGCGCACGCTGTCGAGGTCGACCCACTCGTCCGGCGCGTGCAGCGCTCCGCCGAGCGGGCCGTAGCACGTGGCCGGCATGCCCGCGTAGAGGTTGAAGAAGCGCGCGTCCGTGGTTCCGGTGAACGAGAACGACTCGAGCGGCTCACCCCGCACGTCCTGATGCGCACCTCGCAGGGACGCGAGCAGCGGCTCGTCCGAACGGAGCTCGCAGCCCTCGGCGCGGAAGGCGAAGAACTCCACGGTGGGCGGATGCTCTGCGAGCCACGGGTCGCCGCGCACAGCGGCCAGCAACCGGTCGCGGAAGCGCCACTGCACCCGATCGAGATCCTCGCCGGGGTACGCAGAGAGCCGGACCTCGAGGACGCACTCCTCGGGGACCGAGGACGCCCAGTCGCCGCCCGAGACGATGCCGACGTTGTAGTTCAGCGGGTGCGGGTGGCCGTCGAAGGCCGGCGGGCGGGGGTCGGCGTTGACCTCGGCCTCGAGCGCCAGCACCGCGTCGATCACGCGCGTGGCCTTGACGATCGCGTTCTGCGCGGCGTCGGCGCGCTCGGCGTGGGCCCCGAGACCGCGCACGACGATCCGCGCCCACATGACGCCCACCTGCGCGGCGAGCGCCCGGTGGCCGAAGGGCTCGGGGATCAGCGCGGCGTCGGCCGTGTAGCCGCGCAGCAGCGCCGAGAGGGCGCCGTTGCCCGTGCACTCCTCCTCGATCACCGTCTCGAGGGTCACGTCCCCGCGCAGGCCGACGCCCGCGGCGCCGAGCGCCCGGACGGCGTAGATCATCGCCGCGACGCCGGCCTTCATGTCGGCGGCCCCGCGGCCCCACATCCGCCCGTCGGAGAGCTCCGCCCCCCACGGATCGTGGGTCCAGTGGTGGTCCGGGGTGGAGGGCACGACGTCCACGTGGCCGTTGAGGAGCAGCGACCGGCCACCCGAGCCGCCGGCCGGCAGGACGGCGGCGACGTTCGGCCGGCCCGCGTAGTCCCAGTCCACGGGCGAGAAGCCCCGGTGGCCCGCGATCGCGTCGCGATCGACGTCCCAGACGTCCGGCGCCAGGTCCATGGCCCGCAGCTCCTGCGCGACGAAGGCCTGCACCTCGGCCTCGTCGCCCCGCGTGCTCCGCCGGCGCACGAGGCCACGGAGGAACTCGACCTCCGCCTCCCACGCGTCGGTCACCGCCGCGCGCACGGCGTCCTGGGCGGCGGTCACGCGACGACCGCGGCCGGCACGGCCCCGACGTCGTCGAGCCGCCGGCAAGAGAACTCCGGCGCGAGCAGGATGGAGACGGCCGAGATCGCTGCCATCGCGGCGAGGTAGAGCGCGGGCCACGAGGCGCCGTCGTCCACCTCGAGCGGGGCTGTCGCCACCAGCGCCGCCGTGGCGCCGCCGATCGCCCCGGAGAGCTGGTAGGCGGCCGCCGCGACGCGCCGTAGGGCGCCGGGGTCGAGGCGCTCACCGGCAGCCGGCTCGGACATGGGGCTGCGCGTACCCGGGGGTCGGCGCAACCATCCGCCGCTCGGATGCGTCACACTCCTTCCACCAGGGCCGAGACCCTCGCCGTCCTCGTCACCCGGCTGGAGCGCGCCGCCGACGAGCTGCGCTCGGGCGCCCTGGAGCCGCGGCAGGCCGCCGGGCTCGTGGACGAGCTCGCGCGCCTCGCCGCCGAGGCGGGCGGCGAGCTCGATCGCCGCGTCCGGCTCGGCGACCAGCCGCTCGGCCCGGCCGGCCAGCTCGCCCTGCAGCCATAGGTGGCGAGCGGGGCCCCGCCCGCGCCGGCCTACCCCGACCATCTCCGCCGGGAGGTCGAGGGCTACCTGCAGACCCTCGCCTTCCTCGGGCGCGAGCCGGCCGTCGCCGGGCTCGTCGAGGCCATGCGGTACTCGCTGCTGGCCGGCGGCAAGCGGATCCGGCCGGTGCTGGCGCTCGCCACGGCCAACGCCATCGCGCTCGAGGTCTCCGTGCTCCCGCTCGCCGCGGCGCTCGAGCTCATCCACACCTACTCGCTCATCCACGACGACCTGCCGGCGATGGACGACGACGACCTGCGCCGCGGGCGCCCGACCTGCCACCGCGTCTACGGCGAGGACGTCGCCATCCTCGCGGGCGACGGGCTCTACGCCGAGGCCTTCCAGCACGTGCTCGCCCACCAGCGGGGTGACCCGGCCGCGCTGCTCGCCGCGGTGCGCGAGCTCGCTGCGGCCACGGGCGTGGACGGCATGGTCGGCGGCCAGTACCTCGACGTCAAGGAGCTGGCCACCGGGGGACCGGCCGCGTTGCGCCGGCTGCACGAGCTCAAGACGGGGCGGCTGATCGGGGCCAGCGTGGAGTGCGTACTCCTGCTGGCCGGTGATGATGGTTCCCCTAGACTCAGCTCCCTTCGCGAGTTCGCCGCAGAGCTCGGGGTCCTCTTCCAGATCGTCGACGACATCCTCGACGTGACGGGCACGGACGCCGCCCTGGGCAAGCCGCGTGGATCGGACGAGCGGCACGGGAAGCTCACCTATGTGAGCTCGTTCGGACTCGACGGCGCGCGCAGGCTCGCCGGAGAGTCGCACGAGAAGGCGCGAGCCGCCCTCCAGCGAGCCGTGCCGGACGGTCCCACCGAGCTCGAGCACATCACCGACTTCATCTTCCGGCGCACCTCATGAGCACCACCCGCCCCCTACTGGACTCCATCGACGGCCCCCAGGACCTCAAGGCCCTGACCGACGAGCAGCTGCAGCACCTCGCCCAGGAGGTGCGTGAGCTGCTGATCGACACCGTCGGCGAGATCGGCGGCCACTTCGGCGCGAACCTCGGCACCTGCGAGATCACCGTCGCGGCGCACTCCATCCTCGATTCGCCGCGGGACAAGCTGCTCTGGGACGTCGGCCACAACGCCTACCCGCACAAGATCCTCACGGGGCGCCGCAACCGGCTGGGGACGATCCGCCAGTACCACGGCCTCGCGCCCTTCTGCTCCATCGGCGAGTCCGAGCACGACATCATGGGCGCCGGCCACGCGTCGACGTCGATCGGCTACGGCGTCGGCCTCAAGGAGGCCATGCGCCGCGGCGACGCGCCCGACGGCCGGGTGGTGGCGGTCATCGGCGACGGCGCCATGACCGGCGGCGTCGCCTTCGAGGCCATCCACCAGGCGGGCGGCCTGGGCACTCCGCTCGTGGTCATCCTCAACGACAACGGGATGTCCATCTCGCCCAACGTCGGGGCGCTGAGCCGCTACTTCAACCGCATGCGGCTGGAGCCGCACATGTGGAAGGCCCGCGAGGAGGTCGAGGACCGGCTCACGCGCCTGCCGGGGATCGGCAACGCGCTGGAGAAGCTCGGCCCGCAGCTCAAGGAGTCCGTCAAGGCGCTCCTGGCCCCCGGCCTGCTGTGGGAGGAGCTCGACTGGGCCTATCTCGGCATCGTCGACGGCCACGACGTCAAGGCGCTGCGCCGGGCGCTGCGCGAGGCGCTCGCCGCCGAGCGCCCCGTGGTCATCCATGCGGCGACGGTCAAGGGCAAGGGCTTCGCGCCCGCCGAGGACGGCGGCCTGGAGGGCATGGAGCGCTGGCACGCGGCCAAGCCGGGCTCCATCGCCAACCGGCTGCCCGCGAAGGTCGCCAAGCCCAAGCCGGCCGTGCCCGCGCCGCCCCAGTGGCCGACGGTGTTCGGCGAGGCGATGATCGACGAGTGCCGGCGCGACCGCCGCGTCGTCGGGATCACGGCGGCCATGAACTCCGGCACCGGCCTCAACCTCCTCCAGGAGGCCGAGCCCGGCCACTACTTCGACGTGGGGATCGCCGAGCAGCAGGCAGTCCTCTTCGCGTCCGGGCTCGCCGTCGCCGGCTCCCGGCCGGTCGCGGCGATCTACTCGACCTTCCTCCAGCGCGCCTACGACCAGATCGTCCACGACGTCTGCCTGCAGAACCTCCCGGTCGTGTTCGCGCTCGACCGCGCCGGGCTCGTGGGCGACGACGGCCCCACGCACCACGGCGTCTTCGACATCGCCTACCTGCGCTGCCTGCCCAACCTCACGCTGATGGCGCCCCGGGACGAGCACCTCCTGCGCCGGATGCTGCGCACGGGGCTGCTGCTCGACGGGCCCTCCGCGCTGCGCTACCCGCGCGGCGCCGCCGCCGGGGTGCAGATCCCGGACGAGATCGCGCCGCTCGAGGTCGGAACGGGCGAGATCCTGCGCGAGGGCGAGCGCGTGGCGCTCGTCGGCTACGGCACGGGCGTCGGCGTGGCGCTCGGCGCGGCCGATCTGCTCGCCGACCACGGCATGGACGTCACCGTCGCCGACGCGCGCTTCGCCAAGCCGCTCGACGGCGCGCTGCTCGCCCAGCTCGCGGCGGAGCACGACCTGCTCGTGACCGTGGAGGAAGGCGTGCTGGCGGGCGGCTTCGGCACGGCGGTGTGGGAGAAGCTCGCCGACGGCGACGTGGCTCCCCGGCTCATGCGCGTCGGGCTCCCCGACCGATACGTGACGCACGGCGCCCCCCGCCTGCTGCACGAGGAGGTCGGGTTCACGCCGGAGCGCGTGGCCGAGCGCGTCGAGGCGGCCGTGCAGGACCGCCGCTCCACGCTCGTCTGACCTAGGCTGCGACCCGTGTCGCGGGTCCGTCTCGACGCCCTGCTCGCCGAGCGGGGGCTCTACCAGTCGCGCTCGCGTGCCGCGGCCGCGGTGCTCGCGGGCGACGTGATGCTGCTGCCGGGCCGCCGGCGGGCGCAGAAGCCGGGACAGCTCGTGACGGCCGACGTCGAGCTCGAGCTCGCGGCGGCGATGCCGTACGTCTCGCGGGGTGGCGTCAAGCTCGCCAACGCGCTGGACGCGTTCGGCGTCGAGGTCGCCGGGCGGCAGGCGCTGGACGTCGGCGCCTCGACGGGCGGTTTCACCGACTGCCTGCTGCAGCGCGGCGCGAGGCACGTCGTCTGCGTCGACGTCGCCTACGGGGAGCTCGACTGGTCCCTGCGCGAGGACGAGCGGGTGACCGTCCTGGAGCGGGTCAACGCCCGGGCGCTGACGTCCGAGGCGCTGCCCTACCCGGCCGAGGTCGTGGTCGCCGACGTGTCGTTCATCTCGCTGCGCAAGGTCCTGCCGGCCGTGCTGGGCTGCGTGGCGCCGGCCTTCGACGCGCTGCTGATGGTCAAGCCGCAGTTCGAGGTCGGGCGCGCGAAGGTCGGCAGAGGCGGCGTCGTCACCGATCCGGCGCTGCGCCGCACGGCACTGGTGGACGTCGCGGAGGCCGCGATGGGGCTCGGCGCGGCGGTGCTCGGGTTCGCCTCCTCGGGCCTGCCGGGCCCCAAGGGCAACCAGGAGAGCTTCGTCCGGCTCGCCGAGGCGGGCCGCGCGGGGGCGCTCGATGACGTCGGGCCGGCCGCGGCAGAGCTCGAGCCGTGAGGGCGGCGCTCGTCACCCACCGCGGCGGGCGCGTGGGGCCGGAGGTCATCGAGGACCTGCTCGCGGTGGCGCGGGCCGACGGGGTCACGCTCTGCCTCGACGCGCCCAACGCCGACCGCCACGGCCTGCGGGAGCGGGAGGGCATCGTCGTCTGCGAGGAGCGGCCCTCCGACGTCGACGTCTGCGTCGTGCTCGGCGGCGACGGGACGATCCTCAGCGCCCTGCGCGACTACGCGGACTCGGACGTCCCGGTCTTCGCGGTCAACTACGGCGAGGTTGGCTTCCTCGCGACCATGGACCCCCCCGACGGGGACGCCCGCGCCGGCTTCGAGCGCGCCCTGCGCGGCGACTTCGAGACCATGGCGATGCCGTCCATCACGCTCAACGGCACCGGCGCGCCGTGGCGGGCCTTCAACGACATCTCCGTGCACCGGCAGGCGGGCCGGCGCGTGGCCGACCTCGCCTACGCGCTCGGCGGGGAGGAGATCGGCCGGGTGCGCTGCGACGGGCTCGTGGTCTCCACGCCCGCCGGCTCCACGGGCTACAACCTCGCCAACGGCGGCCCCGTGCTGGCCTGGGGCGTCGAGGGCTTCGTCGTGTCGTTCATCGCGCCGCACTCGTTCACGGCGCGGGCGCTCGTCGTGGCGCCGGGCGACGCGCTGACGATCTCCAACGCCTCCGACGAGGACGAGGCGGAGGTGCACGTGGACGGCCGGCCGGCGCGCAGACTGCGTCCCAGCGGCTCGATGACCCTGCACTTCGGGCAGTCGCACGCCCAGCTCGCGCAGCTGCCGGGCGCGTCGTTCTACCACCGGCTGCGCGAGCGCTTCGGACGACTCGCGCGCTGAGCGGGGCGGGCGGCGGGGGTCGGGGCCGGGGCGGGCGCGGGCGCGGGCGG
>JBBSPV010000033.1:0-43829 GCA_038258425.1 Solirubrobacterales bacterium | reverse complement strand
TGCGCACCGGCGCGAAGCCGCGGGCGACGCGCGCGGCGCACGCCTCGTGGGTCTCGGCGCCCGGGATCACGTCCCCGCGCTGCTCCGTCCACAGCCGCCCGGCGATCGGGTCTCGCGCGTGCGCGCGCACGCGCAGCTCGCCCTGCTCCCACGCCCCGAGGCCGACCTCGCGCAGATCGTCGATCGCCTCCGGCTGCAGGCCGTGAGCGAGCGTCAGCGGCGCGGCCGTCTGCTGGGTGCGCTTCAACGACGTCGTGAAGAGGCGGTCGACGTCGACGCGCGCCAGGCGCGCGGCGAGCGCCTCGGCCTGCCGCTCGCCCGCGGGCGACAGCGGTGGGTCGTCCTGGCCGCTGAGCACGTCGACCGGCTCGCCCGGCACGAACGCCTTCGACGCGCCGTGGCGGACGACCAGCACATCCGTCGCGCCGGCGGGTGGGACGAAGTTGCGCTGCTCGTAGGCCTCGGGCACGGCCCGAGTCTCGCAGGGCGCCCGCGGTCAGCCCGCCGACCGCTCCCGGCCGCGCCGCGCGGGTAGCCCCGGGGCATGCCCAAGCTCCCACAGCCCCTCACCGACGACGCCATCAAGGTCCGCCAGGTCAGCCACTTCCAGTTCTCCTGGGTCGCGGCCGAGGCCGAGGGCCCCGGCACGTTCACCCTGCAGCTCGTGCTCGACCAGGGGGCCTGGGAGGAGGTCCTGTCCGTGGACGCCGAGGACGCCGAGGTCCTGCAGGGCCTCCTGCGCAAGACGAAGGACGCCCACTACGACATCGAGCGCCGGACGCTGATGTTCGGCACCGCCCCCGTCGGGGGCTAGACCGGCCGGCGCGGGAGCGTCACGCCCCCGCGTTGCCCTCGTGGGCCTGCAGCGTGTCCTCGCCGCTCTCACCGGTCCGGATCCGCCACGCCTGCTCGACGGGCAGGACGAAGAGCTTGCCGTCGCCGATGCCGCCGGTGCGAGCGTGCTTGAGGATCGTCTCGACGACGGTATCCACGTCGCCCGTGGCCACGACGCACTCGACCTTGAGCTTCGGGCGCAGGTAGTTCGTCAGCTCCGCCCCGCGGTAGCGCTCCGTGATGCCCTTCTGGCGGCCGGAGCCCTTGACCTCGGCGATGGACAGGCTCGGGAACCCGAGGTTGAGCAGGTCGGTGCGGATGGGCTCGAAGGCCTCATGGCGGATGTAGGCCTCGATCTTCTTCATGGCGCTCCAGCATAGGCAAGGCCCGTCAGCGCCCGGGGGCGATCACCCGCCCCGCCTTGAGCCCGAGCCCGAGCCGCTCGCGGTCCTCGCTGCGGAGGGGATCGAGGCCCGTGAGCTCCTTCACGCGCTCCAGCCGGTAGGCCACGGTGTGGCGATGCACGAAGATCGCCCCGGCGGTCGCGACGGTCGAGCAGTCGTGCTCGAACCAGGCCGCGAGCGTCGCCACGAGGTCGGACCCGTACTGCTCGTCGTAGCGGGTCAGCGGGGCGATCGTGTCGTCGTAGAACGAGCGCACCTCCTCCGGGTGGGAGGCCAGGACCCGGAACAGCAGCCGGTAGGTCCCGTCCCCGACGGGCTGGGTGGGATCGAATTCCGGCGCCCCGCCGAGGCGCACGACGTCGAGCACGAGCGCTGCCTCCTCGAGCGCGCGCGGGAGGGCCGCCGGGTCGGCGAAGAACGAGGAGAGCCCGACCGACCCGTGGGCACGCAGTCGGGTCGCGACGCGGCCGGCCAGCCCGAGGGCCGAGGCCGCACCGTCCGCCTCGCCGGCCGCGGGCGGCACGAGCCCGTAGACCCGCCCGTCGTCGGCGAGTTGCGCGAGCGCCTCGGGCACCTCGTCGCCGATCAGCGCGACGAGGTGGCGCACCCGCTCACCCGCGGGCTCCGCGCACAGCCCCACGGCGCCGCGGGACAGGTCGCAGCCGAAGCGCACCGCCCGCCGCACGACGTCGTCGGGCGTGCCGGCGACCGTGCCCGAGCGCAGCTGCTCGAGGAAGGAGCCGCGCAGGTTCTCCTCGACCTCGAGCCGGGCGTCGACCATCGCGAGCTCCGTGAGCACGGCGACGGAGACCGCGTGCAACAGGTCCGCCGCCTCCGGACCGACCGCGGCGAGCGCGAGCGCCACCCCGACCGTCTCGCCGCCCGAGTCGATGCCGACCTCGAGCCCGACGCCGGCCGGCACGGACACCGGCCGGTTGCGCAGGCGGCCCTCGACGTAGGCGCGCGCCGGCCCGAGCTCGACGTCGCCGCTGGCGTAGGCCCCGAGGCGTGGCACGACCACGACGACGGGCGCCCCGACCGCCGCGGCGGCCAGGGCACACACGCGGCCGAGCCCCTCCCCCGCCACGACCGCCGCCACCATGTCCATGTGGACGGTGCGCAGCCGGGCCGCGAGGGCCGGCCGCGGGGCGGGGGGACCCGCGGCCGCCCCGCGATCGCCGGGTGCCGGGGAGGGGAGCACCGATGGCGGGAGGGGCGCTAGCCGTTGACCGCGGACGCCGCGTCGGGGTGGGCTTGGAGGGTGTCCTCGCCGCTCTCCCCGGTGCGGATCCGGAAGGCCTGCTCCACCGGGAGCACGAAGACCTTGCCGTCACCGATCGAGCCCGTGCGGGCGTGGCGCAGGATGCACTCCACGACCGCCTCCGTGTCGCCCTCGGCGACGACGCACTCGAGCTTGAGCTTCGGCCGCAGGTAGTTCGTCAGCTCCGCCCCGCGGTAGCGCTCCGTGATGCCCTTCTGCCGTCCGGACCCCTTCACCTCCGAGATGGAGATGGAGGGGAACCCGAGGTTCAGCAGGTCCGTGCGGATCGGCTCGAACGACTCGTGCCGGACGAACGCCTCGATCTTCTTCATCAGGCCGGCACCTCACTCGAGGTCGCGGTGGGCACTCGGCCCGTGCGGCCGAGCTCCGCGGCGACCTCCGTCGGGGGCGCCGAGTAGCCGATGAGCTCCGGCGCCGGGATGAACTGCTCCGGGTAGCCGTACATGCCGTGCTCGGAGATGTCCAGGCCGGCGTCCTCCTCGTCCGCGGTGACCCGCAGCGAGCCGCCCATGGCCACCTTGATGATCGCGAACGAGACGTAGGAGAGGGCGAACACGAAGGCGAACACCGCGACCACGCCCAGCGCCTGGACCCCGAGCTGGCCGAACTTGCCCGTGTAGAACAGGCCGCCGTCGCCGACCCCGTTGTACTTCGCGAACGTCGGGTCGGTGAACAGGCCGCAGGACAACGTGCCCCACACGCCCGCGATGCCGTGCGCCGAGAGCGCGCCGACGGGGTCGTCGAGTCGCTTGTCGATCGCGTAGATGCACAATGGGACGCCGAGCCCGGCGACGAGGCCGATGATCGGCGCCGCCCAGGCGTCGATGTAGCCCGACGGCGCGGTGATGGCCACGAGCGCGGCGATCGCGCCGTTGCCGGCCATGCCGATGTCGAGCGTGCCCTGCTTGAGCCGCGACGTGACGAGGGCGCCGAGCACGCCCGCGGCGGCGGCGAGGTTCGTCACGAGGATGACCTGCGTGAAGCGGCCGTCCATCGCGCCGAGCGTCGAGCCCGGGTTGAAGCCGAACCAGCCCAGCCAGAGGATGAAGATGCCGAGCCCGAAGAGCGGCATGTTGTGACCCGGGATGGCGCGCGGCGTGCCGTCGGCGGCGTACTTGCCGCGCCGGGCCCCGAGGTGCAGCAGGACGGCGAGGCCGCCCGTGGCGCCGATCAGGTGGACCGCCGTGGACCCGGCGAAGTCCTGCATGCCGAGGCTGGCCTGCAGCCAGCCGCCGCCGAAGACCCAGTGCGAGCCGATGGGGTAGATCACCGCGGCGAAGATCACCGCGTAGGCGACGTAGACGCCGAACTTGATCCGCTCGAGCGTCGTGCCCCAGACGATGGCCAGCGAGACCGCGCAGAAGGCGAACTGGAAGAAGAACTTCGTCTCCGGCGTGACGTTGGAGAAGCCCATGGCGCCGAAGGTCTTGACGGCGTCGCCGTAGTTGGAGAGGAAGAAGCCCTGGTGTCCGGCGAGCTTGCCGTTGCCGAAGGCGAGGGCGAAGCCGACCGCCCAGTAGGCCAGAGAAGCGATGGAGAGGTTGGTGAGGATCTTCGCGACGACGGTGCCCGCGTTCTTCGTGCGGGAGAAGCCGATCTCCAGGAAGGCGAAGCCGGCCTGCATGAAGAACACGACGAGGGCCGCGAGGATCACCCAGACGGTGTCGATCGCCACGGAGGTCTTCAGCGGCGTCGGCTCGGGGGTGGCGGCGTTGGCGACGGCGGGCAGCAACAGCAGCACGGCGGTCGCCATGGGGAGGGTTCGCTTTCTCATGGCCCGGGATGCTCTTGGCCCGGTCGGCGGGTGTCGTTGTCCACGTGGAGGAACATCGGGCGCCGCGTGCCTCCCGATGGGCGGAACGCCCGACGCGTGGACAGGTCCCCGCGACGCACCTTGGCCGCATGGACAACCAAGACCGCAGGGCGCCGCGAATAGGCTCGCCCGCATGGCCCGAACCAGAACCCAGAACGTCATGGCCGCGCAGTGGCAGCCCAACGGGGGCGCCATGGGCACCACCGACCTGACAGCGCCGGGCGCCTCCGTCTACGGCGCCAACGTCTTCTCCCCCATCGTCCAGCGCCAGCGGCTCCCCAAGATGGTCTACAAGCAGCTGCAGCTCACGCTGGAGACCGGCGACGCGCTGACCACCGAGCTCGCCGATGCCGTCGCGTCCGCGATGAAGGAGTGGGCGATGGAGCGCGGCGCGACGCACTTCACCCACTGGTTCCAGCCGCTCACGGGCTCCACCGCCGAGAAGCACGACTCCTTCTACGGGCCCACGGGCGACGGCGCGGCCATCGCCGACTTCTCCGGCAAGGAGCTCGTCCAGGGCGAGCCGGATGCGTCCTCGTTCCCGACGGGCGGCATCCGGGCGACGTTCGAGGCCCGCGGCTACACCGCGTGGGATCCGACCTCGCCGGCCTTCCTGCTCGAGAACCCCAACGGCACGCTGCTGTGCATCCCGACGGCCTTCGCGTCGTGGACGGGCGAGGCGCTGGACACGAAGATCCCGCTGCTGCGCTCCATGGAGGCGCTCTCGGGGGCCGCGCTGCGGGCCCTGAAGCTCCTCGGCGACGAGGACGCCCGCAAGGTCTTCACGACGGTCGGGCCGGAGCAGGAGTACTTCCTCATCGACGAGCAGTACTACTTCGAGCGCCCCGACCTCTACACGACGGGCCGCACGCTGTTCGGCGCCAAGCCGCCCAAGGGCCACGAGCTCGACGACCACTACTTCGGCTCCATCCCCGAGCGCGTGCTCGCCTACATGCTCGAGTGCGAGCAGGAGCTGGCCAAGCTCGGCGTCCCGATCAAGACCCGCCACAACGAGGTGGCCCCGGGCCAGTACGAGATCGCGCCGATCTTCGAGAACTCCAACGTCGGCGTCGACCACCAGATGCTGACCATGCAGATCCTCCAGAACGTCGCGCGGCGCTACGGCCTGGTCTGCCTGCTGCACGAGAAGCCCTTCGCCGGCGTCAACGGCTCGGGCAAGCACAACAACTGGTCCATGGGCACCGACACGGGCCACAACCTGCTCGAGCCGGGCGCCACGCCGCACGAGAACCTGTCCTTCCTGTTCTTCTGCACGGCGATCATCGCCGGCGTCGACGACCACGCCGCCCTGCTGCGGGCCTCGATCGCCGGCGTCGGCCAGGACCACCGGCTCGGGGCCAACGAGGCGCCGCCGGCGATCATCTCCGTCTTCCTGGGCGCCGAGCTCGAGAAGATCTTCGACGCCATCGAGTCCGGCTCGGGCGACGCGGCGACGCCGCAGGCCTGGCTCGGCCTCGGCGCCTCGGTGCTGCCGCGCGTGCCGATGCACGGCGGCGACCGCAACCGCACGTCGCCCTTCGCGTTCACCGGCAACAAGTTCGAGTTCCGCGCGGCCGGCAGCTCGCAGTCGCTCGGCTTCGCCAACACGGTGCTCAACACGATCACCGCCGACGCCATCGACAACCTCACGACCTCCGTCGAGGAGGGCATGGGCGGCGGCCAGTCGCTGGAGGAGGCGATCCTCGCCGTCGTCAAGAAGACGTGGTCGGAGCACAAGCGCGTCGTCTTCGCGGGCGACAACTACTCCGACGACTGGCACGCGGAGGCCGAGCGCCGCGGCCTGCCGAACCTCCGGACGACGCCGGACGCGCTGCCGGCGCTGGTGGACCCGGGCGTCGAGGCGATCTTCGAGCGCTACGACGTCCTGTCCGCGCGCGAGCTGGAGGCCCGCTACGAGGTGCTCGCCGAGCAGTACACGACGAAGGTCAACATCGAGGGCGAGACGACGGAGCACATGGCCCGCACGATGATCGTGCCGGCCGTCGTCCAGCACCTGGTCCGGCTCAACGCGGCGGGCGCCGGCGGCGCGCTCGACACGCTGCGCACGGAGGCCGGCGAAGGGCTCGAGGAGCTCGTGTTCGCCGTCGACAAGCTCGTCGAGGCCAACGAGGGCCACCCGGCCGACGTCGAGGTCCTCGGCGCGGCGGAGTACGTCCGCGACGCCGTGCTGCCGGCCATGGAGGGCGTTCGCGAGGTCGCCGACCGGCTCGAGCAGGTCGTCGCCGACGACCTGTGGCCGCTGCCGAAGTACTCCGAGATCCTCTTCGTCAAGTAGGGCCGACGCGGCGGCTCAGCGTGCCGGGTCACGACCCGGCACGTCGGCCGGATCGCGGTCGACCCCGCCGTCGAGGCGTTCGGCCTCGTCGCGGTCCGGGGGTAGCGCGGGCGTCCCGCGGCGCTCGCGCCGGCGCCGCTGCTGGCCCTTGGTCGTCGGGGAGACGATCCCCGCGGCGATCCCCAGCGCGCCCAGCACGAGGTGGATGAGGCTGGCCACGCCGTCGACGCCGAAGAGCCCGAAGATCGAGTTGCCGTCGATGAAGCCCCAGAGGGCGAAGAACACGTAGAGGACGCCGAAGGGCAGCGCCACGGCCTTGGCGGTCGGCCGGGTGTTGGCGGCGGCGAGCAGCAGCAGGCCCGAGACGACGTGCAGGAGGTTCGACCAGCCGTTGACGGCGAAGAAGAACAGCGTGTCGGTGGTCACCGGCGAGGAGGCGAACGACGTGCTGGCCGCGAAGCCGAGCAGGCCCACGAGCAGCAGCAGCCCGCCCGCCACGTAGCCGAACCACTGGGCGGGCGTCTTGCGCAGGGCGTCGTCGGGGCGGCGGGCCATGACCACAGTGTGCCCCGAGCGGGTCGCCCGGCAACCTTGACACGGCTGTGTCAAGGTTCGGGTATGCTGGTGCCGATGCGTGACTACCTGGCAGCGGTGCGCGACCACGTCGTCGTCTTCGACGGCTCCATGGGGGCCACGCTCGAGCAGTTCGACCTCTCCCTCGAGGATGACTACAAGCTGCCGGGCCGCTGCCACGAGGCCCTCGTCCTCAACCGGCCGGACGTCATCAAGGACCTGCACCGCGCGATGCTCGAGGCGGGCGCCGAGGTCGTGCAGACCGACTCCTTCCAGGCCTCGCGCATCAAGCTCGAGGAGTGGGGGCTCGGGGAGCACACGCTCGAGATCAACCGCCGCGCCGCCGAGCTCGCCCGTGAGGCGGTCGGCGAGGAAAACCTCGTGGCCGGCTCCATCGGGCCGACGGGCCACCTGCCCGCCTCGGACGACCCGACGCTCGGGGCGATCGGCTTCCGCGAGCTCGTCGCGGTCTTCGAGGAGCAGGCGCGCGGGTTGCTCGAGGGCGGGGTCGACCTGCTCATCATCGAGACCGCGCAGGACATCCTCGAGGTCAAGGCCGCGGTGTTCGGCGCCCGCGAGGCGTTCGCCGCCGTCGGCCGCGAGGTCCCCATCCAGACCTCGGTCTCCTTGCTGCCAAACGGCGGCAAGATGCTGCTGGGCACCGACATCGACGCCGTGCTGACGACGCTCGAGGCGCTCCAGGTCGACGTCATCGGCCTCAACTGCTCCACGGGCCCGGAGGACATGCGCGACGCGATCCGCTTCCTCGGCGAGAACGCCTCCGTGCCGATCCACTGCATCCCGAACGCCGGCCTGCCGGTACAGGGCCCGAGTGGCGAGACGATCTTCCCCGAGCAGCCCGAGCCCCTGGCCGCGGCGCTCGGCGAGTTCGTCGAGCGCTACGGCGTCAACGTCGTCGGCGGCTGCTGCGGCACGACGGTCGAGCACATCCGGGCCATCGCCGACCGGGTGCGCGACCTGCCGAGCTCGCAGCGGCCCGACCCCCGGCCGCCGCAGCTCTCGAGCATGATCGCCGCCGCCCCGCTGGCCCAGGAGCCGGCACCGACGCTCGTCGGCGAGCGCGTGAACTCCCAGGGCTCGCGCAAGGCCAAGGAGCTGTTGCTCGCCGACGACTACGACGCGCTCGTCCAGGTCGCGGAGGATCAGGTGGAGGGCGGCGCCCACGTCCTCGACGTCTGCGTCGCGCTCACGGAGCGCCAGGACGAGGGCGAGCAGATGCGCCAGACGGTCAAGAAGATCTCGCTGACCCAGCCGGCCCCGATCCAGGTCGACTCGACCGAGCCAGACGTCCTCGCCACCGCGCTGGACCAGATCCCCGGCCGCGCGATCGTCAACTCGGTCAACCTCGAGGCGGGCCGCGACAAGCTCGACTCCGTCGTCCCGCTCGCCCTCGCCCACGGGGCGGCGCTCATCGCGCTGACCATCGACGAGGTCGGGATGGCCAAGACGGCCCAGCGCAAGGTCGAGATCGCCCGGCGCATCCACGACATCTGCTGCGGCGAGCACGGCCTGGACCCCGAGCTGCTCGTCTTCGACTGCCTGACCTTCACGCTGACCACCGGCGACGAGGAGTGGCGGCCGTCCGCGGTCGCGACCATCGAGGGCATCCGCGACGTCAAGGCCGCACTGCCGGGCGTCAAGACGTCCCTGGGCGTCTCCAACGTGTCCTTCGGCATCGGCCTGCCGGCCCGCTCCGTGTTGAACTCCGTCTTCCTGCACCACTGCGTCGACGCCGGCCTGGACCTCGCGATGGTCAACCCGAATCACATCACGCCCTACGGCGAGATCGTGCAAGAGGAGCGCGACCTGGCCGACGACCTCGTCTTCGACCGCCGCGAGGACGCGCTCGAGCGCTTCATCGAGCACTTCGAGTCCAAGGGCCCGCAGGAGGCCGCCGAGGTCGGCGACCCGACCGCGGACATGGAGCCCGAGGAGGCCCTGCACTGGCACATCCTCCGGCGCAAGCGCGACGGCGTGGAGGCCCAGATCGAGAAGGGGGTCGAGAAGCTCGGCGCGGTGCCCGTCCTCAACGAGGTGCTGCTGCCGGCGATGAAGGAGGTCGGCGACAAGTTCGGCGCCGGCGAGCTGATCCTGCCCTTCGTGCTGCAGAGCGCCGAGGTCATGAAGCGCGCGGTCGCGAAGCTCGAGCAGTATCTGGACCGGGTCGAGGGTTACACGAAGGGCACGGTCGTCCTCGCGACGGTGTTCGGCGACGTCCACGACATCGGCAAGTCACTCGTCAACACGATCCTGTCCAACAACGGCTACTCCGTCGTCGACCTCGGCAAGCAGGTCCCGATCGGGACGATCCTCGACGCGGCGCAGGAGCACGACGCGACCGCGATCGGCCTCAGCGCCCTGCTCGTCTCGACCTCCAAGCAGATGCCGCTGGCCATCCAGGAGCTGCACTCGCACGGTCTCGAGTACCCGGTGCTGGTCGGCGGCGCCGCGATCAACCGCAACTTCGGGCGGCGCATGCTGTACACCCACCCGGACTCCGAGGACGTCTACGCGCCCGGCGTCTTCTACTGCAAGGACGCGTTCGAGGGCCTGGCCGTGATGGACCAGCTCGTCGAGCCCGACCGGCGCGAGGCCCTGGTGACACAGGTCCGCGACGAGGCGCGCGTGCTGCGCGAGAAGGGGCCCGAGCCCGCGGCGCTGCCCACCGACGACGAGTCCGTGCGGTCCGCCGCGCGCACGGACGTCGAGGTGCCCGACCCCCCGTTCTCGGGCGCCCAGGTCGTCGACATCGATCTCGACGAGGTCTACCGCCACCTCGACACCCACGTGCTCTTCAAGCTCCACTGGGGCGGCCGCGGGGTCAAGGGCGAGGCCTGGAAGGCGCTCGTCGAGGACGACTTCCTGCCCCGGCTGGAGCGCATGTGGCGCGAGCAGGACTACCTGCAGCCGCAGGCGATCCTCGGCTACTTCCCGGCGGCCTCGGTGGGCAACCGGGTCGAGGTCTACGACCCCGCGGACCCCGAGCGGGTGCTCGAGACCTTCGTCTTCCCGCGCCAGCCGAAGGGCGACCGGCTCTGCATCGCCGACTTCTACAAGCCCAAGGACGGCGACGAGCGCGACCTCATCGCCCTGCAGGCCGTGACCGCCGGGCCGAAGGTCACCGAGGTCATGGCGCAGCTCGAGCGCGACGGCGAGTTCGCCGAGCAGCTGTTCACCCACGGCCTCGGCGTACAGACCGCGGAGGGCATGGCCGAGTGGCTGCACGCCCGGGTGCGCGACGACCTCGGCATCCCGGCGACCCAGGGCCGCCGCTGGTCCTGGGGCTACCCGGCCTGTCCGGAGCAGTCCGAGCACGAGAAGCTCTTCCGGCTCATCGGAGCCGAGCGGATCGGGCTCTACCTCTCGGGCGCCTACGCGGTCGAGCCCGAGCAGTCGACGGTGGCGATCATCGCCCACCACCCGCAGGCCGTGTACTTCTCGATGAAGCAGGGCCGGCTCGTGGCGCCGGAGAAGTCGGCGGACGACGTCATCCGCGACACGGAGCGCGACCCGACGCGCCGTGCCGTGCCCGACGCGGCGTGAGCACCCGCGAGGTCGAGCATCCGGTCTTCGCGCGCGTCTACGCGCTGATCTCCGCGCTGCAGGCGCGCCAGGAGGCGCCGCTGCGGCGCGAGCTGCTCGCGGGCCTGTCGGGCCGGGTGGTCGAGCCCGGCGCGGGAACCGGCGTGAACTTCGCCCACTACCCGGCGGCCGTCACCGAGGTCGTCGCCGTCGAGCCCGAGCCGACCATGCGCAAGCGCGCGCTGCGGGCGGCTTCGTCGGCGCCGGTGCCCGTGCGTGTGGTCGAGGGGCTCGCGGGGGCGATCCCCGCGCCGGACGCGAGCTTCGACGCGGCCGTCGTCTCCATGATGCTCTGCTCCGTCGACCAGCCGGCCGTGCTCGCCGAGCTGCGGCGGGTGCTGCGCCCGGGCGGCGAGCTGCGCTTCTACGAGCACGTCGCCGCGACGGCCCCGCGGCTCGTCCGCCTCCAGCGCACCGTGGCCCCGCTGTGGGCGCGGGTGTTCGGCGGCTGCCGGATCGACCGTGACACGCTCGCCGCGATCGAGGCCGCCGGCTTCGAGCCCCTGCGCTGGCGGCGCTTCAACTTCGCGTTCTCGCCGCTCAACCAGCCGGTGAAGCCCCACCTGCTGGGTGCGGCCCGGCGGCCGTGACCCGCGGCCCCAGGTGGACGGGCGCCTCGCGCAGGGCACCGGCGCGCAGCTCGCGCCAGCCGACGCCCTCCCGCACGACGGCCGGAACGCCGAGGACGACGGCCACCGCGACCTCCACGCCCTGCAAGACGACGCCGTAGGCGAGCGCCGGGCCCTCGGCCACCCCATAGGCGACGAGGACGGCGACGCAGGCGGCCTGGAAGACGCCGACGTTGGCGGGCGTGAGCGGGACCACGGCCGTCACGTTGACCGCGAGCAGCACACCGGCCGCCGCCGGCGCCGCGGCCCGGTCGCCGAGGCCGACGCCCTGCAGCAGTGCCCAGCACGCGAGCCACTGCAGGACCCAGGCGCCGAGCTGTGCCGCCAGCGCCTGCGCGCCGTGGCGGCGGTCGCGCAGCGCCCACAGGCCCTCGCGGGCGCGCTCCGCCGGACCCCGCAGGGCGGGAAGGCAGCGCAGCAGCACCGGGGCGGCCGTGACGGCGAGCGCGACGCCGGCGGGCACGGCCGCGACGGCGACCAGGACGCGGCCGGGATCGGCCCACGGGCCGGCCGTCGCGAGCACGGCGGCGCCCAGCCCGGCGAGCGCGAGGAGGTTGAGCAGCGTCTGGGCGACGAGCGTGCCGAGCACCGCGGGTAGGCGGTCGCGCGGGCGCCCGAGCCGCCTGGCGACGAGGAGGCCGCGGGCGGGCTCGCCGAGCCGTGCGGGGAGCGCCGCGCTCAAGAGCACGCCCACGGCGGTCGCCCGGAAGGTGGCGGCGAGGCCGATCCGCGCGTCGGGCACTGCCGCGGCGAGCAGCGCCCGCCAGGCGCCGGCGCGCAGGAGCATCGACGCCGCCATGAGGGTCAGCGCCACGAGCACCCAGGCCGGGCTCGAGCGCGCCAGGGCGCCGGCGACCGCGGCGGCGTGGCCGTGGCGCAGCGCGAGCGCGCCGGCGGCCGCCACGGCGGTGACGGCGAGCAGCGGCGCGCCCCGGCGCGCCCCACGTGCGAGCCGCGCACGGGGCGACGGTGCCGGCTCGAGGGGCGGGATCGGCACCGGCCAGCGCCGCGGGCCGCGCGGGAAGGACGCGGCCGCGCGCGTGGCGAGGGCGTCCGCGTAGGCCTCCTCCACCTGCGCGGCGACCCGCGGCCACGCGTAGACCTCGGCGCGGGCGGCCGCGCGGGCCGCGAGCCGGGCGGTGAGCGCCGGGTCCAGCGCGAGCTCGCGCAGCGCCTCGCCGAGCGCGACGGGCTCGCCGGGGGCGACGAGCAGGCCCTCGACCCTGTGCCGGACGACGTCGCGGTAGCCGGCGATGCCGGAGGCGACGACCGGTAGGCCGGCGGCGAAGGCCTCCGTGCGCACCATCCCGAACGACTCGCCGCCGAGCGACGGTGCGACGAGCACGTCGGCCCGGGCCAGCGCGGCCGCGCGCTCGGCCTCGGTGACGGGCCCGTCGGCCCCGACGAGCTCGAGCGCCGCCGGAACCTCGGCGGCCAGCGCCTCGAAGGCGCGCTCGAGGACCGGCAGGCCCTTGCGGGCGACCCGCGGGCCGACGCAGACCACCCGCAGGACGTCCCCGGGGACGCGCGGGCGCGGCGGCGGGACGCCGCCCGCGGGCAGGGCGACGCCGTTGGGGATCACCCGGTACTCGCCGCCGTGGAAGCGCCGCCCCGTCCAGCGCGCGGCCTCCGAGACCGCGATCCGCACGTCCAGCCGGCGCATCCACCGCCGCGAGCCGCCGAGCGCCGCGACGCCGTGGGTCAGCCGCGACGTCCCGTAGGTGTGGAAGGTCCCCACGAGCGGCCCCGGCCAGTCCGTCAGCGTGTCCCACCCGAGGTTCGGCACGACCGGCTCGTGCAGGTGCACGACGTCGGGCGCGTAGGCGCGCAGTGCCTCCCGCAACGCCAAGATCCCGGACGGGTGCAGCACGACGTTCGACACCGCCCCGTTGAAGCTCCAGCCCACCGTCCGGCCGAGCGGGACGAGCCACGGCGGCGGCGCGACCCGCTGCGGCAGGACGCCCCGATGCGCCAGGCGCGCCCGGCCGTCCGGTGGGTCCCACGGCGCGAACACGCGCACCTCGTGCCCACGCCGGCCGAGCTCGCCGGCCAGCGCCTCGACGTGGCGCGTCACCCCGCCCGGGTACGTCCACGAATAGGGCGACACGAGGGCGACGCGCACCGCTGTGAGGCTATCCTGGGAAGCTGCCATGGAGCCCGAGCGCCACTTCGTCAAGTACACGTTCCTCAGGCTCGATCCCGCTTGGCGGCGGCTGGACCCGGAGGTGCGTGCCGAGCACAAGCGCGAGTTCCTGGCGGCCTGCGAGGACTACGCACAGGAGCGGCTGTTGCGAGCCTTCTCGCTCGTCGGGACCCGCGGCGACGCGGATCTGCTGCTGCTCACCCAGGCGACGAACCTCGACCGCATCCACGAGTTCCACGTCGTCCTCCAGCAGGCCGGCCTGATGGCCTGGGCCTCCATCTCCCACTCCTTCCTCGCGCTGACCAAGGTCTCGGAGTACTCCGACGAGTCACGCCTCGAGGTGCGGCCGGCCAAGGGCAAGTACCTCTTCGTCTATCCCTTCGTGAAGACCCGCGAGTGGTACCTGCTCGACCCCGAGGAGCGCTGGCGGATCATGCAGGAGCACATCCGGGTCGGCCGCGAGTACCCCTCCGTGGACCTCAACACGAGCTACTCGTTCGGGCTGGACGACCAGGAGTTCGTCGTCGCCTTCGAGACGGACGAGCCGCGCGACTTCTCAGACCTCGTCCAGCGACTGCGCACGACGGAGTCCTCGCGCTACACCAAGCGCGACACGCCGACCTTCACCTGCGTCGCCGCCTCGGTCGAGCGGGCGCTGTCGGCGCTCGACGGCACCCCGCTGGCCGCGGCGACGGCATAGTCTCGCCGTACGGTCGTCGCAAGCTCCTCCCTCCGGGCGACGTCACGACGGCTCGTAGGTCCCGAAGTTCCACTCGTTGCCCTCGGGATCGCGGACGCCGAAGTCGCGAGAGCCGTAGTCGGTGTCCGTGAGCTCGCGGATCACCTCGGCCCCGGCCCCCACCGCCCGTGCGTACAACGCGTCGGGGTCATCGCACGAGACGTAGGTCCAGCCCGTGCCGACGACGCGGTCGCTCGCGTCGCCGCGAGTCGAGCCGAACATGATCATGGAGTCGCCCCAGCGCATCTGCGCATGCTCGACCCGACCCCCCTCCCCCTCGTGCATGGCGTTCGGCTCGAAGCCGAACGCGTCCTGGAGCCACTGGTGGGCGGCCCGAGCGTCCTGGTAGCGAAACGACGGATAGAGCTTCATGCCGGCGAGCCTGTCACGCGGCGGCCGCGACGTCTTGGACGAATGGGAACTGGCCCGGGGCACAGCCCACGAGCTCGCGGAACTCGCGGTTGAAGTGCGGCTGGTCGGCGTAGCCGGCCTCGTAGGCGACGTCGGCCAGGCCTCGCCCCGTCCGCAGGAGGTCGGTGGCGCGCGACACGCGCGCGATCCGGGCCACGGTCTTCGGCGGCAGGCCGATCTCCTCGCGAAAGCGCGCCGCGAGATGGCGCCGGCTCCAGCCGACCTGCGCGGCCAGTCCCTCCACGCGGGCCGCCCCGTCCGACGCGCGCAGGCGCGCGAGCACGCGGCCGACCTCGGGCCGTCCGCACGGCCCCTCGGCGAGCCGCGCGGCAAGCAGCCGCTGGGCGACGGCGTGCCGCATCTGCGCGTCGGGCGCCGCGGCCAGCCGCTCGGCTAGCTCGGCCGCGAACGGCCCGAGCAGATCCTCGAGCGCCACCAGCCGGTTGGCGAGCTCGCCCATGGGGACGCCGAGCAGCCGCCGCGCCTCGGACAGGTCGAGGGAGAGCTGGTAGCCGGCCTGCTCGCCGTCGTGGCCGGTGGAGACCGGGCGGTCCCACAGGCCCGCGGCGAAGGAGCCCGTGCGCGCGCCGTCGACGACGATGTCGGGGCCGAGCGAGACGAGCACGACCACGCCGAGCAGCGGCCCCTCGAGGCGGCGTGCCGGCGCCGCTCCGCGCTCGGCGTAGTCCGCGGCCCGCAGGACGACGCCGCGCAGGGCCGGATCCGGCTCGAACTCGCGGATGACCAGGCTCACGCCCGGAGGGTAGACCCGCCGGATGCCCCGCACGATCCTCATCACCGGCGCGACGGACGGCCTCGGCCGCGCCGTCGCCACCCGCCTCGCCGCCGACGGCCACACCGTGGCCCTGCACGGCCGCGACCCGGAGCGCCTCGAGGCCACGCTCGAGACGGTGCGCGACGCCGCCGGCCACGACCGCGTCCGGGCCTTCCGCGCCGACCTCGCCTCGCTGACCGAGGTGCACGGCCTGGCCGGCGAGGTCGCCGAGGACCTCGACGCCCTCCACGTGCTCGTCAACAACGCCGGCATCGGCTCGGGCGAGCCGGACGGCCGGGAGCGCCGCGAGAGCCGCGACGGGTACGAGCTGCGCCTCGCGGTCAACTACCTCGCGACCTTCGCCCTCACCGTCGAGCTGCTGCCCAAGCTGCGGGCCTCGGCGCCCGCGCGCGTCGTGCACGTCGCCTCGCTCGGGCAGGCGCCCATGGACTTCGACGATCCGATGCTCGAGCGCGCCTACGACGGCGGCCGCGCCTACGGCCAGTCCAAGCTCGCCCAGATCACCTTCGGCATGGCCCTCGCGGGGCGCGTGGACCCCGCCGAGGTGACGGTCAACAGCCTGCACCCGGGCACGTACATGCCGACGAAGATCGTCCCGGGCCGCAACGTGGACTCACTGGAGACCGGCGTGGACGCCGTCGCCCGGCTCGCGGTCGACCCCGCGCTCGACGGCGTCACCGGCCGCTTCTACGACCGCCGCAACGAGGCCCGCCCCGACGGCCAGGCCCTGGATCCGGCGGCGCGCGAACGGCTCGTCGAGCTGAGCCTCGGCTGGACGGGGCTGCCGGCGCTGGGGGTGTGAGACCGCCGGCCCGCTTAGCGGGCGCTGAAGCGCCCGTCCTACTCTGCTGGCGATGTTCCGACCGCACGTGCTGCTTCCGGTCGCGCTGCTGACGTCCGTCGTCGTCGGCTGCGGCGGCGGCGAGGAAGCCTCCCCGGACCCCGTCCGGTCCGTGAAGGCGTCCGTGCGCAACCAGGTCACCGACGCCCAGGCGGTCAAGGCCACGGCCTTTCCCAAGCCGGGCCGGGGTCAGACGCTCGAGGCCTTCGCCACCCACTTCGGGACCAGCGAGGGCTTGCAGGCGGTCGCAGCGACGTCCGTCTTCCGCCCGCCGTCGAGCCGGCTGGCGTTCGGCCTCATCAACGGCGCCCAGCGCTTCCAGTACGGCCGCACCGTCGTCTACCTCCAGCGCCGTGGCGGCGGGCCGATCCGCGGGCCGATCGCCGCCCCGGCCGACGTGCTCGTGACCGAGCCGCGCTACCGCTCGCGCCAGGCGGCGAGCGAGACGGACCCGTTCGCGGCCGTGTACGAGACCCGGCTGCCGCTCGAGAAGCCCGGCGTCTGGAAGGTCCTGGTCGTCACGCGGCCGGAGGGCGGCGCTCCCGTGGCCGCGCCGCTGGCCATCCAGGTCTCCTCGCGGAGAGCGGACAGGATCCCCGACGTCGGCGAGCCGGCGCCCAAGGTCACCACGGACACGCTCGGCTCCGTCAAGGGCAACGTCGCGATGCTCGACACGCGCCTGCCGCCGGCGCCCGAGCTCGCGCGCAAGTCGTTCGCCGACGTGGTGGGCAAGCAGCCGGTGGCGCTGCTGTTCGCGACGCCCCAGCTCTGCCAGTCGCGCGTGTGCGGGCCGGTCACGGACGAGATGCTGCAGCTCAAGGCGAAGTACGGTGACCGGATGGCCTTCATCCACCAGGAGGTCTACCGGCGCAACGACCCGAACCAGGGCGTGCGCGACCCGCTCGCGGCGTTCCGCCTGCGCTCGGAGCCCTGGCTGTTCACCGTCGACCGCAACGGCCGGATCGCCGCCCGCCTCGAGGGCTCGATCGGCATGGACGACTTCGAGCAGGCCGTGAAGGCCGCGCTGCGCTAACGCCCACGCCGTGCCGGCAGGCCCGCTGGTCATCGCGCACGGCCTCGTCCAGCGGGCGGACCTGCCCATCCCGGAGTGGCTGTTCGCCTGGGCGGCGGCGCTCGTGCTCGTCGCCTCCTTCGTCGGGCTGGCCGTGCTGTGGCCGACCCCGCGGCTCGAACACCCGGCCTGGCGCTCGCTCGGCGCGGTCGGGCGCACGCTCGGCTCCCGGCCGGTCGAGCTCGCGGCCGCGACGCTCGGGGTCGCGTGCCTGGCCGGCGTGGTCTGGGCCGGGTACGCGGGCGAGCAGGGCAGCCAGGACAACGTCGCGCCGACGTTCGTCTACGTCGTCTTCTGGGTCGGCCTGGCCTTCGCCAGCCTGCTGCTCGGCGACGTCTTCCGGGCCGTGAACCCGTGGCGCGCGGTCGGCCGTGCGGTCGGGTGGCTGATCGCGCGAGCCCGCGCCGGCCGCCCGGCCGTGCACCTGCCCTACCCGGAGGCGCTCGGCCGCTGGCCCGCGGCGCTCGGGCTGCTGGCCTTCACGTGGACCGAGCTCGTCGGTCGCTACGGCGACTTCCCGTCGCGCATCGCCACCTGCGCGGTCCTCTACTCGCTGGTCACCTGGGCGGGCATGGCCGTGTACGGGGTCGAGCCGTGGGCTCGCCGGGCGGAGGCCTTCGGCGTCTACTTCGGGCTCTTCGCCCGGCTGTCGGTGTTCGAGACGCGCGACCGCGTGCTCGGCGTCCGGCCCCCGTTGAGCGGGCTCCCCCGCCTGGACCCGATGCCCGGCACGGTCGCCGTCGTGGCGGTGATGATCGGCACCGTCACCTTCGACGGCCTCTCGCAGGGCCCGGCCTGGACGTCGGGGCTCGGCCCCGCGCTCAACGACCTCTGGACCGCGGCCGGCTTCGCCCCCGACCAGGCGACCACGCTCGCCGACAGCGTCGGCCTGCTGCTCGGGCCGCTGCTGATCGCCGGCTTCTACGCGCTGGGGATCTCGGGTGCCGAGACGGTCGGCGGCGGCTTCGACGCCGTGCGTCTGCGCCGGGCCTTCGTCCACTCCCTCGTGCCCATCGCCCTGGTCTACGCGATGGCGCACTACCTCACCGAGCTCGTCTTCCAGGGCCAGGCCATGAGCTATCTCGCGTCGGACCCGCTCGGGCAGGGCTGGAACCTGCTCGGGACGGCGACGGCCGCGATCGACTACTCCGTGCTCAGCCAGGACGCCGCCTGGTATCTGCAGGTCGGCTTCGTGGTCTGCGGGCACGTCGCCGGGCTCACGCTGGCCCACGACCGGGCGCTGTCGATGTACACCCGCCCCCAGCAGGCCGTGCGCTCGCAGTACTGGATGCTCGGGGTGATGATCGGCTTCACGTCGCTGGCGCTGTGGCTGCTGGCGTCGCTGAACACGTGAGGCGCGGCCCGGGCGGCCGGCGAACGGCGCGGATGGCGGCCGGGGGGTCATGGGCGGCCGGGCGGGCGGTCATGGGCGGCCGGGCGGGCGGTCATGGGCGGCCGGGCGGGCGGTCCACGACCCCGACCAGGGCGCTGCCGGCGGGACGTGGAGTGCTCGCCGGACCGTTGCGGGTCGCCGGCGCGACCACCCCGGCTTTCGAGTGACGTGGTCGACCTGGGTGACCCCGGCGACCCTCGGTGACCCCGGCGGCCTTCGTGACCCCAGCGACCTTTTCGTGACCCCGGCGACCCTCGGTGACCCCGGCGACCCTCGGCGACCCGGCGGCCAGGGTGACCCCGGCGACCAGGGTGACACCAGCGGCACGCGGATTGGGCCCCGCTCAGGCCTCCAGCGCCTCCGACGCGTCCAGCCACGCCGCCTCGAGCCGATCGCGCTCGGCCGCGAGCGCGCCGAGCTCGGCCTGCAGCTCGCGCAGCCGGACGTGGTCGGTCGCGCTGGCCGCCATCTGCTCGTGCAGCGCGACCTCGCGCCCGGCGAGGCGGTCGAGGTCGCGCTCCAGCCGGATGACCGCCCTGCGCGCCTCCCGGACGGCCGCGCCGCGCGGCGGCGCGTGCGCGGCGCCACGCGGCGGGCGCGCGACCGGCGCCGCGAGCTCGGCGGCCCGGGCCCGCAGCTCGACGTACTGCTCGACGCCGCCCGGCCGGTGGCGCACCCCGCGACCTTCGGCCCGGAGCGCATAGACGTCGCCGCAGACCCGGTCCACGAAGTAGCGGTCGTGGCTGACGACGACGAGCGTGCCGGGCCAGGCGTCGAGCAGGTCCTCCAGCGCCGTCAGCGTGTCGATGTCCAGGTCGTTCGTCGGCTCGTCGAGCAGCAGGACGTTCGGCCCCTGCATCATGAGCCGCATGAGCTGCAGCCGGCGGCGCTCGCCGCCGGAGAGGTCGCGCACCGGTGTCCGGGCCCGCTCGCCCCGGAAGCCGAAGCGGTCGCACAGCAGGCCGGGGGTGAGCTCGCGTCCGTCGCTGAGCGTCGTGCGCCCGCGCACGGCCTCGAGCGACTCGAGTATGCGCATCTGCCCCGGCAGCTCGGCCGTGCGCTGGGAGAGATGGGCCAGCCGGACGGTCGCCCCGCGCTCGACGACGCCGGCGGTGGGCGCGACCTCGCCGGCCAGCGCCCGCACGAGCGTCGTCTTGCCCGACCCGTTGACGCCGACGAGCGCCACCCGGTCGCCGGGCCCGAGCCGCCAGGTCACCTCGCGCAGCACCGGCGGTCCCGCCCCGAAGCCGACGGAGATGCCCTCGGCCTCGAGCACCTTGTCGCCGAGCCGCGCCGACGCGAAGCGCAGCAGCTCGGCGCGGTCGCGCGGCTCGGGCTCGCCGGCGATCAGCGCGTTGGCGGCGTCGATGCGAAAGCGCGGCTTGGCCGTACGGGCCGGCGGCCCGCGGCGCAGCCACGCGAGCTCCTTGCGCAGGAGGTTGCGGCGCCGCTCGTCGTGGGCAGCCGCCAGGCGCTCGCGCTCGGCGCGCGCGAGGACGTAGGCCGCGTAGCCGCCGTCGTAGCGACGCACCGTCCCGTCCCCCACCTCCCAGGTCGCCGTGCACACCGCGTCGAGGAACCAGCGGTCGTGGGTGACCACGAGCAGCGAGCCCCGGCGCGCCGCCAGGTGCCGGGCCAGCCAGTCGACCGCCTCGACGTCCAGGTGGTTCGTCGGCTCGTCGAGCAGCAGCAGCTCTGGCGCGTCGAGCAGCAGGGCGGCGAGGGCGACGCGGCGGCGCTCGCCGCCGGAGAGCGCGTCGACCGGGGTCTCGAGCCCGGCGGGGAATCGGCGCAGCTCCACGCCGCCGAGCAGCCCGTCGAGCACGCCGCGGAAGGTCGCGTCGCCGGCCCACTCGTGGTCGGCGCGGCCGCCGACGACGACGTCGCGGATGGTCCGCCCGGCTCCGAGCGCGTCGCCCTGGCCGAGCAGGGCCAGGTCGGCGTCGCCGGCCCGCGTGACCGCCCCGTCGTCCGCGGCCTCGACGCCGGCGATCAGCCGCAGCAGCGTCGACTTGCCGCCGCCGTTGGCGCCGACGATGCCGATCCGGTCGCCCGCCGAGACGCCGAGGGTGACGTCGCGCAGGATCGACCGGCTCCCGAAGCCCTTGTCGACGGCCTTGAGGCCGACGAGGTTGCGCACCGCGGCCACCGGCGCCGACCTACCCGCAGGCCGGCCGCGGCGGCGGGCTCTGCGCGTCGCGGCGCGCGCCCCACGCCTCCCACTCCCCCAGCGTCGGAAAGGCGCGCGCGAGGCTCGTGGCGACGAGGCCGGTCGGGAAGCGGTCGTCCTGGCGCAGCGTGTACTGGAAGGCGGCCGTCACCCGCGGGTCGCGGTACCAGCGCACGAGCCGGCGGTGCACGTCGAGGCAGGCCGAGCGCTCGTCGCTGCGGCCGACGTCGGCGCCCGTCTCGGTGATCCAGATCTGTGGCGTGCGCGGGCAGTGAAAGCGCCGCAGCGCCCGCGCGACGGCGCCGACCGGGTCCTTGCCGCCGAGGTAGGCGTGCTGGCCGTAGACCGGCGAGCGGCAGACCAGGCCGCGCGGAAGGCCCGCGATGAGCTCCTGCACGGTCGTCGCGTTGGCCCGCCGCGTGGTGAAGGCCGCGGTCTCGCCGAGCACGAGCTGCTGCTCGCCGGGCGCCGCGTCGAGCTCGGCCTGCATGGCGCGCGCGAGGCGCACGTAGGGGCGCACGGCGGCGCTCGGCGCGGCGCCCGTGCATCGCGTCCGCTGGGGCGAGCTGAAGTAGGGGTGGTTGGGCTCGTTCCACGGGCTCCAGTAGCGGACGTCGACGCCCTGGGCGCGAGCCTCGGCGAGCACGGCGCGGACGGTGGCGCGGTACATGCCGATGGCATCCGGGCGCGGCGGCCGCGAGCGCGGCGCGGTCCGGGCGCGCTCGCAGCCGTGGGGCCGAGCGGCGAGGGCCGCCGGCGTGTACGTGAAGACGACCATGGGCTGGAAGCGGCCCGGAGCCGCCTCCTGCGCGCGCTTGAGCGCCGCGAACTGCGCGCGGAGCCCGCGGTAGGGCGCGCACGGCCTGACGTCGCGCAGGCAGCCCGTGGTCGGCTGGGCGACGTCGAACCCGGTGCCGTCGGGGCGGGCGAGCTTGTCCCACTCGACCACGAGGCGGTAGTAGGCCGGGCGGATCCGCTGCGTCAGGGCGGGTCGCCAGCGAGCGAAGGCCCGCGGGCCGCCGGGGACGAGGAAGGCCGGGTTCGGCTCGGTGATGCCCAGGTCCAGCGTGCCGTCGCCCTCGACGACGCTCGCCCCCGGCGGCTCCGTCGAGGACGGGGTGGGCGACGGGGCCTCGGCTCGCTCGGGCCCGCCCGAGGGGGCGGCGCGGGCCCGGCCGACGCTCGCCCGGCCGCCGAGGAAGGCCCCGAGCGCGACGGCCACGAAGGCGGCCGCCACGCCGAGACGCAGGCGGTTCAGACCGCCGAGACCTCTTCCTCGTCCGCGACGCGGAACGAGGAGCCGCAGCCGCAGGCGGCGACGACGTTGGGGTTCTCGACCTTGAAGCCCGCGCCCTGCAGGCCCTCGACGTAGTCGACGATCGCGCCGCGCACGTACGGGAGGCTCGGCTGGTCGACGAGAATGCGCAGGCCGTGGTCCTCGAAGACCTGGTCCTCGTCACGCATGGTGTCGAAGGCGAGCGCGTACTGGAAGCCGGAGCAGCCGCCGCCGCGCACGCCGACCCGCAGGCCCGCCGTCTCGATGTCGGCGCTCTGGGAGGCCAGGAACTCCTGGACCTTCTCCGCGCCCTTGTCCGTGAAGGTGATCATGGTGTTCGAAGCCTCTGGTCGCCGGTACTTCACAAAGGATAGCGCCGGGAGAGCCCTCGGGGGCCCGCCTCCGGCCGACACGGCCTGGAAGCCCACCGTGACCGGTGATCGCGGCCTCCGCCACCCCTAGGCTTGGAGCCGTGGTGAGCACGGAGGAGATCAAGGAGCGCATCGAGGCCGGGGTGCCCGGCGCCCGCGCCGATGTCACCGGCGACGGGCAGCACTTCCGCGCCGAGATCGCCTCCCCGGCCTTCTCCGGCCTGAGCCGCATCCAGCAGCACCAGCTCGTCAACGCGGTGTTCGGCGACGAGCTCGGTGACCGCATCCACGCCCTGTCCCTCAAGACGACGACCGAGTGAGGTCACATGTCCGTCGAGTCCGACAACCCCATCCGCGCGGCGATCGCAGAGGCCATCGCCGAGCACGACGTCATCCTCTTCATGAAGGGCACGCCCGAGATGCCGCGCTGCGGCTTCTCGGCGCGCACGGTGGCGACGCTCGAGGCGCTCGGCGCGCCCTTCGCGGCGGTCGACATCCTGCCCGACCCGCGCATCCGCCAGGAGCTCTCGGCGATCTCCAACTGGCCGACGATCCCGCAGCTGTTCAAGGGCGGTGAGCTCGTCGGCGGCGCCGACATCATCGCGGAGATGTACGAGACGGGCGAGCTGCAAGAGACGCTCGGCGTCGAGTCCGTCCCGCCCGAGGACCAGCCGGACGTCCCGGAGGCGACGACGCCCGAGGGCCCGCCGCTCCAGATCGACAACCGGCTCCCGTAACGGGGCGGAGCGCCGGAGGCGGCGTCCGCGGCAGGTCGCGTCACAGGTCGCGGCGGCGGAAGGCCGCCACCCCCGCGACCACGACGACGGCGAGGTAGGCCAGGGCGAAGATCCACAGGCCCGGGCCACCCTCGCGCGCACCGCCCAGCGGCCCGAGCTGCAGCGCGAAGCGCGTGAAGCCGAGCGTGTCGACCGTGAGGTCGTTGAGCGCGTTCTGGTACAGCGCCTCGAAGGGCAGCGCGAAGGCCGCGACGTCGGCGACGTTCGTCAGGGTGCCGTTGGACAGCGCCCGCCCGATCTGGCCGAGCAGCCCGGCCACGAGGCCCGCGCCGAAGGCCATGAAGATCGCGATCCCGTTGGCCGTGGAGGCGAGCACCACCGACCCGGCCAGCGACAGCGCCGTCACGATGACGACGCCCAGCGCGAGGCCCAGCGCCGGCGCCACGGGCGCGTCGGGCCACCAGCCGCCGATCGCGCCCGTGATGACCATCGCGGCGAGGTAGACGCAGACCGTGTAGGCGGCGCTCACCCCACCCGCGGCCAGCAGGCGGGCCAGCAGCACGTCGCGGCGGGACACGGGCCGGACCACGAGCGGCTGCAGGAGGCCGCGCTCGGCGTCCCCGCGCACCGCGCCGAGGGTGAGGAAGACCGCGAGCACGACGCCGAGGAACAGCGTCCCGAACATCGCCAGGCCGAACATCGTCGCCCCGACGACGATCGTCGGGTCCACCCCGCGAAAGCCCGAGCCGAGGTCGTCGACGACCTTGAACGCCTGCCAGACCCCGAGGCCGTAGAGCAGGAGGAAGGCCAGGGTGAGGACGGCCACCACGGTGAACACGCGGCGGCGCAGCGCCTCCTGCAGCGTGAAGCGGGCGAGGGGGATCATGGGGCCGCGGCCGTCTCGATCGCCGCGAGGTAGGCGTCCTCGAGCGACGAGCGCAGCAGCCGCACGCCATAGACCGCCTCGCCGGCACCGACGAGCTCGGCGACGAGGGCGGGCACGTCCTCGCGGGTCGCCTCGGGCCACGTCCGGGAGCCGGCGCCGGTCTCGACCTCCACCCCGCCGGCCGTCGAGAGCTCGGAGGGCGTGCCGGCGGCGACGACCTCACCCCGGGCGATGATCGCCACCCGGTCGCACACGAGCTCGACCTCCGAGAGCAGGTGGGAGTTCAGGAGCACGGCGACGCCCTCCGCGCGCAGGGCCTCGAGCAGGTCGCGCACCAGCCGGCGGCCGGCGGGATCGAGCGCGCTCGTCGGCTCGTCGAGCAGCAGCAGCCGCGGCGCCCCGACCATGGCCTGCGCGAGGCCGAGCCGCTGCTGCATGCCCTTCGACATCGTGCCCACCCTGCGCTGCGCCTCGCCGCCGAGCCCGACGCGCTCGAGCAGCTGGGCGCGCTCGAGGGCGCCACCGTCGGAGCGCGCCAGCCGCTGGTGCAGGCCCAGCACCTCGTCCGCCGTCGACCAGTCGGGGAAGCGGAAGAGCTCCGCGAGGTAGCCCAGCGCGCGGCCCGCCGCCGCTGAGCCGGCGGGCGCACCGCACACCCACGCCTCGCCGGCCGTCGGACGCACCAGCCCGCAGGCGATCTTGACGAGCGTCGACTTGCCGGCACCGTTGGGGCCGAGCAGGCCGACGAGCTCCCCTTGCTGCACGTCCAGATCGACGCCCTTGAGGGCCTCGAAGCCCCCGTAGGCCTTGCGCAGCCCCGTCGCGGCGAGAGCGCTCACGCGCCGGCCCGCCAGCGGAGGTGCTCGACGATCCGCCGGGAGTCGACGATCGCCTCGTCGCCGAGCACGAGCAGCGGCACGTGGCACTGGCCCGTCAGCGCGAGCACCTCCTCGCGCCGGCGGGGGCGGGCGGCGACGCGCACCGCTTCGAAGTCGATCCCCTGACGACGCAGCTCGCGGGCGACGCGCCCGCACGGGCAGAGCCGATCCGTCGGCGTCGGGCAGCGGTAGAGCGTCGCTCGCACGGCGTCGAACGCTAGGGGTGCCGATGGCGGCGAAATCCACCCGTCGGGCGGAGACCGGCCGTGTCCGCCGGTGGTGGGCCCGCGCGGGTTTTCCGGCTATGGTCCCGCCGCGATGACCCGGGTGGTCACCGACACGACGCACTACCTGCCGCACGACCTCGTCGAACGGGCCGGGCTCCAGCTCGTCTCCCTCTACCTCAACTGGCAGGGGCGCACGCAGAAGGAGTCCGAGCTGGGAGGCTTCGACCGCTTCTACGCCCACCTGCGCGAGGCCAAGGAGCTGCCGACGACGTCGCAGCCTTCCGTGGGCGACTTCCTCGCCGTCTACGAGCCGATCGTCGAAGCCGGCGACGAGATCGCCTCCTTCCACATCTCCGGCGGGATCTCGGGCACCGTCCGGGCCGCGGAGCAGGCGCGGGAGACCCTCGTCGAGCGCGGCGTGGCCCCGGAACGAATCGTCGTGGTCGACGCCGAGACGTCGGCGGGCGGCCTCGGCCTCGTCGCCCTCGCGGCCGCGAGCGTCGCCCACCGCGGGGGCAGCGCCGAGGCGGCGGCCGCCGCCGGGCGCGCGCTGCGGGCCGAGCTGCAGACGTGGTTCGCGGTGGACACGCTCGAGTTCCTGCGCCGCGGCGGCCGCATCGGCGCCGCGCAGGCCTACCTCGGCTCGGCGCTGAAGATCAAGCCGATCCTCACGCTGGGCAGGGAGATCGAGCCGATCGAGAAGGTCCGCACCGCCGGCAAGGCGGTCACCCGCCTGGAGGAGCACCTGCAGGAGCGCCGGGACGCCGGGGACGACCGCTTCGCCGTCCAGCACATCCAGGACCCGGAGCGCGCCGCCCGCCTCGTCGAGGCGGGCCGCCGGATCTTCGGCACCGACCCGCTGTTCGTCTCCGAGATCGGGCCCGTGCTCGGCACCCATGTGGGGCCGGGACTGCTCGGCGTCGCCGGCGTGCGCTCGGCGCTGCTCGATCCCGGCGCGGCATGAGCCAGCGCTCGGAGCAGCTGTCGGCCCGCTCGATCCTGCGCGTCGTCTACATCGTCGTGGCGAGCGTCCTCGCCATCTACCTCATCTACCGGCTGCGAACGCCCATCACGTGGATCATCATCGCGGCCTTCGTCGCCGCGGCCCTGGCCGCGCCGACGCGGATCGTCGAGCGGGGCGTCAAGCGCCGCGGGCTCGCGATCGCGCTCGTCTACCTCGGGGTGATCCTCGTCCCCGTCGGCTTCGGCGCGATCCTCGTGCCGCCCATCGTCAAGGAGATGAACCAGCTCGTCCAGCAGCTCCCCGGCTACGCCAGCGACGTCCAGGACTACGTCAACCGCAACGAGACGCTCAACAAGCTCCAGGACGACTACGACCTCACGGGGCAGCTGCGCGAGCAGGCAGGCAAGCTGCCCAGCCGGCTCGGCAGCGCGGCCGGCGTGCTCTCCGACATCGGCCTGGGGATCGTGAACTCGGTCTTCGCGCTGGTGACCATCCTCATCCTGAGCATCTTCATGCTCAGCGGCGGCAAGGGGTGGATCGACGCCTTCATCGGCAGTCGGCCACCCGAGCACCAGGAGCACCTGCAGCGCGGCTCGCACGACGTCAGCGCCGCCGTCGCCGGCTACGTGGCGGGCGCGACGGGGCAGGCGGTGGTGGCCGGCTTCTCGTCCTGGATCGTGCTCACCATCCTCGGCGTCCCCTACGCCGCCGCTCTGGGCCTGCTGATCGCGCTGGTCGACCTCGTGCCGCTCGTCGGCGCGACGCTCGGGGCGATCCTCGTCGGCATCGTCACGCTGTTCAACGACTTCCCGACGGACACCATCGTGTGGGCGGTGTGGGCGATCGTCTACCAGCAGATCGAGAACTCGGTGATCCAGCCGCGCATCCAGTCCAAGACCGTCGACGTCATGCCGATCATCGTCCTCATCGCGGTGCTCTTCGGCTCGGCCCTGTTCGGCATCCTCGGCGCGCTGCTGGCCATCCCCGCCGCGGCGACGATCCAGATCGTCTACCGCGAGTTCCGCCGCTACCGCCAGGCGATCCGCAGCCAGCGGATCGTCACGACGGACACGCCGCCGCCGGAGGAGCCCGGAACCCTGCTGGTTCCCGGCGCCTGACTCGCCGCCCCGCGCCCCGCCTGGTACCCGTGCTAGCGACGGAAGAGGCCGACGATGCCGGCGATGCCGCCGCCGATCACGAAACCGGCCACGGCGGCGCCGATGAGCACGGGCCGCTGGTGGGTGCGGATCTGCTTGCGCCAGTCGGTGATCTCGACGACCTCGTCGCGCAGGCGCTCGACGGCGACGCCGAGCCCCTCGCGGTTCTCCTCGATCGCCGCGCGGATCTCCTCGGAGCTACGGACGGGTGGCACTCGAGCTCCCTTCGGCGAGCTGGCGGTCCGAGGTGCGGGCAGCGTCGAGCGTGGCCTTCACGCGCTGGGCCTCCTCGATCGCCATCTCGGGCTTGGGCGGTGACCCACCCTTGACGAAGCGGTAGGCCACGAAGCCGGCGATCGCCCCGAAGAGCACGAGCAGCCCGGTGGTGATCAGGTAGCCGAGCCACACACCGGGGCCGTCGTTGAAGAACAGCCGGTAGAACAGCCAGGACAGCGAGTGCAGGAAGTAGATCAGCGCGCCGAGCAGGAACACGCCCGCGGCCGCACCGACGGCGACGCCCTTGGCGAGCTTCGTGGCCTTCTCGGTGACCTCGGCCTTCGCGAGCTCGATCTCGTCGCGGACGATGCGCTGGGCGCGCTCCGTGACCTCCTGGACGGCGCCCGCCAGATCCGAGTCCGAGTCGGCCACGGCTAGTCCCTTCTGCCCAGCGCCTTGAGCACCTGGGCGAGCACGAAGGCCCCGGCGAAGGCGGCGCCGACGAGGATCTCGGGGTGCTGCTGGATGACCTCGTGGTCGAGCGGCGACGACGATCCCGAGCGCGGGCTTGGCTCGCCGTCCCCGCCACCGGCCGACACGGCGGCCGGCGCCTGGTCCGCGGCGCTCACTCCGGGGGGTCCTCGTCGTAGATGCGGCGGAAGACGACGGCGGCCAGCCGCGCGGTCGCGATGGAGGCCAGCGCACCCACCCCGGCCAGCAGGCCGGACCACACGAGGCGCTTGACCAGGTCGTTGTCGCTCATCGCGGCTCAGTCAAGCACACGCTGCGGCGCGGGGGCGTCGAGGCCGCCGCAGATCGTGGCCACCACGAGCGTCTTGGCGTTCTCGTAGTCGCGTTCCGGTCCGTCGAAGACCTCGAAGATCCAGGCCGTGAGCACCTGCTCGATCGCCCCGTAGAAGGCCATCGCCGCGAAGCCGGCGTCCACGTCGGTGCGGAAGCTGCCCTCGGACTGGGCGTCGCGCACGATGTCGGCGATGCCCTGGTAGGCCTCGCGGATCCTGCCGAAGTGGCGCGAGCCGAAGGAGTTCGCCGCCCGGGTGACCTCCACGATGATGACCTTCATGAGGTCGGGGTCGTAGCGGTAGGAGTCGATGATGAAGCCTGCGACGGAGTGCAGCTTGTCGCGCGCCTCGCCGCGCCGGTTGCGGACGCCGGCGATCGCCTCGAGCAGCACGTCCCAGCGCTCGAGGAACAGCGTGTCGAGGATCAGCTCCTTGGACTGGAAGTAGTGGTAGACGAGGCCGTAGGCGACGCCCGCCTCGTCCGCGATGTCCGAGACGCGGCAGCCATGGAAGCCCTGGCGCGCGAACACCCGCACGGCGGCGTCGAGGATCTGGCGGCGCCGGTCCTCCGCGGTCGCGCGGGTGGCCATCAGCGCGCGACCTCGAGCCGGCGGTTGGCCAGCGACGGGATCTGCGCACGGACCGCGGCGAGCCCGTCGAGATCGAGGTCGGCCACCACGACCCCCTCGGCGTCCGGCGCCTGGGCGAGCACGAGCCCCCACGGGTCGACGATCATCGACCGCCCGCCGCAGCTCGGCCCGTCCGGGCCGGCACGACCCACCTGGTTGGCGGCGACGACGAAGCACTGGTCCTCGATCGCGCGGGCGCGCAGGAGGATCTCCCAGTGATCGCGCGTGGTCGGGACGGTGAAGGCGGCCGGCACGGCGAGCACGTGAGCGCCGCGGACGGCCAGCGCCCGGTAGAGCTCCGGGAAGCGCAGGTCGTAGCAGACGCTCAGCCCGAGCCCGGCGCCGCCGGCGAGCCGCGAGAGCACGACGTCCTCGCCGGGAGCCTCGAGCGCGGACTCGCGGTAGCCCGTGCCGTCCACGTCGGCGTCGAAGAGGTGGATCTTGCGGTACACGGCCTGGTCGGCGCCGTCCGGGCCGACGTGGACACTCGTGTTGCGGCCCTTGCCGCCCGCGCCGTCCGGCGCCTCGGTGATCGACCCGGCGACGAGGTCGAGGCCGAGCTCGCCCGCCGTCTCGCGCGCCCAGGTCAGCGCCGGCCCGTCCAGCGGCTCGGCGCCCGCGGCCGTCTGCCCGGGCGTGCCGAGGGCCGACCACTTCTCGGGCAGGACGACGAGCCGCGCGCCGGCGGCGGCCGCCTCGCGGACGAGCCGGTCGGCCGTGGCGAGGTTGCGCGCGCGGTCGGGCGTCGCGGTGAGCTGGACAGCGGCGGCGCGGACGCTGCCCGTCGGCTGGACTGACCCGGCAGTCAACTTCGGGCGAAGCATAGTCTCGGCCGATGCCGGGGGACGCCGTCCAACCGTGGCGCACGGGTCTTGGTGGCCGGCCGGCGGTGCCGCTGCCGCCCGCCCGGCTGCCGCTGCGCCTCGGCACTCGGCCGCTGAAGCGCTGGCGCTGGGTCGGCTGCTTCGACGAGCAGCTGCTGCTGTGCGCGGCGATCGCGCACGTCGGCCCGGTGCCCGTCGCCTGGTACGCGGTGTGGGACCGGGCGGCGCGGACGCTCGCCGAGCGCACGGCGCGCCGGCCGGGCGTCGTGCGCCTCGACGGCTCGCGCGTGCGGGTCCGCGACGCGGGGGTCGCCGTCGACCTCACGCTGCACGAGGGCCCGGGGGTGGAGACCGTCTCGCCCCACGGGCCGGCGCCCGGGTACGCCTGGACGCGCAAGCAGGGCGGCGTGCGCATGACCGGCACCGTCCGCCTCGGCGACCGGCGGCTGGCCGTCGACGCGCGCGGCATCGTCGACGACTCGGCCGGCTACCACGCGCGGCGCACCGCGTGGCGTTGGTCGGCCGGCGTCGGTGTCTCGGCGACGGGCGTGCCCGTCGCCTGGAACCTCGTCGCCGGCCTCCACGACGCGGCGGCGGCGTCCGAGCGCACGGTGTGGGTCGACGGCGAGCCGCACGAGCTCGGACCCGTGGCGTTCGACGGGCTCGACGGCGTCGCCTTCGCCGAGGGCGGGGGGCTGCGCTTCACCCTGGAGGCCGCGCGCGCCCGCCGCGAGCGGCTGGTCGTCGTCGCCTCGGACTACGAGCAGCCGTTCGGGACCTTCGCCGGCACGCTGCCCCGGGCGGGCGCGCTGCGATCGGGGCTTGGGGTAATGGAGCGCCACGACGCGCGCTGGTGAGCGTCGCCTCAGCCCGACGCGGCCTTGATGAACGCCGCCACGGCCGCGACGCCCTCCTTGCCCAGCTCCTGCTCGTAGTGGCGCGGCATGAGCTCGCGGTCGTAGCCGGGCTGCCCCTGCGCCTCGGGTTCCGCGATGCTTCCGGCGATCGCCTGGACCGGCTCGCGCCGGCGGTCCAGGCGTGGGCCGAGCTCGCCGTCGGCGCCGATGGCCGCGAGCGTGTGGCACGCCCCGCACCCCTGCTCGGCGAACTCGTGCCTGCCGTGTCGCACCTGCTCGCCGCCAGCCACGACGCGCTGGCGCGAGGCCCTGACCTCCTGCGGCGAGAGGGTCCGGCCCCGAGGCGGCGCGGCGGCCAGCGGGGACTCGCCCTGGCCGATCCCCAGGATGGCGGCGCCCATGACGAGCACGACGGCCGCGGCGAGGATGAGCCGCAGAGGACTCACGCCACCCGCTCCCGGCCGCGCAGGGCGACGGCGGCGCCGGCGAGCGTCAGCACCGTGGCAGCGAGTTCGGCGACGACGATGAGCGTCGCCGGGCCGTCGTAGCCGGCCTCGGCGAAGCCGAAGAAGCTCCACGTGTGCGAGACGAAGATGGACACGAGGGCGCCGAGGCCGACCGACAGCGAGCCGAGCACGAAGAGCGCGACGCGGTCGAAGACGAGCAGCAGCACGACGACCGCGGAGGCGATCCCGTTGAGCAGGAACAGCGGTCCGACGACCTCCACCGAGGCGTAGCCGCGATGGAAGAGCCGCACGTGCTCGAAGCCGGCGACGAACACCGCCACCGCCGCGAGCGCCAGCAGCACGAGGGCCGCGGGCGGGACGCGCTCGGCCCGCAGGAGTCGGGACATGAGCGCCAACCTACCGCGCGCCCCGGCCGCGAGCTACGGCTTAAGACGAACGTCCGAGCGCCGTGCGCAGGGACAGCTTGCCGCCCGTCTGCAGCACCGCGGAACCGTACATGCGCCCGGCGAGGCGGACGACGACGACGATGGCGGCGAGGATGAGCAGGACGGCGAGCGCCACCTCCGCGACCGGGACGTCGCCGGCGACCATCCGCACCGGCATGACGAGCGGCGAGGACACCGGGAGGATGGACAGCACCTGGGCCAGCGAGCCGTCGGCGTGCTGGCCGGCCTGCAGTCCGAGCACGAGCGAGACGAGGATCGCCATCGTCAACGGCGTCGTGGCGCTGTTGACGTCCTCCTGGCGCGAGACGAGGGCGCCGCCCATCGCGTAGGCGCACGCGTAGAGCGCGAAGCCGAGCACGAACCAGGCCAGCACGATGGGCAGCACCGACAGCTCCCGGGCGCCGACGTCGACCTGCCCGCTGAGCGCGGCCAGCCCGAGGCCGACCACGCCCGTGAGCAGCAGCTGGCCGAGCGCCAGCAGCCCGATGCCGAGCACCTTCCCGGCCAGCAGCTCGCGCGGCCGGATCGTGGCCAGCAGGATCTCGACGATGCGCGACGCCTTCTCCTCCACGACGCCGTTGGCGACCATCACCCCGTAGGCGAGGATCTGGCCGTAGAGGACGAACAGCGCGATGATGGCGAAGGCCCGGCGCGTGTCGGAGTCACGGTCGAGCTGGGTGACCGCGAGCGGGCGGGGTGCGAGGACGCGCTGCACGGTCGCCGCGTCGGCGCCGGAGGCCCGCAGCGCCGTGAGCGCGCGCCGGCTGCGCGAGGCCGCCTGCAGGGCGTCCACGGCTCCGCTGGGGGCACCGCCCGAGGCCACGATGCGCCGGCCACCCTGCACGAGCGCCAGGTCGGCCTCGGCGTCGTCGACCCGTGTCCGGGCCGCCGCGTCGGACCCCACGCGCACAGGCACGATGCGGACGTCGAACTGGCCCTGGACGGCCTTGGCGGCCTTCGCGGTCGCCAGCGCCTGCGGCGTGGCGGCGACGGTCGCCTTGTCGTCCCCACCCCCGAAGAGCGACGGCAGCAGGACGATCGCCGCGATGATGGCGAGCGTGATCAGGGTCGAGATCAAAAACGTCCGGTCGCGACCGCGGGTCACGACCTCGCGGCGGGCGACGAGCGCGATCGCCTCGCGGCCGCCGATCACGCGCGCGTCTCCACCACGTCGCGGAACAGATCCGCGAGCGTCGGCTCGAGCGGCCCGAAGCGCCGGACGCGGCCGGCCCGGCGGGCGGCGTCGAGCAGCGCCTGCTCGTCGCCATCCTCGCCGAGATCGACGACCGCGCGACCGTCGGCGTCGTCGACGAGCCGGCCGGGCAACGCCGCCGCCCAGTCGCCGGGGACGTCCTCGAGCTCGACGACCCAGCGGCGCCCGGCGCGCGTCTCGCGCAGCTCGGGCACGCTGCCCTCGGCCACCAGCCGCCCGGCCTCGATGATCGCCACCCCGTCGCAGATCCGCTCCACGAGGTCGAGCTGATGGGACGAGAACAGCACCGCGACGCCGGCCCGCACACGCTCGGAGAGGACGTCGGCGAGCACGTCGACGCCCGGCGGGTCCAGGCCGCTGAACGGCTCGTCCAGGACCAGCAGCTCGGGCTCGTGCACGAGTGCGGCGGCGAGCTGGACGCGCTGCTGGTTGCCCAGGGAGAGCGACTCGAGCGGGTCACGCGCCCGGTCCCCGAGTCCGAGGCGGTCGACGAGCCGGCGGGCGTTGGCCTCCGCCTCGCGCGCCGCGACGCCGTGGAGGCGCGCGAAGAACTTCAGCTGGTCGACCACCGGCATCTTCGGGTACAGGCCCCGCTCCTCGGGCATGTAGCCGAACCGACCGCGCTCGTCCCGGCCGACGCGCTCACCGCGCCAGCGGACCTCCCCGCCGTCGGCGGCGAGCACCCCGAGGACGATCCGCATCGTCGTGGTCTTGCCCGCCCCGTTGCGACCGACGAAGCCGTACAGCGAGCCCTCGCGCACGGAGAAGCTCATGTCGTCCAGCGCCACGGTGGCCCCGAAGCGCCGGCTGAGTCCGTCGAGTTCCAGCACGAGGTGGGTCGCCTACCCGGAGTCAGCCCGAGCATGCGCGGCCTTCCCCCCAGCCCGTCGGCGCGGCCGGAGGCGACCGCCGGGCGGGCTCAGGTGCGTCCGTCGAGCGCGCGTCGGCGCTGCAGGCGGCGATGCTCGGCCCGCCGGCCGATCAGCACGACCGGGTAAGTCAGCACCAGCCAGGCGACGACGATCCGTGCATGTTCACATTCGGGCTCTGGGCATGGGGCCCGCACTCCATCCTGGACAAGCGTCACCCCTCGCCTGTCCCGTCAGGCCGCGATGTGCGGGTTTCCGTAACCACTCGGGCGGCGGGTTTGCCGGGGCGTCAGGGCGATGACACTTCCAGCGCTGACCGCCCACGTGCAACAACTTCCCAGCCGGATAGGTGCTGCAACGGACATGGACAACCAACACGGTCAGATCAAGAGCTGGTGGCGTCGGCACGACGGGCGGCCGCGCACCCGCGCCGCCATCCTCACGGGCGCCGTCGTCGCCGTGGTCGCCGCACCCGTCGGCGTCGCCGCCACGGGCGACGTCATCCGCCTCGGGAAGGACAACCGCGCCTCGCGCGAGACGAAGGTCGTCTCCTCCGCGCGTGAGACCGGCCAGCGTACGGGCGGCTACACGACCCGCCAGTCGAACACGTCGGGCTCGGGCGGCGGCGCCATCTACGGCTGTCGCGCCGGGACGGGCAAGGGCAACAACCCGTGCCTGCGCGCGAACAACCTCAAGAAGGGTCAGGCCTTCCAGTTCGCGTCCTCCGGCGTGCTCGGCGGCGAGATCAAGGTCAGCAACGGCGGCGACGGAACCAAGCCGTTCACGACGAACGCCACGGGCGTGGCCTCCGGCCTCAACGCCGACCAAGTCGACGGGGCGAGTGCGTCGCAGCTCAAGACGCGCTGGTTCCTGCTCAACGAGGCCGGCGCGATCGAGGAGCAGTCCGGCGGCTTCGCCGTGATCGACGCCTACACGACGAACGCCAACGTCTACGTCAACAGCGGCGCCTCGCTCGCCGGCCACGGCCTGACCGCCTCGGTCTCGGTACAGAACAAGATCGACCAGAGCGGGGACGGCGTCGCCGACCCGAGCTTCTCCGGTCAGGTCGCCGTCGCGCGCTGTCAGACCGCCGCCGTGGAGTGCGCGCCGGCCGCCGCCAAGACGCCCAACGCGCTCGTCGTCGCCCCGCGCAACGGGGACGGCTCGGCGACCGTCGCGGGCGCCCGCAAGCGGGTCTACGTCTCCGTCACGGAGTAGCCCCGCCGAGCACGCGGTCGAGCTCCGCGAGGAGCATCCGGGAGTGCAGGGCGCCGATCAGCTCGCGCAGCGGCTCGGCGCCCGCCCGGACGAGCTCGACCGCGCGCTCGTCGTCGACCTGGCCGGCGAGGCGCTCCCGCAGCACCCGCACCTCCTCCCGGACGAGCGGCTCGAGCGCCTTCCGGTAGCGGACCGTGTCGTGGACCGTGAAGCCGAGCGTCTCGTCCCAGCCGCCGGAGCGGAAGGACTGGATGGCCTCGAGCACCCGCAGGTCGTCGGCTCCGTAGCCCTCCTCGGTCGGGGCGACGGCGCCGACCTCGGCAAGGCGGTCGAGGACGTTGCCCGGAAGGGCGTAGCGGGCCTCGACCTGCGCGCGGCCGGTGCGCGGGCCCTCCGTGAGCGCGAGCATCCCGCGGATGTGGCGCAGCGGCATGAAGCGCTCCTCCTGCAGCCGCTTGATGAGCCGGACGCGATCCACGTAGGACGGCGGGTACCAGGCCATGTTGCGGCTCGTGCGGACGACGGGCTCGCCCCCGTCGAGCAGGCCCTCGCGCAGGTAGTGCTTGACGGTGCCGGCCGAGACGCCGGAGCGCTCGGCGAGCTCGGCCATCTTCAGGCGGCCGGGCGGGCGCGTGTCGGCGCTCACCCGAGGAACGACCCCTGGACGCCCTCCGGCGTCCCCGCCACCGCGCCGGCCGCGAGCAGCGCGTCGATCTCGGCGTCCGGGTAGCCCGCCTCGCGCAGCAGCGCGCGGGTGTCGGCGCCGAGGGACGGGCCGGGCGCCCGCGTCGGATCGGCGGGCGTGCGCGAGAGCTTGACCGGCGTGCCGAGCAGCCGGACGGGCTCGGTGGCGCCGGGCTGGTCGAGCTCGACGACCATCTCCCGGGCCCTCACGAGGTCGGACTCAAGCGCCTCCTCGAGCTCGAGGATCGGCTCGACGCAGCACGCGTGCTCGTCCGCGAAGGCCTGCCACTCGTCGCGCGTGCGGCCGGCGAAGACCGCCTCGACGGCACGGTGGCCGTCCGAGCCGGGCGGCTCGAACTGCGCGGCGATGAGGTCCTCCCGGCCGACGCCACGGCAGAACGCGAGCCAGAACTTCGGCTCCAGCGCGCCGCAGGACACCCAGCCGTCGGCGCAGGCGTAGGGCCGGTAGCAGGCGAAGCGCCCGGCGAGCTCGAGCTTGCCCCGGCGCGGCGCCGGGGCGCCCGCGAAGTGGGCGGCGGCGACCATGGCCAGCCAGGACAGCGCGCCGTCGGCCATGGAGACGTCGACGACCTGGCCCTCGCCGGAGCGGTCGCGCTCGCGCAGGGCGGCGAGGATGCCGAACGCGGCCATCAGCGCCCCGCCTCCGAGGTCGGCGATCTGCCCTGCCGCCTGCACGGGCGGGCCGTCCGCCTCCCCGGTGAGCCCGAGCAGGCCGACGAGGCCGAGGTAGTTCGTGTCGTGGCCCGGCCGGTCGCGGTTGGGACCGTCCTGGCCGTAGCCGGTGATCGCGCACAGCACGAGGCCCGGGTTGCGCGCCCGCAGCGCCTCGTAGCCGACGCCGAGGCGGTCGAGCACACCGGGGCGGAAGGACTCCAGCAGGACGTCGGCGTCCTCGGCCAGCCGCAGGAGGACCTCCCGGCCGGCGTCCGTCTTCAGGTCGATGCGCACGGAGCGCTTGCCGCGGTTGAGCGCGAGGAACAGCGCTCCGGCCGCGGACGGCTCGGCGCCGTCGACGACCGGGTGCGCCCAGCGCACGTAGTCGCCCGCCCCCGTGTCCTCGACCTTGACCACGTCGGCCCCGAAGTCGGCGAGCATGAGGGAGCAGAAGCCGCCCGGCAGCAGGCGCGAGAGGTCCAGGACGCGGACGCCCTCCAGTGGCAGGCTCACGCGGCCGCTCGCGCCGGCAGTCCGAGCAGCGCCCGGGCCTCGTCCACCGTGGCCGGCCGCCGCCCGACGTCCTCGGTCATGCGGCGCGCGCGGGCGATCAGCTCGCCGTTGGAGCCCGCCATCGTTCCGTCCGGGAGGTAGAGGTTGTCCTCGAGGCCGACGCGGACGGACCCGCCGAGGGTCAGCGCCGCCGCGACGAGCAGCCACTGGACGCGCCCGATCCCGATCACGCCCCAGTGGTGACTGCGGGTGCTTCCGCCGGCCAGGTGGTCGGCGGAAGCGGGCCCGGCATTCGCCACCTCGGGAAGGTTGTCGACCATGGCCGCGAGGTTGCGTGCCGTCGGCGCCACGCCCCCGAGCACCCCCATGACGAAGTCGGCGTGCAGCGGCGCGTCGATCAGCCCCATGTCGATCAGGGGCCAGAGCGAGCCGACGTGGCCCGTGTCGAAGCACTCGTGCTCCGGCTTGATGCCGAGCTCGCGCATCGCCTGCAGCAGCTCGATGATCTCGTCGAACGGGTTGGCGAAGACGAGGTCGAAGACGAAGGCCCGCCGGCGGGTGGAGTACTTCGCGTAGTTCAGCGAGCCCATGTTGAGCGCGGCGACGTCCGGCCGGCACTCGCGCAGGTAGGCGACGCGCTGCGCCACGGGGACGCCGACCGCGCCGGTGGAGAAGTTCACGATCGCCGCGTCGCCCACCTCCGCGACGATCGCGGCCCGGATCGCCGCGAAATCCTCCACGGCATAGGACGGCGTCCCGTCCGGCGTGCGGGCGTGGATGTGGATGTGGACGCCGCCCTCGTCGACGATCCGGCGCGCCTCGGCCGCGTACTCCGCCGGCGTGTACGGGATCGCCGGGCACTGCTCGCGGTTCGCGAGCGCGCCGGAGATGGCGCAGGTGAGGATGACGGGGTCGTCGAGGGCCATGGCGGGTGCTGCGGCGAGTGGGACGTGCCACTGCCCACTCTGACGAACCCGCCGGGCCGGTGCAACGCGGGCGCCTGCGAACCTGCCGCGCGTGCACCGGCGCCTGGTCATCGTGCTGATCGGCGTCGCCCTGGCCGCGGCGGTCTTCGGCGGGCTGCGGCTCGTGCGCTCCGAGAAGGCGGGCGCGTGCCGCGGCACGGATCCGGTGGCCGTGGCCCGGCTGCTGCGCGGGCTGCCCGCACGACCGGTGACGGGGGCGGCCCTCGAGACGGTGCGCACCGTCCTGCCCGCCCGGACCCGCGCCGAGCTGCCGGCCGTGCGCGCCGCCGAGCTCTCGGTGGACGGCGCCCCGGTCCGCGCGACGACGCTCACGAGCGACGGGCCGAAGGTCGGCGACGACGCGCTGGCGCGTCTCGCGGCCCTCACCCCGGGCCGCCCGCGCACCGTCCCCTTCGCCGGCGGTCGCGGCCGGCTGGCCACGAGCCGCGCCGGCAGCGCGGCGGTGGGCACCGTGGACGACTGCACGGCTGCGGTCGTCGCCTCCGCCGACGGCGTGGCCACCCGGCGGGTCGCGGCGCGGTTGCGGGCGCCGTAGGGGCGGGCGCACGACTGCGGCGCGGGGCGCGACGCGCCGTACGGGCGGGCGCACGACTGCGACGCGGGGCGCGACACGCCGGAGGGCGGGCGCACGACACCCGGCGCGGCCGTGGCACGCCGGGCGGCCGACGGCGTGGCACGGCACGGCGTTAGTCGCCGGCTGGTCGCCCCGGCGACCAGGAGGCGACTGAAGCTTCGGGCGCCCGCGCCGCGGGGGAGCCGGAGCGGCAGCGTCAGTCGGGATCTGGTCGCTCTGGCGACCGCAGCACGACTGACGCTCGGTGCGGGCGAGCCAGGCGTAAGCTCGGGCCATGAGCTACCGAGAGCACGCGCCGCCGTCGGAGCTGGCGCCGTGGCTCGCCTGTACGTGGGAGCGCCGCGGCGCGGGCGCGGCGCCCGTTCGCGTCGTGCCGGACGGGTGCGTCGACCTCGTCTGGACCGAGGGCGTCGGCACCCACGTCGTCGGCGCCAACACCCGAGCCTTCCTCGTTCCCGTCGCCACGGGGCGGCGCGTCGTCGGCGCGCGCCTGCGCCCCGGGGCCGGGCCGGGGCTCCTGCAGCTCACCGGCGAGGCGGTGCGCGACGTGCGCGTGCCGGCCGCCGAGCTGTGGGGCGACGACGGCGCGCGGCTCGAGGCCGCGGTGGACGAGCACCCGGACCCCGTCGCGGCGCTGCGCAGCGCCCTGGCGGATCGCGCCGCCCGGGTGCGGCCGCCGGATCCGTTGGTGCGCGAGGCCGTCGTGCGGCTGGCGGGGGCCGACGTCCGCGTCGCCATGGTCGCCGCCGAGCTCGGCGTCAGCGAGCGCCACCTGCGACGGCGCGTGTCGCGCGCCGTCGGCTACGGGCCGAAGCTGCTCGCGCGGGTCCTGCGCCTTCAGCGCGCGCTGGGGGCGGCGCGCGGCGGCGGGGACCTCGGTCGCGTCGCGCTGGATGCCGGCTACGCGGACCAGGCCCACTTCGCGCATGACTGCCGCGCGCTCGCCGGGGCGCCGGCGTCCGTCGTGCTCCGGACGTGAGCCCGGCGGCCGAGCTCGTTGAGACGCGCCGCTGGGCGCGATCGTGCACGCCAGGCATGCCCGATCGCGTCCACCGGATCCGCACTGCACTCTCCCGCGAGGGCCGATTCCTCCAAGACGACCCTCGGTCGAGCCGTCATCATGCGTCCGATGAGCGACCTGACGTCCGTCCCCAACGTCGGGCCGGCCGTGGCCGGCAAGCTCGGCCGCCTCGGCGTCGAGCGCGCGGAGGACCTGCGCGGCCAGGACCCCGAGGCGCTGTTCGAGCGCCTCTGCGCGATGGACGGCCGTCGGCACGACCCCTGCCTGCTGGACACCTTCGTCGCGGCGGTCGACTTCGCCGACGGCGGCCCGGCGCGGCCCTGGTGGGACTACAGCCGCGAGCGCAAGGCTCGTGGCCGGTAGCGAATCCCAGCTGCAGCTCGGCTGGGTGATCGTCTACGTCGACGACCCGCCCGCCGCGAGCGCGTTCTACGCCCGCGCCTTCGGTCTCACGGGGGAGTTCGCGGCCCCGGACGGCACGTACGCCCAGCTCGACACCGGCCCGACCCGCCTCGCGTTCGCGGCGTACACGCTCGGCGAGGGCAACGTCGACGGGGGCGTGCGCCGCGCGCCGGCCGACGGAGCGCCGCCCAACGTCGAGCTCGCCCTCGTCGCCGACGACGTCGACGCGGCCCACGCCCGGGCGGTCGAGGCCGGCTGCGAGTCGCTCGCCACCCCGATGGACAAGCCGCACGGCCAGCGCGTCGCCTACGTGCGCGACCCGTTCGGCACGCTCGTCGAGCTCGCTACGCCGATCGCCGCGCCCTAGCCCGGCTCAGCGGGCGGTGAGCGGCTCGACGCCGAGCGCCGCGGCCACCTCGGCGACGGTGGCGGTCAACTCGGCCGGCGTCGCTCCCGGCCGGGCGAAGCGGGACTGGACGTCGTCGAGCCCGGCCCGGTGCACGAGCCGCTTCTCGTTGAGCGCCCACTCCCGCCGGCCCGCGAGCCGGGCGTGGCCCGCGCACAGCACGGCGTGGGCGAGCATGCCGGCGCAGCAGGCCGGGTCGGGCGTGCGCGCGTAGGTCCCGGCGAACATGAGCGACACCCGGGCGCGGCCCGCCCAGCGCGCCGGCGCGCCGGCGGCCAGCGCGGCGGGGAAGCCGGGGCGCGGGAGCTCGCCGGCCACGGGCCGGCAGAGCGCGAGCTCGCCCACCGGCAGGTAGGTCGGCGCGCCGGCGAGGTAGCCGTTCTGCGTCAGCACCTCGAAGCGGCCGTGCTCGGCGTCCTCGAGCCACCTCCCGACGGTGTCCAGGTCCCGGAAGAGCACGTCGACGGGCGTGCCGTCGACGGTCAGCCAGGCGCCGCCGTGAACGATCGGTCCCCACTCGCCGAGCCCGGACACGTGGCCGGAATAGCCCAGCCCGCGGATGTCGCCGGGGTCCAGCGGGCGCTGGGAGCCGCGGTAGTAGAGGCCGAGGTCCCCGTCGCTGTCGGGCCGGTGCGCGCCCGTCGCCCGCGAGCCGCCGAGGACGACGGCGACCGCGCCGGGCAGCCCGGCCAGCTCCGCGGCGAGGGCCGCGACCGGCGCGGCCAGGACGACGGCGGCCACGGAGGGCCGCCCTACGGGCTCCCCACGACCATCCAGTCCAGCACGGAGGTGGACTGCAGGTAGACGAGGATGGCCATGCCGAGCAGCATGATCAGGCTCCACTTCACGACGCTGCGAAACAGGTCGCCCTCCTTCCCGGCCAGGCCGACCGCGGCCGCGCCGATCGCGAGGTTCTGTGGGGAGATCATCTTGCCGAGCACGCCCCCGGAGGAGTTCGCGGCGGCGAGCAGGGTGGGCGAGATGCCGGCGTCCTTGGCGGCCGCGACCTGCAGCGTCCCGAACAGTGCGTTGGAGGAGGTGTCCGAGCCCGTCACCGCCACCCCGAGCCAGCCGACCACCGGCGAGAGCAGGGCGAAGGCGCCGCCGGCACCCGCCAGCCACAGGCCGAGCGTCGTGGTCTGGGCCGAGAGGTTCATGACGTAGGCCAGCGCCAGCACCGTCATGACCGTGACGATCGCGGGGGCGAGCTGGCGCAGGGTGGAGCCGAGCGTCCCGAACACGACGCCCGGCTTGATGCGCAGCGCCAGCGCGGTGAGGAAGCCGCAGACGAACATCAGGGTCCCGGCCGTCGAGGCGATGTTGAAGTTGAACGTCGTCGCCGACACCGCCTCGCCCTGCGGGTTGGTCACGTCGAGGCCCGGCCAGCCGAACTCCGTCCCGCCCTTGGCGAGGAAGTCCTTGATCGGCCCCGCCTGGGCGAGCGCGAAGACCGCGATGATGATCACGTAGGGCACGAGCGCTGCGACGATCTCGCTCGTGGGGTCCGTCGTGCGGTCGCGCCGCTCCACGGCCGCCTCGTGCGCGGGGTCGTGCGCTGCCGCGCCGGCCATGGACGGCCGGCCGGCGGCCTCGGCGCCGATCGTCTCCCCCGGTGACCACACGCGCAGCAGGCCGATGATCGCCGCCAGGGCCACGAGCGAGGCGATGATGTCGGTCAGCTGGACGGAGATCAGGTGGGCCGAGACCGCCTGCATCACCGCAAAGGCGAGGCCGCCGACGAGCGCCGCCGGCCAGCACTGGCGCAGGCCCCGGGTGCCGTCCACGACCCCGATGAGGATGAAGGGCACGAACACCGCGAGCACCGGCGTCTGGCTGCCGACCTGGGCGCCGAGGTCGTCGACGGGGAGGTCGGTGAGCCCGGCCAGGGTGGTGATCGGCACCGCGATCGAGCCGAAGGCCACCGGCGCGGTGTTGCCGATCAGCGCGAGCGCGGCGGCCTTGGCCGGGTGGAAGCCGAGTCCGACGAGCATGACCGCGGTGATGGCCACGGGAGCGCCGAAGCCGGCGAGTCCCTCGATCAGGGCGCCGAAGGCGAAGGCGACGATCACGGCCTGGATGCGCTGGTCGTCCGACAGCCGGCCGACGGTGCGCCGCAGGACGGCGAAGTAGCCCGTCGCGTCCGTGAGGTTGTAGACCCAGACGGCCGCGATGACGATCCACAGGATCGGGAAGAAGCCGAACACCGCGCCCTCCGTGCCGGCCAGCAGCGCCTGGCCGACGGGCATGGAGTAGGCGATGATGGCCACCAGCAGCGCCACGACGAGCGCCACCGCGCCGGCGACCATGGCCTTCACGCGCAGGCCGCCGAGCAGCACGAACAGGGTCAGGAGCGGCAGGAAGGCCACCACCGCCGAGCCGAACAGCGATCCCCCGACGGGGTCCGTCACCTGCTGGTACATCCGAGCTCCCCTCTCCGATGGTCGGCCGGGTTATACCGCCTTGCGCGGATCGATACGACGCTTCAGACCGGCACGACCCCGTGGCGCTTCCAGGGCCGCTGCACCGTCTTGCCCTCGGCCATCTCGAGCGCCCGGCAGACGACGGACCGCGTCTCGCGCGGGTCGATCACGTCGTCGACCATGTCGTTGCGCGCGGCGATGTAGACGTCGATGACGTCGCGGTAGGCGGCGATCAGCTCGGCCTTCTTCGCCGCCGGGTCCTCCGCGGCCTCCACCTGCTTGCGAAAGACGATCTCCACGGCCCCCTCGGCGCCCATGACCGAGATCTCCGCGCTCGGCCAGGCCACGATCAGGTCGGGCTCGTAGGCGCGCCCGCACATCACGTAGTAGCCGGCGCCGTAGGCCTTGCGCACCACGACCGTGACCTTCGGGACGGTCGCGGCCGCCACCGCGTGCAGCAGCTTGGCGCCGTGGCGGATGATCCCCGCCTGCTCGACCTTCGTGCCGACCATGAAGCCCGGCACGTCCTGGAGGAACAGCAGCGGGATCCCGAAAGCGTTGCAGAGGTTCACGAAGCGCGCGGCCTTGTCGGCGGAGTCGTTGTCGAGGATGCCCCCGAGCTGGCGCGGCTGGTTGGCGACGATGCCGGCGGGCCGGCCGTCGAAGCGGGCGAGGCACGTGATGATCGTCTTCGCCCACTGGGGCTTGAGGTCGAAGAGCTCGCCGTCGTCGACGATGCGGCGGATGACCTCGTACATGTCGTAGGGCTTGCGGTTGGACTCCGGGAGGACGTCGAGCAGCGCGTCGTCGGCGCGGTCGGCGGGATCCTTCGTGGGCCGGCGGGGCGGCGGCTCGCCGTTGTGGGCGGGAAAGAAGCCCAGGTAGTCCTTGATGCGCTGGAGGCACTCGGCGTCGGTGGGGGCCGAGGAGGGGGTGGCCCCCCCCCACTGCCCCGGGCACCCGCCCGGCACGACGGGCGCCACGTCGCCGTCTGCGCCTACGACTTCACGGTCATGGCCGGCTCCATGGGGATGACCGGGGAGCTGAAGGTCTCGCGCCTGCGCGACCTCGCGCTGACCAAGCGGATGCCCTTCGTGTGGCTGCTCGACTC
>JBBSPV010000032.1:0-44566 GCA_038258425.1 Solirubrobacterales bacterium | reverse complement strand
CGCGAGCGCGTCGACGGCGGCGGCCGCCTCGGCCGGGTCGCCCCCGGCGGTGACCGAGCGCAGCCCGGCCGCGCCCGGGACGTCGCGGCCGACCCGGACGAGCCGGACGCCGCGCGCCTCCCGCGCTCCGGTCGGCGCGAGGGCGGTGAGCGCGGCCCGCGTCGCCCCCGGCAGCTTGCCGCCGCGCGAGAGCAGGACGGGGGCGCGCAGGGGCCGGGCCATGAGCTGGGCGGCCGAGATCGCGCCCCGCCAGTCGCCGGCGTCGGCGACGGAGACGACGGCCGGGCGCAGGTCGGGCGCGCGCGATGGGTAGACGGCGCGGGCGACCGCGGCGGCGTTGGCGACGGGGTTGGCGCCGCCCACTCGCGAGGTGTTCTTGGTCACCGCCAGGCCGGTCGCCGCGGCCTGGGCGGCGGACGGCGAGGGCGCCGCTTGGGCCGCGCCGGGGGTCGGCTGGGGAGCGAGGCCCGGGACCCCTTCCCCCGAGCGCGCGGGGTCCGAGCCACCGCCTCCGCCGCACCCCGCGAGGACCGCGGCGAGCACCGCGGCCGGCCACGTCAGACGGCGCCTCATGAGCGCGACGCTAGCGGCCGCGAGGTGCACGATCCGTTGCGCCTGCTACGTTGCCGCCCCAGCAGACGCCGAATCTCCGGCAGGGAGCCGGAGAACGGGGGACCCAGGACGTTGGGGCGAACCGCGGTCGATGACCGCAGGCCGCAGGCTCTTTCAGCGGCAGCCCGTCAGCTAACCCCGCAGGCCGACGAAAGAGAAGGTTGTTTTGCGGGCCTACGCCCTGCTGTTCATTGCCATGCTGTTCGCGCTCGCCGTGCCCGCCACCGCGCAGGCCGACGACATCACCGGCGGCGTCGAGTACGGCGTCGACCCGGCTGCGCCCGCCGAGCTCACCGTCCCGGGGGTGAAGGCCAAGCGCCTGTCCAACGGCCTCGCGGCCGCGCCCGCCGACGCCCCGGTCGCCGTCCAGAACGCCGTCTGGGCCGCCAACACGATCGTCGGCAAGCCATACGTCTACGGCGGTGGGCACGGCCGGAGCTTCAAGGATTCGGGGTACGACTGCTCCGGGACCGTCTCCTACGCGCTCAAGGGCGGCGGGCTGCTGCGCTCCCCGCTGGACTCCTCGAGCTTCATGCGCTGGGGCCGCGCCAAGCGCGGCAAGTGGATCACCGTCTACACGAACCCGGGCCATGCCTACGCGGTCATCGCCGGCCTGCGCCTGGACACCTCCGCCGCCGGCGAGCGCGTGTCGAGCGGCAAGGGCCCGCGCTGGCGCTCCAAGCTGCGCCGGCACGCGGGCTTCAAGGTCCGTCACCCGAAGGGCCTCTAGGTCCAGCCCCGGGGGGTGCCGGAGGCAGCGCGGGGCGACCGCGCTGCCTCGACCCGGCCGCGGCCTCCGAGCGGGCTCACCCTCCCGCCCGCCGGCGCACCGGCTCGCGTGGACTTCAGCGGGAATCCGCGACGGGGCGGGGTTCCCTGACGGGTAGGCTGCCCTGAGCATGTGCTTGCGACTCAGGAGGAAGCGGTGCCCGGCGTAACCGGACGGATGTCCACGGTGATCAAGGCGAAGATCTCCAAGCTGCTCGACCGCGCGGAGGATCCGGGCGAGACGCTCGAGTACTCCTACCAGCGGCAGATGGAGCTCCTGCAAGACGTCAAGAAGGGCATCGCTGACGTCGTCACCTCCAAGAAGCGGCTGCAGCTGCAGGCCTCCAAGCTCGAGCAGCAGGTGGTCAAGCTCGACACGCAGGCCCGCCAGGCGCTCGCCCAGGGCAACGAGGAGCTCGCCCGCACGGCGCTCGAGCGCAAGCAGTTCGCGCAGACGGAGCTCCAGAGCCTCGACGGCCAGGTCACCGAGCTCGAGTCCCAGCAGCAGCAGCTCATCGACAAGGAGCAGAAGCTGCGCGGCAAGCTCGAGCAGTTCCGGACCAAGAAGGAGGTCATCAAGGCGCAGTACTCCGCCGCGGAGGCCTCCGTGCGGATCTCGGAGGCGGCGACGGGCGTCGGCGAGGAGATGGCCGACGTCGGGCTGGCCATGCAGCGCGCCTCGGACAAGACGGAGAACATGCGCGCCCGCGCCAACGCGATGGACGAGCTCGAGGCCTCGGGGGCCTTCGACGACGCCCTGACGCTCGGCGACGGCCAGGACGACATCGACCGCCAGCTCGCGCAGCTCTCCACGGGCGGCGAGGTCGACTCCGAGCTCGAGAAGATGAAGGCCGAGCTCGGCTCGGGCTCGGCGCCCGACGCGCCCGCGCTGGAAGAGGGCTCCTCATCGTCGTCGAAGGAACAGTCCACGTGATCGTCCGGATCGCCACGGAGGGCCAGTACCGGCTCCCCGAGGAGATCGTCGATCGGCTCAACGGCCTGGACAACGAGGCGGTGAGCGCGGTGGAAGGCGACGACGAGCCGCGCTTCCACGCTCTCTTCGACGAGATGATCCAGCTCGTGCGCGCGGAGGGGCACGCGTTGGACGAGAACGAGCTCGCCGGCTCCGACGTCATCCTCCCGCCGCCCGATCTCTCCTTCGCCGAGGCACGGGGCGAGTTCACCGGCGACGGCCTGATCCCCGACTGAGGGCATGCGCCGCGCCGTCGCGCTCCCGCTCGCGCTCGTCGTCGCGCTGTCGGTCGCCGTCGCCGCCCCGGCGCTCGCGGGCGCCCGGACGTCCTTTCCCGGCCTCCGCGGTCTGGTGGCCAAGCCCAAGCGCTTCGGCTTCGGCGCGCACGGCCTCGCCGAGCGCATCCACTGGACGCGCTGGGGCGGCGCCACCGCGCGCGGGCGCGGCGAGCGCTCGCGGCTCGGCGCCCTGGGCCGGCCGCTGACGCTCTACTGCCCCTAGGCCGGCGGCCGCGGCGCAGCGGCCACCGCGCGGTCCGTCGGCGCGACCACGCCCTCGGCTGACCGGCCGTGGTCGCCCGCGCGGACCGGCGGGGTCTCTCACGGCGACCACGCCCGGCGCTCGGCTGCCGTGGTGCAGCGGAGCGACCGGGAGCGCCGAGCCGGGCGCGGCGTGGGGCCAGCCGAGCCGCACGAGTCGGACCTCCGGGACGCCGGTGCCCGGATCGACCGCGCGGCCTCGGCCACCACGGTCACGGCGTCCGCCGCGGTGAGATGGCCCGTCCAGCGCTCGACCCGCCGGGCGGCGAAGCGGGCGAGGAACCCATCCGGGACCAGGCCCGCGTAGGCCTCGCGCCAGACCGCGACGTGGACGCCGGCGATGCCCGCCGCGTCCCCGGCCCGCGCGGGCCGGAGACCCGCTAGAGCGGGACGTCCCAGAGCGGGAACCACCGGCTGAGGTCCTCCTCGACCGGTAGGTCGTTCCCGTGGCGGGCCTTGAGCTGCAGCTCGCGCTCCGAGTCGCGGGACTGGTCGCCCCCACTCGGGACGAAGGGGTAGAACGTCGCCCGCTTGACGTTGTAGATCCAGTGCACCGGCCGCCCCCGGTCGTCGGTGAAGGCGAACAGCGCGCACAGGACCCGGTCGCCGTAGCCCCCGTCGCGCAACGCCCCGTTGACGGCGTTGAGGCCGACGACGAGGTCCTCGAACTCCGGGTCGGCGAGGACCATCCAGCGGTAGCCGAACGAGTCGTCGCGGCTCTCGATGGTCGTGCCGGTCTCGGTGCCCGTCGCCTCGACGACCTCCTCCATGTCGCGCACGATCGCCTCGAAGTCCGTCGTGCCGAGCGGCTGGAAGACCATCGCCGCCTTGCCCGTCGGCGTCAGCCCCGCCTCCTCCATGGCGACGTAGGCGGTGCTCATCGCGAACAGGCGGTCGTCCGTCGGCTGGCGGAGCTTGGTCTTGCCGCGGAAGACGTCCATGAAGCCCATGTCCGCAGGGTAGGCGGGCGCCACGGCGAGGCCGGGCCCGCGCGCCGGTTTGTCGCCCCGGCCCGCCGGGCAAGCCGCGCGCCATGGGGTCGGGCCTCGGCATGGCTTTCGCGCTCGCGCTCAGCCCGGGGGTCTGAGTGGATCGGGTCGTGGGCCTCGACATCGGGACGACGAGCGTCAAGGCCGCCCCGTTCGCCACCGACGGGACGATGGGGGCGGTCCGCGGCGCCGAGTACCCGCTGCACGAGCCGCATCCCGGCTGGGCCGTGCAGGACCCGCGGGAGGTCACCGACGCGGTCGTGCGCACGCTGCAGGCCGCGCTGGCCGACTCGCCGGAGGCCGCCGGCGTGAGCTGCAGCAGCGCCATGCACTCCCTCGTGGGCCTGGGCGCCGACGACGAGCCGGTCACCGACCTGCTGACCTGGGCCGACACCCGGGCGACGGAGCAGGCCGAGGCGCTGCGGGCCGACCACCCGCAGCTGCACGCGCGCACGGGCACGCCGCTGCACCCGATGGCGCCGCTGGCCAAGCTCTGCTGGTTCCGGCAGCAGGACCCGGACACGTTCCGCCGCGTCCAGCGCTGGGCCGGGATCAAGGAGCTCGTGCTGCACGAGCTGACCGGCGAGTGGGTGATGGACCACTCCGTCGCCTCCGGCACGGGCCTCATGGCGCTCGACGAGCTCGCCTGGGACCCGGAGGCGCTCGAGCTCGCGGGCGTGCGCGCCGAGCAGCTCCCGCGCCTCGTCCCCGCCAAGGAGCTCCTCGACAGCCCCGAGCTGGGCCTGCCGATCGTCGCCGGCGCCGGCGACGGGCCGCTCGCTAACCTCGGCGTCGGGGCCGTGCGCCCCGGTGTGGCCGCATGCTCCATCGGCACGAGCGGCGCGCTGCGGCTGACCGCCGAGCACCCGGGCGTCGATCCGCAGGGCCGCGTGTTCTCCTACGCGCTGACGCCCGGGCGCTGGGTCGTGGGCGGCGCGATCAACAACGGGGGCGTCGTCCTGCAGTGGGCCGGCGACGCGCTGGCCCCCGACCTCGGCGAGCACCCGGAAGCGGCGCTGCTCGAGCTGGCCGGCGAGGTCCCCGCCGGCTGCGCGGGGCTCGTCATGCTCCCCTACCTGCTGTCCGAGCGGGCGCCCCACTGGAGCGCCGTGCCCCGCGGCGCCTACGTCGGCCTGCACCGCCACCACGGCCGCGGCCACCTCGTGCGGGCGGCGCTCGAGGGCGTTTGCCAGCAGCTCGCGCTCGTGCTCGCCTCCCTGCGCGACGCCGGCAACGAGGTGCGGGAGGTCCGGGCCACGGGGGGCTTCGCCCGCAGCGGGCTGTGGCGCCAGATGCTCGCCGACGCGCTCGGGATGCCCGTCGGCTTCCCCGAGGGCCACGAGGGCTCGGCCTTCGGGGCCGCGCTGCTCGGCATGGAGGCGCTCGGCGCCGTGGACTCGATCGACGTCGCCGCCGACCTCGTCGAGATCGGCGAGCTGGTGGAGCCCGACGCGGGCGCCGCCGCGGTCTACGCCGACCTGCTGCCGACCTTCGCCGGGCTCTACGACGCGCTCGAGCCGGCCTTCCGGGCCCTGCGCGGCTTCACCGGCGGCTAGGTCGCCGGCCCGCCGTCGGGGCCGTCTGGCACGCTGCCGCACATGGCGGCCATCGAGATCGACGGGGTGCGCAAGCGCTACGGCCAGGTGCAGGCCGTCGACGACCTGAGCTTCACGGTCGCCGCCGGCCGGGTCACGGGCTTCCTCGGACCCAACGGCGCGGGGAAGTCCACGACGCTGCGGATGCTGCTCGGCCTCGTGCGGCCCGACGGCGGGACCGCGACGTTCGGCGGCCGCCGCTACGAGGAGCTCGAGCACCCGAGCGCCCAGGTCGGCGCCGTCCTGGAGGACGCGAGCTTCCATCCCGGCCGCTCCGGCCGCAACCACCTGCGCGTGCTCGCCGCGGCCGGCGGCCATCCCCCGCGCCGGGTGGACGAGGTGCTCGAGCACGTCGGCCTCACCCCCGCGCGCGACCGGCGGGTCAAGGGCTACTCCATGGGCATGCGCCAGCGGCTCGCGCTCGCGGCCGCGCTGCTCGGCGACCCCGAGGTGCTCGTGCTCGACGAGCCGACCAACGGGCTGGACCCGCCCGGCATCCGCTGGATGCGCGGACTGCTGCGGGCGGAGGCCCAGCGGGGCCGCGCCGTGGTGGTCTCCAGCCACCTGCTCGCCGAGGTCGCCCAGAGCGTGGACGACGTCGTGGTCATCGCCCACGGCGCGCTGCGGGCCGAGGGCACGCTGGAGACGGTGCTCGGCTCCGCCGGCGGCCCCGTCACCCGGGTGCGCACGCCGGACGCCGAGCGGCTGGCTGCGGCGCTGCGCGAGCGCGAGCTCGCGCCCGAGCCCGCCGGGTCCGGCGCGTTGCGGGTGCCGGCCACGACGGACGCGGTCGGCCTCGCGGCCCACGAGGCGGGCGTCGCCGTCCTCGAGCTCACGGCCCTCTCCCAGTCGCTCGAGGACGCCTTCTTCGCGCTCACGGATCAGGGCGCCTGATGGGCGCCCTGCTCACGGCCGAGCTCATCAAGCTGCGCACGACGCGGACCTTCGTGGCGCTCGCCGCCACCGCGGTCGTCCTCTCGCTGCTGCTGACCATCCTCACCGCGGCGCTCACGGAGCCGACGGCGAGCTCCGTGCGCTCCGACGTCTTCGAGTCCGACCTGACGACGCTGTTCATCCTCGTGCTCGCCGTCGTGGGGATCTCCGGCGAGTGGCGCCACCGCACGATCACGAGCTCGCTGCTGGCGGCCCCCGACCGCGTGCGCTTCATGCTCGCCAAGACGCTCGCCTACGCCGCCGCGGGCGTGGCGCTCTCCGTGCTCATCACGGTGGCGGTCGACGTGGCCGGCATGGTGATCCTCTCAGCCCGCGACCAGCCGACCCCGCCGGCGGGCGATCTCGTCGACCTGGCCTGGCGCAACTTCGTGCTCGCGGCGCTGCTCGGCTGCCTCGGCGTGGGCGTCGGCGCCCTGGTGCGCAACCAGCCCGTCGCCATCGTCGGGCTGCTCGCGCTCGGGTTCATCGTCGAGCCCGTCCTGCTCGGGCTCGCGCCCTCGGTCGGGCGCTTCGGACCGCTCGTCGGCCTGCCGTCGGGCGTCACCGAGTCCGACATCGGCGACGGCACCGCCGACCTCTTCGCCCCGGGGCTCGCGCTCGCGCTGCTCGTGGCCTGGGTGGTGCTGCTGGTCGGGCTCGGGACGCTCCTGCTGCGCCGGCGCGACGTCGACGGGGGCTAGGTGGGCACGTCAGCCAGCGCGCGGTTGGGACGTGGGCGAGCGCCTCTCCTCCTCGCCCGCCCACGGCCCCGTGTGGGTGACCCTCAGCCGGCCTGCAGCTGCCCCTCGAGGCGCTGCAGCGCGGCGATCCGCTTCTCCATCGGCGGGTGGGTCATGAACAGCCCGGAGATCGCCTTGCCGGCACCGGGCGGGAAGATGTAGAAGGCCGACAGCTGCGACGTCGCCCGCAGGTCCTGCTTCGGGATCTGGTGCATGCCGCTGGAGATCTTCATGAGGGCGGACGAGAGCGCGCTCGGCCGGCCGGTGATGATCGCCGCGCCGCGGTCGGCCGCGAACTCGCGGTAGCGCGAGAGGGCCTGCATGAGCAGGAACGACACCGCGTAGACGACCACGGAGATCAACACCACGGCGATCATCGAGAGGCCGTCCTCGTCGTCGTCGCCGTAGCCGCCGCCGTAGCCGCCGCCACCCCCGAAGAGGAAGCCGAACTGCACGATGTAGGCGGCGATCGTCGCGAAGAACGAGGCCAGGGTCATGACCATGACGTCGCGGTTGGCGACGTGGGTGAGCTCATGGGCCATGACGCCCTCGAGCTCGGCGGGGGAGAGGATCTCCATGATCCCGGTCGTCGCGCACACGGTGGCGTTCTTGGGCGAGCGGCCCAGGGCGAAGGCGTTCGGCATGCGGGTGTTGGCGATCGCGACCTTCGGCTTGGGCAGGTCGGCCTGCACGCACAGGCGGTCGATCATCGCGTGGAACTCCGGCGCCTCGGCGGGCGAGACCACGCGGGCGCCCATGGCCGACAGCGCGAGCTTGTCCGAGGCGAAGAGCTGCATGAGCGCGAGGCCGCCGGCGATCACGACGATGAGGACCGCCGAGACACCCGCGAGGAACAGCGCGCCGACGAACGCGACGTAGAGCAGGCCGAGCAGGAACATGACGGTCGCCATGCGGACCTGCAGGCCCGTGTCGCGGCCGAAGGAGGAAAGCTTGTTCATCGTCTGATCAGATGGCTCCGGGTGGAAACTGCTTACGGATAGTGAGTCTATCGGAAGCCGGCCGGCCCGGCCCGGCCCTTAGGCAACGCTCATCGTGCGCGGACTGTCCGAGGATCCTGGGGGTATGCGGACGGCCGATGGGATCACTCCAGCTGCTCATACCCAGGGGCCGGGCGCTGCTCGTGCTTGACGTCGTACTGCTCGCGTGGGTCCTCGTGTGGGTGATCCTCGGCCTCGCCATCGGCCGCGAGGTGCGCGGGCTGCGACAGGTGTCGGACACCGTCACGCGCGTCGGGCGGGCCATCGAGGACACGGGTGGCGCGATCAAGGCGGTGGGGTCCGTGCCGCTCGTCGGCGGGCGCGTGAAGGACGCCGCCTCGCGGGTGCAGGACGCGGGACGCAGCGCCGTGGCCTCCGGCCGGGCGAGCCGCCAGAGCGGGCGCAACCTGAGCTGGATGCTGGCGCTGGCCATCGCGGTGATCCCGGCGGTGCCGGTGCTCGGACTCTACGTCCCGCTGCGGCTGGCCGCGGTTCGCGAACGCCGCAGCCTGCGCGCGCTGCTCGCCCGCCCGATCCCCGCCGACGAGCTGGAGCGCGCCCTCGCGCACCGGGCGCTGCACACGCTTCCGTACCGGCGACTGCTGGCGATCGCCGACGACCCGTGGGCCGACGTGGTCGACGGGCGCTACACGGCGCTCGCCGACGCCGAGCTCGCGCGCGCCGGGCTCTCACGCCCGCGCCCGGAGCGGTGACGGCTGGGCGCGGCGCCCGGCTCGCCGCCGCCTCCGTCCGGTGGCGGTGGGCAGTGCTGGGCGTCTGGGTCGCGCTCGCGATCCTCGTGACGCTGACGCTGCCGACGATCAAGCAGGCCGGCTCGGGCGGGCTCGGGGCGCTGGCCCCCCGGCAGGCCGCGGCGATCGACGCGGAGATCACCTCCAAGACGCAGTTCGGCTTCCCCTTGCTGTCGCGCACGCTGGTGGTCGAACGGGACCCCGGAGGCCTGTCGGCCGAACGGCAGCTGGAGACCGTGCGGCGGGCCGGCGCGCTCACCCGGCACGAGCTGCCCCGCTTCGACGTCGTGGCGGCGGCCCTGCCGCTGGCCAACACCCTCGGCCAGCCGCCGTTTTCGCGCGAGCGCTCGACCACCGCGCTGACCTACCTGTTCTTCCAGCCGTCGGTCGGGCTGCACCGTCGGCTGAACGTCGGCCGCGAGCTCGTGCGCGAGCAGGTGCGGCCGGCCCCCAGCGAGTTCGCGGGCGTGACCGGCCAGGCCCCGGCGCGGGCGGAGCAGTCCGATCTCATCCACGACCACCTCCCGCTCGTCGAGCTGGCCACCGTGCTGCTCGTCGTCGGGGCCGTCGGGCTGCGCTTCCGGGCCTTCGGGGCGCCGGCGGTCACGCTCGTCGCCGTGGCCGTCGCGTACCTCATCGCCGTCCGCCTCGTCGGCTGGATCGGCGAGCGGCTGGGCGTGTCGGTCCCCCAGGAGGTCGAGCCGGTGATCGTCGTGCTGCTCTTCGGCGTGGTCACCGACTACTCGGTCTTCTACCTCTCCCGCCTGCGGGCGCTGTTCGGCGAGGGTCTCGAGCGGCTGCCGGCCGCGTGGCGGGCGACCGCGGAGATCACGCCGATCGTCTTCGTCGCCGGCATCACGGTGGCCGCGGCCGCCATGACGCTGCTCGTCGCCGAGCTCGGCTTCTTCCGGGCCTTCGGACCCGGGCTGGCCCTGGCGGTGCTCGTGGGCATGGCCGTCTCGATGACCCTCGTGCCGGCTCTGCTGGCGCTCGTCGGCCCGGCGGTCTTCTGGCCCCGCCGCCCGGGACGCGAGCTCGCGGCCGCCTCCAGCGGTGAGGAGCCCACGAGCGGCCGCGCCGAGCGCCCCACGCGCACGCGCGCCGTGGCCTTCGCCTGCGAGCGCCCCGTGCTCGCCACGTGCCTGTGCCTGCTGCTGATCGCGATCTGCAGCAGCGGTCTGCTGCGCCTGCGCCTGAGCGATCCGGTGATCCGCGGGCTGCCGGCCGGCAACGACGTGCGCGTCGCCTACGAGCAGGCGGCGCGCGGCTTCGCACCTGGCGTGCTCTCCCCCAGCGTGCTCGTCGTCTCGGGGCCGGGGATCGCCCTGCGGCGCCGGGCGTTGGAGCGCCTGCAGCTCGAGCTCGCCCGCCGCCCCGCCGTCGCCCTCGTCCTCGGGCCGGCGCAGCAGCCGGCGGGCGGGGTGCGGCTCGGCGCGACGCGCTCGCGGTCGGGGGACGCGGCCCGGTACTTCCTCGTGTTGCGGGCGGACCCGCTCGGCGCGCGCGCGATCTCGATCCTGCGCCAGATCCAGACGGCGCTGCCGGTGCTCCTGCGGCGGGCCGGGCTGCCCGACGCGCAGGTCGGGATCGCCGGCGACACGGCACTGTCGGCGGAGACGATCGACAAGACCAACGCCGACCTCAAGCGCATCGCGCCGACGGCCCTGGTGGTCATCTTCATCATCCTCGTCGTCTATCTGCGGGCGCTCGTGGCGCCGCTGTACCTCCTGGTGACCAGCGTGCTCGCGCTCGTGGCCGGGCTCGGCCTCGCGACCTACGTCTTCCAGGACGTCCTGCACTACGACGGGATCACGTACTTCGTGCCCTTCGTCTCCGCCGTCCTGCTGATCTCGCTGGCCTCGGACTACAACGTCTTCCTCGTGGGCCGCGTGTGGACCGAGGCCCGCCACCGGCCGCTGCGCGAGGCGGTGCCCGACGCCGCCTCGCGCGCCTCCTCGGCGATCACGCTCGCCGGGCTCGTGCTGGCCGGATCGTTCGCGCTGCTGGCCCTCGTGCCCATCCAGGCCTTCGCCGAGATCGCAGGGACGATGGCGGCCGGGCTCCTGCTCGACGCCTTCGTGGTGCGGACGCTGCTCGTCCCGGCGGTCATCACCCTGGTGGGCACGGCGAGCGGCTGGCCCGGACGCGCGCTGCGGCCGCCGGACGGGCTGGACGAGGGCCGGGCGCCCGGGGCCTAGCCGGCGGTCCGCCCGGGCGGCGGCTGGGCGGATTCCTGCACGCTGCAGGCCCCTTTGCAGGGGTTCTTGGGCGTCCGGACCCGGCCTAGAGTCGCCGGCGCATGCGCATGCGTGGGCTCATCCTGGCGGTGACGCTGCCGCTGGCCCTGTGGGCCGGCCTGCCGCTGCTCGCCCAGGGCGAGTCGCCGGGGTCGCTGCGCTCAAAGATCGACCGCAAGCGCTCGGCGGTCGACGCGCGGCGCTCGCGCGAGCGCGTCCTCTCGACGAGCATCGCGGGCTACTCGTCGCGCATCGCGTCTCTGCAGACGGACATCACCGGGCTCGAGAGCCGGCGCGTGCGGTTGCAGACCGACCTCGACGCCAAGCTGCGCCGCCTCGGCGCCATCCAGGGCGACCTGCGAGCGGAGCGCTCGCGCCTGACCCGGCTGCGCGCGCGCCTGACCGTGGCGCGGGTGACGCTGTCCAAGCGCATGATCGACCTCTACAAGGCCGACTCGCCGGATCTGCTGAGCGTCGTGCTCAACTCGGACGGGTTCGCCGATCTCATCGAGCGCGGCGACTTCGCCCGCCGGATCGGGGAGCAGGACGGCCGGGTGATCCGCGTCGTGCGGGCGGCGCGGGCCGACGCCGTGGCGACGGCCAAGCGCCTCGCGCGGCTCGAGGCCGAGGCCAAGGCGATCGCGGCGTCCATCCAGCAGCGCCGCGACGCGGTCGTGCAGGTCCAGGGCAGCCTGCAGTCGCGGCGCGACCAGTACGCGTCCGTGCGCACCCAGAAGCGCTCGGCCCTCGTCTCCGTCCGCTCGAGCCGGCAGGACCTCGAGGGCGACCTCAAGGCGCTGGAGGCCCAGCAGGCGAAGATCCAGGCCAAGCTCGCGTCGACCGCCTCCAACGTCGCCGGCCCGGTGCGCCACGGATCGGGCGCCTTGATCTGGCCGGTCAACGGCCCCATCGTCTCCCCGTTCGGTATGCGCTGGGGCCGCCTGCACGCCGGCGTCGACATCGCCGTGCCGTCGGGCACCGCCGTGCGCGCCGCCGCGGCCGGCAGCGTCGCCATCGCCGGCTGGGTCTCGGGCTACGGCAACTACGTCTGCGTCCAGCACGCCGGGCCGCTGTCGACGTGCTACGGCCACAACTCGAGCCTCGCCGTCCACGTCGGCCAGCGCGTCAGCCAGGGTCAGGTCATCTCCTCCTCGGGCTGCACGGGGCACTGCTTCGGTCCGCACGTGCACTTCGAGACGCGCATCAACGGCGCGCCGCAGGACCCCATGGGCTACTTGTGACGTCGTCCGGAGGGCGGCGCTCGCGACGTCCCGGAGGCCGGAACCCATAGCGTCAGCGCGATGAGAATCCGTGCCGCCGTGCTGGAGGAGTTCGCCCAGCCGCTCAACGTCTGCGAGGTCGACCTGGAAGGCCCGAGGGACGGCGAGGTGCTCGTGCGGCTGGTGGCGTGCGGCGTCTGCCACACCGACCTCTACACGGCCTCCGGAGCGGATCCGTCGGGCTACGCGCCCGCGGTGCTCGGTCACGAGGGCGCGGGCGTCGTCGAGGCCGTCGGGGAGGGCGTGACCTCCGTCGCTCCGGGCGACCGCGTCGTGACGTTGTTCTCCCCGCAGTGCCGCGAGTGCGTCCACTGCGTCGACCCGCGCACGAACCTCTGTCTGGCCATCCGGGCCGAGCAGAACCTCGGGCACCTCCCCGACGGCACGACGCGGCTGTCGCGCGGGGACGAGCCGATCCGCCACTTCATGGGCACCTCGACCTTCGCCGAGGCGACGGTGATGCCGGAGATCGCGCTCGCGAAGGTCTCCCCGGAGGCGCCGCTGGACCACGCCGCGTTGTTCGCCTGCGGCCTCTCGACCGGGCTCGGCGCGGCGATGTACACCGCGCGGGTGGCGCCGGGCTCGACCTGCGTCGTGTTCGGCGCCGGCATGGTCGGCCTCGGCGCGGTGGCGGGCTGCCGCCTGCAGGGCGCCGGCCGCGTCATCTGCGTCGACCTCTCCGAGGACCGCCTCGAGCTCGCGCGCGGGCAGGGCGCGACGGACACCTGGGTGGCGGGCGAGGACACCGTCGCGCATGTCCAGGAGGAGACGGGGGGCTTCGGCGCCGACTACACCTTCGAGGCGACCGGGCTCGTGTCGGTCATGGCCCAGGCGGTCGAGGCGGCCCGCATGGGCTGGGGGCTGTGCACCGTCGCGGGCGTCGCCGGCAGGGGGGAGACGCTCGACGTGATCCCGCGCTGGCTGATCCAGGGCCGGCGCATCGCGGGCTCGTCCTTCGGCGGCGTCAAGGGGCGCGACCAGGTGCCCGAGCTCGTCCAGCGGGCGATGGACGGCGACCTCGACGTCGCGCCCTTCGTCTCGCACCGGATCCGGCTGGACGACGTCAACCGGGGCTTCGAGCTCATGGAACGCCAGGATGGCATCCGCAGCGTGATCGAGTTCTGATCCGCGGGTAGCCCGGCGGTATGAGCACCGACACCGAGCGCGTCCCCGCCCCGAGCGCCGCCGACGCCCCCAGCCAGCCCCACCTGCGCGTCGACGGCAAGGAGGTCCAGCGCTTCGACCAGCTGCGCGACCTGCCGCTCGGCCTGCCCGCCGAGGCGCGCGCGGAGGTCGCCCGCGAGCTCAACGCCCTGCTCGCCGACACCCGCATCCTCCACGACCTCTACAAGAAGACGCACTGGCTCATGCGGGGCGAGACCTTCTACCAGCTGCATCTGCTGATGGACAAGCACGCGGGCGAGCAGGACACGCTCGTGGACCAGATCGCCGAGCGCATCCAGACGCTCGGCGCCATCGCGGTGGGCGACCCGCGGCACGTCGCCGAGCTCACCTCCATCCCGCGGCCGCCCGACGGCGCGGAGGCGGTGGCCTCCGCCCTGTCCCGCCTGCTCGCCGCCCACGAGACGATCATGGTCCAGGCGCGCGCGATGGCCGAGAAGGCCGACGAGCTCGGGGACCCGACCACCGACGACCTGCTGTCCTCGGCGGTCCTGCCCGTCAACGAGCTGCAGAGCTGGTTCGTCGTCGAGCACCTCGTCGACGTCCCGCTGATCGACACCTCCGCCTGAGCGGGCCCTGGGCCGAGCCGTCGAGTGCCCTGCTGACACCCGGCTGAACCCGTCGCTGGAACCCGCCACGAGCTACGAGCGGTCGGTGCGCCGCAGCCGGAACAGCACGTGCGGCAGGCCCGCGTGCTCGATGTCGGCCTCGTAGCGGAGGGCGAGCTTGGCCATGACGGCCTGTGAGGCGACGTTCGCCGGGGTCGTGAAGCTCACCACGCTGTCGAGCTCCAGCACGTCGAAGGCGACCCGGACCGCCTCGCGCGCGAGCTCCGTGGCGTAGCCGCGACCCCACGTCGAGCCGTCGAGGAACCAGACGACCTCGACCTCGGAGCGGCCGCCGACGTGGGCGTGGGCGAGGCCGACGCGCCCGATCACCGCGCTCGTCCCCCGCTCGACCGCGCTCCAGGGACCGAAGCCCCAGCGCTCCGAGTGCGCGAGGTCCTCCCGCAGCACTCGCTCGGCGTCGTCGGCGGTGCGCAGCTGCGCGGGCCAGACCTCCTCCGGCACGCGCGGGTCGGTCCAGACGCGCGTGTAGGCCTCGGAGTCCCCCGGCACCGGGCGGCGGCCGCGCAGGCGCTCCGTGGTGACGTCGCCGAGGAGCAGCAAGCGGCGGACGCTACCCGCCCCGGGCGGCCGGGGCGCGCGTCCCCGGAGAGCTCGAGGTGGGCGGCCGGCGCTGGCCCGAGCCGCCCGCGCGCGCCCGGCCCGCCGCCGGCAGCCGCCATCCGGCGCCTACCGTGACCGGCGTGCTGCCGGACTTCAACGTGCTGGGCCTGTCGGTCAAGACGTTCGGGCTCTGCCTCGGCGTCGCCTTCCTGCTCGTCGGCGTGGTCTTCGCCAAGCAGCTGCGCGAGGCCGGCAAGCCGGTCGACTGGGCCTACGAGGCGGTCTTCGCTGCGCTCGTGGGCGGGATCGTCGGGTCGCGCCTGTGGTGGGTGGTGCAGAACTGGGGCTCGACGGACGGCAACCTGCTCGGCAACCTCTTCGGCGGTGCCGGGCTCGTGTTCTACGGCGGGCTGATCGGCGGCGCGCTCGGCGTCCTGCTATGGGCCTGGCGCAAGGGCGAGCTGAACCTCGCGATGCTCGACATGTGCGCGCCCGGTGTCGCGCTCGGGTACGCCGCCGGGCGGATCGGCTGCCAGATCTCGGGCGACGGCGACTACGGCACGCCGTGGGACGGACCGTGGGCGATGGCCTACCCGAAGGGCACGGTGCCGACGGACGTCCCCGTGCACCCGACGCCGATCTACGAGACGGTCGTCATGGGCTTCGTCGTCCTGCTGCTCTTCCACCTGCGCCACCGGCTCGCCCCGGGCCGGCTGCTCGCGCTCTACCTCATCCTCGGGGGCGTGGAGCGCTTCTTCATCGAGTTCCTGCGCCGCAATCCCGACGATGTGCTCGGGCTGACCCTCGCCCAGGTCATCTCGATTGGGATGGTCGCCGCCGGCGCCGCCTGGTGGACCTACACGCGCGGGCGCCCGGCCCGGCCCGTGCTCGCGTGAGCGCCGGCGGGTAGCCTGCCCGGCATCGCGCGAGGGGATGGGACAACGAGGGCGGCCAGGCTGGGCATGCTCCCGCTGGGGGTCGCGACGGCCCGAGCGGTACGGCACGCCCGCCGGGCCGCGGCCCGGCAGGCGCACGCCGAGGCCGCCCTGCGTCAGGCCCGGGTGGACGTCGACCGCCTCGGTCCCGAGCGCGACCGCGCGCTCGCCGAGTCCGAGCGGCTGCGCGCGGACCGCGCCTCGGAGCGCAAGCAGCTCGACCAGGTGCGCCAGGCGCTCGCCCACCACCAGGACCTGCTGCAGCGCGTGCGCCGGTCCTGGCGGGCCGAGCGCGAGTGGAGCACGGAGCTGCGCGGGCAGATCCAGCACCTCTATGACACTCGTGGCGTCCTCGGCGAGGAGTCCGACGTGCGGGCCCTCGTGCTTGAGGCGGCCATCAAGCTCACGGAGAGCGAGAAGGGCCTGCTCATGTCCCGCGGCGACGCCGACGGGGACGGCGACCTCGACGCGGTGCTGGCCCGGGGCTTCGAGCACGATCCGGAGCACAGCGCTCTCGTCCAGCGCTTCGCCCGCGGCACGCTCGCCCGCGAGCAGATCGTCCGCGAGGACGATCCCCAGGTGTCGGCGGGCGTGCGCCCGACGGCGGCCGACGAGGAGATCGACGCGCTCGTCGTCATCCCGCTGTACCTGCGCGACCGCTTCGACGGCGTCGTGATCTGCGCGAACCGCCCCGGCGGGTTCGACGAGGTCGACGACGGCACCCTGCTCGCCCTGGGCGACCACGCCGGCAGCAGCCTGCACCAGGCGCGCCTGCGCTCGGACCAGCGCCGGACCGAGCTCGGCGCCGTGCGCGCGCTGCTCGAGGCCGACGCCGGGCGCGATGTGACCCTGCACCTCGAGTCGGTCGAGCTGGCCCGGCACGCGGCCGGGCTCGCCGCGGACCTCGGGTGGTCAGAGCCCGAGCGCGACGTGCTGCTCGGCGCGACGCTGCTGCGCGGGGTCGGGTACCTCGGGCTCGACGATCGCCGGCTGCGCGCGCAGGGCCCCCTCGGACCGCAGGACCGCGCGGCGATCGAGCTGCACCCGCTCGTCGGCTATCGCATCATCGGGCAGCTGCCGGAGCTGCGCGACGTCGCCCTCGCGGTCCTGCACCACCACGAGCGCATCGACGGGGGCGGCTACCCGTCCGGGCTGATGGACGAGCGGATCCCGCAGGCCGCCCGGGCGCTCGCCGTCCTCGAGGCCTACGGGGCGATCACCCATCACCGGCCCTACCGGCTGGCGCGGTCCCCGGAGGTCGCCTGCGAGGAGCTCATGGCCGGCGCGGGGACGCAGTTCGACCGCCGGATCGTCGAGCGGTTCGTCGAGCGCGTGCGCGCCGACCCGCGACCTCCGCTCGACGAGGTGGCCGACGAGGTGCTCCAGGCCCTGTTGCCGGACGCGGCCGCCCGGGAGGAGGGCCTGCCCGGCGACCGCCCGCCGGCCGGCTGAGCCCGACCCGCGACCCCTCGTCCGCCGGCGTCCAGTAGGCGTCGGCGCCGGCCGCGATCGGCCGGGCGATGCGGCTGAGCGCCGCCCGGGTGCGCGTCGGGTCGAGCTGGGCGACGGCGGCGACCTCGGCCGTGGCCAGCGGCTCGCCGGCCCAGGCGAGGACCTCGGCCACCGTCTCGGGCGGCGGCCGGCGCACCGCCTCCGGCGCGAGGTTGGCGATCGCCGCCTCGTAGGCCTCGACGGGATGGAAGCCCGGGAGCGCGAGCGTCACACCGCCGTCCGCGCGGGCGAGCTCGTAGCTCGGCGCGGTGTAGCGCCGCTCCTCGGGCGGCCCGCCGAGCTTGTGGTCCAGCGCGCGCGCGGCGGGCGACGGGCTGCGGGCCGCGGCGACGTCGGCCTGCAGGGCCGCGTCGATCTCGGGGCTCGCCGCCCAGGCGTCGAGCTCGGCGGGGTCGAGGCCGGCGTCCGCCGCGGCCGCCGCGAGAAGCTCGGGATCGTCGAGCAGGCCCCCGGCCATGGTCCGCACCCGCAGCCGCCGCAGCAGCCGCGCCTCCGCGGCCGGGGCGTGCAGGCGGGCGGCCACGACGGCCCGGCAGGCCGGCTCGGAGGACGCGGGGCGCGAACGGGGGTCCGGATCGATCGGCATGCCGTGGCGGCGCTGCAGCTCCGGCGCCCCCTGCGCGAGCTTCTCCGCCTCCCCGGGCTCGAGGGTCAGCAGGATCATCCGGGTCTTCCAGGTCAGCTGGTCCCCGTAGTGCCAGGCCAGTCGCCGTCGCACCGGCTCGGCAGAGAACGCGAACGGGCAGGCCGGGTCCGTGAAGTGCGTGATTTCGAGCATCAGCTCGCCTGCTCGAAGGCCCGGCGCACGAAGCGCAGCGACTCGCCCTGGAGCTCGGCGTCGTGCTGGACGGAGCGGTGGTGGCCGCCCGGGACGACGATCAGGCGCTTGTGCGGCGCGACGGCGCGCGCGAACAGCGCGCGCGAGTGCGCCACGGGGACGGATTCGTCCTGTTCGGCGTGCAGGAGCAGCAGCGGGACGCGCGAGGTCTCCACGACGAGGTCCGGGTCGTGCTCGGCCAGCAGCGCCTCACAGCCCGGCACGTCGGCGCGCAGGTCGTAGCGCCCGGAGCGCAGCCCGCGCGTGAGGCCGTCGCGCGTGGCCGGGCACACGGCCACGACGGCGGCCGCCCCCGCCGCCTCGGCCGCGGCGATGGCGAGGAAGCCGCCGAGGGACGAGCCGCGCAGGGCCACGGGCCGTGGCACGAGGTCCGCCACGGCGGCGACGTCGTCCAGCGCCCGGCCGTCCAGGTTCCCTTCGGACTCGCCGTGGCCGCGCAGGTCGAAGCAGACCGCCGCGAGGCCCGCGGCCCGGGCGGCGCGGGCCATGTCGTGGTGGGACTCCTTGCGCGAGCCGGCGCCGTGCAGGACGACGAGCCCGCCGGCCGGCGGACCCTCGGGCAGCCACAGCGAGTACGCGAGCCCGTGGTGGACGCCGAGCTCGGCGGGCGGCGCGGGTGTGGGCAGGGGGGTCCGGCGTCGTGACATGATCCGCCGCCGCATCATGACGGCCCGCAGCGTCTACCCGCAGCACTCGAGCGTCGACGGCGGCCGCCTGGCCGTCGGTGGCTGCGACGCGGCCGAGCTCGCCCGGGAGGTCGGTACGCCGGCCTACGTCGTCGCCGAGGACGACCTGCGCGACCGGGCCCGGGCCTTCGTCGCGGCCCTGCGCGAGCACCACGGGCCCCGCGGGAGCGTCGTCTACGCGTCGAAGGCGTTCCCGTGCACCGCCGCGCTGCGGATCTTCGCCGAGGAGGATCTGAGCGTCGACTGCGCCTCCGGCGGCGAGCTGCACCTCGCGCTGCGGGCCGGGTTCGACCCCGCGCGGGTCGTCCTGCACGGCAACGCGAAGTCCGAGTGGGAGCTGCGGGCGGCCGTCGAGGCGGGGGTGGGGACGATCGTGCTCGACGGCGGCGACCCCGAGCGCCTCGAGCGCCTCGTCCCGGCCGGGCGGCGCCAGCGCGTGCTCGTGCGGGTCACGCCGGGCGTCCACGCCGACACCCACGAGCACATCCTCACGGGCCACGCCGACTCGAAGTTCGGCTACCCGCCCCAGACGGCGGCCGAGATCGCCCGCGGCGACTGGCAGCGCCTGGACGTGGCAGGCCTGCACTTCCACCTCGGCTCCCAGCTCTTCGACGCGTCGCCGTTCCGGGCGGCCATGGGGACGTTCGCCGGGCTCGGCCGGTTCGGGACCTACGACGTCGGTGGGGGCATGGCCGTCGGCTACACCCGCCACGACCGCCCGCCGGTGCCCCACGAGTGGGTGGGCGACCTCGTGGCCATCGCCCACGAGCTGCTGGGCACGGACTGCGAGCTGCTGATCGAGCCGGGCCGGGCGCTCGTCGCCAACGCCGGGGTCACGCTCTACACCGTCGAGGACGTCAAGGCCATCGGCGGGTCCGAGCACCACGGCCTGTCGTTCGTGGCCGTCGACGGCGGCATGTCGGACAACCTGCGGCCGATGCTCTACGGCGCCGTCTATGAGGCCGAGATCGCCGACCGCGTCGGAGACGGGGACCCCTACACGGTGGTCGGCAAGCACTGCGAGTCCTCCGACGTGCTCGTCCGCGCCGCCTCCCTGCGCGACCCGCGGCCGGGCGACGTGCTCGTGACCCCGGTCACGGGCGCCTACGGTCACGCCATGGCCTCCAACTACAACGGCGTGCCGCGCCCGCCCGTCGTGTTCGCCAAGGACGGGCGGTCTCGCGTCGTCGTGCGCCGCGAGACCTTCGAGGACCTGACCGCCCGCGATGCCTGACGCGAGCAGCCAGCATCCGAGGAGACCGCCTACGCCGGTCGAGCGTCCCGACGATCGGGACGCCTTCCGGATCGGCCTGCTCGGCCGCGGCACGGTCGGCGGCGCGTTCGCGGAGCTGCTGCCCCAGCGCGCGGACGCCGTCGCCCATCTCACCGGCCAGCGGCCCGAGCTCGTCGGCACGCTGACGACGACCTCGGGCGACCTCGACCGGATCCTCGCCGACGCCGACCTCGTGGTGGAGCTCATGGGCGGGCTCGAGCCCGCGCGCGAGTACGTCCTGCGGGCCATGCGGGCGGGCAGGCACGTCGTGACCGCCAACAAGCAGCTGCTCGCCGCGCACGGCGAGGAGCTGTGGGCGACGGCGCGTGCGCACGGCGTGCAGCTGCGCTTCGAGGGCGCGGTGGCCGGCGTCGTGCCCGTGATCCGCGTCATCCAGGAGACGCTGGCCGGCTCCCACGTCGAGCGCATCCACGGCATCGTCAACGGGACGACGAACTTCGTGCTCTCCGAGATGGCCGCCAAGGGCCTCTCCTACGCGCAGGCGCTCGCCGCCGCCCAACAGCTCGGCTACGCCGAGTCCGACCCCACGGACGACGTCACGGGCCGCGACGCGGCGGCCAAGATGGCCATCCTCGCCCGGCTGGCCTTCGACACGCCGGTCTCGATCGACGACGTGCGCTACACGGGCATCGAGGCCATCACCGCCGAGGACATGGCCTTCGCGCGCGACCTGCGCCTCGGCCTCAAGCTCATCGGCACCGCCGAGCGCGTCGACGGCGGCATCTCCGTCCGCGTGCACCCGACGCTGCTGTACGCCGGTCACCCGCTCGCCTCGGTCTCCGGGCCCTACAACGCGGTCACCGTCGAGGCGCCCGCGATCACGGAGATCACCATGTCGGGCCCCGGCGCCGGTGGCCCGCAGACCGCGACGGCCGTGCTCGGGGACGTCATCTCGGCGATGATCCCGCCGGCCTCCACGCCGGCCCCGAGCCAGTCGCTGCCGATCGTCGAGGACGTCGTCAGCGCCTTCTACGTGCGCATGGACGTCGCCGACCGGCCCGGCGTGCTCGCGCAGGTCGCCGAGGTGCTCGGGCTGCAGGGCGTCTCCATCCGGACCCTCGTCCAGCACGGCCTCGACGCCGACGCGCGGCTCGTGATGACCGTCCATCCCGTGCTCGAGTCGCGGCTCTACGGCGCCCTGCAGATGATCCGCCAGCTCGACTTCATCCGGTCGGCGCCGCAGGCGATCCGGGTCATCGAGGAGGAGTACGCCTAGTGGCCGCCGGCCTCATCGAGCGCTTCCGCGACCACCTGCCCTTCGCGCCGCAGGACCCGGTCGTGAGCCTCGGCGAGGGCTCGACCCCGCTCGTGCTCGCCGAGCGCGTGTCCGAGCGGGTCGGCGCGGAGGTCTGGCTCAAGCTCGAGGGCCTCAACCCGACGGGCTCGTTCAAGGATCGGGGGATGACCTGCGCGGTCTCCGCCGCCGTGCGCGAGGGCGCCGAGGCCGTGATCTGCGCCTCCACCGGCAACACCGCCGCGAGCGCGGCGGCCTACGCGGCCAGGGCCGGGCTGACCGGGGCGGTGATCGTCCCGGAGGGCAAGATCGCCACGGGCAAGCTCGCCCAGGCGCTGATGCACGGTGCGAAGGTCATCGCCCTGCACGGCAACTTCGACCAGGCGCTCGAGATCGTCCGCGAGCTCGCGGACGACCACCCGATCGCGCTCGTGAACTCCGTCAACGCCTTCCGGCTCGAGGGCCAGAAGACGGCGGCGCTGGAGATCCTCGAGGCCGTGGGGGACATCGACGCGCTCTGCATCCCCGTCGGCAACGCCGGCAACATCACCGCGTACTGGAAGGGCTTCACCGAGGCCGGGTCGAGCCCGCCCCGGATGCTCGGCTGGCAGGCCGAGGGCGCGGCGCCACTTGTGCTCGGGCACCGCGTGCAGGCGCCGGAGACCGTCGCGAGCGCGATCCGGATCGGCAACCCGGCCCGCTGGGAGGAGGCGATGGGGGCGATGAGCGCCTCGCACGGGGACATCCGGGCCGTGTCGGACGCGCAGATCCTCGACGCCTACCGCTTCCTCGCCGCCTGCGAGGGGATCTTCTGCGAGCCGGCCTCGGCCACCGGGGTGGCCGGCCTGCTCGCCCACGGGGCCGAGGGCGCCGAGCGGGTGGCCTGCGTGCTCACCGGGCACGGGCTCAAGGACCCGCAGACCGCGCTGAGCCAGGCGGAGGCCGTGCTGCCGTGCGAGCCCTCGGCTCGCGCCGTCGAGCAGCTGCTGTTCCGATGAACCGGCGCCGGCTCGTCCGCGTCCCCGCCTCCTCGGCCAACCTCGGGCCGGGCTTCGACGTGCTCGCCGCGGCACTCGCGCTGCACCTCGAGCTCGAGGTCGTCGAGACGGGGCGCTTCGGGGTGCGCACCGACCTCGCGATCGCGCGCGACCGGCGCAACCTCGCCGTCCGCGGCTTCTCGGCGCTGCACGACCCTGCGGGCTTCGAGTTCCGCATCCGCTCGGACGTGCCGCTGTCCGGCGGGCTCGGCACGAGCGCCGCGGCCTACGTCGCCGGCCTGCTGGCCGCCGACTCGCTGTTCGAGCTCGACGCCGACCTGCAGCGGCTCGCCTCGGCGCTGGAGGGTCACCCGGACAACGTCGCGGCCGCGCTGTGGGGCGGCTTCGTCGTCTGCCTGGACGGCGAGGTGACGCGCCTCGCGGTGCCGGCCGGGCTCGAGGCGGTGCTCGTCGTCCCGCACGCCGCGGTGCGCACCCGCCAGGCGCGGGCGGCGCTGCCGTCGGCCGTGCCGCTGGGCGACGCGGTCCACAACGTCGCCCGGGCCGCCCAGCTCGTGCTCGGGCTCGAGCGCGGCGACCTCGACCTGCTCGCGCACGGGCTCGCCGACCGCCTGCACGAGCCGCACCGCGCGCACCTGTACCCGCGCTCGGCTGCGCTGCTGCGGGCGGCGCCGGAGCTCGGCGCGCTCGGGGCGACGCTCTCCGGGGCCGGTCCGACCGTGCTCGTGTGGACGGCCTTCGAGGCGACGGGGGGCGTCGTGGCCGCGCTGCGCGAGCGCTGCCGGGGCTGGGCGGACGTCCTGCGCGTGCCGTTCGAGGCGCAGGGCGCGGACGTCCGCGAGGTCTGAAGGCCGACCGCCGTTGCGAACGATGCAGCTCCGGGATGCATCGTGCGCGGATGGCGCCGGGTCAGGCCCGGATCGTCACCGGCGTGCCGAGCGGCAGCCGGCGCATGAGCCGCTCCATCGCCCGGCGCGACGCGCGCATGCAGCCGAGGGATGCGGCCTTGCCGATCGACCAGGTCGCGGTCGTGTTGTGGATCGCGAGCCGGTCGCCGCCCGGCCAGCCCGGCACGAGCTTCGTCTGGTGGCCGGTGAGCGCGACGGCGCAGCAGCCGTAGGGCGAGGCCGGGTCGGTGGGGCGCAGCTTGTCTGTGACCGCGTAGCGGCCGAGCGGCGTCTCGTTGCCCGGCCGGCCGACGGCGACGGTGAAGGCCTGGACCGTACGGCCGCGCAGGGTCAGCCGCGCGCGGCGGGCGGAGCGGTCCACCCGGATGGCGTAGTCCGTGGCCTGCAGCGCCACCGAGCCGCGCGGGATCCAGCCCGTGCGGTGGTTGGGCAGCGCCGCGCTGCGCACGCGCAGCCACCCCGGGGCCCGTCCGGCCACGGCGAGCACGGCGGGAGACCCGAACTCCGTGCGCGGCCCGAGGCGCTTGAGGACGCGGCCGTTCGGGCGGCTGCGCAGCAGCAGCGGCCGCCGCACGGCGGCGACGAGGTGCCGGGCCGTCCGCCGGGGCCTGGCGGCCGGCGCGGGGGTCGGCGTTGCGGCGGTGACCGTCGCCTGGGGCGCGAAGTGGCGGACGCGCGGCGTGGCGGCCGGCGGAGCGGACTCCGTGGCCGCGGTCGTGCCGCCGCAGCCGGCGAGCAGGGCGAGGGCGGCGAGCGGGGCGAGGCGGCGCATCCTCCTCGAGGCTAAAGGAGGGCGCGCACGTGCTGCGGCGGTTCGAGGCCGCCGGCGAGCCGCGCGTCGGGCTCGGGCGCCGACGGGGTGAGCGCGAGCGGCACGACGCCGGCCCAGACGTCGAGCGCGTAGTCGGCCTCGTCGTCGACCGGGCCGCCGGTGCGGACCTTGGCCGAGGCCTCGTCGATCGGCAGGGCGAGGACCTTCGTCGCCTTGAGCTCCTGGGTGCTGGGGGCGCGGACGGCGGCCCAGCGCCCGGGCACGAGCTTCTCCGTGAAGGCCTCGAGCGCGGCGGTCTTGGCCTCGGTGCCCTCGACGAGCCGGGTCCGGCCGAGCAGGACCACCGACCGGTAGTTCATGGAGTGATGGAAGGCCGAGCGCGCGAGCACGAGCCCGTCGACGAGCGTCACCGTCAGGCACACGGGCGCGCCGGCGGCCAGGGTCCGGAAGGCGCGGCTCGCCGACGAGCCGTGCAGGAGCACCTCGTCGCCGGCCCGGGCGTGCAGCAGCGGGATCACGAAGGGCTGGCCGGCGTCGGCGAAGCCGAGGTGGGCGACCGGGGCGGCGTCCAGGACGGCGTCGATGACCGCGCGGTCGTGGCTCCCGCGCTTCGGCGCGCGGCGGTGGCGGGTGCGCGCCGTCGGCTGTTGTACTGGTACAGTCATTGTTCTGTGTCGCTACAACAGCCTATCGGCCTCGAGGGGGACTCGGCAAGCTCGATCGCCGCGAGCGTCGAAACCGTCCTCGGGAAGGGCGGCCTGGCCCCGGGGGACGCGCTGCCGTCCGTGCGGATCCTCGCCGGCCGCCTCGGCGTGAGCCCGGCGACGGTGGCCGCGGCCTACGCGGACCTGCGCCGGCGCGGGCTCGTCGTGACGAGGCCGCGCAGCGGCGTCCGGGTCGCGGACCGCCCGCCCGTCGCCGCGCCGACGGCGGCCGGGCCGCCCGCCGGCGCCCGCGACCTCAGCCGGGGCAACCCCGACCCGCGGCTGCTGCCCGGCCTGCGCGACGTGCTGCGCGGCCCGGACCTGGGCCCGCGCCTGTACGGCGAAGCGGCGGTCGTGCCCGAGCTCGACGCCGTCGCCCGCGCGGCGCTCGCGGCGGACGGGCTCGACGTGGCGCGCCTGTGCGTCGTGTCCGGCGCGCTGGACGGCGTGGAGCGGGTCCTCGGGGCCCAGCTCGCCCGGGGCGACCGCGTCGCGGTCGAGGATCCCGGCTACGCGAGCGCGCTGGACCTCCTGCGCGCGCTCGGCCTGACCCCGGTTCCCGTCGCCGTCGACGCGCAGGGGATGCGCCCGGAGGCGCTGCGCGCCGCCCTCGCCGCCGGCGTCCGCGCCGTGCTCGTGACCCCGCGCGGCCAGAACCCCACGGGCGCGGCCGTCGACGTGGCCCGGGCCGCCGCGCTGGGGCGTGAGCTCGACCGGGAGCCGGAGGTCCTCGTCGTCGAGGACGACCACCTCGGCGCCGTCGCGGGCGCGCCCCTGCGCACGCTCACCGGCGGGCGGCGGCGCTGGGCGGCGATCCGCTCCGTCTCCAAGTGGCTCGGCCCCGACCTGCGCCTCGCCGTGCTCGCCGGGGACGCCACGACCGTCGGCCGCGTCGAGGGGCGCCTGGCGCTCGGCGCCGGCTGGGTGTCCTCCCTGCTCCAGCGCGCGGTCGCGGACCTCTGGTCGGGGGAGGACGCCGCCGGCCTCGCCGAGCAGGCGGTCACGGTCTACGCCGGCCGGCGGCGGGCGCTCGTGACCGCGCTCGCCGGCCACGGGATCGCGGCGACGGGGGAGAGCGGCCTCAACGTGTGGGTGCCCGTGCCGGACGAGGACGCCGCCGTCCGCAGGCTGCTGAGCGCCGGCTGGGCCGTCGCGGCGGGGGCCCGCAGCCGCCTGCGCAGCGGGCCCGCGATCCGGGTGACGACGGCGACGCTGCGCCCCGCGGAGGCCGAGCGGCTCGCGGCCGATCTCGCGCGCGTCCTGCGACCTGCGGGGCTCACGCGCACGGCGTAGGGTGCGGCCATGCTCGCCGCCTACGCCACCGCCCAGGACGCCGACGACCCGCTCTCCGGCCTCGAGGTCGGCGACCGGCCCGAGCCCGACGCGGCCGAGGGCTGGACGACGGTCGAGGTCCGCGCCGCCTCGCTCAACCACCACGATCTGTGGTCCCTGCGCGGGGTCGGGCTCGGCGCCGACGCGCTGCCGATGGTGCTCGGCTGCGACGCCGCGGGCGTCGATCCCGACGGCCACGAGGTCATCGTCCACTCCGTGATCGCCGACCCCGCGTGGCGCGGCGACGAGACGATGGACCCGCGCCGCTCCCTGCTCTCCGAGCGCCACCCCGGCACGCTCGCCGAGCGGGTGGCGGTGCCGGCCGGCAACCTCGTGCCCAAGCCGCCCGAGCTGTCCTTCGAGGAGGCCGCCTGCCTGCCCACGGCCTGGCTCACGGCCTACCGCATGCTCTTCACGCGCGCCGCGCTCAAGCCGGGCCAGTCCGTGCTCGTGCAGGGCGCGGGCGGCGGCGTGGCGACCGCCGCCGTGACCCTCGGGGCCGCGGCGGGGCTGCGCGTGTACGCCACGAGCGGCTCGGAGGCCAAGCGCGCCCGCGCGACGGAGCTCGGCGCGGCGCAGGCCGTCGAGCACGGCGCCCGCCTGCCCGAGCGCGTCGACGCGGTGCTCGAGACGGTCGGTGAGGCGACCTGGAGCCACTCGCTCAAGTCGCTCAAGCCGGGCGGGACCCTCGTCGTCGCCGGTGCCACGAGCGGCGCGGCGCCCTCCGCCGACCTCAACCGCGTCTTCTTCCTCCAGCTCTCCGTCGTCGGCTCGACCATGGGCACGCGCGCCGAGCTCGAACAGCTGGCCCGCTTCCTCGTCGCCCGCGACGCGCGGCCGCTGATCGACCGCACCCTGCCGCTCGCCGACGCCCGCGAGGGCTTCGCGGCGATGGCCGGCGGCGAGCTCGTCGGCAAGGTCGTCTTCACGACGTGAGGGACGGCGCGGTCTGGACGCTTCCCACGACCCGCGGGTGGCCACGCCGCCTGCTGGCCGTGGGCCGCTGACGGTGCCCGAGCGACCGTCGCATCGCCGAGCGGCGCTTGCGAGCGGGTCGCGGGCCGGACCACGTCCGTGTCGGAAGGACGTGGCCGCCCTTGCGGACCCCGGCGGTAGCTCACCAGGACCACGTGCACCTGCAGCGAGCGTGGTCCGCCTCGTGGACCGCCCCGTCGCCGCGCCCTAGGCCCCGACGCGGGCCCCGAGCTCCCCGAGGAAGCCGAGCGTGCGCCGCCAGGCGTCCTCGGACGCCTCCGCCCACTCGGCCTGGCGCCGGTCGAAGAACGAGTGCGGAGCGCCGTCGTAGACGACGATCTCGTGGTCGGCGCCCGACTCCTGGAGGCTCGCGGCGAAGATCTCGCGGTCCTGCGCGCTGATGCCCTCGTCGCCCCCGCCGAAGAGCGCGAGCACCGGTGCGCGCATGCCCTCCGCCTCCGTCTTGGCGTCCGGGAAGCCGAAGCGCCCACCGTTGAGGCCGCCGTAGAAGCCGACGACGCCGTCGAGTCCGAGCGCCCGATCCGTCCCGGCGAGGAAGGCCTGCATGCCGCCGTAGCAGAAGCCGACGGCCACGACCGCGCGCGGCACCGTGCGCTCGCGCAGCGCGCTGAGCGTCGCGAAGAGGTCGGCCTGGACACTCTCCACCGTCGCCTGCTGCACGTGCGGCCAGTACTCGAACTCCGCGTCGCGTTCGCCGGCGCCGGCCGTGCGCCCGAAGTAATCCAGGACGATCGCGTGGTGGCCGGCGGCCGCGAAGCGCTCGGCCAGCTCGACGTAGAAGCGGTACAGGCCGCGGACGTCCGGGAGGATTACCACGGCGATGTCCTGCGGCTCCGGGCTCTCGGCCAGGGCTGCGGCGAAGCGCGTGCCGTCGGCCGACTCGAGCTCGAGCACCTCGGCGCCGGCGCCGCCGGCCATGGGCAGCACGAGGTCGGCGGGCAGCTCGGGAGGGCGGGCGTCGGAGGCGAAGCACATGGCGGCCAGCCTACGTCCCGCGGAGGGCCGCTCAGGCCGCGTCGGCGAGCAGCCGCTTGAGCTTGCGCCGGGGGGCGTCGAGCCCTGTGCGCGAGAGCACCTCGTCGGCGAGGCGCAGGTAGTCCGCGCCGAGGTCGGGCCGGTGGTCGAGGATCGAGGTCGCCCGCTCGGCCGACTCGGCGTAGGCGATCGAGGACCGGATGACCGTGTCGAAGACCCGGTCGCCGAAGTGCTCCTTCAGCGACTCCAGCGCCTCGCGCGAGTGCGTCGTGCGCATGTCGGCGATGTTGAGCACCACGCCGAGCCACTCCAGGTCGCCGTTGTAGTACTCCTTGGCCTGGTTGACGACCTCCAGCGCCCCCTCCACGCCCTGCAGCGCGAAGTACTGGGCCTCGGAGGAGATGAGCGCCCAGTCCGCGGCCACGAGGCCGTTGACGGTCAGCAGGCCGAGCGCCGGCGGGCAGTCGAGCAGGATGACGTCGTGGGCGCGGCGGGCGTCCTTGAGCGCCTTGCGCAGGACGAGCTCGCGGCCCATCCGGGCCGACAGCGTGCGCTCCACCTCGGCGAGGATCGGCGTGGCGGGAACCACGCCGTCGTGGGTGGCGTCCGCGATCGAGGCGTTGCCGGCCAGCACGTCGGCGATCGTCGGCGCGGCGTCCGGCGCGACGTCGAAGTAGTCCGACAGGTTGCCCTGCGGGTCGAGGTCGACGACGAGCACGTCGAGGCCGACGCGCCGCAGCACGTCGGCCAGGGTGCGGACGGCCGTGGTCTTGCCCGTCCCGCCCTTGAGCGAGAGGACGGCGATGGTCGTGGCGGGCATGAGCGGCGCGATGCTAGCGCCCCTTCGCCCGCCGGCCGCCGCCGCGGAGCTACTCCGTGACGGCGACGGGCGCGCCGCCGACGGCGCCGCCGACGGTGGCGGTGTCCAGGAAGTGCAGGATGTGGCGGCCCACGGCGATCTGGTCGCCGTCCTTGAGCGGGCTCCACTCCACCCGGCGGCCGTTGACGAAGACCCCGTTGAGGGAGCGGTCGTCGAGCAGCCGGGTCCCGTCGGCCTGGTGCACGACGAGCGCGTGGCGGCGCGAGACCGTCGCATCGTCGAAGCGGACGTCGGCGGCCAGGGAGCGGCCGATGCGCGTCCACTCGCGCTGGACGGGGATCACCTGGCGACGGTCGCCGTCCTCGAAGGCGAGGTACTTGCCGGGCACGGTGAGGTTGCCGCGGGCCTCCGCGACCCAGGTGGGCGCGTCCTCGGCGCCGGCGGCGGCGTGGGACTCCGGCGCGAGCTCAGCGGCCTGCAGGGGCAGCGTCCCGGTCCGGTCTGAGTCCTCTGAAGGTCGTGGGTCCATGAGCTCTCTCCTTTGGCGCGCGTGCGCGCCGTCCTCGCAGCCCCTCACCGCGACGGCGAAGTGTACGGGAGCCAACGCGATTGCGCCAGCCCCAACCGGCGGCGTCGGCGTGTGCCGCTCGCAAGATAGCCCCCACCGGGAGGGCCGCATCCCGGCCCGTCGAAGGCCCCGCCATGCCGACCGTCTCGCTACCCAGCACCGGCCGCGGCCTCTCCGGCCGTCGCCGCGGCCGCGACGCCGCCGTGGCCATGGAGGACGCGCTCGTGCGGCGCAGCGTCGGGGCCCTCGACGGCGAGCAGCCCGCCTGCCGCCACTGCCACCGCACGCCGCTGGTCGGCGAGCACGTCCACCTCTACAAGATCGGCCACCACCGCGAGGAGATCGTGTGCGAGCTCTGCCTGCCGCGGCGCACGGCCCGGCCGGACCGCACGCTGATCGTCCGCCCGCCAGCCCAGGGCTCGGTGCGCGCCATGCGGGCGCCGCGCTGACGCGGTCGGCATAGACTGCGCGGCCGTGGACCCGGTCACCGTCGCCACCACCATCGAGCGGCCGCGCGAGGAGGTCTTCGACTACCTCGCCGACATCGCCAACCACGCCGAGTTCATGGACCACTTCCTGCAGGACTGGCATCTCACGCGGGTGGACTCCTACGGCGCCGGCGCCGGCGCCCGCTTCCGCTCCGCCGGGCGGATGAACCGCTTCGGCTGGGGCGACGTGAGCTTCCTCGAGGTCTCGCCGCCGCACAGGATCGTCGTCGTCGGCCGCGGCGGGAAGTTCAACCGGATCAAGACCCACGCGGAGTGGACGCTCGAGCCCGCCGGGCGCACGTCGACGCGCGTGGAGTACTTCTACGAGACGGAGCCGGCGATGCCGTCCGACCGCCTGCTGGAGGGGCTCTCCGGCCGCCGCGGGTGGATCAGGCGGCAGTCCAAGAAGGCCCTCAAGCGGCTGCGGGCCATCCTCGAAGAGGATCGCGACCGGGGCGCGCGCGTCACCGTCGCCGGCCGGTAGGCTTGCGCGAGCTGATGCTCCGTCGTCTCGTCGTCCTCGTCGTCGCGCTGCTGGCGCTGGTCCCGGTGGCCGGCTGCGGCGGCGAGTCCGCGACCACGGAGGCCTCGACGGAGGGCATCTGGCTCGACGCCGGGTCGCTCGACTACCACGTGCAGGGTTCGCGGCTGCTGGAGCCGGGCATCGCGCCCGACGCGAGCCTCCTCAAGGGCGTACCGCGCGGCATCACGCCGCCCACCGCCGACGAGGTCTGGTTCGCCGTCTGGCTGCGCATCGAGAACCGGACGAAGAACACGGTGCCCACCCCGCGGTCCTTCGAGATCGAGGACACGCTCGGCAACGTCTTCAAGCCGATCGCGCTGAACCCGAAGGTCAACGTGTTCTCCTACAGCCCGACGTCCCTGCGGCCCGACACCATCCTGCCGCGGCCGGACACGCCGGCGTCCTTCAGCCCGACGGCGGGGACCATGCTGCTGTTCAAGCTCACGCTGAGCTCGTACCAGAACCGCCCGCTCACGTTCAGGGTCAAGGCCGCCGACCCCGACGGCCCGGCCGAGGCGCAGCTCGACCTCGACGTCTAGCGCGCCGGCAGCCGGCGCGCGAGGACGGCGCCCGCGAGGGGAAAGGCCAGCAGCGCCCAGAGCGCGGCGACGGGCCCGGCCGCGTCCGCGAGCGGGCCGAGGGCGCTGACCGCGAGGCCCCCGGCGCCGATCGCCAGCCCGAGCGTCGTGCCGGCCGCAAGGCTCGCGTGGCGCGGCAGCAGCTCCTGGCCGAGCACGACGGTCGGGCTGTAGCTCGCCACGACGGCGAAGCCGACCAGCGCCGCGGCGCCCACGGCGAGCCAGAGCGTGGGGGCGAGCAGCGTGAGGGCGAGCAACGGCGCGGTGGCGGCGAGGGAGACGGCGATCACCGGTCGTCGCCCGCGGGCGTCGGCGAGCCGGCCACCGACGAGCGTCCCGGCGGCGCCGGCGACGAGCAGGACGGTGAGCGCGCCGTTCGCGGCGCCCTGCGACGCGCCGAGCCGGTCGATGAGCGAGACGGCGAGGAACGCCTGCACGCCGAAGTACGCCGCGGCCCGCAGGGACGCGACGAGGGTCAGCAGGGCGAAGGCGCCGCTCCGGTCCGGCGGGTCGGCCGGCGTCGAGCGCGGATCCTCCCCGGCGGCCGCGGGGCGCTCGACGGGCAGGCGGGCGAGCAACACCGCCACGAGCAGCGTCGGGAGCAGCACCACCGCCGTTGCGGGGGGGCCGGCGACCAGCACGGCTGGAGTGAGCAACACGGGCGCGAGCGCGAAGCCGACGCTGCCGCCGACCGCGAAGCCGCCCAGCCCGCCGGCGGCCCGGGCGCCCGCGGCCCGCGTGGCCTGCCGCGCGGCCTCGGGGTGGAAGAGGGCCACGCCGAGCCCGGCGAGCGCCGTCGCGGCCGCCATGGCGCCGAACCCGCGGGCCTGGCCGAGGAGGGTCACGCCGAGCCCGCCGAGCAGCACGCCCGCGGGCACGACCCGCGGCGCGCGGACCCGGTCCGCCCAGAGCCCGACGAGCGGCTGGAGCAGGGATGAGGCGAGTGCCATGACGAGCACGAGCAGGCCCGTGCGGGCGTAGGAGAGCCCCCGGTCGGCCACGAGGAAGGGCACGAGCGCCGGCACGGCACCCTGGCAGAGGTCGGCGCAGGCGTGCCCGGCGGCGAGCGTCGCGAGCGCGCCCCGGCGCACGGTCAGCGGCTCCGGACGCCGTCGAGCGCGATCCGCACGACCGCCTCGCGCGCGCGCCCGGGCGCCCAGCCGTGGCCCGTGCGCAGGTGCCGGTAGGTGTGGCCGACGAGGTTGTAGAGGACGGTCGCGTCCTCGTCGGGGTCGGCACTGACCAGCGTCCCGTCCGCGGTCCCGTCGGCCAGCAGGCGCCGCAGCGGCTCGACGAAGGCCGGGCGCGTCAGTCCGTCCGGCCCGTGGAAGAGCGCGTCACGGGCGCCGGCGTCGAGCGCCTCGAGGACGTCGAGGTGCTCCTCGCAGACCTCGCACTCGGCACGCAGGGCGAGGCCGAGGCGCGTCCGGGCGTCGCCCTCGGCGACGAGCGCCGGCCACAGCGCGGCGCGCTCGGCCTCCGCCAGGCGGTCGACGAGCGCCCGCAGGAGGTCCAGGCGGCCGACGCCGCGGCGGTGCAGCGTCATGCGCGAGAGCCCGGCCGCGGCGGCGATGCGCTCGAGCGTCGCGCCGCCGAGCCCATGCTCGCGCAACGCGCTGCGGGCCCCCTCCGCGAGCCGGTCGTCGACGGTCATGGACATGACTGTACCCAGACTGTTACGTCAACGTAACGTCTCTCCGGGCGGGTGTCTCGCGGCGCGTCATGTCATGGACAGGTGGGAGCGCGAACGGCGGCTGGTGGGGAGGCGGCGGGCTCGAGGCGCCGCGTCGGGGAGCGTCAGTCGCGTATTGGTTGCTGTGGCGAGCGCCGGGCGACTGAAGCTCGCGCTCGCCGGCCGCGTCGGGGAGTGTCAGTCGCGTATTGGTCGCTGTGGCGACCGCTGGGCGACTGAAGCTCGCGAGGGGCGCCGGCCGCGTCGGGGAGTGTCAGTCGCGTATTGGTTGCTGTGGCGACCGCCGGGCGACTCAAGCTCGCGCTCGCCGGCCGCGTCGGGGAGTGTCAGTCGCGTATTGGTCGCTGTGGCGACCGCTGGGCGACTGAAGCTCGCGCTCGCCTCGTCTCGGAGCCGCCCCGCCCCGCCCGTCGGCGTCGTCACCCGCCGCCGTCTCCGCCCGCCGGCGTCGTCGCCCGCCCGCCGGGGTCAGCCGACGGCGGCCTGCAACACCGTCTTGGCCGCGGGGGCGGCCGTCGCGCCGCCGGCACCCTGCCCGATGAGCATGACCGCGACGACGACGCTCGGTCGCCTCGACGGCGCGAAGGCCACGAACCACGCCGTGGTGTCGGCCGTGTCGGAGGCACCCGCGTCCTCCCCGATCGGCGTCGACTCGTCGCGCACCGTCGAGCGCAGCTCCGCCGTGCCCGTCTTACCTGCCACGGAGACCCCGGTCACGGCGGCGGCCGACCCCGTGCCCTGCTTGACCACGAGCCGCATCGCGCGGGTCACCACCCGCGCCGTGCGGGGGGTCGTCGCCCGCCGCCGGCCGCCGCGCCCACCGCGCAGCAGGGTCGGGCCGACGAGCTCGCCCCGGTTGGCGATCGCTCCGGCCACCTCGGCCATGCGGAGGGGCGTCGCGGTGGTCTTGCCCTGGCCGATGGCGGTCGAGCCGACCGCGAGGTCGTCGCCGATCTCGCTCGCGGGCGGGATGGAGCCCATCGGCGCCCCGGGCAGGTCGGGCGCGCGGTTGAACCCGAAGCGCTCCGCGGCGGCTACGAGCCGGGTCGCGCCGAGCTTGGCCCCCATGGGCGCGAAGACGGAGTTGCACGACTCCGCGAAGCTCTCCAACAGGCTCCCCCCGCAGGCCTCGCCGTTGGCGTTCTGCAGCTCGACCCCCGACAGCGTGGCCGACGTCTGGACGGGGAAGTCGTCGGAGAGCTTCGTGACCCCGGCGTCGAGGGCGCCGGAGAGCGTGATGATCTTGAACGTCGAGCCTGGCGGCTGGGGGGCGGAGTAGGCCAGGCCGGCGAGGGCGAGCACCTCGCCCGAGCGCGGGCGCAGGACGGCGATGCCGCCGTAGCGGCCGGCCAGCGCGGTGACCGCCGCCGCCTCGAGCTTCGGGTCGATCGAGGTGCGAACGGCCGGAGCCTGCCGGGCCCGGGCGGTGGCGAGCACGCGCGAACCGGCTCGCAACGTCCCGCCGAAGGTGCCGGCGAGCCGCGTCTCGAACGTCCGCTCGAGCCCGCCGAGCCCGACCTGGGCGTCCGCGGGATAGCCGCGCGCGGCGTACTCGGGGGCTCGCTCGGGCGGGATCGGGCCGACCTGGCCGGCGACCTCGGCCGAGAGCGCGCCGAGCGCCCCGGTGCGCTCCGGGCCCTCGGCGATGACCCGGCCGTCGCGCGCCTGCAGGGTCCCGCGCGGCGGCAGCCGGGTCTCCGAGCGCAGGCGCTCGCCCGCCCGCAGGCCCGGGAACACGAGCCGGTGCTTCCAGGCCACCCCCGGGCGGTCGTCCGTGGTGGTGACCGCGAAGCTCGTGTCGCCGCGCAGGGTGGCGAAGCGCGCCGTGCGCGCCCGCACGCGCGCCGTGTACGTGTCGCCCTGGGCGCGCACGCGGCCGACGGAGACGCCTCGCAGGGTCGCCGTCTCCGCCGCGGCGCGGTAGGCGGCCGCGAAGCCCGTCGCCGACACCCGCCGGCGCGACCCGTCGTCGAGCAGTTCGTACATCGCCCCGTAGTCGGCGCGCTGCCAGGCGGCGAGGAAGCGCTCCGCGACTCGGCGCTCGGCCGGCTCGTGGCCGGCGCCCACCACGACACCCGCCACCAGCGCGACCAGCGCGAGGGCGAGGATCGGCACGAGGCGGCGCAGCAGTCGCCGCCGGCGCTCCGGGCCGGGCAGGGCCGGGCGGCGCCCGGGGGCGGTGGGAGGGGGCGGGCTGGTCGGCGCGGTACCCATGGCGCGAGCACATTGAAGGGCATCGCTTGACGCGATCCACACAACCCGGCACGTACGATGACGCCAACGGACCGTGACGGGCGTCGACTGGATCATCCTCGGGCTCGTCGCCCTCCTCGCCCTGCTGGGCTGGTCGCAGGGCTTCCTCGCCGGCGCGCTGTCCCTCGCGGGCTTCGCGCTCGGGGCGTTCCTCGGCACGCGCCTGGTCCCGCTCGTGCTCGCCGACGGGGCCGATTCGCCCTACGCGCCGCTGTTCGGCCTCGCCGGGGCACTGCTGGCCGGCATGGTCCTCGCCTCGGGCCTCGAGGGGATCGGCGCCCGGCTGCGGCGCGGCCTGCGGCTGCCGGGCCTCTCCGCCGTGGACGGCCTGCTCGGCGCGGCGCTGATGGCGTGCGTCGGGCTCGGCCTGGCCTGGGTCGTCGGCGCCGTCGCGTTGCAGACCCCGGGCGCCCGCACGCTGCGCCGCCACATCCAGCGGTCGGCGATCCTCACCCGGCTCAACGTCGTGCTGCCCTCGCGCGACCTGCTCAACGCGCTCGCGCGCTTCGACCCCTTCCCGCACGTGACGGCCGGCGACGTCGACGTCGCCCCGCCGTCCTCGCGCATCGCCGGCGACCCGCAGGTGGCCGCCGCGGCGGGCTCGGTGGTCAAGGTCCTCGGCACGGCCTGCGGGCTCGGCGTCCAGGGCTCGGGCTGGGTCGCCGCGGACGGCCTCGTGGTGACCAACGCCCACGTGGTGGCCGGGCAGGACGACACGCTCGTGCGCGGCCACGGCGTCGGCCCGGCCCGGCCGGCGCGCGCGGTCGCCTTCGACGCGCGCGACGACGTCGCCGTCCTGCGCGTCGGCGATCTCGGCGCGTCCGCGCTCCCCATGGCGCCCGCGAGCCGGTCGGGGACCGGCGGGGCGGTGCTCGGGTTCCCGCTCGACGGGCCCTACCGGGTGCGCGCGGTCCGGCTCGGCGCGACCCAGCGGGTGCTCACGGACGACGCCTACGGCTCGGGCCCGGTGCGCCGGACGATCGTCGGGCTGCGGGGACTCGTGCAGTCGGGCAACTCCGGCGGCCCGGTGGTCGACGGCCGCGGCCGGGTGCTCGCGACGATCTTCGCCGCGACCCGGCGCGGGCCGCGCGGCGGCTACGCCGTGCCCAACGCCGCCGTCCGGCGGGCGCTCGCGCAGGCCCGCGGGCCGGTCTCCACGGGCGCCTGCGCGCGCTGACGGGCGCTCGGTCTGAGCGCTACTGTCGGCCGGACATGGCCAAGACCCTCGTCATCGCCGAGAAGCCGTCCGTCGGCCAGGACCTCGCGCGCGTGCTTCCGGGCGCCTTCGCGAAGGGCGAGGGCTTCCTCGAGTCCGACACCCACGTGGTGACCTGGGCGGTCGGCCACCTCGTCCAGCTCGCCGAGCCGGAGGAGTACGGGCCGCAGTTCAAGAAGTGGCGGATGGCGGACCTGCCGATCGTCCCCGACGCGTTCAAGCTCGCCGTGCGCGACGAGCGCTCCAAGAAGCAGATGACGGTGATCACCAAGCAGCTCAAGCGCGACGACGTGGGCGACGTCGTCAACGCGTGCGACGCCGGGCGCGAGGGCGAGCTGATCTTCGCCTACATCTACGAGAAGGCGAAGGCCAAGCGGACCGTCCGGCGGCTGTGGCTGTCCTCGATGACCAAGGCGGCGATCCAGGACGCGTTCGGGCGCCTGCGCCCCGCGGAGGAGCTCGCCACCCTGGAGCAGGCGGCGCGCTCCCGCTCCGAGGCGGACTGGATCGTCGGCATGAACGCCACCCGCGCCGCGACCATCCGCCTGCGCTCGTCCTTCGACGGCGCGGTCTCGCTCGGCCGGGTGCAGACGCCGACGCTCGCGATCATCGCCCGGCGCGAGGAGGAGATCAAAGCCTTCGTGCCCGAGCCGTACTGGCTCGTGGACGCGCGCTTCGAGCCCGTGGGCGGCAATCCCGGCCGGGCCTACGGCGGCCGCTACCACGACGGGTCCAAGCCGCGGCTGGCCACGGCCGCCGAGGCCGAGGCGGTCGTCGCCGCCTGCCAGGGGCAGACGGGCACGATCACCAAGCTCGAGAAGAGCAAGCGCTCCGAGAAGGCGCCGATGCTCTACGACCTCACGTCGCTGCAGCGCGACGCCAACACGCGCTACGGCTTCTCCGCCCGCCGGACGCTCGCGGCCGCCCAGCGCCTCTACGAGGAGCACAAGGCGCTGACCTATCCGCGCACGAGCTCGCGCTTCCTCTCCTCGGACATGGCCGAGGAGATCAAGCCGATCGCCGGCCGCGTCGGGGAGCGGCCCGAGTACGGTGCCGGCGCCGCCTACGTCCGGGGCCTGGACGTTCTGCCGCTCGCGCGCGTGATCAACGACGAGAAGGTCACCGACCACCACGCGATCATCCCCACGAACTCCTCGCACGACCTGGAGCGGATGTCCGACGACGACCGCCGGGTCTACGACATGGTCGCCCGCCGCTTCCTCGCGGCCTTCCACCCCGAGGCGGTGTTCGAGAACACCCGGCTCGAGACGACCGTGACCGGCGCCGCAGCCGGAGGCGAGGGCCTGATGTTCCGCACGAGCGGCCGCGTCCTCGTCGTGCCGGGCTGGCGCGGCGTCTACGGCGAGGGCTTCGACACCGATCGCGACGCCGGGGAGGACGATTCGGGCGGTTCGCAGGACCTGCCGAAGCTCGAGCAGGGCGAGGACGCCCGCGTCCTGAAGGTCGCCGCGGACGCCAAGGAGACCAAGCCGCCGCGGCGCTACTCCGACGCCTCGCTGCTGGCCGCCATGGAGACCGCGGGCAAGCTCGTCGACGACGACGAGCTGCGCGAGGCGATGAAGGAGTCGGGCATCGGGACGCCAGCGACGCGCGCGGCGATCATCGAGCGGCTCATCCAGGTCGGCTACGTCGAGCGCGACGGGCGTGCCCTCGTGTGCGCGGAGAAGGGCCGCAACGTCATCCGCCTGCTCGGCGAGCATCCGCTGACCTCCCCGGCGCTGACGGGAGACTGGGAGAAGCGGCTCGCCGAGATCGAGTACGGGCGCGAGTCGCGGCGCCACTTCATGGCCGACATCGCGGGCTTCGCGGCCTCGACCGTGGCCGAGCTCGACGCCAAGCTCAAGGACGTCCGCATCGAGCGGGCCTCGCTCGGCCCGTGCCGCGTCTGCGGGCGCGAGATCAAGGAGAACCGCAAGGGCTACTCGTGCTGGGCGCGCGAGGATCCGGGCTGCGGCTTCGTGATCTGGAAGGCCAAGGCGGGCAAGACGCTGACGCCGGCGCTCGCGCGCGAGCTCATCGACACGGGTTACACGGCCAAGCAGGTCACGGGCTTCAAGGGCCGCTCGGGCCGGTCCTTCCGGGCCAAGCTCGCGCTGCAGCAGTCGCCCGAGGGCAAGTGGCGCGTCGAGTTCGACGAGCCCTGGGCCCAGGACGGCGCGCCGGCGCCCGAGGCGGGCGGGCAGGCCGACGGCGCCGCGCCCGCGCGCACCGACGCCGACGCGGCCAAGCCGCGGCGGCGCGCGCGCACCGCGGCGTAGCCGTCGCAGCCGCGCGGCCTAGCCTCGGCCCCATGCCCGCCGACACCCCGCTCACCGACACCGTCGCCCTCGTCACCGGCGCCTCCAGTGGCATCGGCGACGCCACCGCCCGCACGCTCGCCGGACTGGGTGCGGCCGTCGCCCTGGTCGCCCGCCGGGCCGACCGGCTCGAGGCGCTCGCCGCCGAGCTGCGCGACACGGGCGCGACCGCGCTGGTGATCGAGGCCGACGTGACGCAGCGCGACGCCGCCGAGGCCGCCGTGCAGCGCACCGTCGACGAGCTCGGCCGCCTCGACGTGCTCGTCAACAACGCCGGGGTCATGCTGCTCGGGCCGATCGCCGACGCGCCCGTGGAGGAGTGGGAGCGGATGGTCTCGGTCAACGTCCTCGGGCTGCTCTACTGCGCCAGGGCGGCGCTGCCGCACCTGCTCGCGGCCGCCGAGGACGGGCCGCGCCGGACGGCCGACCTGATCAACGTGTCCTCCGTCGCGGGCCGCCAGGTGCGCCTGGGCAGCGGCGTCTACAACGCCACCAAGCACGCGGTGGGCGCCTTCAGCGAGTCGCTGCGCCAGGAGGTCACCGGCCGCCACGTGCGGGTCGGGCTCGTCGAGCCGGGCGCGGTGGCCACCGAGCTCGCGGGCCACAACCGGCCCGAGGTCCGCGAGGCGATGGCCCAGCGCTTCGCCGACCTGGAGCGCCTCGAGGCGCCCGACATCGCCGACGCGATCGCCTACGTCGTGACCCGCCCGCGCCACGTCGCCGTCAACGAGATCCTCGTGCGGCCGACGGAGCAGCAGCAGTGAGCGCGGCGCAGGCGGCGATCACGACCGACGACGAGCGGATCCGGGTCACCACCTGGACCTTCGCCGCCGACGGGGACGCCATCGGCCACCATCGCCACGAGTTCGACTACGTCGTGGTCCCGGTCACCGGCGGGACGTTCGCGGTGACCGAGGCCGACGGGTCGGTGCGCGAGCTGGTCCAGACGGCCGGCTCGCCGTACCCCGGGGCCGCCGGCACCGAGCACGACGTCACCAACGCCTCCGGGCGCGAGGCGGTCTTCGTCGAGGTCGAGCTGAAGCGCTAGTACCAGTCGGCGGCGGGCGTCACGCGCGGGTGCCCACGGCCAGCAGGTACTCGAGCTCGAAGCGCGCGCCGTCGGGCGTGCCCCGATCCCAGTCGTCGCAGAACGCGTCCAGCGCCGCCTCGAACTCACCCTCGCGCCCCGTCCGGCGGGCGTTGGCCTGCGCCGCGATGGTCGGGCCGTAGCGCGCCTTGAAGTGCTCGCCGAAGTCGCGCGGCCGCTGGAAGGCCGTGACCTCGAGCGTGCCGCGCTCGAGCGTCGCGAGGTCGACCCGGTCCCCGAACAGCTCACCCAGGTGGTCCTCGCTGCCCCACAACGGCGGCGGCTGGGCGCCGGGCGGGGGCGGCGGGGCGAACGGCCCGATGGTCTGCAGCAGCTGGCCGACCATGCCCTGCGGGGTCCAGCTCAGCAGCCCGAGGGTGCCCTGCGGGCGGCACACGCGGACGAGCTCGCCGGCGACGTCCGCGTGGCGGGGCGCGAACATCGCGCCGATCGCGGAGACGACCACGTCGAAGGCCCCGTCCTCGAACGGCAGCCGCTCGGCGTCGGCCTCGACCCACTCGAGCGCGAGCCCCTCGGCCTCCGCGCGGCGGCGGCCGGCCTCCAGCAGCTCCGGCGTCAGGTCGCTGGCCGTGACGCGCGCGCCGCGCTGCGCCGCGGGCAGCGAGGCGTTGCCGGTGCCGGCGCCGACGTCCAGGACGCGCATCCCCGGCTCTATCCCGCACGCCTCGACGAGGCGGGGGCCCAGAGGCAGCAGGAACGTCTCGACCATGGAGGGGTAGTCGCCGGAGGCCCACATGGCGCGATGGCGCGCCTTGAGCTCGGCGTCGGGCGAGGACGTGGTGGAAGCCATGCCCGCACTCCACCAGCGGGCCGTGTGACGGCGCGTGTGATCAGACCGCGGTGGCCAGCTCGGCGTGCAGCGGCGGGCTGTCGATGGCCTCGCCGAGCAGGCGAGCGGAGGCGAGGGCGCCGGGGTCGCCGAGGCTCCCGCGATGCAGTGCGGCGCGCACGACGAGCTCGCGCATGTCCGCCCGCGCGGCGACGCGCTCGAGCTCGGCCACGCATGCTCGCGCGTCGGCCTCTCCTGCGGCGATGGCGACGCCCGCGAGCGCGTCGAGGCAGTAGGCGTGGACCCAGACGTAGGGATCGGCCACCCGCACGGCGCGGACCGCCGCGTCGCGCAGGCAGGCGAGCGCGGGGCCCCGCTCCCCGGCCGCCTCGTGCAGGAGGCCCCGCGCGCGGGCGGCGAGGGCCTCCCAGCACGGATCGCCGAGGCGGCAGCCGAGGGCGAAGGCGTGGTCGAGCAGCGCGGCCGCGCGGTCGAGATCGTCCTCGTCGAGCGCCACCTGGGCGCGCAGCACCTCCGGAAGGGGCTGCAACGCCACCCAGCCCACCCGCTCGACCAGCCTGAGCGCCTCGTCAAGCGCCTGGGTCGCCTCCGGCAGCCGGCCGCGCAGCACCAGGGCGCGGCCGAGGATGGCCAGCGACCAGGCCGCCTGACGGACGTCCCCGCACTCCCGCGCGGTCGCGACGGACTCCGAGAGCAGCGCCACCGCGGCCGCGTAGTGCGCCCGGTCCGAGAGGGCCATGCCCCGCACGCCGAGCACGGCCGCCCGCTCGTGGTCGTCCGCGGCCAGCCGTCCGGCCCGCAACAGCCACCGCCCCGCCGACACGCCGCGCCCGGCCTGCACCTCGACGAAGCCCAGCTCGCGGCACACCTTGCCGGCGATCGCGCGCTCGCCGGTGGCCTCGGCGAGTGCCAGAGCCTCGTGCAGCACCGCCCCGCACTCCTCGTCGCGGCCGCGGACGGCGTGCACGAGTGCCATCCCGAGCGCGGCCAGCGCCTGGGCGAGCAGGGCCGGATCGCCCACGCCGCGCGCCTCCGTGCACGCCCGCCGCAGGCACGCGACGCCCGGTTCGACGGCGCCGGCGTCCACCGCCCGCCGTCCCGCGTCGAGCTGCCCGAGGGCCGCCGCCCGGTCCCCGCCGGCCGCCGGGAGCGCCGTCTCCTGGTCCTCCGCCGCCCGGCGCACCCGCGGATCGGGCGCCCGGCCCAGCTCGCGGCGGAAGAGCACCTCGCAGGCGTCGGCCTGCTGGCGCGCGGCGCCGGCCTCGCCCGCCCGGGCGAGGCAGCGCACCAACAGCTCGTGGGCGCTCTCGCCGAACGTGTCCAGGGCGAGCGCGCGGGAGGCCAGGGCGGCGCCGTCCAGCGGCGCGCCGGCCGCCAGGGCGGCGAGCGCCGCGTCGCGCAGCACCGCCTCGCAGACGCCCGCGAGGCGCCGGCGCTCGATGAGCAGCCACGCGTCGAAGACCGGGCCCGTGCCGGGGTCGATGCCGTCCAGCAGCTCGCCGCGGGCCAGCGCCGGGTCCGGGTCGCCCGCGACGAGGGCGAGCACGTCGACCGTGGTGCCCGGCGGCAGCCGGAGCTCCAGCGGGTCGCCCTGCAGCGCGTCGGGCAGCCCGAATGCGCGGCGCAGCTGCGCGAGCGTCCAGCGCAGTGCCCCGAGCGGGTCGTGCGCCTCGCCGAAGGCGAGCCCGGCCAGTCGGGTCCGCTCGACCCGCCCCTCGGCGAGCACGAGGTAGGTGAGCACGGCCCAGGCCTTGTGCCCGCGCGGCGGGGCGGCCACGACGCCGTCGCGCTCGATCTCCGGCCGTCCCAGCAGGCGGATCGTGAGCGCCGGCATGACGGGCCCGAGCGTAGACCGCGGGGCCGCCGCGGTCGAGGAGACGGGCCTCAGCCCGTTCGCCACCACTCGCGCCAGCGGTCCAGCAGGCCCGGCCGGGGCGCCGGCGGCGGCTCCAGCGGCTGCTCGTCGTGCGCGTGGATGGTGGCGGGCACGATCGGCTTGGCGGCCCCGCCGTCCGTGGACCACGCGACGTACAGCTCGCCGCTGTGGAGCATGTGGGCGAGGGACCCCGCGAGGACGAGGTCCTCTTCGGTGTGGCGGGCGGGCAGGTGCAGGTGGGACATGGCTGGCTCCAGGTCGACGCGCTCTCTAACACCAACGACCGCGGCGCGCTGCGCTTGTGCCTAACAACACAGGTTCCGCGAACTCGTAACACCGTCCGGCCCACCGGGCACGATCGACGGTCCGACGATGCCCCTCACGCTGATCACCGGCCCGGCCAACGCCGCCAAGGCGGGCGCCGTGCTCGAGCGCTTCCGCGAGGCGCTGGAGCGGGCCGGCTCGGCCCGCCTGCCGGCGCCCGAGCCGCTGCTCGTGGTGCCGACGAGCGCGGACGTCGAGCCCTACCAGCGCGAGCTGGCGGCGGCCGGCCTGGTGTTCGGGGCCGAGGTGGTGACCTTCGCCCGGCTGCTGCGCCGGATCGGCGAGCGGGCCGGCTACACCGGTCGCCCGCTGGGCGACGTCGCCTGCGAGCGCGTGGTGGACGCGGTGGTGGGCGCCGCCGAGCTGCGGGTGCTGGCCGCCTCGGCGGCGACCCCGGGGTTCGCGCGGGCCGCAGGGCGCTTCTTCGCGGAGCTGCAGCGCGGGCTCGTGACCCCCGAGCGCTTCACGGCGGGGGTCCGCCGGTGGGCGGCGGAGGCCGACGCGCCGCCCGGCCGTCGCGCGTACGTCGAGGAGGTCGCCGGGCTCTACGCCGCCTATCACCGGCGCCTGGCGCGGCTGGAGCGCGTCGACGCGGAGGGCTTCGCCTGGGGGGCGCTGGACGCGCTGCGGGCCGACCCGGCGTCCTGGGACGCGCGCCCGGTGTTCCTCTACGGCTTCGACGACCTCACCCCGGCCCAGCAGGACGCCGTGGAGGCGCTCGTGCGCGCATGCGGCGCGCCCGTGACCCTGTCGCTGACCTACGAGCCGGGGCGTGCGGCCTTCGCCGCCCGCGCCGCCACGGTGCAGACGCTGCGCCCGCTCGCGGACGCGGTCCTCGAGCTGCCGGAGCGCGCGGAGCACTACGCGCCCGCGGCGCGCCCGGCCCTGCACCGCCTGGAGCGGGAGCTGTTCGATCCCGCGGGCGCGCCCGTGGCGCCCAACGGGGCCGTGCGGCTGCTCGAGGCGGGTGGGGAGCGGGCGGAGGCCGAGCTCGTCGGCGCGGCCCTGCTCGAGCTCGTCCGCCAGGGCGCGGCCCCCGGGGAGCTCGCGGTGCTCCTGCGCACGGCCGAGGAGGCGCCCCTGCTCGTGCAGACGCTGGAGGGCTACGGCCTGCCCGTGGAGCGCGACGAGCGGGTGCCGCTGCCGCGCACCCGGCTCGGCGCCGGGCTGCTGGCCTTCGGCCGCGCGGCGCTGGCGGCCGGCACGGCTGCCGACGTGCTCACCTGGCTGCGCACGCCGGGCAAGCTCGCCGCGCCCGGGCCGGTCGACGTCCTGGAGCGCGACGTCCGGCGGCGGGAGGCCCGCGACGCGCGGGCGGCGGTGCGCCTGTGGGGCGCGCCGCTGCCCGAGCTCGTGGCCCTGCGCGCTGCCGCCGCCGGCGACGTCGGCGGATTCGTCGACGTCCTGCTCGCCGAGCTCGAGGCCATCTGGACGGCGCCGCACGTGCGCCGCGCCGAGGTCCTCGGGCCCGCGGCGCACGCCGACGCGCTCGTCGCCGCCGCGGTGCGCGCGACCGCCGGCGAGCTGCGGGGGCTGGCGGCGGCCGACCCGGCGCTGAGGCCGGGCCCGGCCGCCGTGCTCGAGGCGCTGGCCGGGCTCGAGGTCCGTCTCGGCGGCGGTGCGGGGACCGGCGTCCTGCTGGCCGACCCGCTCGCCGTCCGTGCCCGGCGCTTCCGCGCGGTGGTGGTGTGCGGCCTCCAGGACGGCGCCTTCCCCCGCCACGCGAGCGCCGAGCCGTTCCTCGACGACGCCGACCGCCGGTCGCTGGCCCGCAGCACGGGCATCGTCCTGCGGCTGCACGAGGACGGGCTGGCCGAGGAGCGCTACCGGTTCTACTCGGCGGTCTCCCGGGCGCAGGAGGTCCTCATGCTCGCCTTCCGCGCCTCGGACGAGGAGGGCGAGCCGCAGCTGCGCTCCCCGTTCGTCGACGACGTGCGCGACCTGTTCACGGACGAGCTGTGGACGGGCCGCGGCCGGCGGCTGCTCGCCGAGCTCACGTGGCCGCCGGCGCAGGCGCCCACGCCGCTCGAGCTGCGCCGGGCGCAGGCGGCGGCGCTCGG
>JBBSPV010000031.1:0-45352 GCA_038258425.1 Solirubrobacterales bacterium | reverse complement strand
GACGACGGGCCCGCGCCGGGACCCCTGAGCGGCCCCGGCCGCTCGAGCCGCCTCGGCGGGGCGCTGCTGCTCGGCGCGCTCGCGATCGTGCTCGTCGCGGTCGTCGCCTGGCTGGTGACCCGCGGGGACGACGCCCCGGGCGGCTCCACCCAGGCCGCCTCCTCCGCCACCACCACGGCCACGGTCACCGCCACGGCGACACCGACCTTCCAGCCCCTGGGCCAGATCGCCCTCACCTCCCCCACGGGCGGGCGAGCGAAGGGCGCCATGGTCCTCTTCGCCGGCCAGGACTCGCAGATCGCCTTCACGGTCCAGGCCACCAACGTCCCGCGCAACGGCTCGGGCGACGCCTACGCTGTCTGGCTGACCGGCGGCGGCGCACCGCACCGGCTCGGCTTCGCCGCGCCCGTCGGGACCAACGGCAAGCTCGGCGTCTCGGGCCCCCGCCAGGCGGACCAGGCGAAGTTCGCGAAGTGGCTCGGAGCCGCGAAGAATGTCGTGGTCAGCCGCGAGACCCAGGAGAAGGCTACGCAACCCGGCCCGGTCCTGCTCGGCGGCAAGGTGCCGTCCCAGGGCTCGGGCTGACGCGCCGCGCCTGATCGGTCCCGTCCCGGGCGTCCTCCGCCAGCTCCCGTCGCCGGGGTTCCGCACGAAACTCGCCGCCGGAACGAGGTTCGTGCGGCAGCTCACTACCCGCGCCCCTCGACCGCCTCGGCAAGGCCGTCCAGAGCGAGGTCGAGCTGGCGCCGCATCGCCCGCCGCAGGATGAACGGGGCAACCCGCGCCCACCCGCGCACGTCCTGGTCGAGCTCGAGCGAGACGGCCGTCCCGCCCGGCGCCGGCTCGAGCCCGACCCGCACGGCGTTGCGCGTGAAGATGCGCTCGAACGCCGTGCCGGCGACCTCCTGCGCCCAGCGCCGCTCCGCCGGCCGCCGCGACGCCTCGACGACCCAGTCCACGCGCACGAGCGTGTCGCGTCGCGAGCGCAGCACGGACGTCCAGCCCTGCGGGGAGACCGCCTCGACGCGCTCGACGCGCGGCCACCAGCGCGGCTCGTGCCACGGGTCGGCGACGACGCACCACACGCGCTCGCGCGGCGCGGCGAGCACGCGCGTACGCCGGCCGGTCACTCGCCGTCGTAGCGGATCAGCGTGTGGACGTCGAAGCCCTCGAGGCGCTCGCGCCCGCAGAGGAACCCGAGCTCGACGAGGAAGGCGCAGCCCACGACCTCGGCGCCGCGGCCGGCGACGAGGTCGCACAGCGCCCGCGCCGTCCCGCCCGTGGCGAGCAGGTCGTCGTGGACGAGCACGCGCGCCCCGTTGGAGAGCGCGTCGGCGTGCATCTCGAGCGCGTCGACGCCGTACTCGAGGATGTACTCGGCCGAGATCGTGTCGTGCGGGAGCTTGCCCGGCTTGCGGGCCGGGACGAAACCCGCGCCGAGGGCGCGCGCGAGCGCGCCGCCGAGGATGAACCCGCGCGCCTCCGCGGCGACCACGAGCTCGACCCTCCGGGGCGCCGACCAGGCGGCCAGCGCCTCGACCGCCTCATCGAGCGCGGCCGGCTCGAGCAGCAGCGGGGTGATGTCCTTGAAGAGGATGCCGGGCTTCGGGTAGTCCGGGATGTCGCGGATGTGCGCGCGCAGGGCCTCGCTCATGCGCCCGACCGCACGATCCGGCGCAGGTTGGCCACGAGCAGCAGATGCTCGAGGTGCGAGGCGACGGTCGCGAGGTTCTCCAGCGTGTCGACCGCGTCGCGCCGCCGCTCGGGGTTGCGCGAGCGCAGCGAGGGGGCCAGCAGCTGCTGCAGCAGGCCGGCCTCGCGGTCGGCGGAGGACTTGAACACCCGCAGGTTGCGGCCGCCGAGGCCGTAGCGGCCGAGCTCGGCGCACGCTCGGACGATCTCGCGGTCCGTGTCGTCGTAGGTCCGCGCGGGCGCGCCCGCGCCGACCGCCGGCTTGCGCAGCAGCCCGAAGTCCTCGAGCTCGGACACGAGCGCCCGCGTCGCGCCCGTCGTCTCCAGCAGCTCGTCGAGCGACACGCCGGCGGCCGTCTCGCGGACGGACGTCCCGGCCCGGCGCGGAGCGCCTCCTCGCCCGTCGCGGACCTGGCCCGGCCCCGGAGCGGCCGGGGCGTCCTCTCCCTCGCTGCGCCCGCGCGCGAGCTCCTGGCGGATGACCCGCAGGGGCAGGAACTCGTCGCGCTGCAGCCGCAGGATGGTCCGCAGCCGGGCGACGTCGTCGACGGAGTAGAGCCGGTAGCCGCCCGGCGTCCGCCGCGGGGCCAGCAGCTTCTTGTCCTCGAGGTAGCGGACCTTGGAGATCGAGATGTCCGGGAACTCGGGACCCAACGCCTTGACCACGGCGCCGATGGTCAGCGCCTTGGCCGCGCTGCGGGGCGCCGCGACGGCCTCGGGCTCAGGCTCGACGGCCATCGCTAGCCGGCCAGGTAGGTCAGCTTGTACTTGCCGACCTGGACCTCGTCGCCGTCCTCGAGCCGGTGGGACTCGATGCGCTGGCGGTTGACGTAGGTGCCGTTGAGCGAGCCGGAGTCGTCGAGGTGCCAGGCGCCCTGGCGGTGGACGAGCACCGCGTGGTCGCGCGAGACCGTCACGTCGTCGAGGAACACCCCGGCCGCCGGGCTGCGGCCGATGGTCACACGGTCGCCGCGCAGGGGGAAGGACTCGCCCACCCGGCCGCCGCCCGTGCGGATGACGAGCGCCCCGCCGCCGGAGGCGACGGTCTCGACGTCCACGGGCCGCAGCTCGCCCGTGCGCTCGTCGATGACGTAGGTCGCGGTCGTCGACTGCGCCGGCTTGGGCTCCGGCGCACCGATGAAGGCCCCGCAGCGCGAGCAGTAGTGGGCGCCGTCGGCGTTGACGAAGCCGCACTCGGGGCAGTGGTGGGCCACCGGTGGACGCCTACTCGGGGCCGGGGGTCGCGGAGCGGCCCGCGAGGATGTCCGTGAGGCGCTCGACGTCCGCGTAGGACATGACGTCCTCGCCCGTCTCGTGCTTCTTGCGCAGGCGGTTGACGAGCTCGGCGCGCAGGATGTCGATCTTCCCGTGCAGGATGCGCCGCTTGTAGGAGACCTCCTGCTCGTCCTCCGTCAACTGCCCGATGAGGTCCTTGAGCTCCTGATCCGACAGGGAGCCCAGGTCCGGGAAGGTGTCCATGCTCATCGCGTGAGCATACCAGAGGGGTCGACCTCAGCTTGAGACTTGCCGGCGGCTCGCGAACCCGAGCTGGGCGTACAGCGCGAACGACAGCAGGGACAGCCCGACGCCGACGTAGAGCAGCACCTCGCCCGCGGTGAAGAGCTCCACGAGCCCCGCGAAGACCGCGGCCATCACCGGCCAGACGGCGAGCCGGCCGGGCCAGTTGATGTGCACGTCGACGCCCTGCCGCAGGCCGTAGCGGGCAAGGCCGAGCATCGCCACCTCGCGCGCGAGGAGGACCGCGAGCGCCCAGCGGGGCAGCAGGTCGAACCCCCAGCAGACCACGACGCCCGACAGGATCAGCAGCCGGTCCGTGATCGGATCCAGGAGCGTGCCGAGCCGCGAGTACTGGCCCGTGACGCGCGCGGCGATGCCGTCCGCGTAGTCCGACCAGGCGATGAAGGCGAACAGGAAGGCCGGCCAGAAGCCACTGCCGTCCTGGCCGAGGGCGACGATCACGAAGACCGGGATCAGCGCGAGGCGCAGGAAGCCGATGGCGTTCGGCAGCGTCCACGGGTTCAGCGGCGCGCCCGCCAGGGTCTGCGGGGGCGGCGGCCCCGACCGGTCCAGGCCGGAGATGCGCCGGAAGGTCAGGCGCGGCTTCTCCCACAGCTCGCGGGCGGTGTCGCGGGCATCCTGGACGCGCTCGCGCGCCGTGGGCGTCACGGGAGCCTCTCCCAGAGCTCGCGGGCCGCCGTCGCGGCCGTGGCGAGCGGCAGCGCATGGTCCTCGCGGCCGCGGCGCGCCTGGGCCTCGAGCTCCCCCGCCTCCAGCGTGCGCCGCCCGACGGTCAGCCGCAGCGGGCAGCCCAGCAGCTCGGCGTCGGAGAACTTGCTGCCCGGCCCGGCGTCCTCCCGGTCGTCATAGAGCACCCGCAGCCCCTCGGCGGCGAGCTCGCCGTAGAGGCGCTCTGCGAGCGCGCGCTCGTCCGTGCCGGCCTTGCCGAGGCCGACGAGCTCGACGTCCCACGGGGCGAGCGACCGGGGCCACGAGATGCCGCGGTCGTCCGCGTGCTGCTCGACGGCGGCGGCCATGATGCGCGCCGGGCCGATGCCGTAGGAGCCCATCCAGAGCGTCCGCGTGGCACCCGTCTCGTCCAGCACGGTGGCCCCGAGCGGCTCGGAGTAGCGGTGGCCGAGCTTGAAGATGTTGCCGACCTCGATGGCGGGCTCGATCCGGATCGGCTCGCCGCCGACGGTGTCGCCCGCCTCGACGCGGCGGACGTCGACGGCCTCGAAGGCGAAGTCGCGGCCCGGCTGAACCCCGCGCAGGTGCTCGTCCGGGCGGTTGGCGCCCGTCACATAGCCCCCGGCCGCGACGCCGGCGTCGAGCAGCACGGCCACGCCCGCGCCGACCGGCCCGAGCGAGCCGGCGGGCCCGATCGCCTCGAGTTCATCCTCGCGCGCCGGCCGGAAGGCCTCGCCGAGCGCGTTGGTGAGCTTGATGTCGTTGATCCGATGGTCGCCGCGCACGAGCACGAGCACGAGGCCGCGCCGCTCCGTGACGACGGGGTAGGCCTTCAGGCACGCGCCTTCGGGGACGCCGAGGGCGGCCGTGAGGTCCGCGATCGTCGTCGCGCCGGGGGTCGCCACCGGCTCCGGGGCGTCCAGCGGGGGCGGCAGCGGCACGGACTGGGCGTCGGCGCTCGCGATCTCGACGTTGGCCGAGTAGCCCGGAGCGAGGGCGACGTCGTTCTCGCCGGCGGGACACGGCGCCATGTACTCGTGGGCGCCGAAGCCACCCATCATCCCGACGTCGGATTCCACCTCGTACCACTGCAGGCCGGCGCGGTCGAGGATGCGCGCGTAGGCCCCGCGGTGCAGCTCGTAGGCTGCGTCGAGGCCCTCGCGGTCGACGTCGAAGGAGTAGGCGTCCTTCATGATGAACTCGCGTGTGCGCAGCAGGCCGGCGCGCGGGCGCGGCTCGTCGCGCTCCTTGGTCTGGAAGTGGTAGAGGATCAACGGCAGGTCGCGGTAGGAGCGCACGAGCTGGGCGACATGGGTGGTGACCGCTTCCTCGGCGCTCAACGCGAGCACGAGCTCCGAGCCCTTGCGGTCGGAGAGCTTGAACAGCTCGTCGATCGCGTAACGGCCCGAGCGCCGCCACGGCTCGGCCGGGTTGAGCACCGGCATGAGCAGCTCCTGGCCGCCGATGGCGTCCAGCTCCTCCCGGACGATGCCGACCACGCGCTCGTGCACGCGCCAGCCCGCGGGCAGGAAGGTCCACAGGCCTGCCCCCAGCTGGCGCGCCAGCCCGGCGCGCACGAGCAGCTTGTGCGACAGGGCCTCGGCGTCGGCCGGGGGCTGCTTCTCCGTCGGGAGCAGGTAGCGCGAGAGCCGGGTCATGCCTGCTCACAAGCCTATCTGGCACGGCCGCCCCGACGGGTGGGGATGGGCGCCCACCAGGGCGGGTACGGCGACTGCTAGAACCCGGTCGACCCCTGACGAGAGGAGCCGCACATGGCCTTCGAAGTCCCCCCGCTGCCCTACGGCTACGACGCGCTGGAGCCGCACATCGACGAGGAGACGATGCGGCTGCATCACGACAAGCACCATCAGGCCTACGTGGACAAGGCCAACGCCGCCGTGGAGGGCACCGACTGGGCCGACAAGGCGGTCGAGGAGGTGCTGCAGAACCTCTCCTCGCTGCCCGACGACCAGCAGAAGGCCTTCCGCAACAACGGCGGCGGCCACGCGAACCACTCGCTGTTCTGGGAGTCGATGGGCCCGGATGCTGGGGGCGAGCCCACGGGCGCGCTCGCGGACGCAATCACCTCGACGTTCGGCTCCTTCGACGAGTTCAAGGCGCAGTTCGAGGCCAACGGCGTGGGCCAGTTCGGCTCGGGCTGGACCTGGCTCGTCAAGCGCGGCGACCAGCTCGAGCTCGTGGCCACGGCGAACCAGGACTCGCCGCTGCTCGACGGCGCCACGCCGCTGCTCGGCAACGACGTCTGGGAGCACGCGTACTACCTCAAGTACCAGAACAAGCGCCCGGACTACCTCAAGGCCTGGTGGAACGTCGTCAACTGGGACGTCGTCGGCCGGCGCTTCGGGTCCTAGACCCGACGTCCGGGTAGGAGGACGTCATGGGGGTCCCCGTCTCGCTCGTGTCGACGCTGCGCGAGATCTGCGGGGAGCCCCACGTCGTCACGCAGGCCCACCAGCTCAAGACCTACGAGTCCGACGGCCTGCTGCAGTTCGCCGTGACCCCCGGCGCCGTGGTGCTGCCGGCCGACGCCGCCGAGACGGCGCGCGTCGTGCGGGCGTGCTTCGAGGCCGGGGTCCCGTGGGTGGCCCGTGGGGCCGGCTCGGGGCTCTCGGGCGGCGCCCTGCCGGTGTCCGACGGCATCGTCATCGCCCTGAGCCGGCTGCGCCGCGTGGTCGAGGTCGACCTGGACAACCAGCGCGTCGTCGTCGAGCCCGGCGTGACGAACAACGAGGTCTCGGCCGCCGTGGGGCCGACGCACTTCTACCCGCCCGACCCCTCGAGCCAGGTCGTCTGCACGATCGGCGGCAACATCGCGGAGAACTCCGGGGGCGCGCACTGCCTGAAGTACGGCTTCACGACGAACTACGTCACCGGCCTGGAGGCGATCCTCACCGACGGCACCGTGGTCCAGGTCGGCGGGCCGCAAAGCGACCGCCCCGGCCTCGACCTACTCGGGGCCCTCGTCGGCTCGGAGGGCACGCTCGCCGTGGTCACGCGCATCACCCTGCGCGTCTCCCCCGTGCCGGAGGCCATCCGCACGCTGCTCGCGCTCTTCGACTCGCCCCAGCAGGCCGGTGAGGCCGTGTCGGCCATCACCCAGGCCGGGGTCATCCCGGCCGCGATCGAGATGATGGACAACCTCACCATCCAGGCCGCCGAGCCGATGTCGCACGCCGGCATCCCGCTGGAGACCGGGGCCGCGCTGCTCGTCGAGCTCGACGGCTCCGAGCACGAGTGCGAGGCCCGCTTCGACGAGGTCGTGCGCTTCTGCGAGGACAACGGTGCCACGGACGTCCGGGTCGCCGCCGACGAGGCCGAGCGCGGGCGCTTCTGGAAGTGCCGCAAGGCGGCCTTCGCGTCCATGGGCCGCCTGGCCCACGCCTACCTCGTCCAGGACGGCGTCATCCCGCGCACGAAGCTCCCGGAGGTGCTCGACCGCATCGACGCGCTCGGGCAGGAGTACGACCTGCGCGTCGCCAACGTCTTCCACGCCGGCGACGGCAACCTGCACCCGCTCGTCTGCTACGACCAGCCGGCGGACTACGAGCGCGCCGCCGAGCTCTCGGCGGCGATCCTCGACGTCTGCCTCGACGCCGGCGGCTCGATCACCGGCGAGCACGGGGTCGGGCACGACAAGAAGAAGCACATGGCCAAGCAGTTCGACGAGCCCGACCTCGCCGCGTTCCAGAAGCTGCGCTGCGCCTTCGACCCCCATGGCCTGGCGAACCCGGGCAAGGTCATGCCGACCCCGCGCCTGTGCGGCGAGGTGCCCGGCGTCTACCGCCCCCACCCGCTCGAGGAGGCCGGGGTTGCCGAGCGCTTCTGAGCTCGCCGAGCGCCTGCGCGACGGCGGGCCGGTCCGGATCGCCGGCGCCGGGACCAAGGCCGCCTGGGGGCACCCGGTGCAGGACCTGGAGCCGCTGGACGTCACGGGCCTCGATCGCCTGGTCAGCCACGACGCGGGCGACTTCACGGCCGTCGTGCAGGCCGGCGTGCCGCTCGAGGCGGCGCAGGCGACCTTCGCCGAGGCCGGCCAGATGCTCGCCCTGGACCCCCCGGACGGCGGCGCCACGCTCGGCGGCGTCGTCGCGAGCGCCGACTCGGGGCCGCTGCGCCACCGCTACGGCGCCCCACGCGACCTCGTGATCGGCGTCACCCTCGCCCTGGCCGACGGCTCCGTGGCCCGCGGCGGCGGCCGGGTGATCAAGAACGTGGCCGGCTACGACCTGCCCAAGCTCTCCGCCGGGTCCTTCGGGACGCTCGGCGTGATCTGCGAGGTCTGCCTGCGCCTGCACCCCAAGCCGGAGCGGACGGCCACGGCGAGCTTCCGCCACGACGACCCGCAGGCGCTGCAGGCCCGGGCGCTCGAGCTCGCCCACCGGCCCCTGGAGGCCGAGGCGCTCGACTTCCGTTGGGACGCCGGCGGCGGCGGAGTGCTCGCCCGCTTCGGCGGCACGGTCGCCGGCGAGCGGGCCCGGGCGCTGGCGGACGCCGAGGTCGTCGACGACGACGACGAGCTGTGGGCCGCCCAGCGCGCCGGCCAACGCTCCCCCGACCGCGTCGTGCTGCGTGTCGCCGCCCTGCCGAGCGAGCTCGCGCGCGTGCTCGCGGTCGCCGGCGACGCCGGCGCCTCCGTCGTGGGCCGCGCCGGGGTCGGGACGACGTGGCTGACGCTACCCGACGGCGCCGGCGCCGAGGTCGTCGCCGACGTGCGCGCCCGGCTCGCGCCGCATCCCGTCGTCGTCGGCGACGCGCCGGCCGGGGTGCGCGGGAAGCTCGACCCCTGGGGCGTGCCCGCCGGGCCCGAGCTCGACCTCATGCGCGCGGTCAAGGCGCGCTTCGATCCGCAGCGCAAGTGCAATCCGGGCCTCTTCGTGGGAGGGATCTGAGTCCTCATGACCGTCCAGGACGAGCAGCGCGGAATCGGGGACCTCCTCGACGACTGCGTGCACTGCGGCTTCTGCCTGCCGACGTGCCCGACCTACGACCAGTGGTCGGAGGAGATGGACTCGCCGCGCGGGCGCATCGTGCTCATGCGCAGCCTCGAGGACGGCGAGCTCTCACCCGAGCTCGTCACCCACGTCGACCGCTGCCTGAGCTGCATGGCGTGCGTCACGGCGTGCCCGTCCGGCGTCCGCTACGACCTGCTCGTCAACCACGCGCGCACGGAGATCGAGACGCGCTACGTCCGCCCGCGCGCCGAGCGCCTCAAGCGCCGGGTGATCCTCAAGATGTTCCCGTACCACCGGCGCATGAGCGCGCTGATCCCGCTGCTGCCGTTCGCGAGGCTCGGGCGCCCGATCCCGAAGCTGCGCGAGCTCAGCCGCCTGGCGCCGGACAAGCCGCCGAAGACCGAGCCGCTGCCCGACGTCATGCCCGCCCTGGGCGCCTCCCGCGGGCGCGTGGGCTTCCTCCAGGGCTGCGTGCAGCGGTCGTACTTCCCGCACGTCAACCGCGCGACGGTCGAGGTGCTCGCCGCCGAGGGCTGGGACGTGCACGCGCCCGCCGACCTGCAGTGCTGCGGGTCGCTCGAGCTGCACGCGGGGGCGGCGGACGCCGCCGCCGGGCGCGGGCGCGACGTGCAGCGGGCGTTCGCCGGCGACGAGCTGATCGTCACGAACGCCGCGGGCTGCGGCTCGGGCATGAAGGAGAACCCGGAGCTGGCGGCCAAGGTCCGCGACGTCACGGAGCTTCTCGCGGGCGACGAGCCGCGCGCCACCCGGCACGCCCTCCCCCTCAAGGTCGCCTACCACGACGCCTGCCACCTCGCCCACGCGCAGGCCATCCGCGACCAGCCACGCGAGCTGCTGCGCCAGATCCCGGGGCTCGAGCTCGTCGAGCCCGACCACTGGGAGATCTGCTGCGGGTCAGCTGGGATCTACAACCTCACCCAGCCCGACACGGCGGCCGAGCTCGGCCGCCAGAAGGCGCGATGGCTGCTGGACACCGGCGCCGACGCGATCGCCGCCGCCAACCCCGGCTGCACGCTGCAGCTCCAGGCGCACCTGCGCGAGCTCGGCAGGCCGCTGCCCGTCTACCACCCGCTCGAGCTGATCCACCGTTCCATCTCAGGAGGCCCCGCATGACCCTGGAGCTGAAGGCCGCCGATCCGGGTGACCTCTTCGACGACGTCAGCGTGCGCCTGCTCGAGCGGATGCACGCAGAGCTCGACCACGACCGCGTCGAGCTCCTGCGCGCGCGGCTGGAGAACCGCAAGCGACTCGACGAGGGCGGCAGCCTCGACTTCCTCGAGGAGACCCGGGCGGTCCGCGAGGACCCCGAGTGGCGCATCTCACCCGTGCCCGGTGCCCTGCAGGACCGCCGCGTCGAGATCACCGGCCCGACGAACGCGAAGATGGTCATCAACGCCTTGAACTCGGGCGCGCGCTGCTTCATGGCCGACTTCGAGGACTCAAACTCGCCGACCTGGGCGAACATGGCCGAGGGGCAGGTGAACCTCTCCAAGGCCATCCGCGGGACCCTCGAGCACGAGGAGAACGGCAAGGAGTACCGCCTGGAGCCGGACGGCGCGCTGCTGCTCGTGCGCTCCCGCGGGCTGCACCTGATGGAGCGCCACGTGCAGATCGACGGGGCGCCGCTGGCCGGAGCCTGGATGGACGCCGCCCTCTACGTGCGCCACAACCACGAGGCGCTCGCCGAGCGCGGCTGGGGCCCCTACTTCTACGTTCCCAAGCTCGAGTCCCACCTCGAGGCGCGCCTGTGGAACCGGGCCTTCGAGATCATCGAGGACGAGCTCGGGCTCGAGCGCGGCACCTGCCGCTGCACCGTGCTGATCGAGACGATCCCCGCCGCCTTCGAGATGGAGGAGATCCTCTACGAGCTGCGCGAGCACATGGCCGGGCTCAACGCCGGCCGCTGGGACTACCTGTTCTCCATGATCAAGTGCTTCCGCGAGCGGCCGGAGTTCGTCCTGCCCGACCGCAACGTCGTCGGCATGACCGTGCCGTTCATGCATGCGTACTCCGAGCAGGTCGTGGCGGTCTGCCACCGGCGGGGCGCGCACGCGATGGGCGGCATGAGCGCCGTCATCCCGAGCCGGTCGGATCCCGACGCCAACCAGCGGGCGCTTGAGGCCGTCGCGTCGGACAAGCAGCGCGAGGCCGAGGCGGGCTTCGACGGCACCTGGGTCGCGCACCCGGACTCCGTCGCCCCGGCGCTGGAGGAGTTCGACAAGGTCCTCGGGGACCGCCCGCACCAGCTCGACAAGCTCCGCGACGACGTGCAGACGACCGCCGAGCAGCTGCTGGCCGTGTCCGAGACGGAGGGCGGCCACACGGCCGAGGGCCTGCACATGAACGTCAACATCGGCATCCAGTACATCTCGAGCTGGCTGCGCGGCAACGGCGCGGCCGGCATCTACGGGCTCATGGAAGACGCCGCCACCGCCGAGATCTCCCGCGGCCAGGTGTGGCAGTGGATCCGCCACGGCGTCACCCTCGACGACGGCACCCCGGTCACCCCGGACCTCGTGCGCGAGGTCGCCGCGGAGGAGCTCGAGAAGATCCGCGCCGAGATCGGCGACGACGAGTGGTTCGAGCGCGAGGGCCGGCCGGAGCTCTCGCGCGAGCTGTTCGAGCAGGTCGCGCTCTCGGGCGACGACCAGTTCCTCGAGTTCCTCACCCTGCCCGCGTACGAGCGACTGCTCGAGATCGAGGGCGCCCAGGCGGCGAGGTGACGCAGCCGCCCGTGGGGACGCCGAGCGCGACCACGGCCGGTCCCTCCCGAGGGTGGTGGGTCTCGCGGACCGTCAGGGTCCGCCGGGACCGCCACCCGGCCCGCTCGACGACGTGGTCGGGCTCGTGTACCGGGGCGGCGACGGCGCCCCCCGCGGGCCGCGGGCACCGATCGGGCCACGGCCCAGGCGGCGGCCACGCCGCCCGGACCGGGGCCGCGGCTAGGCCGACAGCAGGCGCTGGAAGAACGCCCGGTAGCGCTGCAGCGCGATGCGGAGATCCTCCGTGGAGACGTCCTCGCCCCGCCCCCATTGCTGCTCGAGGCGCTCCCGCTCGGTCGCGAAGCCCTCGGCCAGGCGCTGCATGACCTGGGCCACGAGCTCGTCGGCCTGCTCGACCGTGCGCCGCGGCTCGTCCACGAAGCCCGTCTGCAGATCCTCCCAGCGGCGCTGGAACCCGGTGTTCTCGTCGGCCGGCAGGAGCGCGTCGGTGTCTCCGGTCCCGCCGCCGCTGCTGCCGGCACCGCCGGCCGCCATCTCCCCCGTCGAGGCCGCGCGCTCGCCCCTCGTGCCGTCGTCGGCCTGGCTCCCCGAGGCGGGCGGCTCCGACGGCGGCCCCGCGTCCGCCGGGCGCGGGTCGGTGCCGCGGTCGGGGTCCTCAGCACCCGCCTCGGTCCCGACCGGGACGGCGTCGGCGTCGGTCGCCACGGCCTGGTCGGCCGCCGGGGCCTCCTCGCCCTCGGGCGGCGCAGCCGGTTCGGGTGCCCGCTCGGCGGCGGGCTCGGGTGGCGCGTCGGACTGCGAGCCACCGCCCGCGAAGTCCCTCGTGCTCAGGTTCTGCTCGCGCTCTTCCATCAGCCGGCCTCCTTGACGTCCTGCGTTTCGTTGGTCCCGCCACCGTCCGAGCCGGCTCCGAGGAGCTCGTCGAACAGCGCCCGGTAGTGCACCATGGCCCGCCGCAGGTCCTCGGTGCTCGCGGTCTCCGCGCTGCCGGCCGACACGGCGTGGGCCTCGCGGTAGTGCTCCACGACGGTCGGATGGTCCACGGACACGTCCGCCGCCTGCTGCTCGAAGTCCTCGACCGGGTAGCCGCGCTCGCGCATGACCTCGCCCACGAGCCCGTCCGCCTCGTCCAGCGCCGACGCCGGCTGGTCCACGAACCGGCGTTGCGTCGCGTTCCAGCGCTCGGCGTACCGGTCCCGCGCGGCGTCGTCCAGCGACCGGATGTCGTAGGAGCGCCGCCGCTCGCGGCGCTCGCGCAGCTCCGCCTCCGCCGCGCCCTGGTCACCCCGCTCGGAGACGGTGCGGTCGTACTCCGGGCCGAACCCCTCGCGCAGTTGCGCCGAGCGGCGCTGCCTGACCGCGAGTGCGCCGACCGCGCAGGCCAGCAGGACGATGATCACCACCAGGACCCAGATCACGGACGTTCCCTTCCTCTCGTCGAACCGCCTCGAAGCGGTGTGTCGGGGCATACCCCATTCGCGCCAAGGCGACGCGCCGCGGACCCGGTGACCCGGGACGCGGTGAGCATGATCACCGGGACCGGCCACCGATCCGCCGACGGACCTCCGGCACGTCGACGCCCGCCAGGCCGCTGTCGGGCCGGCGACAGGACGGCGAGTAGCCGACGGCGCCCGCATTGGCGTGTGGGCCTGTCGTGCCGCCGACCCGCCGCGGCATCCTCTATGGCGCGCCGTCCGGCAGCACCCGCAGCGCGGGCGTGACCGCGGCGGCGCGGACGCGGAGGGCGAGCGCAAGGGGGTCGCGCGGCGCGACGGCCAGGACGCGGTCGCACTGGGTCAGCGCCTCGGCCGGCCGGCCGGCGTCGAGCAGCAGCCCGGCGAGGTGGACGCGCAGGGCGAGGCTGCCCCCGTCGCGCTCCAGGGCCTCCTGCAGCGCTGCGATGACGTCCGGATCGGTCACCTGGGCGGGACGCTATCCGCCCGCCGCCGCCGGGCGCGCCGGTTCGCCGGCGGACGCCCGACGCCGGGTCAGACCTGAGGCTCTCAGGCCCGGGTGAACCGCCGGCCGGCGGTCGGCGAGGCCGTCTCGCGCTCCTGCAGCGCGGCGTCCATGGCGTCCGCCTGCTCGGCCTGCTTGGCCTTCTCGAGCGCGGCGAGCCGCTCCGGCGTCATCTCGCCGGCGTTGGCGGCCTCGATCTCGGCCAGCCACTCGGCGCCCTCGGAGGCGGCGGCGTCGTCGACGAGGATCTGCTTGGAGGACGCGTAGTACTTGTCGATCTCGGCGAACAGCTCGTCCGTGAGGTCCTCCGTGCGGACCTTGCGCAGCGGCTTGCCGCGGGAGAAGATCAGGCCCTCGTCCTTGGCGCCGGTGATGCCGAAGTCCGCGTGCGACGCCTCGCCGATGCCGTTGACCGCGCAGCCGAGGACGGCGACCTCGATCGGGTCGGCGTAGGCCTCGAGGCGGCGCTCGATGTCCTGTACGACGGTGTCCATGTCGAACTGCAGGCGTCCGCAGGTCGGGCAGGCGATGAGCACGGGGCCGCGCTCGCGGAGCTTGAGCGCCTTGAGGATCTCCCAGGCGACCTTGACCTCCTCCTCGGCGTGGAAGGTCGAGAGGGAGATGCGGACGGTGTCGCCGATCCCGTCGGCCAGCAGCGTGCCGAGCCCGACAGCCGACTTCAGCGAGCCGGACCACTTCGTCCCCGCCTCGGTGATCCCGAGGTGCAACGGGTAGGGGATGCGCTCGGAGAGCAGGCGGTTGGCGGCGATCGTGTTCGGGACGTTCGTCGACTTGATGGAGACCTTGAAGTCCTCGAAGTCCAGCCGCTCCATCAGCTCGACGAACTCCACGCCGGCGGTCACGAGCGCCTCGACCGGGTTCTCGCGCTCCAGCGCGTGTAGGTGCTTGGGCAGCGACCCGGAGTTCACGCCGATGCGCATCGGCGTGCCCGCGGCCGTGGCGCGCTCGGCGACCTCGGCGACCTTGTCCGGCCCCCCGATGTTGCCCGGGTTCAGGCGGACGCAGTGGGCGCCGGCGTCGATGGCCTTCAGCGCCAGCGTGTGGTTGAAGTGGATGTCGGCGATGATCGGGATCGGCGACTCGCGCACGATCGTCTTGAGCGCCTCGACGTCCTTGTCGCGCGGCACGGCGACGCGCACGAGGTCCGCGCCGGCGTCGGCGACCTTGCGGATCTGCGCCATGGTGGCGGAGAGGTTCGCCGTCTCGGTCTTGGTCATCGTCTGGACGACGACCGGCGCGCCCCCGCCGATCTGGACGCCCCCGACGGTCACGTGTCGCTGGGAAGCCATGCACCTCTGAGGATAGGCCCCGCGCCGGGCGGCGGGGTGACCGCATGTGCGGTCGCCCGGGCGGCCGGAAGTGCGGTCACGGACCGGCCAGCCAGCGCGCGTCATCGCCGAGCGGCTCGCGGCGCGCGCGCCCGCCGGCGACGAGCTCGAGCAGGCTCGCCTCCGTGGCGTCGCGATCGGTCTCGGACGCGGCGCCCCGGGCGCCGACCTCGGCGACCTCGGCGGTCGCGAGGCCATCCGGGAAGGCGGCGAGCAACTCCGCGAGGTCCTCCGGCGCCGCGCGGCGCGCGAGCGTCGGGTCCAGGTTGGCCACGCAGACGTCGTAGGCGACCAGCGACTGGAAGCCGCCCGCGGTCAGCGACCGCCCGTCCGGGCCCTCGAAGACGAGCGAGGGCGCGGTGAAGCGCTCGGCGCCGTCGGAGTCGAAGGACTTGCCCTGCGCCTCGGCCGGCGTCCCGGCGGCGGTCCGGGCCGCCGCCCGGTCGGCCTCGTAGGCCTCCGTCACCGCCGCCGACCAGAGCGCGTCGATCGCCGCGGCGGCGTCGACCCCGGGCACGGCCTCGAGCGCGGCGCGCAGATCCTCCTCGACGTCGAGCTGGCCCGGGGAGCAGAACTGCAGCCACTGCAGCGCCCGGAAGGCGGCGAGCTCGCGCTCCGGGGCCTGCAGCCGCACGGCCACGACGGCGCGGCACGACGGCGCCGTGCCGGCCACGTGGTCCTTGACGTCGGGCGAGAACGGCATGCCGAAGCGGCGGAAGCGGGCGTGACCGAGCGCCGCGCGCAGCGGCGTGTAGCCCCGCGCGACGTACTGGTCGCCGCGCTCCGTGAGGCCGATCATCACGTGCCGCCAGGCGAGCTGGTCGCCGTAGCGCCACTGCAGCGCGGTCAGGGCCGGGTTCGCCGAGTAGCCCCAGGGGCAGCCGGGATCACCGAAGTGCGTGACGGTGACGAAGGCCATGGATGACGCTCTACCCGGAAGGTTGCGCACGCAAGCGTTGCGCGACGGCTCAGCCGCCGTACATCGCCTCGATCTCCTGCACGTACTTCGCGCCGATCGGCCGGCGCTTGAGCTTCATCGTCGGGGTCAGCTCCTCCCCACCGGGCACCCAGTCGCCCGGCACGACGGTGAAGGTCTTGATCTGCTCCACGCGGGCGAGCTTCGCGTTGCCGGCGTCGACGGCCTGCTGGACGGCGGCGCGCACCTGTGCGTCGGCGGCCAGCGCCGCCAGCGACGTGTCCTCGATGCCGTGCTGGGCGGCCCAGGCCGGGGCGAGGTCGGCGTCGAGCACGATCAGCGCCGTGTTGTACGGCCGTGCGTCGCCGATGCAGCACGCGTTGCCGATCAGCGGCGAGGCGGACTTGATCGTCGCCTCGATGTTCGCGGGCGACATGTTCTTGCCGGCCGCGTTGATGATGATCTCCTTCTTGCGGTCGACGATCGTGAGGTAGCCGTCCTCGTCGAGGCGGCCGATGTCGCCCGTGTGCAGCCAGCCGTCGGCGTCGAGCGCCTCCGCGGTCTGGTCGGGCAGGTTGCGGTAGCCGCGGCCCATGACCACGTCGGAGCGCATGAGCACCTCGCCATCGTCGGCCAGGCGCAGCTCGGCGCCCTCGACCGGGGGTCCGACGGTGCCGATCTTGATCCGGTCGTTCGGGTTCACGGTCCCGGCGCCACAGGTCTCCGACATGCCCCACAGCTCCGCCAGCGGGATGCCGACCGCGTGGAAGAAGAGGATGACGTCGCGCGGAGTCGGCGCCGCGCCGGCGTTGACCGCGAGCACCTGGTCGAGGCCGAGCATCTGGCGCACCTGCGCGAACTGCTCCTCGCCCGCCGCCGCCTCGGCGGCCACGGCCTCGGGCACGGGCTCGCCGGCCTGCTCGAGCTCGACGCGGCGGACCGCCGCGTCGAGACGGCGGCGCCCGTCCGAGCCCTCGGGGAAGACGCCGGCGAGCATGCCGGCGCGCAGCTTCTCCCAGATGCGCGGCACGGCGAAGAACCACGTCGGGCGCACCGCCGAGAGGTAGGCGACGACGTCGCGTGGGTTCGGGCACGTGGTCACCGTCATGGCGAAGACGATCGGCATGTAGTGGTGGGCGGCCCGCTCCGCGATGTGCGCCGCGGGCAGCCAGGAGATCACGCGCGTGTCGCCCGGCGGGAACTCGATGATGGCCTGCGTGGCCCGCGAGCCCGCCAGCAGGTTGCGGTGGGTGAGCTGTACGCCCTTGGGCGGCCCGGTCGTGCCCGAGGTGTAGATGAGCGTCAGCAGGTCGTCCGGAGACTGGTCGCGCCAGTGCGGTTCCGGGTCGAACGCGGGATCGGCGCCCTCGACCGCGTCCCAGGCGACCGTTCCGTCGCCCTGGGCGCCCTCGAGCACGACGAGCATCTTCAGCTCGGGCAGCCCGAGCTGCTGCGCGGCCCGCAGGACGCTGACGAACTGCGCCTCGACGATCGCGACCTTCGCCCCCGCGTCGGCGATCACGTGGTGGACCTGCTCGGGGGACAGCGTCTGGTACAGCGAGAAGGGCGTCGCGCCGAGGGTCATGACCGCCAGATCGGCGACGTGGAACTCCGGCCGGTTGCCGAGCATGAGGGCCACGGTGTCGGCCTTGCGCACGCCGAGCCCGGCGAGCCCGCCGGCGAGGGCGTCGACCCGGTCGCGCAGCCCCGACCAGGTCAGGCATATCTCGTCGTCCTTGGTCCGGACGGCGACGGCGTCGCCGTAGGCGGCCACCGTGCGCCGGAATGCCTCCGACATGGTCCCGGCGTCGACGGCTCGCGGCTGCGTGGCGGGCTCGGTGACTGACATCTCCTGCGCTCCCTCTCGGACTGCGGACGAGCCGGGACCGTACCGGACCACCTTCAGCGCAGGTTGAAGCCCTCGCCCGTCAACCGGGTGATGTCGTTGGAGAGGCCGACGGCGAAGAGCAGCATGACGAGCGCGAAGCCGACGAACCCGGCCCGCTCCATCACCGCGAAGGAGATCGGGCGGCGGCGGACCTTCTCCGCGAGCGCCCAGAAGATGTGGCCGCCGTCGAGCGGCAGGAACGGGAAGAGGTTGATGATCCCGAGCGAGAGGGAGATGATGGCCAGGATGGTCAGCGCGGCGGTGGCGTCGAGCTCGACGGCCTGGCGGGCCGTCTCGTAGGACCCGACGACGCCGGAGAGGTCCTTGCGCTTCTCGGGCTTGAAGAGCTGGGCGAGCGTGGAGACGGTGGCCGTGGTGACGTACCACATGCGATCGGCGGCGTAGCCGACGGCGGGCAGGACGCCGACCTGCTCCATGACGTCGGTCCGCGTGAAGCCGAGGCGCATGGCCGACGGGCGCGGCTGGGGGTCATAGACCGGCCGGACGCGGAACCGCAGCGTCTTGCCGTCGCGCTGCACGACGAGTGACACCGGCGTCCTCGCCGGACATCCGGGACGCGGCTCGCCCGCACAGCGATGGGTCGCGATCCGCTTGGACAGCGCGGCGCCGTCGCCCGTGCGCCCGTCGACCGCCGTGATCACGTCCCCGGCCTGCAGCACCCCGGCGGCGGGTGCGCCCCGGCTGACGGAGTCGACGCGGGCGCCGTCGGCCGGCTTGCCGTTGGCGAGCGTCAGACCGGTGAGGATGAGCAGGGCGACGATGATGTTGACCACCGGCCCGGCGAGGATGACCACCACGCGCTTCCATACGGGCTGGCGGAAGTACGCGCGGTGCGCGACCTCGGGCGGCAGCTCCTCGTGCGGGTTCATGCCGCTGATCTTCACGTAGCCGCCGAGCGGGATGGCCCCGATCGCGTACTCCGTCTCCCCCTTGCCCCGGCGGCGCCAGACCAGCGGCGGGAAGAACAGCGCGAAGCGCTCCACGCGCATGCCCACCGCCTTGGCGGCGGCGAAGTGCCCGAGCTCGTGGAGCACGATCAGCGCCATGAAGCCGAGGGCGGCGAGGACCCAGCTCACGGGGCGACCGCCTCCGCCACCAGGCCGGTGGCCACCGACCGGGCCTGGGCGTCGGCCTCGTAGAGCGTGTCGAAGGCGTGCAGGCGCGTGGCGCCGACGGCGTCGAGCGTCGCCTCGACGACCTCGGCGATGCCGAGGAAGCCGAGCCGGCCCGCGAGGAAGGCGTGGACCGCCACCTCGTTGGCGGCGTTGAGCACGCATGGCCCCGTGCCCCCCGCCGCGCCGGCCTCGAGCGCCAGGCGCAGGCAGGCGAAGGTCTCGAGGTCGGGCGGCTCGAAGGTCAGCGCCCCGAGCTCGGCGAGGTCCAGGCGGGGCACGGGCAGCTCGATGCGGTCCGGATGGTGCAGCGCGTAGGCGATCGGGACCCGCATGTCGGGATGGCCGAGGTGCGCGAGCGTCGCGCCGTCGATCAGCGCGACGAGCGCATGAACCACGGACTGGGGGTGCACGAGGACGTCGATGTCGGCGTAGGCGGTGCCGAACAGGTGGTGGGCCTCGATGACCTCGAGCCCCTTGTTCATCAGCGTGGCCGAGTCGATCGTGATCTTGCCGCCCATCGCCCAGGTCGGGTGCTTGAGCGCGTCGCTCACCGTCACGCGCTCGAGGTCGGCCCGGCGCCGGCCCCGGAACGGCCCGCCCGACGCCGTGACCGTCAGGCGCTGCACGCTGCCCACGGGCTCGCCGCCGATGAGCTGGTGCAGCGCGGAGTGCTCGGAGTCGACCGGGACGAGCTGCGCGCCCGTGGCCTCCGCGAGCGCGGTCACGAGCTCGCCGCCCACGACGAGCGACTCCTTGTTGGCCAGCGCCACGTCGATGCCCTCGGTGAGCGCGACGATCGTCGGGCCGAGGCCGGCGGAGCCGACGATGGCGTTGAGCACGAGGTCGGCGCCGGACTCCGCCACGAGGCGCGTCACGCCCTCTGCTCCGGACAGCACCTCGCCGTCCGTCCAGGCCTCCGCGGCCCGCGCGGCGGCGTCCGGGTCGGCGAGCGCGACGCGGTCCACGCCGTGCTCGCGCGCCTGGGCCAGCAGCGGCTCCCAGCCCTGGCCGGCGCTCAGGCCGACGAGCTCGAAGGCCCCGGGATCCCGGGCCACGACGTCGAGCGCCTGGGTGCCGACGGACCCGGTGGCGCCGAGGATGAGCAGCCTGCGCATGACCCGGCCATGCTAGGCGGGGACCCTGTGGCGCCGATCAGCGCGGCTGTGAGCGCGAGCGCAGCAGCGGGCGCACGAACCACAGCCCGGCGAAGACGAGGGCGGTCGCCACCGCCGCGACCCACACGGTCGCGCCCCCGAAGAGGAAGTCCGTCACGAGCACGAAGGCGCTCGTGATGGCGAAGGCGAGGAAGGCGAGGCCGGCGATCAGCAGCCCGCTGGCGGACTCGATGAGCCACGGGCGGTCGCCCTCGTGGAAGCGCAGCCGGTGGGCCGCCGACGGGGCGATCATGCATGCGGTCGACAGCGCGGTGAGGGCGAGCGTCACGAGCAGGCAGTTCTTCTGGAAGCCCGTCGCCTGCTGGAAGCCGTTGGAGAACGGCACCGTGAGCAGGAAGCCGAAGAGGATCTGCACGCCCGGGATGGCCACGCGCAGCTCGTTGAGCAGCTCGATCATCTGGCGGTCGCGCCTGGCCTCGTCCGTGCGCGGCTCGCCGCCGGGGTCCTGCTTCGCGCTCATGCGAGCATCGCCCGCCACACCCAGTAGCCGGCGACGATCGCGAACAGCGCCGCGTCCAGCCGGTCCAGGGCACCGCCGTGGACGCCGAACAGCCGCCCGGCGTCCTTGGTGTTCGCGTCCCGCTTGACCTGGGACTCGAAGAGGTCGCCGAGCGGCGCCATGACCGCCACGGTCACGCCGAGCAGCAGTGCCTGGCCGTGGTTGAGCCAGTCCTGGTAGAGGCCGGCGGCCCAGGTGGCGAACACCGCGACGGCCATGCCGATCAGCAGCCCCTCGACGGACTTGTTCGGCGAGATGGCCGGCGCGAGTGGTCGGCGGCCGAACGCCCGCCCCCCGAAGTAGGCGCCGGCATCGCCGAGGAAGGTGCCGACGAGGACGTCGATGAGCACCCCGCCGCCGTGCGGCAGCTCGCGCAGCAGGACGGCGTGGGCCACGGCGAGGCCGATCCACAGCGTCCCGAAGGCCGTCAGCGACATCCGCGCGGTGACCGTCGGGCGGTCGCGGCCCGTGGCCAGCGCGAGCCCGAAGGTCAGCGGGAAGAGCGCGACGGTGACGAGCAGCACCTGGTCGGGGCCGCCGAGGTAGGCGGCGAGGACGAAGCCCGCGAGCACGAGGAAGCCGGCGAGCCGGACGGGCGCGACGCGTTCGTACATGCCCCACAGCTCGCCGAGTGCGGCGCCGCCGAGCAGGAGCGCCACCACGGCCCACAGCGGCCCCCCGATGACGATCACCGCGATCGCGGCGACGCCGGCCGGGACGGCCACGAGCACGCGGGCGACGAGGTCGGACGTCGAACCGTCCCGACCGGCCGGGCGCGAACGGGATCGGCGCGCGGGTGCTGGAGCGCGGCGGGCCATGGGGGCAGAACCTACAGGCGGCTCACCCATCGCTCACCCGCCGGAGGCAGGCTGCGGGAGTGTCGCGCCTCCTGCTCAGCGTGCTGGTCGTCGCGGCGGGCGGGCTGCGCTGGTGGGGACTCGGGCGGCAGGGGCTGTGGTACGACGAGGCGGTGACCGCGGGGCTGCTGCACGGGCCCTTGGCCCGGCTGCTGGCGAAGCTGCCCGCGAGCGAGTCGACGCCGCCGTTGTACTACGTCGTCGCCTGGGGCTGGGTGCGGGTGACCGGGGAGAGCGCCCTCGGGCTGCGCTCACTGTCGGCGCTGGCCGGGACCCTGACCGTGCCCGCGGCCTACGCCGCCGGGCGCGAGCTCGCCTCCCGCCGCGCCGGTCTGGCGGCGGCGGCGCTTGTCGCCGTCAGCCCGCTGTCGATCTGGTACGCCCAGGAGGCCCGCAGCTACGCGCTGCTGGAGCTGCTCGCGGCGCTCAGCGTGTTGACGTTCGCCCGCGCGACGTCACGCCCGACCAGTCGGCGCCTGGCGCTGTGGTCGCTCGTCTGCTGCGCGGCGCTCTGCACGCACTACTTCGCCGCCTTCGTCGTCGCCGGCGAGGCGGCGCTGCTGATCGCGGTCCGACAGCCGGGCCGGCTCATGCGCAGTCTCGCCTGCGTCCCGCCCGTCGTCGTGGCCGGTCTCCTCGCGGGCCTGGCCTCGAGGCAGAGCGTGCGTCGCTATTGGTTCTTGCAGCGGCCGCTGCCGTTCCGACTCGAGCAGGTTGCGCGCCAGTTCCTGCTCGGCTTCACGCCTCCGGCCTCGACTGTCGCGGTGCTCATCGCGGCCCTGGCGGCGGTTGTCGCGGGCAGCCTGCTGCTGAGCGCCACCACTCCGGGCCGGCCCGGGGCGCTCACGGCGGCCAGCGTTGCCGCCGCTGCACTCGGCCTGCCGCTGCTGGCCGCCGTGGCCGGTGTGGACTACCTCAACACCCGCAACCTGATCGCGGCCCTGGTGCCGCTCGCCCTGGTGGCCGGCATCGCCGTCACCGGTCACCGAGCCGGCGCCGCCCCGCTGCTCGTGCTGATCGCTCTGTCCGTCGCCGCGGTGGTGCGCTTGCAAGACGACCCGTCGGCCCGGCGACCGCCGTGGAACCGGATCGCCGCCGTGCTCCGCGCCGACGGCGCCCCCCTCGTCGTGCGGATCGAGGGCAGCCGGACCTGGGCCAGGCCACTGAACTGGTACGTGCCGCGGCTGTGGTGGGTGTCGCCGGGCGGGCTGCGCACGCGACGCATCGACGTCGTGCGTCGTGTCCCAGGTGCCGTGGTGTGCCCCGGTGCCACCTGGTGGGGCGCCGACTGCGACGTCGCCCCACGGCCGGCCCTGCGGCTGCCTGCCGGATCCGCCTTCCGACTGGCGGGGAGGCGCCGGATCGCCGACTTCGAGATCGCTCGCTACCGCTCGACCGTGCCTCGGAGGGTGCGGGCCGGTCGTCGGGTCCTGGGCCGCCGCCGGGTCATCGTACGCTCGCCCCCATGAGCTCGGCGAACAGCGCGCTCCAGCGGCGAGCCACGCCGTCGAGGCCGTACGCCGACGCCGTGACGAGCGCGCCGGCCCCGAGGCGCCGCCGCCGCGCGTCGCTCTCCACGAGCTCGATCAGCGCGGCCGTCAGCGCACCGACGTCCCCGACGGGTACGAGCAGCCCGTTGGCGCGGGGCTCGACCAGTTCCCGCGGACCCGTGGGACAGTCCGTGCAGACCACGGGGACGCCCTTGCCCATCGCTTCGAGCAGCGCCATCGGAAACCCCTCGAAGCGCGAGCTGAGCGCGAACACGGAGGCGCCGTCGAGCTCGCGCCCGACGTCGGTCACCCTGCCGGGCAGCTCGACCCGGCCCACCAGCCCGAGCCGGAGGACCTCGGCCTCGAGCCGCGCCCGCATCCGGCCCTCGCCGCAGATGCGCAGCGACCAGTGCGGCTCGCGCAGCGCGATCGGCGCGAAGGCCCGGATCAGGGTGAGCTGGTCCTTCTGCGGGGCCAGCCGTCCGAATGAGATGACGACGGGGTGCGACAACGGCGATGGCGGTCCGTCCAGCGGCGTGACGCCGTTGGGTATGGCCGCGACACGCAGGCTCGGCGGCGCGACCGCCGCGTAGGCGGCGCGATCGGCCTCCGTCAGCGTCACGACGGCGTCGAGGCGACCCAGCCGACGCTCGAGCAGCCGCCGCACCCGGGCGGGGCGTGTGCCGAAGCTCAGATGCTCGGCGCTGACCCGTCGGACCCGCGGGGGAGCCGCCTCGGCGACGATCAGCGTGAGCGATGGGCGGGTGGCCACGAGGACGTCGGCGTCCAGCCGCCACAGCGCCCGCAGCAACTGCAGGTCCGTCCACAGGCTGCAGCGTCGCCACAGCCGATCGGAGTGGTGAACGAGCCGGCCGGGGCGCGACCGCAGCCATCGCTCCAACCGACCGGCGGATCGGCGGCTGCGGCGACGCGCGTCGTCGATCGCCGTGACGCGCACGCCCTCCGGAAAGCCGAAGGCGGGGGTCCGCCGCAGGCGCAGGAGGCTGAGAACCTCCACGTCATGCGTGCTGGCGAGCGCGCCGGCGAGGTTGAGCGTCGTGCGGATCGTGCCGCCCGTCCCCCACGCGTGCGCGAGCAGGAAGCAGACGCGCGGGTGCCGCTGAACGCGGCGTCTCGCGGGCCGCAGTCGGAGGGCAGCTCGCCACAGCGCAGGCAGGATCCGCTGTCTGACGCCGGCCATGGGCCCATCGTCGGCACGCCGGGTGAGGCACCCATGAGATATGTCGGAGGACGGCGAGCGGAACGGACCGCTGCCCGAGACGGCGCGTGGGACGGTCAGGGCCCAGGGGCGGGCAACAGGAGCGTGAGGATCGGCTGCGGTGCGGCGCGGCCGACCGTGAGTCGTCCGCCCTCGGCCTCGGCGAGGGAGCGGGCCAGGGCGAGGCCGATGCCGTGACCGTCGCGGGACGCCGTCCGGCGCCGGAACGCGTGCTCGGGATCGCCCGGAAAGCCGAGGCCCTCGTCGGCGACGTCGACGGCCAGACTGCGGTGGAGGTCGCGGACGGTGAGCGTGACGGCGCCGGCGCCGTGCTGATGGGCGTTGGCGACCAGCACGTCGAGGATCTCCGACACGACGCCGCGGCCGGCGGTGGTCGTGGGCCGATCAGCGTGGCGCACGCTGTGCAGGGGTCGTCCCTCGGCGGCCAGCGGGCCGCGCCAGCGGGCCTCGACGTCGTCGAGCACGGCGGAGATGTCTGCCTGCTGGCCGGTGCGGGGAACGTCGCGCGCCACGGCCAGCAGTGTGTCGACCGTGGTCTGGAGGCGCTCGACCTGCTGGAGTGCGGCGGCGAGCTCGGGCGACTGCTGGCCGCGCAGCTGCAGGCCCTCCAGCTCGACGCGCAGGGCCGCCAACGGCGTGCGCAGCTGGTGGGAGGCGTCGGCGCTGAAGGCGCGCTCGCGGGCGAGCAGGTCGTCGAGTCGCTGCGCGGTGTTGTCGAGGGCGACGGCCACGGCGTCGAGCTCAGGGATGGCGGCCCGGTGGGCGCGGACGGTGAACTCGCCGTCGCCCAGGCGGCGCGCGTCGACCGCGAGGCGCTCCAACGGTCGCGCCAGCCGGCGGCCGAGCCCGATCGCGGTCAGCGCGGCCGCGAGGATCAGCCCGGTGCCGAGCGCCGCCAGCGTCAGCCAGGCGTTGTGGGCGTCCTCGGCGACCGCGGCGTCCGTGCGCGCTGCGCGCACGGCTCCGACGACCCGCTCGTTGACGATGAGCGGGACGGCCGCGATCAGCCGGCCGCCGCCGCTACGGGCCCCCAGCCGGCCGCTGGCCAGCGCGGCGCGCAGCATCCCGTCGGCTGACGCGGGGCCGGTGCCGGCCTGGCGTCGGCCGGCGCGGTCGTAGACCGCGAGCCGGTCGCGGGTGGGCGGCAGCTCGATGGGATCGCCGGTGCCCGGGGTGAGGTCCACGGCGCGGGTGGCGGCGACGGTGTCGCGCTGCAGGCGCAGCAGCTCGCGGTCGCGATAGGTCTGGGCGAGCACCAGGCCGAGCGGAACGGCGAACAGCGTGACCGCCGCGGCCGCGACGGTCGCGATGGCCAAGGCGAGGCGGCTCCTCACGGGCCCTCGAGGCGGTAGCCGATGCCGCGCAGGGTGGTGATCGCCTCGGCGCCGAGCTTGCCGCGCAGCGTCAGCACGTGGGTGTCCAGCGTCTTGGTGGAGCCGGTCCACTCCGTGTCCCACACCTCGCGCATGAGTCGCTCACGGCTCACCGCCCGCCCGGCCTCCGCGACCAGCAGGGCAAGGAGGTCGAACTCCTTGGGGCGCAGCTCGAGCGGCTCGTCGGCTCGCCAGGCCCGCCGCGCCGCCCGGTCGACGAGGAGGTCGCGGGCACGCAGCTCGGGCTCGGGCTCGAGCGCGGCGAAGGTCGCGGTGCGTCGCAGGTGCGCCCGGATACGGGCGAGCAGCTCGGACAGTCGGAACGGCTTGAAGAGGTAGTCGTCGGCGCCCGCGTCAAGGCCGGCGACCACGTCGAGCTCCTGGTCGCGCGCGGTGAGGATGACGATCGCCAGCCCGGCGCGCGCGCGGCGGAGCCTTCGGCACAGGTCGATGCCGTCGATGTCGGGCAGGCCGAGGTCGAGGATCACGAGCTCGATACCGTCGCCGGCGGCGGCGAGGGCCGGACCACCGCGCGCGATGCGTCGGACTGCGTAGCCCTGGCTGTCGAGCACGCGCACCAGCCCCGTGGCGATGGCGTCGTCATCCTCGACGAGCAGGATGCCGGGACGGGTCACCGCCCGGACGCTACCCGGGCACTTCACGCTTCCTCACAGCTTTGACCGGGCGTTGACCTGACGCGAGCCGGGCGCTGACCACCGGACCGTACGGTCGCGGCCATGGTCCTCCCACACCTCCGGCGCGGCATGACATCCCATCTGGTCCTGACCGTCGCGGCGGTCGGCGTCGCCCTCGTCGGCGCCGGCTGCGGCGCCTCCTCGTCGGGAGGCGGCCAGGCGTCCAAGCCGGTCGACCCGAACGGCGCGGAGGTCAACCCGGCTGGTGACATCCCGGACAACCAGGCCTACGTCGCCTTCTCCCCACCGGGAGCCGGCTACTCGGTCAAGGTCCCCGAGGGCTGGTCGCGCACGGCGTCCGGCAAGGCGGTGACCTTCACCGACAAGCTCAACGCGGTGCGGGTGCAGGCACGGCCGGCGGGCACGCCGGTGACGGTGCGCAGGGCCCAGCGGACCGTGGTGCCGAAGCTCGCACAGTCCGTCAAGGGCTTCCACGACCCGAAGGTCTCGAAGGTCACGCGACAGGCCGGCAGCGCCGTGCGCATCACGTACCAGGCCTCGTCGAACCCGGACCCCGTCACGGGCAAGGTCGGCACGGACGCCGTCGAGCGGTACGCGTTCTTCCACACGGGCACGGAGCTCGTCCTGACCCTCAGCGGGCCGAAGGGCGCCGACAACGTCGACCCGTGGCGGATCGTCACCGACTCGGTGCGGTGGACGGGATGACCGCCGTGCTCGAGGCCGAGAGCCTGTACCGCTTCTTCCACGCCGGGGACGACGAGACACTGGCGCTGCGGGGCATCTCACTGACCGTGCGGGAAGGCGAGGTCGTGGCCATCACGGGACCGTCGGGGTCGGGAAAGTCGACGCTGCTGAGCTGCCTGGCGGGGCTGGACGAGCCCGACGGCGGCATGGTCTACATCGACGGCGAGCGGCTCTCGCGCCGGTCGGAGGAGCAGCGCGCCCGCCTGCGCGGTCGGCGCATCGGGATGCTCTTCCAGCAGGCCAACCTCGTCGGGCACCTCTCCGTCGCGGGCAACGTCGCGCTCGCGCAGCGCCTGAGCGGGCGCCGCGCCACAGGACGCACCGACCTGCTCGATGGCTGCGGCCTCTCCGGACGCGCCCACGCGCGCCCCGGGCAGCTCTCGGGCGGTGAGCTCGCCCGCGCCGGACTCGCGGTCGCGCTGGCCAACGACCCGCCGGTGATCCTCGCCGACGAGCCCACGGGCGAGCTCGACGACGTGACCGCCGAGCGCACCCTCGGGCTGCTGCGCGAACGGGCCGCCGCCGGCGCCGCCGTGCTGGTGGTCACCCACGACGCCGCGGTGGCCGCCATGGCCGACCGCGAGATCCGGCTGCGCGACGGACGGGTCCAGTCGTGACCGCCGCCCCGGCGCTCGCCCGCTGCGACGGCGCCGCACGCACCTACGGCAGCGGCAGCACGGCCACCGTCGCGCTGCAGCCGACGACCTGCGAGGTCGCTCCCGGCGCGCGAATCGCGGTCGTCGGGCCCTCCGGGTCGGGCAAGTCGACGCTGCTCCACGTGCTCGCCGGCCTCGACGACCCCACCGTCGGCTCGGTCAGCTGGCCCGGCCTCGGATCATCCACGGCGCTGCGTCCAGGCCCGGTCGCCGTCGTCTTCCAGGGACCGAGCCTGTTGCCGCCGCTGACCGTCGAGGAGAATGCCGCCCTGCCGCTCGTGCTGGCCGGATGGGCCGACGCCGACGCGCATGCCCGGGCCCGCGAAGCGCTTGAACTCATCGCGGTGCTCGAGCTCGCCGACAAGCTGCCCGAAGAGCTCTCCGGCGGCCAGGCCCAGCGAGTCGCCGTCGCCCGCGCGCTCGCGGGCGAACCGCGGCTCATCCTCGCCGACGAGCCAACCGGCCAGCTGGACCGGGCAAGCGGCAGCGTCGTCGTCGACGTCCTGCTCACCGCCGCCGAGCACAGCGGCGCCGCGCTCGTGATCTGCACGCACGACCTCATCGTCGCCGAGCGACTCACGCAGCGCTGGAAGATGCACGGTGGCCGCCTCGAGACCGAGGCGCCGGCATGGTCGCGTTGACCTGGTTGCGCGGCCTCGTCGCCCACCGTCGCAGCCGTCTGGTCTCGACCGCCGCCGGCGTGGCCGTGGCCGTCGCCCTGCTGGCCTCGATCGGCACCTTCCTCTCCTCGACGACGGCGAAGATGACCGACCGCGCGATGGCGCGCGTGCCGGTCGACTGGCAGGTCGAGGCCCAGCCGGGCGCCAAGCCCGCGGCCCTGCTCGCACAGGTCCGACGCTATCCGGGCGTCAAGCGCGCCCTGCCGGTGCGCTTCGCCGCCACCGCCGGTCTGCGGGCCAGCACGGTCGGATCGGTCCAGCAGACCGGGCCCGGCCAGGTCCTCGGACTGCCGGCCGGGTACGCCCGCGCGTTCGGAGGCGAGCTGCGTACGCTCGCCGGCAGCTCCACCGGTGTCCTGCTCGCCCAGCAGACCGCCGCCAACCTCCACGTCGGGCCCGGAGACAGCGTCTCGATCGACCGGCCGGGCCTGAGCGCAGCCGAGGTCAAGGTCGACGGGGTCGTCGACCTGCCGGCGGCCGACTCGCTGTTCCAGAAGGTCGGCGCGCCGATCGGAGCGCAGCCCCAGGCGCCGCCCGACAACGTGATCCTGCTGCCGAGCGCGACCTTCTCGCAGATCGAGGGTCCGGTCGCTCGGACACGCCCCGAGCTGGTCCGCACCCAGGTGCACGCCACGCTCGACCACGCCCTGGCCGGCAGCCCCAGCGTCGCCTTCACTCAGGTCTCCGGACAGGCCCGCAACCTCGAGACCCGGCTCGCCGGCGCCGGCGTGGTGGGCGACAACGTCGGCTCGGCGCTCGACCAGGCCCGGCAGGACGCGCTCTACGCCCAGCTGCTGTTCCTGTTCCTCGGCGTGCCCGGCGCGATCCTCGCCGGCATGGTCACCGCCTCGATCGCGTCCGCCGGCCGCGACCGCCGGCGCCGCGACGCCGCGTTGCTGCGCACGCGGGGAGCGACCACGCGCCAGCTCGTCCGTGTGGCGCTCGCCGAGACGGGCCTGGCCGCGGGCGCCGGGGTCGCCGCCGGGCTCGCGGGCGCGCTGGCGATCGGCCAGGCGGCGTGCGGCACCGCGAGCTTCGGCGCCGGCCCGGTGGCCGCCGTGCTGTGGGCCGGCGGGGCCGCCGCCGCCGGACTGGGGATCGCCGCCGCCTCGATCGCCCTGCCCGCCTGGCGCGACGCCCGCGGCCTGACCGTCGCCGGTCAGCGCCAGGACGTCGGCCGTCACGCCCGCGCCCCGTGGTGGTCACGCTACGGACTCGACCTCGTCGCGCTCGGCGGCTGCGGGCTCGTCTACTGGCAGGCCTCCAAGAACGGCTACAGCCTCGTGCTCGCACCCGAGGGCGTCCCCCAGGTGTCGGTCAACTGGTACGCGCTGCTGGCGCCGGTGCTCGGCTGGCTGGGCGCCGGCCTGCTCGCCTACCGTCTCGCCGACCTCGTGCTCATGCGCGGCCGCGCCCCGCTGACGCGGCTGCTGCGGCCGCTGGCGGGCGAGCTAGCGCCGACCGTCGCCGCCACCATGGGTCGCCAGCGGCGGCTGCTGGCAGGCGCCGTGGCGCTCGTCGCGCTGACCGCCGCGTTCGCGGCGTCCACCGCCGTGTTCAACTCGACCTACTTGCAGCAGGCCGAGGCCGACGCGCGGCTGACCAACGGCGCCGACGTCACCGTCACCGAGTCCCCCGGCGTGCGCGTCGGTCCCCAGGGCGCCGCGCGCCTGGCGACGGTGCCCGGGGTGCGTAGCGTCGAGCCGCTGCAGCACCGCTTCGCCTACGTCGGTGCGGACCTCCAGGACCTCTACGGCGTGCGCCCGCAGACCATCGGCGCCGCCGGCCGGCTGCAGAACGGCTGGTTCGCCGGCGGCAGCGCCCAGCAGCTCATGCGGTCGCTGGGCGCACGGCCCGACGGGGTGCTCGTCTCGGCCGAGACCGTCAAGGACTTCCAGCTGCGCCCGGGCGACCGGCTGAAGCTGCGCCTGCGCGACAACCGCACCCGGCAGCTGACGACGATCCCGTTTCGCTACATCGGCGTGGCGAAGGAGTTCCCCACCGCGCCCAAGGACTCCTTCTTCGTCGCCAACGCCGCCTACGTGGCCAAGACCACCGGCTCAGACGCCGTCGGCTCCTTCCTCCTCCAGACCGACGGGACGAGCCCCGCGACCGTCGCCCAGCGCGTCCGTGCCCAGGTCGGAACCGGCGCGCGGGTCACGGACCTCGTCAGCCAGCGCCAGGTCATCGGCTCCGACCTCACGGCGGTCGAGCTGTCCGGGCTGACCCGCGTCGAGCTCGGCTTCGCGCTCGTCCTCGCGGCCGCTGCCACCGGCCTGGCGCTCGGTCTCGGCTTCCACCAGCGCCGGCGCACGTTCGCCATCGCCGGCGCCCTGGGCGCCAAGGGCCGCCAGCTCGGCGGCTTCGTCTGGAGCGAGTCGCTGTTCGTCACCGCCGGCGGACTGCTGCTCGGGGCCGTCATCGCCACCGGCATCTCCCAGCTGCTCGTCAAGGTTCTCACCGGCGTCTTCGACCCGCCGCCGGACGCGCTCGCGGTGCCGTGGACCTACCTCGCGAGCGTGGCCGTCCTCGCGTGCGCGAGCGTCGCGGCCGCCGGCACGATAACCCTGCGGGCCCTGCGCCGCCCCGCCATCGAGGAGCTGCGCGACCTCTGACCGGCGTGGAGGGCCGGGCGCTCCCGCGCGCCCGGGCTCCGTCCACTGCGCTGCTGCTCACGGTCGACCCCCGTCGCCCGCCATGGGGTCCCGCCCCTAGGAGGATCGCCTACTCGCGGGCCTCTGGCAATCGGACGTCCGTCGAGCCGGTGAGCGCGGCCCCGGGGACGGCGATCGCGCGCATCTGCCGTTCCCCTCGCTCACCACAGGCTCATGGGCGTGAGCGAGCCTGCGCCTCATGCTCGAGTCTCGTGCACCGGTCACCATCGAACCCCAGCCGCGAGCGGGGTGAAGCCCGGCAGTCAGGGACGCGGCGGTGCGCTGATGCGCGGGCTGCGCCCATGCGCGGGCACGGTCGCCGCGGCGTGCCTGCTCGGCTTGCCGGCGTGCGGGGCCGGGCATCGGCCCTCGACGGCCGCCCCGACCCCACGGCCCGCCGGCGCCACACCGGGGCGCGCGCACCGTCGGGCTGCGCCCAGCCCCCGTCTGACGGCGCAGGTCGTCGGACGCCTGCCCGCGCCGGTGCAGCTGCCCGCGGTGGCCACGGCAGGTGACGCGCTGCTGAGCATGGGCGGACTGGACCGTGCGGACGCGTCCGTGGCGTCCATCGTCCGGGTCGGTCCTCGCGGCTCGCGGGTGATCGGGCGACTGCCCGTCGCCCGGCACGACGCGGCGGCCGCCACCCTCGGCAGCACCACGCTGTTCGTCGGGGGCGGCGACGCCGGCGTCGGCAGCGACGCGATCCTCTCCGTCGGCGCCGGCGGGCGGGCCCGGTCCACCGGACGGCTTCCGGCCGGGGCCTCGGACGTCGAGGCGGCGACGATCGGGCGCACCGTCTACGTGGTCGGCGGCTACACGGGCACGACGGCCCTGCGAACGATCGTCGCCGTGCCGGCCGGGCGTGCGGCCCGGGTCGTGGCGCGTCTGCCCCGGCCACTGCGGTACGCGGCCGTGGCCGCCGTCGATGGCCGGCTGCTGATCGCGGGCGGAACGTCCGGCTCGGCTGCCCGCCGGGACATCCTGCGCTTCGATCCGTCGACGCGCCGCGTCCGCAGGATCGGTCAGCTGCCGCGGGCGACGACGCACGCGGCCGGAGCCGTTCTGCACGGGCGCTTCTACGTGGTCGGCGGCCGCGGCGACGGACCCCGGACGCAGCGCCGCAGCGTCGTCGCCGTCGACCCGAGCAGCGGCGCAACGGCGGCGGGGGGCCGGCTGCCCGTCGGGCTGTCCGATCTCGCGGCCGGCTCCTTCGCGGATCACGTCACCGCGGTCGGCGGCCGCGACGCGCGCGGCGGCGTCCACGCCGACATCGTGGTCCTGAGACCCGCGCGCGCAGGCGCCCGACGGCCGCGCCGTCGGGCGCCCACGCGTGTGCAGGTGCCGCGCGCCGGGCCCGTACCCGCGCCGCTGGATCGCCGCAACGTCTACGCGGCGGAGGCTCCCGACCGCCTCAGTCCGGTCGTCCGTCACGACCCGGCCTTGGTCTATGTCCCCGACTCGAGGTCTGACCGCGTCGACGTGATCTCCCAGCGCAGCTTCCGCATCGTGCGCTCCTTCGCCGTCGGCAGCGAGCCCCAACACGTCACGCCGGCTTGGGACCTGCGGACGCTGTGGGTCACCAGCGACCGTGGGAACCGGCTCACGGCGATCGACCCCCGCACCGGGCGGCCCGGTGCGCGGCTGGCCGTCCGCGACCCGTACAACCTCTACTTCACCGCCGACGGGCGGCGCGCGATCGTCGTCGCGGAGGCCCACCGGGAGCTCGACTTCCGCACGCCGCACACCCTCCGCCTGGTCCATCGGCTGCCCGTGCCCCGGTGCCCCGGCGTCGACCACATGGACTACACGGCGGACGGTCGTCGCGCCCTCGTCTCGTGCGAGTTCGGTGGGCGCATGATCGTCGTCGATCTCCTCCGCGAGCGGGTGACCAAGACGATCGACCTGCGCGCCGGTGCGATGCCCCAGGACGTCAAGCTCTCGCCCGACGGCCGGACGTTCTACGTCGCCGACATGGCCTCGGGCGGCGTCTGGCTCATCGACGCCCGGCGGATGGCCACCGAGCGCCTGCAACTCACCGGGGTCGGCGCCCACGGCCTCTACCCGAGCCGGGACGCGCGCCACCTGTACGTGTCCAACCGCGGCGAGGGGTCGATCACCGTGCTCTCGTTCCGCTCCGGCCGCCCGGTGGACACCTGGCGCCTGCCCGGCGGCGGGAGCCCGGACATGGGCGGCGTCTCTGCCGACGGCCGCATCCTCTGGCTCTCCGGACGCTACGACGGGGTCGTGTACGCGATCAGCACGCGCAGTGGCCGTCTGCTGCATGCGATTCGCGTCGGCGACGGCCCCCACGGGCTGGCGGTCTGGCCCCAGCCGGGCCGCTACTCGATCGGCCACACGGGCATCCTGCGCTGAACCCCCGGGCACCGGACCTCACGGCCCGCATAGGCGGGACGCGTCTGCCGGCTGCGTCCCCCTCAGCGGCCCCCGAAGCGCCGCCGGCGCGCCTCGTACTCGCCCAGCGCGCCCTCGAGGTCGGCCCGGGAGAAGTCCGGCCACAGCGTCGGCGTGAACACGAACTCGGAGTACGCGCACTGCCAGAGCAGGAAGTTCGACAGCCGCTGCTCGCCGCTCGTGCGGATCAAGAGGTCGGGATCGTGCTGGTCCGGCGCGTAGAGGTGGCTGCGGAACTCGGCCTCCGTGGTGCCGTCGAAGCGCCGGGCGGCGTCGACGAGCTCGGCCCGGCCGCCGTAGTTGAAGGCCACGAAGAGCGTGATGCGCGCGTTGTGGGCGGTCTGGGCCTCGGCCCAGTCCATGAGCGCGAGCAGCCGCTCCGACACACCCTCGCGGCGGCCGAGGAAGCGCATGCGCACGCCCTGGGCGAGCAGCTCGGGCGTCTCCCCGACGATGCGCTCGGCGAACATCGACATGAGCGCCGACACCTCGTCGTCCGAGCGCGACCAGTTCTCCGTGGAGAACGAGTAGACCGTCAGCTCCTCGATGCCGAGCTCGGCCGCGTCGCGCAGGCGCGCCCGCACGGTGTCCGCGCCGGCCCGGTGCCCCTCGGCGACGTCGACGCCCTCGCGCTGCGCCCACCGACCGTTGCCGTCGGTGATGATCGCGACGTAGCGCGCGGCCACGAGCTCAGACGTCGAGGATCTCGGCCTCTTTGGCCTTCAGCGCGGCGTCGACCTCGCCGACCTTCTCGTCCGTGAGCTTCTGCAGCGCCTCCTCGGCGCGGTGCTCGTCGTCGGCGCCGGCCTCCCCCGCGTCGCGCAGCTCGCGCAGGTCGCCCATCGTGTCGCGGCGGATGGAGCGGATGCCGACCCGGCCCTCCTCGGCGACGTTGCGCGCGACCTTGACCATGTCGCGGCGCCGCTCCTCGGTCATCTCGGGGATCTGCAGGCGGATGATCTGGCCGTCGTTGTTCGGCGTGAGGCCGACGTCGGACTCCGAGATGGCGCGCTCGATCGCCTTCAGCGAGCTCGAGTCGAAGGGCTGCACGGAGAGCAGCCGCGCCTCGGGCGCGTTGATCGAGGCGAGCTGCCTGAGCGGCGTGGAGGTGCCGTAGTAGTCGACGACGACGCGGTCGAGCAGCTGCGGGCTCGCGCGGCCGGCGCGGACGGAACCGAACTTGCCGCGGGTCGCGTCCACGGACTTCTCCATGGCCGTGCGCGCATCGGAGAGGAGGTCGTCGATCAGGCTCATGAGTGCACGAGGGTGCCGACTCGCTCGCCGGACACTATCCGGTCGATGTTGGCCTCGTCGTCCATGTCGAAGACGTGGATCGGCGTGCCGTGGTCCATGCACAGCGACAGGGCGGTGGAGTCCATGACCTTGAGGCCGCGCTGGAGCGCCTCCATGTGGGTGAGCTCGGGGATGAACGTCGCGTCGGGGTCCGTGCGCGGGTCGCCGGTGTAGACGCCGTCGACGCCGTTCTTGCCCATGAGGATCGCCTCGGCCTCGATCTCGAGCGCGCGCACGGCGGCGGCCGTGTCGCTGGTGAAGAACGGGTTGCCCGTGCCCGCGGCGAAGATCACCACCCGCCCCTTCTCGAGGTGGCGCATGGCGCGCCGGCGGATGTAGGGCTCGGCCACCTCGGCCACCGCGATCGCCGACTGGACCCGCGTGTGGACGCCCTGGTGCTCGAGGGCGTCCTGGAGCGTCACGGCGTTGATGACGATGGCGAGCATGCCGAGGTAGTCCGCGGTGGCGCGGTCCATGCCCGACGCCGCCCCGGCGATGCCGCGGTAGATGTTGCCCGCCCCGAGCACGACGGCGATCTCGACGCCGCGGTCGTGCACGTGGCGGACCTGCCGGGCCACGGCCGCGACCTTCTCGGCGTCGATGCCGTAGTCCAGCGAGCCCATGAGGGCCTCGCCCGAGAGCTTGAGCAGGATCCGCCGGAAGGCGGGGGGTGTCTCGGGGTCAGGCACCGACGGCGAAGCGGGAGAAGCGCCGGACGACGACGTTCTCGCCGAGCTTGCCCGACAGCTCGGCCCGGATCTGCTCGATCGTCTTGCCCTCGAAGCGGTCGCCGTCGACGTGCTCCTGGGGCAGCAGCGTGATCTCGTCGAGCCACTTGGCGAGCTTGCCCTCCGCGATCCGCGGCCGGATGTTCTCCGGCTTGTCGGCCGCCTGCTGCTCGAACACGCGCCGCTCGGCGTCGCGGGCCTCCTGCGGGACGTCCTCGGCGGAGACGTACCGGATCGTCGGGATGGCGGCCACGTGGATGGCCACGGCCTTGGCGAAGTCGACGAACTCCGGGTTGCGCGCGACGAAGTCCGTGTTGCAGTCGACCTCGACGAGCACGCCCACCTTGGCGTTGGAGTGGATGTAGGCCTGCACCGTGCCCTCGGTGGTCTCGCGGCCCCCGAGCTTGAGCGCCTTGTCGCCGAGGCGCACGCGCAGCAGCTCGACGGCCCCGTCGACGTCGCCCTCCGTCTCGCCGAGGGCCCGCTTGCAGTCCATCATCCCGGCGCCGGTGCGGTCGCGCAGGTCCTTGACCTGGGCGGCGGTGATCTGGGTGGAAGTGACCATGTCTGACGTCTCTACTCCTTGGCAGGGGCGGCTTCGGCTTCCTGGACGGCCTCCGCGGCGGCCTTGGCATCGCCGGCGGGGTCGTCGGAGCTCGTGGGGTCGGGGTCGACCGCGCCGGCGGTCGGCGCGGGGTCGGCGGCCGTCTCCTGGGCGGAGGCGGGAGCGGCCTTGGACGTCGCCGTCGCGGGAGCCTGCGCGCCCTCGGACGGGGCGGCGCCCGGGCCGGTAGGCCCGTCCGGCGCCGCGGCCTTCTTCGGACGGCGGGGCCGCGGCGCGTCGCCCGTCGGCGCCTCCTCGGCGACGGTCGGGGCGGGCGTGGGCTTCGTGCCCTGATCGCCGCGCTCGACGCCGCGCTGGGCGCGCGGGGTGGCCGCGGCGGCGCCCTGCTGCTCGGCGACGCGCTCCGCGGCCTGGGCGGCCTGGGCCTGCTGGGCGGCCTCGGCCTCGGCCTTGGCGGCCTCCTCGGCCTCGCGGCGCGCCTGCTCCTCGGCCTGGCGGCGGGCGGTCTCCTCCGCCTCGCGGCGCAGGCGCTCCTCCTCCTGGCGCTGCCAGACGGAGCGGCCCGAGGCGATGGCGTCGCCGAGCGCTCGGGTGATCGTCGCGCAGGAGCGGATGGCGTCGTCGTTGCCCGGGACGACGTAGGCGATGCCGTCCGGGTCGCAGTTGGTGTCGACGAGCCCGATGATCGGGATGCGCAGCCGCTTGGCCTCCTTGACGGCGATGTCCTCCGTCTTGAGGTCGACGACGAACATCGCGTCGGGCGGGCGCTGCATGTTCTTGACCCCGCCGAGGTTGGCCTGGAGCTTGGCCAGGTCGGACTGGGCGGTCATGCGCTCCTGGGTGGGCAGCAGCTCGAGCTGGCCCTCGGTCTGGAAGCGCTCGAGGTCGTGCAGGCGCTTGATGCGCTGGGAGATGGTCTGGAAGTTCGTCAGCACGCCGCCGAGCCAGCGGTGGTTGACGTAGGGCTGGCCCACGGACTCCGCGACCTCCTTGATGGAGTCGCGCGCCTGCTTCTTCGTGCCGACGAAGAGGATGACCCCGCCGCGGCGGGCGATGCCCTCGACGAAGTCCTGCGCCTTCTGCAGCGAGTCCTCCGTCTTGAGGAGGTCGATGAGGTAGATGCCCTCGCGCTCGCCATGGATGAAGCGGCGCATCTTGGGGTTCCAGCGACGCGTCTGGTGGCCGAAGTGCACGCCGGCCTCCAGCAGCTCCCTGAGTCCGACGGCGGGTGCCACGGTCTTGCTCCCTTGCGGTTTGGTTGGTGTACGGCTCCCGGGCGCGGCTGGCGTCGAGACCCGGCCTTCGATGGCCGGGCAGGGCTCGCGCCGCCGGGGTGTCGCCCGGGGTGGTGGGTTGACCCGTTCAGGGTAGCCGACGGGCGGCGGCCAGCGCCGCCGCGAGGTCGGCGGGCAGCGGCGAGCGGGCCTCGACGCGCGCGCCGGTGATCGGGTGGTCGAAGGCGAGGTGGTCGGCGTGCAGGAACTGGCGGCGCAGGCCGAGTGGGTTCTGCCGGCCGCCGCCGTACTCCGGGTCGCCGACCACGGGATGGCCGATGGCCAGCAGGTGCGCGCGGATCTGGTGCGTGCGACCGGTCTGCAGGCGCACGCGCAGCAGGCTCGCCGTCTCGAGCGCCGCCTCGAGCTCGAAGTGCGTGATCGCCTCGCGCGGATCGTCCGTGTCGGAGGACATGCGCGTGCGGCGGCGGCGGTCGCGGCCGAGCGGCGCGTCGATCGTGCCCGTGCGCGCGGGCGGGCGCCCCTCGACGAGCGCGAGGTACTCCCGGGTGATCTCGCGATGGCGGATGGCGTCCGTGAGCGCTGCGTGCGCCGTGTCGCCGCGGGCGAACACCAGCAGGCCCGAGGTGTCGCGGTCCAGGCGGTGCACGACGCCCGGGCGCGCCGGGTCGTCCCCGCCGGCGACGCGATCGCCCAGCGCCTGCACGAGCGTCCCCTCCGAACGGCCCTGGCCCGGGTGCACGACGACGCCGGGGGGCTTGTCCACCACGAGCAGGTGCTCGTCCTCGTAGGCGACGGCGAACGTCGCGTCGGCCACCGTCTCGGCCGGCACGGGGTCCGGCGCCTCGACCACGAGCGTCTCCCCCGCGCGCACGACGTGGCGCTTGGGCCGGGCGCGCCCGTCGACGCGCACGCGGTCGGCGTCGATCAGCCGCTGGGCCGCGGCGCGCGAGCCGGCGAGGGGCGCGAGCACGACGTCGAGGCGCTGCCCGTCGTGCTCCGGGCCGGCGACGAGCTCAGCCATGGCGCACCCGTGGCCTCTCGAGCACCCAGATGAGGGCGATGACCCCGACGGTGATGGCCATGTCGGCGACGTTGAAGGCCGGCCACTTCGGGAGCTTGACAAAGTCCGTGACCCCGTCGCCGCGCACGACCCGGTCGATGAGGTTGCCGACCGCCCCGCCCACGAGCAGCCCCGTGGGCAGCCACACCACGGGCCGGGTCCGGTTGGCCACGAAGAACACGAGCAGGGCCACGAGCGCCAGGGCGGTGACGATCCCCACCACGAGGCCGCCCTTGCCGGCGAACAGGCCGAAGGCGACGCCGGTGTTGCGGGTGTTGACCAGCTCGAGACCCGGCAGGACGTCCCGCGCGTCCCCGCGCGCGATCGAGCTGCGCACGAGCGCCTTGGCCCCCTGGTCGAGCGCGATGACCGCGAGGGCGAGCAGCACGGCACGGACGGCCGGCCGGCTCACCCGGCGATCAGGCTGACGACGATCGACGCGACGATCCGCAGCACGATGATCGCCACGATCGGGCTGAAGTCGAACGGGCCGAAGCGCAGGCCGAGGCGGCGGAAGATGCGCAGGTAGGGCTCCGCGACGTCGTGGAGGAAGTCGAGCACCGCTCGCAGCACGCGGTTGTAGGGCGGCGTGAGCCCGAGGGAGAGGACGAGCTGAACGATGATCCAGGCGATGAGGATGAGGGAGTAGACCCAGAACAGCGAGGAGACGAAGTCGGCGACCTGCGACCGCGCCGTGGCGAGGACGAGCGGGGTCATCGAGGGTCGACCACGTCGTCCATCGCCGCCTGCAGGGCGCGGCGGACGCCCTCGCGCTCGAGTGCCGCGAGGCCGCGGGCGGTGGAGCCGCCGGGCGAGGTGACGGCGCGGCGAGCCGCGAGCGTGTCGTGGCCCGTCTCGCGCAGCAGGGTGGCGGTGCCGGCCATGGTCTCCGTGACGAGCTCGGCGGCGACGGCGGGCTTCAGGCCGCGCCGGACGGCCGCGTCGACCCACGCCTCGGCCACGAGCGCGAGGTACGCCGGACCGACACCCGAGACCGCCCCGGCGACCCCGCTCAGCGCGTCGGGCACCTCGACGACCGTCCCGGCGCGCTCGAGCAGCGCGCGCACCTCGGGATCGGCCGGCGCCTCGGGGTCCGTGGCGAGCGCGAAGACGCCGGCCCCGTGGGCGACGGGCGTGTTCGGCTCCGCCCGGGTCACCGGCACGCCCGGATAGGCGGCGCGCAGGATCGCGAGACTCGTCCCGCCGAGCACGGAGAGCACGCGCCGGGCGTGCGGGGCGGCCTCCGAGGCGACGGCCTCGAGCTGGTACGGCTTGTGGGCGAGCACGACGAGGTCGGCGCGCCGGGCGAGCTCGGCGTTGGAGCTCAGGCGCTCGCCGCCCAGCTCGTCCACGAGGGCCTGGGCGCGACCCGAGCCGGAGTCCGTGGCCAGCACCGGCTCACCCCAGCCGCGGGCGAGCGCCGCGCCCATGCTGCCGGCGCCGATGAGCCCGATCTGCATGGGTGGGACGGTACTGGGAGCCGGTGCGACGTCCGCCGCGGTCCACCGGCTCGACCGCAGCCTCGCCGCACACGTGGTCGGCCGGATGGACCGCGACGGTCCGCACCGACGATCACGTCGCCGTCGGCGGGACGTGAACGCGCCGCCGGACCACACCGGTTCGCGGGCCCGACCACGTCGCTGAACTTCAGGCGTGTGCACGCTCGCGGACCGCGAGAACGCTCAGGACTGGTTGAAGAAGCCCTTCTCCACGAGGCGTGCGCGCTCCTCGGCGGAGACCTCGACGTTGTGGGGCGTGAGCAGGAAGGTCTTGTCGGCGATCTTCTGCATGCCGCCGTCGAGTGCGTAGGCGAGGCCGGAGACGAAGTCGATCAGCCGCACCGACAGCGAGTTCTCCACGCCCTGGAGATTGATGATCACCGGGACGGAGTCCTTGAACTTGTTGCCGATGTCCTGGGCGTCGTTGAACGAGTTCGGAGTGACGAGGTGCACGCGCACGTCGTTGCGCTCGGCCGTGGCGCGCGAGCCGCCGGTGACGGAGCGCAGGACGCCCCCGCTGCGGCGCTCGGAGCGGGCGGCGGGCTGCTCGTCGGCGAAGATGTCGTCGAACTCGTCGCGCCGCCGTCGCGTCGGCATGCGGCGGACGTTGGGCCGCTCGCGGTAGCGGTCCTCGAGCTCGGCCTCCGGGCCACGGGCGGGGGGTGCCTCGGCCCGGGGCTCCTCCTCGTCGTCGTAGCGGTCTTCCGCGAGGCCGAAGTAGACGGCGGTCCGGTGAACGATGTCGCGCATTGCCATGTCGGTTGCCGGGTTCGCGCCGCGGGGCGATTTCCCTGCCGCCGAGGATACGAGGCCCTGGATGGCTGATCCCACGATCCCGCGCCCGCAGGAGCGGCCGACGCCTCGCGGGGCCTCGCGGAAACCGTCTACCGGTACAGCCGGGAGCCGACGCGCACGATCGTCGCGCCCTCCTGCACGGCGACCGGGAAGTCCTGCGACGTGCCCATGGAGCGGTGGCGCAGGCCGTGCTCGTCGGCGAGCTCGCCCAGGCGCCGGAAGTTCGCGCGGTTGGCCTCCGGATCGGCCACCGCGGGCGGCATGGTCGACAGCCCGGCCACCCGGACGGGACAGCGGGCCAGGAAGGCCCGCAGCTCGGCCGGGTCGACGCCCGCCTTGCCGGGCTCCCCGGCGACATTGACCTGGACGAGCACCTCCGTCTCCGACGTCCCGTGGCGGCCGAGCTGCTCCAGCGCGGAGTCCGAGGCGACGGAGTGGATGAGCTCCACGAGCGGCAGGATGACCTTGACCTTGCGGCTCTGCAGCTGCCCGATGAAGTGCCAGCGCAGTTCGGGCCAGGCCGCGGCCTTCTCCACGAGCGCCTGCGCGCGGTTCTCGCCGACGAGCGACATCCCGGCCCGGCGACCGCGCCGACGTCCTCGGTGGCAAGGTACTTCACGGCGGCGAGGAGCTCCACCCCGGCGGGATCGCGGTCCACCGCGTCGCAGGCGGCGGCGATCGCCTCCCGCACGGGGGCGGGCTCGATGGTCACGCCCGCCACACGATGCCCGCCTGGCGGCCCGTGACCCCGTCGTCGCGGCGGTGGCTGAAGAAGAGGTCCGGCTCGCACATCGTGCACAGGCCGCAGTCGTGGACCGCCCCGACGCCCGCGTCCGCGAGCCGGCGGCGAGCGACGACGTCCAGCGCGAGGTTGCGCGCCCCCACCCGGGCGCCCTCGCCGGCGAAGACCGCGTGGACCTCCTCGCCGACCTCGTAGCAGCAGCCGCGCGCGCTCGGGCCGAGCGCGGCCTCGATCGGGCCGGTGGCCCCCAGCTCCCGCAGCGCGCGCACGCCCTCGGCCACGACGCCGCCGGCCAGCCCGCGCCAGCCGCCGTGCACGACGGCGACGGCGCCCGCCGCGACGAGGGCCACGGGCAGGCAGTCGGCGACGAAGACGAGCAGTGGCAGGCCGCCCCGTGCGGTGGCCTGGCCGTCGGCGTCGGCGTCGGCGTGGGTCCCACCGACCGGCGCGTCGGCCCGCACGACGTCGGCGCCGTGGACCTGGTGGGCGAAGGCCATGCCCGTCCACCCCACGCCGACCTGCTCGCCGACGCGCTCGCGGTTGAGGTCGACGGCCTCCGGGTCGTCCCGGGTCAGGCGCCCGAGGTTCAGCGACGCGTACGGCCCGGCGGAGACGCCGCCGCGGCGGGTGGTGAACAGGACCCGGCCAGCCGGGAGCCCGGCCCCGACGTGATCGCCCTCCCAGCCGAAGGGTGCGGGCAGCGGCGCCGTCATCACCCGTCAGCCTACGGCGCGCAGGGCGGCCTCCAGCTGCGCCGCGCGGCCCGCCCCCGGCTCGTCGAGCGCGAGGGCGTGCGCGGCCCGCAGCCCGGCGCCGACCGCCGGCCCCTGCAGCCCGGCGGCGACCAGGTCGTCCCCGCCGATCGCCGGGCGGACGTGCCGCCACTCCCCGAACCAGCGCCCTGCCGGCTCGGCTGCGCCGAGCCCCGCGGCCACCGCCACGGCCTCCACGGGCGCCGAGCCGGCGGCCTCGGCGACCTCGGACGGGCGCGTGGCGCCTCCGAGCCGCAGGGCGAGCACCCGCGCCCCCGCGGCGGCCACGACGACCGCCCGGTCCGCCGCGCCGAACGCGAGCCGCTCCAGCGCCGCGGCGAGCTCCGGGGCCGGCGCGTCGAGCAGGCAGGCGCCGAGGCACGCGAGGCCCGGGGCGCCCTCGGCCGGGAGCGCGGCGAGCGTCGCCTTCAGCAGCGGCCGGTAGGCGGCGAAGGCCGGATGCACCGCGGCGCGGCCGAGACCGTGGGCCTCGAGCGCCAACAGCGCCGCGGGCTGCTCCTCCGCGCACATCAGGCGCAGTTCGGCGCCGACCCGCGCACCCGACCCGCTCGCGAGCGCCCCGAGGCTCACCGCGTCCTCGGCGAGCCCCGCCGTCGCCGCGTCCGGCTCGAACCCGAGCCGCGCGCCGTAGCGTGCGAGCCGCAGCAGGCGCGTCGGATCGTCGAGGAAGGATCCGGGGTGCAGGACGCGCAGGACGCCGGCCTCGAGATCGGCCAGCGCGCCGGGCCAGGTCAGCCCGACCGCGTCGGCCAGGCGGACGGCGAGGGCGTTGACCGTGAAGTCGCGGCGGGCCAGGTCCTCGCGGACGCCCGCCCCGAGCGTCACGGCGGGCAGGGCCCCGGGCGCGGCGTAGGCCTCCGTGCGCGCCGCGGCGAGGTCGAGGCCCGTCAGCGTCGCGGTGCCGAAGCGCTCGTGCACCGCGACGGGCTCACCCAGGCGCCGGGCCAGGGCGACCGCGTCGCCCTCCACGACGACGTCGAGCTCGCGCGGCTCGCGGTCCAGCAGCGTGTCGCGGACGGCGCCGCCGACGAGCCAGACGCCCGGCTCGGCCCGCAGCGGGGCAAGCCATGGTGAGTCCAGGCGCGCCAGCACGCGGTCGGTCCAGGACGTCATGGACCGGCAGTATCGTGGCCGCGCATGACGCCGGAGCCGGACGCCCCGCGCCCACGTCGGCGTCGCCGCCTGCTGCTCGCCCTCGCCGGCCTCGCGGTGCTGGTCCTCGCGGCCCTCGCCGTCGGCGTGCTCGTGATCACCCAGCGGGGCGGCGACGTCTCCAACGCCGACGTCGAGTTCCAGGCGCCGACCCCCACCCCCACGCCGACGGCCACGGCGCGCCTGCGGCGGCGCGATCCCGAGGCTGCGGCGAACCAGGTCACGTGGCCGTTCTACGGCAACACGGCCGACCGCCGCCGGTTCGAGGACGTGCCCCGCACCTTCCGCGGCCCGTTCCGCAAGCGCTGGACGTTCGTGGGCAATTCCCTGCTCGAGTTCCCCCCGGCCATGCACGGCAAGGCGCTCTACATCCTCCAGGACTCTGGCCGCTTCAGCGCGATCTCCAAGCGGACGGGCAAGACCCTGTGGCGGCGCGACCTCGGCAAGCTCGCCGCGTCCTCGCCCGCCTTCCACGCCGGGCGGCTGTACGCGACGGTGCTGTCCCGTACGGGCGGCTCCGGCGGCCGCGTCGTGGCCCTGCGGGCCCGCGACGGCAGGCGTCTCTGGTCGCGCAACCTCCCCTCGCGCTCGGAGTCATCCCCGGTGGTGGCCGGCGGGGCCGTGTACTTCGGCTCGGAGAACGGCACCGTCTACGCCCTGCGCGAGTCCGACGGCGGCGTGCGCTGGACGTTCAAGGCCGCGGGCGCGGTCAAGGGGGGACCGGCGCTCAAGGACGGCAAGCTCTACTTCGGCGACTACGCCGGGCGCCTGTACGCCATCCGGGCCTCCAACGGTCGGCAGGTGTGGCTCGCCAAGACCAAGGGCGCGCGCCTGGGCTTCGCCTCCGGCCAGTTCTACGCCACGCCCGCCGTCGCGTTCGGCCGCGTCTACATCGGCAACACCGACAGCTACGTCTACTCCTTCTCCGAGCGCTCGGGCGAGCTCGCGTGGCGGACGAAGACCAACGGCTACGTCTACGCCTCGCCCGCGGTCGGGACGCCGAGTGGCATCGGGCCGACGGTCTACGCCGGCTCCTACGACGGCACCTTCTACGCGCTCGACGCGAAGTCGGGCCGCAAGCGGTGGTCCTACGGCGGCGGCTCGAAGATCTCCGGCGGCGCGACGCTGCTCGGCGACGTCGTCTACTTCTCCGACCTCGGGCACCGCCGGACGCTCGGGCTCGGCGCGCGCACGGGCAGGAAGGTGTTCAGCTTCCCCCGCGGCGGCTACAACCCGGCGATCACCGACGGGCGGACCCTGTTCCTCGTCGGCTACGGCGCCATGTACGCCCTGCGGCCCCTGTCCGAGCAGCGTCGGGAGCGGATCGCCGCGCGCAAGCGGGCGGCGCGGGTCCGCGCGGCCAAACGCCGGCGGGCCCGGCGGTCGCGTTGCGCCGACCGCGCGCGACGGGCCCATCCCGGGCGCAAGGCCGCCCAGCGGCGGTCGTTCAGCCGCTGCGTGCGGCAGCGCTGATGGCGGCGAGCACGCCCGCCGGCCGCTCCGCGCCGGTCACGCGCACGCGCGGAAGGGCGAAGCGGTCGCCGGCCGGCGAGGCGAGGCCCGGCTGCGTCGTCGTCGCCGCCGCGTACCCGGCGCGGCGGACCGCCCGCTCCACCCGGGCGTCGTAGCGGCCGGCCGGATAGCAGAACAGCGCCGCGTGGCCGGCGCCGAAGCGGCGGCGGATGGCCCGGCGCGAGGCGACGAGCTCCGTGCGCAGTCGGGTGTCGCCGACCGCGGTGAGGTCGGGATGGCTCATCGTGTGGGAGTCGAGCTCCCAGCCGCCGCGCAGCAGGGCGCGCACCTCGCGCACCCGAATGCCGCCCGGCCCGAGGTCGTGCAGCTCGAGGTTCAAGACGCCCGGCCAGCCCAGCCCGCGCAGGGTCGGGAAGGCGTGCTTGTACTGGGAGGCGGAGCCGTCGTCGAAGGTGACCACCACCGGGCGGCGCGGCAGCGCCGTCCCGTGGCGCCAGGCGCGCAGGACCGCCTCCAGCGTCACGCCGCGATAGCCGGCCCGGCGCAGGGCGAGCATCTCGGCGGCGAAGCGCCTCGGCTGGACCCACAGCTCGGGGTAGGCCGTCCCGGCCGGTGGGGAGGCGACGAGGTGGTACATGAGCACGGGGACCCGCGCCCGGCGGGCCGCCGCGCCGCGCAGCGGGCGCGGCCCGAGGTCCGGCTGCGGCGCCGCTGCCCCGCGACCGCCGCGGCG
>JBBSPV010000030.1:0-47171 GCA_038258425.1 Solirubrobacterales bacterium | reverse complement strand
GTGTGCATGGCGGTGGCGGTCGCGCTGGCCTACCGGCCGCCGCGGAGCGGCGGGCGCCTCGGCGCCGGCGCGGCGACGCTCGGTCTCGCGGTCCGCGACGCAGCGGCGCTCGTGCGCGCCGGCGACCCGCGGCTGCTCGGCGCGCTCGCGTGGTGGGGCTTCGACATCGCCGTCCTGTGGGCCGCCTTCCACGCCGTCGGCGCGCCGCCGCCGGTCGGGACGCTGATCCTCGCCTACGTGCTCGGCCAGGTGGCGAACACCGTGCCGCTGCCCGGCGCGGCCTCCAGCGGCCTCGCCGGCGTACTCATCGCCCTGGGCGGCGACCCGGCGGTCACCGTCGCCGCGGTCATGGCCTACCGGGTGATCGCGATCTGGCTGCCGGCCCCCGCCGGCGCCCACGCGTTGGCCGGCCTGCGGCGCAGCACGGCCCGCTGGGCGCACGATGACGCCCACGCGCCACAGCCGCTGGCCGCCTGATTCGCCACCGCGGGTAGGATGGGAGCAAGCCCGGCCGGGCCGCTCGGCGTGCCCGGCCTGTCCCGTCACCCATCCCGGAGGTTCCATGGCAGTTGAGGAGAAGGTCGAGTTCGAGGGCGAGGTCGTCGAGGCCCTGCCCAGCCTGATGTTCCGCGTGAAGCTCGACAACGGCCACGAGGTGCTCGGGCACCTGGCCGGCAAGATGCGCCGCTTCCGCATCCGCGTGCTTCCCGGTGACCGCGTGCGCGTCGAGGTCTCGCCGTACGACCTCAGCCGCGGCCGCATCACCTACCGCTTCAAGTAGCCCCGGCCGGCCCCCCCGCGAAGGGCGGGGCAGCGGCCGGTGCGAGCGACGCCGTCGCGCCCTCCGGGGCCACCTCGTGCTGGCCCTCGGCGAGCTCCTCGACGGCCTTCGCGCAGAACGCGTCCAGGTCGCCGGGGTTGCGGCTCGTCACGAGCCCCTGGTCCACGACGACCTCCTCGTCGATCACGGTGCCGCCCGCGTTGCGGATGTCCGTGCGGATGGAGGGGTAGGACGTCAGCGTGCGGCCCTTGACGAGGTCGGCTTCCACGAGCGTCCACGGCCCGTGGCAGATGGCCGCGATCGGCTTGCCGGCCTTCGCGAAGGCCTGGACGAAGGCGATGGCGTCGTCGTCCACGCGGAGCTTGTCCGGGTTCACCGTGCCGCCCGGGAGGATCAGCCCGGCGTAGTCGTCGGCGCTCACGTCGGCCACCGCCCTGTCGGGCGTGAAGGTGTCGGCCGGCTCGAGGTCGTGGTTCATGGCCTGGATGGCGCTCGTCGAGAGCGAGACGAGGTGCACCTCGGCGCCCGCCTGCTCGGCGGCCTGCCGCGGCTGCTCGTACTCCACCTGCTCGACCCCGTCCGCGGCGAGGATGGCGACGCGCTTGCCTTCGAGCTCTCCGGCCATGTGACTGCTCCCTTCGCGAGTGTGCTACCCAGGGGCTGACCGGTGGGCGAGGTCGGCGAAACGGCCCCCGGTCAGGCCCCGAGCGGCTCCCGGGAGGCCCTGGCACCGACGACCTCGGCACCGGCCACGCGCCCGCCACTTCGCGCCTGTCCGGTCGCGCCACCGGCCGTCCGGCCGCGCGCCGATGACGTCGCTCTGAGTCCACGAGCAGGGGCACGTAGGGTGCCTACCCATGGCCGACGCCCTCCTCGACGAGCTGCTCGACTGGCTCCGGATCCCGTCCGTCTCCACCGGCGGCGGCCTTCCGGCCGACCTCCAGCGCGCGGCGGAATGGGTGCTCGAGCGCGTCGACGGCGCGGGCGGCGCGACGACGCTCGTCGCCGGCGACGGCAACCCGATCGCCTACGGCGAGCTGCGCGCGAGCGCGGCCGACGCGCCCACGGTGCTCATCTACGGCCACTACGACGTCCAGAGCCCCGGGAACGCCGGCGCCTGGCGCAGCGACCCCTTCGAGCCCGAGGTCCGCGACGGGCGCGTGTGGGCACGCGGCGCGTCCGATGACAAGGGCAACTTCCTGCCGCTGCTGCACGCCGCCTGCGCGATGGCGCGCGCCGAAGAGCTGCCCGTGCACGTCCGCGTGGTCGTCGAGGGCGAGGAGGAGGCGGGGGGCGAGCACGTCGCGCGCTGGCTCGCCGCGGACGAGACGGGCGCCGACGCCGCCGTGGTCTTCGACTCGGACATGGCCGCGACGCGCACCGGCCTGGCGCCGGCGGTGACGGTCGGGCTACGGGGCGTGGTCATGGTCACCGTGGAGGTCCGCACCGCCCGGCGCGACCTGCACTCGGGCGTCTACGGCGGCTCGGTGCTCAACGCCGCCCACGCGCTGCACGCGATGCTCGCGGCCGTGCTCCCCGGACCGGACGGGACGGTCCGAGACGAGCTTCGGGCCGGCATCGTCCCGCCGGCGCCGGCCGAGCTGGAGTCCTGGACGCGCCTGGCGCCCGGCGACCAGCTGCTCGAGGCGGTCGGCGGTCGGCCGCTGAGCCCCGACGCCGGCACGCGCTACCACGAGCGCAACGGCGCCGACGCCGCGCTGGACGTCAACGAGGTCGTCCTCGGCGAGCCGCGCACCGTCGTCCCCGCGACGGCCCGGGCCACGCTCTCGCTGCGGCTCGCGCCGGGCCAGCGCGCCGCCGGCGTCCTGCCGGTCCTCCAAGGCCTGCTGCGCGACGCGGCGCCCGCGGGCACGGAGGTCACCTTCAGCGGCGGGCACAGCGCCGAGCCGGCGCTGTTCTCCGTTGACGAGCCGGTCGTGCGGCTGGCCGCGGACGCCATGGGCCGCGCGTGCGGGACGCCGGCGGTCTTCCAGCGCTCGGGCGGCTCCATCCCGATCGTCGCCGACCTCGCCGCCAAGGGCATCCCGACCGTCGTCTCGGGCTTCGCCCTCGCCGACGACGACATCCACGCTCCCAACGAGTCCTACCGGCTGGAGAGCCTGCGGCTCGGCGAGGCGGCCGCGCGCGGGCTCTACGGGGCCTTCGCCGGCCTGCGGGGCTGATGCCACCGCCCGCGCGCGTGCTCTTCTCCCGCGGCGGCCTGCGGGAGTCCGAGCACCGGCTGGTCTGGTGCGTGACGGGGCCCGACGGCGACGTGCTGGCCGAGAGCGCGCCGGAGGACGCCGAGCTCGCGGTCTTCCCGCGCTCGGCGGTCAAGCCGCTGCAGGCGCTGCCCGCCGTGCGGGCCGGGACGCCGGAGCGCTTCGGGCTTCAGCAGCACCACCTCGCCCTCGCCTGCGCCTCCCACGGGGGCGCCGAGGGCCACGTCGAGGTCGTCCTGGAGGTGCTCGCGGCGGTCGGCCTGACGGAGGAGCATCTGCTCTGCGGCCCGCTGGACCCGCGCGACCCCGCGGCCGCGCAGGCGCTGCGCCTGGGCGGACGGATGCCGGCCCGGATCACGCACAACTGCTCGGGCAAGCACGCGCTGGCCCTCGCGCGCACGGTTCAGGAAGGCTGGGCGATCGGCAGCTACGTCGACGCGGCCCATCCCGTCCAGCGAGCGATGCACGCCAGCGTCGCGGCGGCCGCGCAGCTCGCGCCGGCCGAGGTGCCGTTCGGCGCGGACGGCTGCGGGATGCTCGCCTTCCAGCTGCCGCTGCGCAACCTCGCCGGGGCCTTCGGGCGGCTGGCCGGCGGGGGACTGGGGGAGGCCGGCGACCGGCTCGCCACCGCGATGCGCGAGCGCCCGGACCTCGTCGCCTTCGACGGCGCCCTCGACACCGAGCTCATGCGGGCCGTGGACGGCCTCGTGGCCAAGATCGGGGCCGAGGGCGTGCTGGCCGTCGGGCTGGCCGACGGGTGCGGCCTGGCCCTCAAGGTCGCCGACGGCGCGATGCGGGCGCTGGACCCCGCGGGAGTGGCGCTCGCGCGCGAGGCGCTCGGGCTCGTGGTCAGCGGTCAGGCGATCGACGGTCTCGCGCAGCCCGTCCTCGTCGACTCGCGTGGGCTGGCGGTCGGGGCGGGTACGGCGGTGGCATGACCACCAAGGCGTTCTCCCTGGGCCGCGAGGCGGGCGACGACGGGGCCTTCCAGCGCCAGCGGTCGGCGTTTCGCGAATGGGTGGACGAGCCCGAGCCCGGTCGTTACCACCTCTACGTGTCCTGGGCCTGCCCGTGGGCGCACCGGACGATCATCGCCCGCGAGCTCATGGGCTTGCAGGACGCGGTCGGCCTGTCCGTGGTGGACCCGTTCCGCGACGAGGCCGGCTGGGCGTTCACCGGCGGGGAGTACGCGGATCCGGTCAACGGCTTTCACCTGCTGCGGGAGGCCTACGACGCGACGGATCCGGCCTTCAGCGGTCGCTGGAGCGTGCCCGTGCTGTGGGACGTCGGCGAGCGGCGGATCGTCAACAACGAGTCGGCCGACATGCTGCGCATGCTCGGCACGACGTTCGCGCCGCTCGCCGCGCACCCCGTGCCGCTGTGCCCGCATGACCTGCGTGAAGCGATCGACGCGCTCAACGCCGTCGTCTACGACGAGGTCAACAACGCGGTCTACAAGGCCGGCTTCACCACGAGCCAAGCGACCTACGAGCGCGAGGTCGAGACGCTCTTCGACCGCCTCGACGTCCTCGACGAGCGCCTGGCCGGCACGCGCTATCTGTTCGGTGCCGCGCCCACGGAGGCCGACTGGCGGCTGTTCACGACACTCGTGCGCTTCGACGCGGTCTACGCCATCCACTTCAAGTGCTCGCTCAGGCGGGTCGTCGACTACCCGAGCCTGTGGCCCTACCTGCGCGACCTCTACCAGGTCCCGGGGGTGGCGGAGACCGTGCGCTTCGACGAGATCCGGCGCCACTACTACGGGACGCACCCGATGATCAACCCGAGCGGCATCGTCGCCCTGCGGCCCTTGGAGGACCTCTCCGCGCCGCACGGCCGCGAGCGCCTGCCGTAGTGCCGCGCGCCACCTGCCGAAGGGGTGGGGCTGGAGATGTTTCCCTTTTCCGGGTACGGTGTATGACTGCTTGACGGGGCCTTGCCCCGTTCCGCGACCGGATGTCGTAGACACGGCCTGGCCGGTGCGGACATAGAGGAGTGCGACGGCGCGCCGTTCAGGGGCGGTACCGGGCCTCAGGCGACGTCTCGAGCACCACGAGGACGGTTCGGCAGTCGACGCCGGCCGGCGGGCAGCCTGGCGACGCGCCATGATTGCGCCCACAACGAACTTTCGCTAAAATCCGACTGGAGAAGTTGGATATGACTCCCCCCCAGAGAGAAGGAACTGTATTGGACCGCATCACCCCCCCGACGCCGTCGCTCGAGCCCGACGAGATCCTCCTGGAGCCCCTGGAGCAGCTGCTGCGCGAAGCGGGACGCTTCCGCCTGCTCGAGCCCCACGAGGAGATCGAGCTCGCGCAGCGGATCGAGCGTGGGGACCTCGCGGCGAAGGACCGGCTGATCAACTGCAACCTCCGTCTCGTGGTCTCCGTCGCCCGCAAGTACCAGGGCCAGGGCCTCTCCATGAACGACCTGGTCCAGGAGGGCATGCTGGGCCTCATCCGCGCCGCCGAGAAGTTCGACTGGCGCAAGGGCTTCCGCTTCAGCACCTACGCGACCATCTGGATCCGCCAGGCGCTGCAGCGCGGGCTCGACAACACCGGCCGGACGATCCGCCTCCCGGCGCACGTCGCCCAGCGGGCCCGCAAGGTCGAGCGCGCGGAGCGTGAGCTGGCGGTCAAGCTCGGCGAGGAGCCGACGCTCGACCAGCTGGCCACGGAGACCGGCCTGACCATCGACGAGGTCGACCTGCTGCGCTCGCACGCTCGCACCCTGGCGTCCCTGGACGCCGGCGTGGGCGAGGACGGTGACACGCCGCTCGGCGCCCTGATCCCGATCGACGGTGAGACCACCGCCGACGAGGTCGAGCGCACGATGGGCCAGCGCACCGTCCGCGAGGCGCTCGACGCCCTGCCGATGGACGAGCGCGACGTCATCCACCTGCGCTTCGGCACGGGTGACGAGGGCGAGCACTCGATCGAGCAGACGGCCCGCCGTCTCGGCGTTCCGGTCCGCGAGGCCCGCGCCGCCGAGCAGCGCGCGCTGGCCAAGCTCTCGCAGCTGCCGGGCCTCGAGGCCCTGCGCGCCGCGGCGTAGCCCGGCTGCACCGCGATCCGTTCACGAGCGCCCCGGGAGACCGGGGCGCTCGTCGTCGGTCACGGCTGGATCGAGCCCGGAGGGAGGCGGGACGGTGGTCGAAGCGGTCACGTCGCGGCGGTGGAGCCTGCGCCGGCGGGCGCCCCGTCCAGGGCGTCGACGAACGTCGCAGGCGCGAAGCACACGAGCATGGTCGCCGGCTGCTCGCCGACGTTCTCGACGCTGACGCGTTCGTGAGCCGCCACGACGGCCAGGGTCCCGGGCCGCAGGCACTCATCGCGGCCCGCAGCGTCGATGAGCTGCAGCGCGCCGGAGGCGGGAAGGAGCACGGCAGCGGATTCGCCGTGGTCGTGGGGCGGCATGCGGGCTCCCGGCGGGACGGCGACCCGCACGACCGCGACCTGCTCGGATCCGCTCGCACGCGGCTCGACGAGGACGTCGATCGTCGCCGGCCCCAGCGACAGGCTCCGGTGATCAGCGGTCAGATGGGTGGTCCACATGTGGATCCCTCGCTCGTTGTTATTACAGTAACGCTATGAAAAGTACCAGGCGCGAGAGCGGTAGGCGAGTCGTCGGAGAACGTCGTGGTCCGGCTGAGGCGGGCGGCATGAGCGCGGCTGTGTCCATGCCGGGTCGCGCCGCGCCGGCACGGGCGAAACCGCGATGACCCCGTCGGCGACCGCCGGCCCGGCGCTGGTCTTCGTCGCGCTGCTGGGCGCCTGCGTGTGGGTGGGCGGCCTGGTGACGATCGCGGTGGTCACCCGGATCGTCCGGCGTCAACTCGACGGCGCCTCACAGGTCGCGTTCTTCCGCGCCCTCGGCCGCACCTACGGTGCCGTCGGCGGGTCGGCGCTCGTCGTGGCGCTGGTCGCCGGTGCAGTGCTGCTCGCTGACCGGCCGCAGGACGCCCTGGCGTCCGTTGCGATCGCCGTCGCCGCCGCGCTGCTCGTGGTCACCGTCGCCGGCGTGGCTCCGGCGCGCGGCATGACGCGACTGCGCCGGCGGGCGCTCGATGTGCCCGCCGACGCCGCCACGGCGGCGCGGGTCCGTCGCGGCGCCCGACGGGCGGCCGGCCTGCGCGCCGCCATCGCGGCGCTCAGCCTCGCACTGCTGGCCCTCGCCGCGATGCTCGCCACCTGAACCGGTGGGGCTCGGCGGCACGCCAGCTCTGTCTGCTTCGTGATACGTTTTTACACAGTAACGCTATGCAAACCCGGGAGGACGCGGTGGCGTACGTCATCAACGAGCCGTGCATCGGAACCAAGGACAACTCGTGCGTGGAGGTGTGTCCCGTCGACTGCATCCATCCGACGCCGGACGAGCCGGACTACGAGCAGCACGATCAGCTCTACATCGATCCCGACGAGTGCATCGACTGCGACGCCTGCGTCGAGGCGTGCCCGGTCGACGCCATCACGCCGGAGGATCAGGTGCCGCCCGAGTGGCAGCCCTACATCGAACGCAACGCCGCCTACTACCAGCGGCGTCCGGCATGATCGTCGAGGCGACGAGGGTGCGCGGCGCTCATTGCCGCAGCGGCCTGTCGGGTCCCCGCCACGACGGGCGCGCGGGCCGGGTCACTCCTCGGCCTCGGCTCGCTCGAGCGCCTCGGCGAGCGCCGCGAGCTCCCGCGCGGGCATGGCGTCCTCGATCAGGGGGAAGAGCTGACGCTCCTCCAGCCGGACGTGGTCGGCCAGGCGCTCTCCGAGGCGCTGCAGCGTCCCACCGGAGGCGGTGATGTCGGCTGCGACGCGGGTGGCGAGTGCACGAAGGGCGACATGGTCGCCCAGGGCGGTGAGCACGAGCGGATGATGGGCATCGCCGTACGCGGCGTAGGCGGGCAGCAGCACCTCCTCCTCGAGCCGAAAGTGCCGGCGCCCGTGCGTCGACCAGTAGGCGAGGAAGCCGGCGCGTGCCTCCGAGGCCGTCTTCGGGCCGGCGCGACGGAGACGCTGCGCCACGACGAGTGCCAGGTGATGGTCGCGCGAGAGGGCCTCGAGCGCCGCGCTGCGCTTCACGGCCCGTCTGCCGCCCGGCCCGCCGGCTCGCGGTCGGCGACCTCGGACGCGAGCCGCCCTCGAATCTCGATCAGGCATCCGGCGGCGTCGGGATCCTTCGGCACGAACCCGGTGAGCCGCGTCCCGGGATCGAGGACGTCGAGCAGACCCCGCGTCATGCCGCGGTGCAGACCACACACCACCTGCTGGCGCTCGTGCACGGCCTCGCGGTACGGACAGTTCCCCAGACGGTACGTCAGCCGGTCGCCGGAGCCAGGCTCGCGGGCGGGCTGGAAGCCGAGCGACGCCAGCGTGTCGTGCAGCCGTGGCTCGTGCGCGGTGCCGTCGCCGGAACCCGCGAGCTCGCGACCGATCTGGCGCCCCGTGGCCTCGACGTCGCGCAGGCGCGTCTCGCCGACGGTGATCGCCCGGACCAGCCACCGGCCGAGGTCGGCGTAGGCGGTCGGCGCATCGCCGCCCGGCTGAGCCCGGGGGCTGATGGCCCAGGTGTCGCGTGGGCGCCCGCGAGCGAGGCGCTCGCGCTCGCGCAGCACCAGCCCGGCCTCCTGGAGGCGCTCGAGATGGGTCCGGATGCCGTTGGGATGCAGACGGAGGCGCTCGGCGAGCTCCTCCGTGTGCGCAGGTCGGTGCAGTTCGCCCAGCAACGCGAACAGCTGTGCGCGTGTCGGCTGGGAGAGCACGTCTCCAGGGGTCGAGCGGACGTCCATGCCGGTCAGTTTCGCACACTGACGCTAGGAAAACGACCCGGCGTGGTGACCCTACCGTCCCCGCCATGGAGGAGGAGGGATACGCGGACGTCGACGGGGCGCGGCTCGCGTTCAGCGCCTGCGGTCCGGTGGACGGCGCGCCCGTCGTCCTCGTGCACGCCGGGATCACGGACCGGCGGATGTGGGATCCGCTGCTCGAGCGGCTGCCCGCCGGCCGTCGCGCGGTGGTCTACGACCTGCGCGGGTTCGGCGCCTCCACGTGGCGCGCCGGCGCCTATGCGCCGCACCGGGACCTGCTCGGGCTGCTCGACGCCCTCGGGCTCGAGCGGGTGGACCTCGTGGGCGCCTCGTACGGCGCCCAGGTCGCGCTGGAGGCCGCCGCGGTCGCGCCCGACCGCGTCGGCGCCATCCTCGCGCTCGCGCCGCCCCTGCCCGACCACCCCTGGTCCGAGGCCCTCCAGGAGTACGGCGACGCCGAGGAGCGGGCGCTCGTGCGCGGAGCGCTCGAGCAGGCCGTCGAGCTCAACCTGCGCACGTGGGTGGACGGTCCCTACCGGCAGCCCGGCGTCGTGGACCCGGCGCTGCGGCGTGGCGTCGGCACCGCGCTGCACCGGGCGCTGGAGGCCCAGCGCCGGACGCCGCTCGGGGAGGAGATCGAGCTCGACCCCTCGCTGGGCGAGCGTCTGACGGCGGTGCGCGCCCCGGTGGCCGTCGCCGTCGGCGAGCTCGACCAGCCCGACTTCGCGACGATCGGCGAGCGGCTCGCGGCCGGGCTCCCGCGCGCCCGGCTGCACCGCGTGACCGGCGCGGGGCACCTGCCGGCCCTCGAGCGCCCGGACGCCGTCGCCGCGCTCCTCGCCGGCACGACGGCTGGGTAGCGTCGGCGCCGTGCTCGGACTCCTGCAGGCGCTCGCCGCCCTTGTGGTCCTGCGTCGGCTCGCCCGCGGGCGCACCCGCCGGGCACCGCTCGACGCCCGCGCGCCCATCGCCGCGGGCGTCTCCGTCGTCGTGCCCGCCCGCGACGAGGCTGCCCGCATCGGGCCGTGCCTCGAGGGCCTGCTGGCCGATCCCGGCGTGGCCGAGATCCTGGTCGTCGACGACGGGTCGACGGACGGCACGGGCGACGTCGTCCGGGCACTCGCGGCTCGGATCAGCGCTCCGCCCCTGCGCGTGGTGGACGCCGGACCCCCGCCGGCCGGCTGGGTCGGCAAGCCGTGGGCGCTGCAGCGCGGGCTCGAAGCGGCGGCGGGCGAGGTCGTCGTCAGCCTCGACGCCGACACGCGGCCGCGGCCCGGGCTGGCGACCGCGCTCGTCGCGGCGCTCGGGGACGCCGACCTCGTGACCGCCGGCGCGCGCTTCGCGTGCGACACGGCGGGCGAGCGCTGGCTGCACCCGGCCATGCTCACGACGCTCGTCTACCGCTACGGCCCCCCCGACGCCGCGACGCCGCCGGCCCCGGACCGCCTCATGGTCAACGGCCAGTGCACCGCCGTGCGGCGCGAGCCGCTTCTCGAGCAGGGCGGCTACGCCGCCGCGGCCGGCCACCTCACGGACGACGCGGCCTTCGCCCGCGCCCTCGCCCGGGCGGGCTGGCGCGTCGCCTTCCGCGACGCCGGCGCCCTGCTTCACGTCGACATGCACGCCTCCGGCGCCGAGACCTGGCGCGAGTGGGGCCGCTCGCTCGCCCTGCCCGACGTCACCCCGCCGGCCGTCCGCGCCGTTGACGCCGGCACCGTGTGGCTGACGCTCGCGCTGCCGCCGCTGCGCGCCCTGGCCGGCCGGGCCGGCCGCCTCGACCTCGCGCTCCTCGCCCTCCGCGCCCTGATGCTCGTCGCGCTGCGGCCGAGCTACGTGACCCGCGGGCCGTCCTTCTGGGCCTCGCCGCTCGCCGACCCGCTCGCGGCGGTCCGCCTCACGTGGTCGGGGCTGCGCCCGGCGCGCTCGTGGCGCGGCCGGACCTATCCCGGCGCAGGAGGAACAGGAGCCCGATCAGCGTCATGAGCAGTCCCGTGCCCATGACGTGGCCGACCGGGTCCAGCGCGAGCTGGACGAGCGGGAACGCGAACACGCCCACGCGGGCGCCCCAGGCGAAGCCACGCACGCCGGTGACCGCGCCGCACAGCCCGAGGCACCCGATCGCGGCGACGGGGGCGAGGGCGAAGGCGCCGCCGACGAAGCACATGACCGACTTGCCGCCGCGCCGCGGGGCCCACACCGGGAAGGCGTGGCCGACCATCGCGCCGGCGACGCCGGCCCAGGCCGTCCACCAGTCGCCGAGCGCGAACCCGACGAGCCCGGCGAGCAGCGCCTTGAGCCCGTCGCCGACGAACGCCGGCCACGCCCGGCGCCCGCCGAGCTGCTCCAGGGCGTTCCAGGCGCCCGGATTGCCGTCGGCCGTCCGGAGCAGGTCGACGCCGTACCGGCGGGCGACGAGCAGCGCGACGGGCACCGACCCGAGCCCGTAACCCACGAGCACCGCCAGCACGTACTCCATCAGTGCCGATAGCCGCCTTCCACCTCACGACCTACGGGCGCGCCGCCGCCCCGGATGCGCTGGCGGCGATGGGCCTGGACCGCCCGCACCTGCACCGGGCCGCCGGGCTGCGCTTCTGGCGCCTGCTCGGCACGGGACGGGGGGAGACGATGACCCTGTCGGCCGACCTGCGCCGCTGGGCGATGTTCAGCGTCTGGGAGGACGACGCCGCCCTCGACGCCTTCGAGGCGGCCTCCTCGATCGCGGAGCGCTGGCACACCCGGTCCCGGGAGCACTACGCCGTCCGGCTGCGGCCGGTCCGCTGGCACGGCGCCTGGGGCGGACGCGACCCGTTCGCCGGCCTGCCGGCCGCCGCGGCGCCGAACGGCCCGCTGGCCATCCTCACCCGGGCGGCCATCCGCCCGCGCCGGGCCGTCGCCTTCTACCGGGCGATCGCGCCGCCCGCCGTCGACCTCGGCCGCCAGCCCGGCGTGCTGGCCTCGGTCGGCGTCGGGGACTGGCCGCTGCTGCGCCAGGCGACCTTCTCCGTCTGGCGCATCGCCGGGGAGGCCATGGGCTACGCCTACGGCCGGCCCGCCCACCGCGAGGTCGTGCGCCGCACCCGCGATGAGGGCTGGTACTCCGAGGAGCTGTTCGCCCGCTTCGCGCCCTATGCCTCCCGCGGCCGCTGGAACGGCGCGGACCCGCTCGCGAGCGCCTGACCCGGTCACGCCGGCCCGAGCTCGCGGGCCACGGAGCGCCCGCCGCGCGCCACCAGGGGCAGGCCGCCGCCCGGGTGGACGGTGCCGCCGCAGATCCACAGCCCGTCGACGCCGCGCACCCGGCGCGAGGGCCGGCGCACGGCCCCCAGGCGTCCGTGCGGCGCGGCGCCGTAGATCGCGCCGCCCAGCGCGCCCGTCTCGCGCTCGAGGTCGCCGGGAGTGCGGCGCCGGCGCTCGAGCACCCGATCGCGCACCCCGAGCCGGTCCATCAGGGCGGCCTCGGCCGCGTCCCAGTCCGCGCCGTCGCCGACCGCCGGGGCGTTGACGAGCACGAACCACGCCTCGGTGTCCGGCGGCGCGTCGGCCGGGTCGGTCGCGCACGGGTTGGAGACGTAGACCGTCGGGTCGCGCACGGGCCGGCGTCCCGCCCAGAGGTCGTCGAGCTCGGCGTCGTAGTCGGCGGGGAAGTCGATCTGGTGGTGGACGCGATCCGCGTCGCGCCCGGCCAGGCCGAGGAGCACCGCGAGTCCCGAGACCGAGCGCTCGCGCGGGCGCTGGGACTGGCCGAGCAGGCGGCCGCGCACGACCCGCTCGTCCACGTCGGCGACCACGGCGTCGGCCGCCTCGGTGACGCCGGCGCAGACCACCCCGCGCACCCGGCCGCCACGCACCTCGATGGCCTCGACCGGCGTCGAGAGCCGCAGCGTGCCGCCGAGGCCCTCGAGCCGCCGCACGAGCGCCTCCACGAGCGCGTGCAGGCCGCCGCGCGGATGCCACGCGCCGAAGGCGTGCTCGACGTAGCCCGCGAGGGCGAGCGCGGCCGGCGCGTTGCGCGGATCCGCCCCGGCGTAGGTGGCGAAGCGCTCGATGACCATCCGCAGGCGCGGATCGCGGGCGTGCGCGCGGGCCAGCCCGCGCAGCGTCGACCACGGCCGTACGCGCAGCGCGTCGCGCGGGTCGGGGGGCGACTCGCCCGCCCCGGGCCGCCGCGGCGGCCACGGCGGCGGGCCCGTCAGGTAGGTCTCCGAGGCGCGCCACATCCCGGCGCACGTGCCGAGGAAGCGCGTCCAGTCCGCGCCCGAGCCCGGCGACCAGGTCTCGAGCGCCGCCAGCGCGCGCGGCAGGTCGGCCGACAGCTCCACGGACGTGCCGTCGGCGAACCCGTAGCGGGTGACGGGCTCCACGCGCAGCAGCTCGAGCTCGTCGGCGAGCGGCGCGCCCGTGGCCGCGAAGAGGTCGGCGAAGACGTGCGGCATGGTCAAGAGCGACGGACCGGCGTCCCAGCGGAACCGCCCGGCGCTGACCTGCGAGCACTTGCCCCCGGGTGCGTCGTTGCGCTCGTAGACCGTGACTCGGTGCCCGGTGTGGGCGAGCTCGATCGCCGCGCAGAGCCCGCCGACGCCCGCTCCGACGACGGCGACCTTCATCGCGAGGCCCGGACGCGCGCGCGCAGCGCGGGCGCCGCGAAGGCGCCCATGGCGGTGAACCCCGCGGCCGCGGTGACCGGTCGCCGCCAGAGCGCGGCGTTGGCGAACGCCTCGCCGGCCCAGGTCCACGCGTACAGCGCCAGCGCGCCGTCGTCGACGGCCGCGGACGCGTCGCCGTCGAGGGCCGCGTAGACGGAGAAGGCGCCGAGCCCGGTGACCAGCCAGCCGCCGAAGTTCGAGGCCGGGATCCCCTCGTAGCGGCCGCCCGCCGGCCAGCTCCAGTAGCCCTCGCGCGCCATGCGCGGATCCAGCAGCACGTCCCAGGCGGTCAGCGCCCCCGCCGCGAGCGGCACGCGCAGCGCCGGCCGGCGCGTCAGCCAGCCGGCGGTGATCCAGGCCGGCCGCGCCATCATCGCCCACGCCGCGCCCGCGAGCAGCGGCACGCCCGCGAGACGGGGACCGAGCTGGTCGGAGTAGCTGTAGCGCCCGAAAGGGCGGCCCGTGGCGACGCCCACGAGCTCGGAGCCGAACCCGAGCGCGCCGGCCACCAGCGCGGGGACGCCGCCGTGGCGCCAGCCCCGCGCCTGCGCCCCCTCGACGACGGACGTGGCGAGCATCAGCCCGACCATGGCGCGGGTCAGGGCCGGCCGCCGGGTGGAGTAGCCGTAGGCCACCTGCGCGGCGGCGAGGGCCGCGAGGACGGCGGGGGTGAGCCCACGGCGGCCGTGCGGGCGCAGGAGGTCAGCTCCCTCCGAGCCGGCCCGTGTCGAGCGCCGCGGCCTCGGCCGCGTCGAGCTGGCGTTCGACGAGATCGAGGCCGCGGTCCCAGAAGCCCGGGTCGGCGAGGTCGATCCCGACGATCCGCCCGAGGTCCTCGGGTGAGCGCGAGCCGCCCGCGCGCAGCAGCTCGAGGTAGGCGGGCACGAACGCCTCGCCCTCCTCCTCGTAGCGGGCGTAGACCGACAGGGCCAGCAGCTGGCCGTACGCGTAGGCGTAGACGTAGCCCGGCGTCGAGATGAAGTGCGGCACGTAGGACCACCACGAGCCGTAGCCCTCCGTGACCTCGACCGCGTCGCCGAGCAGCTCCTCCTGCGACTCCCGCCAGAGGGCGTTGAAGCGGTCCACGGGGAGCTCGCCCTCCTCCCGGCGCGACGTGTGCACGAGGTGTTCGAAGCGGTTCATGGCCACCTGCCGGAAGACGGTCGCGATGGAGCCCTCGATGCTCGAGGCGAGGAGGTCCAGGCGCGACTCGGGCGTCTGGGCGCGCTCGAGCAGGCGGCCGAAGACGATCGTCTCCCCGAACACCGACGCGGTCTCCGCGAGGGTCAGCGGGGTGGCCATGTGGAAGACGCCCTGGGTCCCGCCGAGGGCCGCGTGGACCCCGTGGCCGAGCTCGTGCGCGAGGGTCAGCACGTCGCGCCGGCGAGCCGTGTAGTTGAGCAGCACGTAGGGGTGCACGGACGGCACCGTGTAGGAGCAGAATGCCCCGCCGCGCTTGCTCGGCCGCATGGGCGCGTCGACCCACGCCTCGTCGAAGAAGCGCCGCACGAGGTCGCCGAGCTCGGGCGAGAAGCCCTCGTAGCAGTCGTGGACGAGCTCGCGCGCCTCGGCCCACGGCACCGTCTCCTCGACGTCGGAGACGGCGGCCATGCGGTCGTAGTCGGCGAGGCGATCGACGCCGAGCAGCCGCGCCTTGAGCCGGTACCAGCGGCGCGGGAGCTCGTAGCGGGCGCGGACGGCCGACACGAGCGCCTGCACGGACTCGTCCGACGCCTCGTTGGCGAGGTTGCGGGCCGAGAGCCAGGTGGGGTAGTGGCGCAGCCGGTCGTCGAGCGCCTTGTCGGCGAGCAGCGTGTTGAACACGTAGGCGCGGGTGCGCAGGCCGGGGGCCAGGGCGGCGGTGACCGACTCCGCGGCGACGCGCCGGACGTCGCGGTCGGGCGAGGAGAGCCGGGCCAGGGTCGCCTCGAGCGACTCCGTGCTTCCGTCGGGCAGCCGGACCTCGATGGAGGAGACCTGCTCCTCGAAGAGCCGGTCCCACGCCGAGCGGCCGGTGACCGCCTTCTCGCCCATGAGCTGCTCCTCGGGCTCCGTGAGCAGGTGCGGCCGGTAGCGCCGGGCCGAGCGCAGGTGGTGGGCGCAGAAGTCCAGCTCGCCCGTGCTCAGCAGCGCCTGGGCCCGCTCGTCGTCGAGCGCCGCCCACTCGAGCTCCCAGAACACGAGCAGCGTCCCGATGCCCGTCGCCTGCTCCTGCACGCGCTGCAGCAGGGCGCCGCGCGGCGGGTCGGCGGTGTCGGTGGCGAAGGCGAGGGCGGCGTAGGAGTAGGCGCGGCCGATGAGCTCCTCCAGGGCGCCGAGCTCGCGCATCGCGGCAGCGAGGCCGGCGGCGTCGAGGCTCGCGAGGCGCCCGCGGTGGGCCGCCGCGAACGCCTCGGCCCGCTCGCGGGCGGCGGCGAGGCTCGCGTCGACGTCGGCGCCGGGGTCCGGCGCGTCCGGATGCTCGAGGAGGTCGGTGAGGTCCCAGGCGACCTGCTCGACGTCGGAGCCCGAGGGTGTGGGGGGCGCGGCCATGGCCGCAGCGTAGTAAGGGGTTCGACGCGCCAAGGGTGCCCGGACGCCCGAGCACGAGGGCGTGCGAGTCGGCAAGATGGAGGCCATGGCTCCCACTTCCCCCGCGGTCGAGCGCAAGGGCCTGGCCCTGCTGCTGCTCGCCGCCGCCCAGTTCGTCGTCATCCTCGACGCCTCGATCGTCAACGTCGCGCTGCCCTCCATCGGCCGAGCGCTCGAGTTCTCCCGCGACGACCTGTCGTGGGTCGTCAACGCCTACACGCTCGTCTTCGGCGGCTTCCTGCTGCTCGGCGGCCGCCTCGCCGACCTCTTCGGGCGCCGCCGGGTGTTCGTTCTCGGCCTCGGGCTGTTCGCGCTCGCCTCGCTGCTCGGCGGCCTGAGCGAGTCCGAGGGCCAGCTGATCGCCGCCCGCGCCCTGCAGGGGCTCGGCGCCGCGTTGCTCAGCCCCGCCGCGCTCTCCATCCTGACCACGACCTTCGCCGAGGGCGCCGAGCGCAACCGGGCGCTGGGCGTGTGGGGCGCGGTGGCCGGCTCGGGCGGAGCGGTGGGCGTGCTGCTCGGCGGCGTGCTGACCGAGGGCCTCGGCTGGGAGTGGGTGCTGTTCGTCAACGTGCCGGTCTGCCTCGTCGTCGCGCTCGGCGCCGTCCGGGTGCTGGCCGAGAGCCGCTCGGAGGGTGAGCGCAGCCTCGACGTCTTCGGCGCGCTGACCATCACCGCCGGGCTGTCGCTGCTCGTCTACGCGCTCGTCGACGCCCCCCAGGCCGGCTGGACCTCGACCCAGACGCTCGTCCTCGGTGCGGTGGCACTCTGCCTGATCGCCGCCTTCGTGGCCATCGAGCGCAACTGGCCGCGCCCGCTCGTCCCCTTCCGGATCTTCTCCAACCGGACGCTGACCGGCGCGAACGTCACCGCGGTGTTCGTCGCCATGTCGCTGTTCTCCATGTTCTTCTTCGTCTCGCTGTACCTCCAGCAGGTGCTTGGCTTCTCGGCGCTGAAGGCCGGCCTCGCCTACCTGCCGCTGTCGGCCGGGATCATCGTCTCCGCCGGCGTGGCCGCGGCGCTCGTGACCCGCATCGGCTTCAAGCCCGTGCTCGCGACGGGGCTCGTCCTCGTCGCCCTGGGGCTGCTGTGGTTCTCGTTCGTCTCACCCGACGGCTCCTACGTCGGGGACGTGCTCTTCCCGTCGCTGCTGGCGGCGGTCGGGCTCGGCTTCGCCTTCGTGCCGCTGACCGTCGCGGCCGTCTCTGGGGTCGCGCCCGACGACGCGGGGCTGGCCTCCGGCCTGATCAACACCTCCCAGCAGGTGGGTGGCGCGCTCGGGCTCGCCGTCCTCGCCTCGATCGCCAACAGCCGGACCGCGGGCATCCAGGCGGCCGACCCCCGCGTCGCGGTTACCGAGGGCTTCCAGGCCGCCTTCCAGGTCGGGGCCGGCTTCGCCCTCGCGGGCGCGGTGCTCGCGCTGTTGCTGATCCGCACGCGCGACTCCAAGGCGCACCGGGACGCGGCGCAGGCGGGCGAGGCCGAGCCCGTGGCGGCCTGAGGCCGGGGCGGTCAGCCCGCCGGCGGCCCCGACACGGGCCGCTCGGCGAGCGACCGCCCGTAGATGCCCCGCAGCGTCTGCTGATCGACGACCTCGCGTCCGAAGGGCCAGATCGCGAGCGCCGTCATCTTGAGGTTCGCCACCGCGAACGGGACCAGGATCGGGATGGTGATCAGCAGGACGCAGCCGGCCAGGCAGGCGAGCGCCGCGAGGAGGTGCACGACGGCGAGGGGGATGCCGAGGAAGATCGCCCACAGCACGTTGCCGACCGTCGACGCCGCGTTGGCGTCGGGGCTCTTGACCGCCGTGCGCCCGAAGGGCCAGAGCACGTAGCCGGCGAGCTTGAACATCTGCACGCCGAACGGGATCGTGATGATGAGCGGTGAGGAGTGTGACGGGCGCCGCGCCGGGCGGCAACTAGGGCGCCGGCTCGTAGAGGCGGGCGTTGCGGTCGAAGCGCCTGCCGCGGTAGCCCTGTGGACGGCCGCCCTGGGCGTCGAGGTGGGCCAACGCGCGGGCCGTGCCCGCAAGGTCGCGACCGTCCTGGTCGACCATCCAGGTCTCCAGCACGAGGCCGCCGCCGGCGGTCCGGCGCAAGCGCAGCATGCGCGCCTGCATGGGCCAGTCGGCCAGCGACGACGTCCCGATCACCCAGTAGCGCCCGCGCGGGATCAGGCGGTTGCGGTGGGTGTCGCCGTGGACCGCGGCCACCACGTTCGGCGCCTGGTCCAGGACGGTCAGCACGCTCTCGGGCGGCCGCTCGTGGGTGACCAGCAGGACGGGACGGTCGCCCGCCAATCGCAGCTGCTCTGCGAGCCACGTGAGCTGCGCGGGCTGCACGTCGGCGGCCTGGCCGCGGGTCCGGCTCGGGAGGTCGAGCATGACCAGCCGCACGCCGCGGCCGACGTTCGCGACGTAGTCGGCGCGCTCCGGCGTGCGGGTCCGCCGGCCCTGGGTGAGGGCCCGGACGGTCTCGGCGTTCGTGGCCGAGCGCCGGGCCGGATCGGGTGGGACGTGGATCGTGCGCCCGCCCTCGGCGGCGCCGAGCAGCGCGTCGACGGCGGCGCTCGCCGTGCTCGCGCGCGGCAGGCGCGCGCGCGGGTTCAGCGACGTGACGAGCTCGTCGCCCGTGGCGACCTCGTTCGTACGCGCGTCCGGGGCGAGCTCGCCCTGCAGCAGCACGTCGTGGTTGCCCGGGACGGCGTACCACGGGCCGATGATGCCGGGCGAGCGCACGGGCCGCTGGGCGGCGGCGAGCAGGCCCCGGTGGCGCGGTGGGTCGACGTCCGGGCGGTAGTAGAACGGGTCCGGGTCGTCGGCGCTCTGGACCCCGCGATAGCCGCGGGCGCCCGAGTCGGGGCGCACGACGCCGCCGTCGAGCAGCTTGACGGCCCAGCGCAGCTCGTCGACCTGGGCGTTGTCGGTCACGTCGCCGGTGACGACCGTCGCGTCGGGCCGCGCCCGGTCCACGGCCCGGATCGCCGCGGCCGTCACCTGCGCGCTGAGCGCCTCGTGGGGCCGGAAGGTCGGGTCGAACGGCTCGCCGTAGCGGTCGAGGAAGGGCACGCGCGAAGGCGACTCCTCGTCGCGCACATGGAGGTCGGTGAGCTGCGCGACCGTCGCGAGCACCGCACCCGGCGCACGCGCCGGCGCGAGGTCGGTGTGGTCGGCGAGCGGCTCGCCGGGGCCGCGGGCGAGCACGCCGTTGCCGTCGGGGTCGGTCAGCGTCGCCTGGCGGGTCGACACCGCGGGGGCGGCGGCGCCGCGCGGGTCGTCGCCGCAGCCGGCGAGGACCGCGAGCGCGACGAGCAGCCACGCGTGCCTCATCCGACGTCCTCCCGCAGCCCGGCCACGACCGGCTCGGAGGCGATCCGGCGGGCGACGCCGGCCGCGCATAGCGCGGCGAGCAGCGCGAGGCCGCCGCACACGAGGACGACCTGCGCGAGCCCCGGCCGCAGCGGCAGGCTCGCGTAGCCGGCCGCGAGCCGGGCGACGAGCGGGCCGAGGACGAGCGTCTCGAGCGCCACGGCGAGGATCGCGGCCGGCACGGCGACGGCCGCCGCCGCGCCGGCCAGCACGCGCGCGACGTCCCCGCGCGAGGCCCCGCACGCGCGCAGGACGGCGAGTGCGCCGCGCCGCTCCCGGGCGGTCATGGCCAGCCCCTGCAGCAGCGCGTAGAGGCAGACGAGCCCGACGAGCAGCGCGACGGCCCGCAGCACCGCGGCGAGCACCCCGAGGAACGACGTGTCGCGCGTCGTGGCCCCCGCCACGCGGTTCGGGGTGAGCGAGAGCCGGCGCAGCCCGGCCAGCACGCGCGCGTCGTCGGCGCCGGGCTCCAGGCGGATCGCCGCCTGACCCTGCGTCTCCGGCGCAGCGTCGAGGAGCGTCGACTCGCTGACCCAGGCGATCCGGCCGTTGTTGTCGAGCGCCCGGACGACCCCGACCACCCGCAGCCGCAACTCCTTCCCGGCGGGCGACAGCGTCGCCAGGCGCGTGCCCGGGTGCAGGCCGAGCTCGTCGGCCAGACCGGCCCCGACCTCGACCTCGCCCGGGCGCCGCACGCGACGGCCCTCGGCGAGCGGCGGGGCGTCGAAGCGCTCGTGGCGCCCCTGGTAGGCGACCAGCCGCAGCGGCTCGCCGAGCCGGAAGGCGTCGGCGGCGTCCACCTGATAGCGCTGCGTCGCGGCGGCGATGCCCGGCACGGCGCGGATGGACGGCAGCAGCCCGGCGGGTGCGTTGACCGTCAGGTCGTAGCGCTTGCCGAGCACGGACGGGTCGTCGCGCAGGCGCACGAGCAGCGAGGCGAGCGAGAGCATGAGCAGCACGACCGCGGCACAGACGGCGAGCGTCGCGACCGAGCCGGCCCAGCGGGCGCGGCCGGCGACGGCGAAGCGGGCGCCGACGCCGGCGAGTCCCCCGCGGTTCGCGACCCGTTGGGGCGTGCGGTCCGCGAGGCTGCCCCCGCGCAGCAGGGGGGCGATCGGGCGGCGGGCGGCGCGCCAGGCCGGGACGGTGGCGGCCGCGCAGACGACGGCGCAGACGGTGAGCCACGCGAGCGCCAGGGGCCCGAGCAGGGCCCAGCCCGGGCCGGCCTCGTTGAGGGCGGCGAGCAGGTCGCCCGACGGACCCGAGACGGCGAGGGCCCCGAGTCCGAGGCCGAGCGCCCCGGCCGGCACGGCGACGAGCAGGGCCTCGGCGGCGTGGGTCGCCACCACGCCCCCCGGGGTGAAGCCGAGCGCGCGCCGGACGCCGAGGGCGGGCAGCCGGCGTTGGACCTCGGCGTGGGCGTTGGCCGCGAGCATCGTCCCCGCCGCGAGGAGCGCGACGAGGGCGAAGGCCACCAGCAGGGCGATGACGACGCCCGCGGCCTGGTCGATGATCAGCCGCACGCCGGTGCGGGTGATGAAGCGCAGATCGCCGAGCCCGAACGCGACCGTCCGCGCCTGGGCGAGGGTCACCGGCGTCTCGCGGCGATCGCGCACCCACAGCAGGGCGACGTTGGCCGGGATGCGGCCCACGTCCCCGAAGCGCGCGTCGAGCACGCCGCGGTCGATGTAGACGCGCGCGGTCCTGGCCAGCGGGAAGGCGACGTTGTCCGGGGAGGACGCGATGCCGACGATGCGCAGTTCCCCGAGCCGGCGCCCGACCCGCATGCGGTCGCCCACATGGAGGTCCCAGGCGCGCGCCACGCCGGCCTCCACGACGACCTCCCGCGGCCGCCCGCGCAGGTCGTGGCCCGCCTCGATGGCGTAGCCGCGGCGGCGGCCGAGGACGACGGAGATCACCCCGCGGTCGGTGAAGTGGGAGCCGCTGCGCAGCGGCAGGCGGGTCAGCTCGAAGCGGTAGGCGCGGGCCTCGAGGTTCGCCAGGCCCGCGACCCGGGCGTCGACGGTGGAGACCCGCTCGTCGCTGAAGCGGGCGATGACGTCCGGCAGGTCGGCCTGGTCCGCGGCCCGGTCGAAGCCCGTCGAGAGCCCGTAGCCGACGGTGACCGCCGCCCCGGCCACGAGCGCGGCCGCCAGGACGCCGAGCGCCGCCAGCGCGGTGCGCCCGCGCTGGGCCCGCAGGGCAGCGAGCGCCTCGCGCAGCACGCCGTCCAGGCCGGCCATCACGCGTCGACCAGGCGGCCCTCGTCGAGGCGCAGCACCCGATCGGCCACCTCGGCGGCGGCCGCGTCGTGGGTGACCAGCAGCACCCCGCGCCCCTCGTCGGCGACCTCGCGCAGCAGCCGCAGGACCGTGGCGCCCGAGGTGGTGTCGAGGTTGCCCGTCGGCTCGTCGGCGAGCACGAGCTCCGGGTCGTTGACCAGCGCGCGGGCGAGCGCGAAGCGCTGCTGCTCGCCGCCGGAGAGCTTCGTCGGCGCCAGGTGCGCGACGTCCCCCAGCCCGAGCCGCTCGAGCAGCGTCTCCACGTGCGCGCTCGCGCGCGGGCGGGCCCCGCGCACCCGTGTCGCGAGCCGGACATTGGCCTCGCCGCTGAGCTCGGGCAGCAGGTGGAAGAACTGGAAGACGAAGCCGACGTGGCGGCTTCGCAGGGCGGCGAGGCGGCGCTCGGAGGCCCCGTCCACGCGCTTCCCGGCGAGCTCGATGCTCCCCGCCTCGGGCCGGTCGAGGCCGCCGAGCACGTGCAGCAGCGTCGACTTGCCCGACCCGGAGCGCCCGAGCACGGCGACGAGCTCGCCCTCGCGCAGCTCCAGGGCGGCGTCGTCGAGCACGCGCCGCGCGGCGCGGCCCTCGCCGAAGGTCTTCACGAGCCCGGCCGCACGCAACATCGCCATCGCCGGCCACGGTAGGGACGGCGGTGTCAGCCGGGTGTCAAGCGGGGGCCCTGCGGGCAAGCCTGGCACCATGGAATCCGACCAGCGCCGGGTCGTCGCCGTGGACGTCGGCGGGACGTTCACCGATGTCTGCGTGCTCGACCAATCCAGCGGCGTCCTGGAGGTCGCGAAGGTGCCCTCGACGCCGGACCCGATCGACGGCGTGCTCGCCGGCGTGCAGCAGTCGGGCGTCTCCCTGGCCGACGTCGCCCTCTTCTCCCACGGCACCACCGTGGCGACCAACGCGCTGATCACCCGCAACCTGCCCAAGGCCGCGATGGTCTGCTCGCGCGGCTTCCGGGACGTGATCGAGATCGGCCGCGGCACGCGCGACGACCTGTGGGACGCCTACAAGGACAACGCGCAGCCCTACGTCCGCCGGCGCGATCGCTTCGAGGTCTCCGAGCGCGTCGACCATCGCGGCGAGGTGGTCACGCCGCTGGACGAGGAGGAGGCGCGCGAGGTGGCCCGCATCATCGCCCGCCGCGAGGTCGAGACGATCGCCGTGTGCTTCGTCAACGCCTACGCCAACGCCGGCCACGAGGAGCGCATGGCCGAGATCCTGCGCGAGGCGATGCCCGATGTGCTGATCTCGACGTCTGCCGGCGTGCTGCCCGAGCTCTTCGAGCACGAGCGCTTCTCGACGACGGTCGCCAACGCCGTCCTGTCCCCGCTCGTGTCGGGCTACGTGGCCGACCTCGAACGGCGCCTGCAGGACGACGGGTACGCGGGCGACTTGCTCATCCTGCACTCCGGCGGCGGGGTGATGACGCCCGAGGCGGTGCAGCGCCTGGCCGTGCGCCTCGCGGCGTCCGGGATCGCGGCCGGGGCGGTGGCGGCGCGCCACACGGCCGGGATCTGCGGCTTTCCCAACGCCATCGGGGTCGACATGGGCGGCACCTCGACGGACATCTCGCTCGTCTACGACGGCGAGCTGCGCACGACGAACGAGTGGCACGTCGAGTACGGGTTCCCGATCGTCTTCCCGTCGATCGAGGTGCTGACCATCGGCGCCGGCGGCGGCTCGCTGGCCACCATCGACGCGGCCGGCTCCCTGCGCAACGGCCCGCAATCGGCCGGCTCCGAGCCCGGGCCCGCCGCGTACGGCAAGGGCGGGGAGGCGCCGACGAACACGGACGCCAATCTCGTCCTCGGCCGGCTCGGCACGCGGCTCGTCGGCGGCGACATGACGCTGGACCGCGACGCCGCGGAGGCGGCCATCCGGGCCGGCGTGGCCGAGCCGCTCGGCCTCGAGCTGCACGAGGCCGCCAACGCGATCATCGCGGTCGCCAACGCCAACATGGCCGACGCGGTCCGGATCATCTCGCTGCAGCGCGGCTACGACCCGCGCGACTTCGCGCTCGTCGTCTTCGGCGGCGCCGGCGCGCTGCACGGAGCGGCGCTCGCCCGGGAGCTCGGGGTGCCCAGCGTGCTCGTGCCGCCCAGCCCTGGGGCCTGGTCGGCGCTCGGGTGCCTGATGGTCGACATCCGCCACGACCTGGCCGAGATGTTCCTGCGCCCGGCCGACGCGGCCGACGACGAGGAGCTCGAGGCCGCGTTCGGGCGCCTGGAGGCGCGCGGGCGCGACCTGCTCGAGGCCGAGGGGGTCGAGACCGAGGAGGTCCGCCTGGAGCGGTCGATCGCCATGCGCTACCTCGGGCAGTGGCGCTCCATGGAGGTCGCCGTGGAGGCCGGGCAGGACCTCGAGACCGCCGTCGCCCGCTTCCACGACGAGCACGAGCGCGAGTTCTCCTACCGGCGCGACGACGCGCCCGTCGAGCTCTACCGGCTGCAGCTGTCGGCCGTCGGGGTGACGCCCGAGCTCAAGCTTCCGGAGGCCGAGCCGGACCCCGGCGCCGCCCTGCCCGAGCCCGCCGAGCGCCGCCCGGTGTGGTTCGACGGCTTCGACGAGCCGCACGACACGCCGGTCTTCGCCCGTGACGACCTGCCCGCCGGCGTGTCCTTCACCGGCCCGGCCGTGCTCGACCAGCTCGACACCACGACGCTCGTCCCGCCCGGCGTCGACGCCGAGGTCGACCCGTTCGGCAACCTGCGCATGACGATCGCCCCGGAGGCCTGAGATGCCCGACGAGCAGACGCTGGACCCCGTGACCTTCGAGGTGCTCAAGAACGCCTTCGTGACCGTCGTGGACGAGATGGCCGAGCAGATCCTGCGCACGTGCCACTCGTTCGTGATCTTCTCGCGGGACTTCTCGTGCGCCCTGTGCGACGCCAACGGCGACACGATCATGCAGGGCTCCCAGGACATCGCCGTCCACGTCGGGACGCTGCACCTGAAGGCCAAGGCGGTGCTCGAGGACTTCGAGGGCGACATCCACGACGGCGACGTGTTCGCGGTCAACGACCCCTACCGCGGGGGCACCCACTTCCCCGACGTCTCGATCATCCGGCCGGTGTTCGCTGACTCCGAGCTCATCGCGCTGGCCCAGGCCAACGGCCACTGGGCCGACATGGGGGGCAGCGTCCCCGGCTCCTTCGACGTCGGGGCCACGGACCACTTCGGCGAGGGCGTGCGCATCCCGCCCGTGCGGATCGTCGACCGGGGCACGCCACGCGACGACGTGATCGGCCTCGTGGCCTCCAACACCCGGGCGCCGGCCGACGTGATCGGCGACTGCCACGCCCAGGTCGAGGCCACCCTGGTGGCCCAGCAGGAGCTGTTCCGGCTCATCGAGCGCTACGACACGGCCACCGTCGTCGCGGCCTTCGGTGCCGTTCAGGACTACGTTGAGCGGCTCACGCGGGCGCGCATCGCCGAGCTGCCGGACGGGACCTGGCAGACGACGGACTTCATCGACTTCGACCCGGCCAGAGAGGAGGGACTCGTCGCCGTCGAGCTCAGGCTGACCATCGACGGCGACGAGATCCAGTACGACCTGTCCGGCTCGGATCCCGCCATCGCCTCCTTCCTGAACGCCGGCGCCGGGGTGGCCTTCTCCGGAGCGATCGCCTCGGCCAAGACCTTCCTGCCCGAGATCCCGTTGAACTCGGGCTTCTACCGGGCGATCCACGTGGATCCGGGGCCGGAGGGCACGGTGGTCAACGCGGGCTGGCCGCATGCCGTCACGGGCTCGGTGTCGGGCGCTTACGAGAAGATCATGAACGCCGGCTTCGAGCTGTGGTCGGAGGTCATGCCCGAGCGGGCGATGGCCTGCTGCTTCAACCTCGAGTACCTGCTCGTGGGCGGCCGTGACGGGCGGCTCGAGGACCGGCCGTTCTTCATGTGGTACGACTGGATGGCCGGCGGCTGGGGCGGCCGGCAGGGGCGCGACGGGCAGAACTGCACCTCGCCAGTCTTCGGGGTCGGCCTGGCCGTCCAGCCGCTGGAGGGGCAGGAGCGGCTCACCCCGGTGCTCACCGCCGAGCACGGGATCATCCCCGACTCCGGCGGGCCCGGGAAGCACCGTGGCGGCTGCGGGGTGCGCAAGGGCGGGACGCTGACGCAGGTCGAGGCGGCGGTCATGTCCTACTGCTGCGACCGCGCCCGCTCGGTCACCTGGGGCATCGACGGCGGGCTGCCGTCCATCCCCCACGGCGTGTGGCTCAACCGCGGCGCCGACGACGAGCGCTTCCTCGGCGCGAACTTCTCCGGCGTCGCGGTCGTGGAGGGCGACCGCTTCGAGCGGCCGTCGGCCGGCGGCGGGGGCCTCGGCGACCCGCTCGAGCGCGACGCGGCGGCGGTGCTCGAGGACGTCGCGGACGGCTATGTGACGATCGCGCGCGCCGCCCTGGACTACGGCGTCGTCGTCGAGGAGGTCGACGCCGAGCTCGCCTCCTACCGCGTCGACGACGATGCGACGAGCCGGCTGCGCGAGGAGCAGCGGGGCGCCCGCGGCGCGCGGCTCGAGGTGGACGCCGAGGACGTCGCCCGCCGCTTCCGCGACGGCGAGCTGGACGTGCTGGACCTCGTCCGCCACTTCGGCGTCATCTGCGACTGGGGCTCGGGTGAGCTGCTGCCGCGGACCACGGTGCAGTACCGCGCGCTGCTGCAGCGGCGCAGCGCGCAGCACTGGGGTTGAGGCCTCAGCGCGCCTTGAAGTCCAGCGCGGCGGAGTTCAGGCAGTAGCGCTGGCCGCCCTGGTCGCGCGGTCCGTCGTCGAAGACGTGGCCGAGGTGACCGCCGCAGCGCCGGCAGAGGACCTCCGTGCGGCTCATGAACAGGGAGCGGTCCGTGCGGGTCTCGACCGCGGCGGCGACCTTGGGCTCCGTGAAGGACGGCCAGCCGGTGCCCGAGTCGAACTTCGTCGAGGCGTCGAAGAGCTCCGCGCCGCAGGCGCCGCAGGTGTAGACGCCGTCGTCGTGCGTGTTCCAGTACGCGCCGGTGAAGGGGCGCTCCGTGCCGGCCTGGCGCAGCACCTCGTACTGGCCCGGCGTGAGCTCCTGCCGCCACTGGTCGTCTGACTTCTCGACCTCGCGGGGGGTGGTGTCGGTGTGCGATGCCATGCCCTAGAGGGTAGGGACGCCGCAGACCCGGTAGAACCCGCGCCAGACGTCGAAAGACCACGTAAGGAGCCCCATGTCGGTCGTCACGGACCAGAACCTCGAGAAGCTGTCGGTGGACACCATCCGCACGCTCTCGATGGACGCCGTCGAGCAGGCGAACTCCGGGCACCCGGGCACCCCGATGGCGCTGGCGCCCGTCGCCTACGCGCTCTTCACGCAGGTGATGAACCACGACCCGCAGGACCCGCACTGGCTCAACCGCGACCGCTTCGTGCTCTCCGCGGGCCACGCCTCGATGCTGCAGTACTCCATCCTGCACCTCTCGGGCTACGACCTCTCCCTCGAGGACCTCAAGCAGTTCCGCCAGCTGGAGTCCAGGACCCCCGGGCACCCGGAGGCCGGCCACACCGTCGGCGTCGAGACGACGACCGGCCCGCTGGGCCAGGGCATCTCCACCGCGGTCGGCATGGCGCTGGCCGAGCGCATGCTCGCCGCCCGCTTCAACACGGAAGAGCACGCGGTCATCGACCACCACACCTTCGTGATCGCCTCCGACGGCGACATGCAGGAGGGCATCCAGTCCGAGGCGGCGTCGCTCGCCGGCCACCTGAACCTCCGTCGCCTCATCGTCTTCTACGACGACAACCACATCTCCATCGAGGGGGACACCGCCAAGTCGTTCTCCGAGGACGTCGGCCGCCGCTACGAGGCCTACGGGTGGGAGACCATCCACCTCGGCGAGGACATCGAGGTGGGCCAGCTCACCGCCGCCTTCGAGGCCGCCAAGGGCACGGACAAGCCGACGCTCATCGTCGCCCGCACCCACATCGGCTACGGCGCGCCGAACAAGCAGGACACGGGCTCCGCGCACGGCTCGCCACTCGGTGAGGACGAGATCCGGGCGGCGAAGGACTTCTACGACTTCCCGAGCCAGGAGCCGTTCTTCGTCCCCGACGGCGTCTACGACCACTACCGCGAGCTCGTGGCGCAGCGCGCGGAGGCCCACGATGCCTGGGAGCAGACCTGGTCGGTGTACAAGGAGGCCCACCCGGACCTCGCGGACGCCCTGGAGCGCGGCCGCAGCAAGGAGCTGCCGGACGGCTGGGACGCCGACCTGCCGCGCCAGACGCCCGACGACGGCAGCCTGGCCACGCGCAAGGCCTCCGAGGCCGTCATCCAGTGGGCGGCCAAGGCGGTGCCCGAGCTCGTGGGCGGCTCGGCCGACCTGGCCGGCTCGACGAACACGATCATCGAGGACGCCGGCAGCATCGAGGCCGGGGAGTACGGGGGCCGCAACCTGCACTTCGGCATCCGCGAGCACGGCATGGGGGCGATCGTCAACGGCCTCACGCTGAGCGGCTTCCGGGCCTACGGAGCGACGTTCCTGACCTTCTCGGACTACATGAAGGGGTCCGTCCGGATGGCGGCGATCATGGAGTGCCCCTCGATCTTCGTGTACACGCACGATTCCATCGGGCTGGGCGAGGACGGGCCGACGCACCAGCCGATCGAGCAGCTCACGCACCTGCGGGCGACGCCGAAGCTCAACGTCATCCGCCCCGCCGACTTCAACGAGACGGCGCTCGCCTGGCGCTTCGCCCTGCGCACGACGAACCGGCCGACGGCCTTCTCGCTGTCCCGCCAGGGCGCCCCGACGCTCGACCCGGACGCGATCCCCGACGACGCCATCGAGCGCGGCGCCTACGTGCTGCGCGACGGACCGGACGGCGAGCTCCCCGACGTCATCCTGATCGGCACGGGCACGGAGGTCTCGCTCGCGCTCGAGGCGGCCGACGCGCTCGCGGACGTCAAGGTCCGCGTGGTGTCCATGCCGTGCATGGACACCTTCGCCGAGCAGGACGCCGGCTACCGAGACGCAGTCCTGCCGCCGGGCGTCCGGGCCCGCGTCGCGGTGGAGGCGGCGAGCCCGTTCAGCTGGTACCGCTGGGTGGGCGACCTCGGGGAGATCGTCGGGATGCGCGACTACGGTGCCTCCGCACCGGCCCCGGAGGTCTACGAGCACTTCGGGATCACCGCCGAGAAGGTGGCGGAGGCGGCGCGCGCGTCGCTCGAGCGGGCGCGCTCGTGAGGGGCGTCGAGCCGCACCTGCCCGCCGGCGCCTCGGACGCCGTCGACGGGACCGCGAGCCGCGCGGGCGACGAGGACGTCGCCCGGCGCACCTGGGACCGCGACGTGACCGTGTGGGCGCCGGAGGGCACGGCGGAGGTCGCCGACCGGCTCGGCTGGCTCGACATCGCCTCGCGGACCCGGGCGCATCTCGACGAACTGGGCGAGTTCGTGGACGGCGTCGTCGCGGACGGCTACACGGACGTCGTGCTGCTCGGCATGGGCGGCTCGTCGCTGGCGCCGGAGGTCTTCCGGCTTGTCCATCCGGACGCCGACGGGCTGCGCCTGCACGTCCTGGACACGACGGAGCCCGTCCAGGTCAAGAAGGTGGCCGACGCCGTCGACCTCGACCGCACGCTGTTCCTCTACTCCTCCAAGTCGGGTGGCACGATCGAGCCGAACTCGCTGTTCCGGCACTTCTGGGCCCTGCAGGGCGACGGCGCCCACTACGCGGCGGTCACCGACCCCGACACGGCACTCGGCGCCCTGGCGGAGGAGCACAGCTTCCGCAAGGTCTTCGTCAACGACCCGGACATCGGCGGCCGCTACTCGGCCCTGTCGTGGTTCGGCATCGTGCCCGCCGCGCTGCTCGGCGTCGACGTCGCCGCCGCGCTCGCGGTCGCGGTCGAGGCCGAGGGCGAGTGCGGGCCCGACGTCGCGGCCGGCGAGAACCCGGGCCTGTGGCTCGGCGCCGCGGTGGGAGCCCTCGCGCGCGAGGGCCGCGACAAGCTGACCTTCGTCATCGACGCGCCGCTTGAGTCCTTCGGCCTGTGGGTGGAGCAGCTCGTGGCCGAGTCCACCGGCAAGCACGGGCGCGGCATCCTGCCCGTCGCCGACGAGCCGCTGGTTGCGCCCGACCGCTACGGCGACGACCGGATCTTCGTCCACCTCCGGGACACGGACGCGCCGGATCCCGGCCACGAGGCGGCCGTTCGGGCGCTCGCCGACGCCGGCCACGCGGTGATCGTCGTCGACTCCCACCGCGACGGGCTGGCGCGGCTGATGTTCGTCGCGGAGTTCGCGATCGCCGTCGCCGGCTGGGCGCTCGAGATCAACCCGTTCGACCAGCCCAACGTCCAGGAGGCCAAGGACGCGACCAACGCCGTGCTCGAGTCCGGGCCGCCGGAACTGCCCGACGGCGAGCTCGGCGAGGTGCTGGACGGGCTCGCACCGCCGGGCTACGTCGCGATCATGGGCTACCTGCCCTACGAGGAGGCCACGGACGCGGCGGTCGGCCGCCTGCGCGAGGCGCTCATCGATCGCCACGGCGTGGCGACGACCTGGGGCTACGGCCCGCGCTTTCTGCACTCGACCGGCCAGTACCACAAGGGCGGACCCGAATCCGGGCGCTTCCTGCAGCTCGTCCACGACGCCGACGCCGACCTCGAGGTGCCCGGCAAGCCGTTCGGGCTGCGGCAGCTGATCGACGCGCAGGCCGACGGCGACCTGCAGACGTTGCGTTCCCACGGCCTGCCGGCCGTGCGGGTGCGGCTGGACGCCGCGGACCTCTCCGGCTCGATCGACGCGCTGACCGCGCGCGTCCGGGAGGCTTGACCCGCGACGACGCGGGTACTCGGCTCCCGTAGCGGCCCAGCTCCCCTCGAACACGAGACTTCCAGGAGGCACCATGCAGATCGGCTTCGTCGGCCTCGGCAAGATGGGCGGCAACATGGTCGCCCGCATCAAGCGCGACTCCGATCACGACGTCGTGGCCTTCGACTTCGACGACGACAAGGTGGCGGCCGCCAAGGAGCACGGGGCGCAGGGCGTCTCGTCGCTCGAGGACCTCGTCTCCCAGCTGAGCTCGCCGCGAGCCGTGTGGGTGATGGTCCCGGCCGGCGACCCGACGACGGAGACCGTCGAGCGCCTCGGGGAGCTCATGGAGGCCGGCGACCTCGTCGTCGACGGGGGCAACTCGAACTGGGAGGAGGACGAGGGGCGCGCCGAGACGCTGCGCGGGCAGGGGATCAACTACTGCGACGTGGGGACGAGCGGGGGCGTCTGGGGCCTCGACGTCGGCTACTGCATGATGGTCGGCGGCACCGACGACGGCGTCGAGATCCTCACGCCGATCCTCGACGTGCTCGCGCCGCCCGACGGCTGGCATCACTTCGGCCCGCCCGGGGCGGGGCACTACGTCAAGATGGTCCACAACGGGATCGAGTACGGGATCATGCAGGCCTACGCCGAGGGCTTCGAGCTCATGCACCGATCGAAGTTCCCGATCGAGATGCGAGACGTCGCGCACGTCTGGAACCAGGGCTCGGTGATCCGCTCCTGGCTCTGCGAGCTCGCCGAGCGGGCCTTCGAGGAGGAGGGCAACGACCTCGAGCGCCTCAAGGGCTACGTGGACGACTCGGGCGAGGGGCGCTGGACCATCGTCGACGCGATTGATCACGCGGTGCCGATGCCGGTGCTCTCGGCCGCCCTCGCCGCGCGGTTCTACTCCCGCGGCCGCGGGGACTACACCGCCCGCGTGCTGGCCGCGCTGCGCAACCAGTTCGGCGGTCACGCCGTGGAGCGGTCCTCCGACATATGAGCACCACGGCCCGGCCGCCCGGCGAGGAGGAGAACCCGCTCACGCAGGGGCTCGAGCGGCTGCCCGTCCCGCCGACGGCACTGGCGATCTTCGGCGCCACGGGCGACCTGGCCAAGCGCAAGCTGTTGCCCGCGCTCTACAACCTCGCCCATGAGGGCGGGCTGCCCGAGCGCTTCCACCTGATCGGCATCTCGCGCACGGAGATGGACGACGACGCGTTCCGCGCGGTCGCCCGGGAGGCGATCGAGCAGCACTCGCGCCGGCCGCCGGACCCCGACGTCCTCGACGGCCTCGTCGGCATGATGCGCTACGCGGGGTTCAGCTTCGACGACGCCCAGGGCTACGACGTCCTGCGCGAGATGCTCGACGCGGCCGACGCCGACGCCGGCCAGCCGCTGGCGCGCGCGTACTACCTGTCCACGGCGCCCGAGTACTTCTCGGTGATCCCGGACCGGCTTCACGCCGCGGGGCTGCACCGCTCGCACGACGCCGACGTCCGGCTCATCATCGAGAAGCCGTTCGGCAGCGACCTGGCCTCGGCCCGCGAGCTGCAGCGCACGGTCTCCGAGTCCTTCCGCGAGCACCAGATCTTCCGGATCGACCACTACCTGGGCAAGGAGACGGTCCAGAACATGCTGGCCTTCCGGTTCGCGAACTACATGTTCGAGCCGGTCTGGAACCGCAACTACATCGACCACATCCAGATCACAGCCGCCGAGGATCTCGGCATCGGCACCCGCGCGGGCTACTACGACAGCTCGGGGGCGCTGCGCGATCTCGTGCAGAACCACATGCTCCAGCTGCTGACCATGACCTGCATGGAGCCGCCCGTGTCCTTCAGCGCCGAGAAGCAGCGCGACGAGAAGGTCAAGGTCCTCCAGGCCATCGCGCCCTACGACGCCGAGCAGGTCGGGCGCCGCACCGTGCGGGCGCAGTACACCGCCGGCACGATCGCGGGCGAGGAGGTGCCCGGCTACCAGGAGGAAGACGGCGTTCCGGACGGCTCGCGGACGGAGACCTACGCGGCGCTGTGCCTGCAGGTCGACAACTGGCGCTGGTCCGGCGTGCCGATCTACCTGCGCACGGGCAAGCGCCTCGCGCGCAAGGTCACCGAGATCGCCGTGCGACTCAAGCCCGTGCCGCACATGGCCTTCGCCGCCGACGGCGGCTCCGTGGGGCCGCTGCCCAACCAGCTCGTGATCACCCTGCAGCCCGACGAGGGCGTCACCCTGCAGCTCGGGGCCAAGATCCCGGGGGCCACCACGCGGATCCGGCCGGTGAACATGGAGTTCCACTACGGCACGACGTTCCTGTCCCAGTCGCCCGAGGCCTACGAGCGGCTCATCCTCGACGCCATGCGCGGCGAGGCGACGCTGTTCACGCGCAACGACGAGGTGGACGCCCAGTGGTCGATCATCGACCCGATCCTGCAGGCCTGGGGTGGCGACGACGAGCCATTGGAGACCTACCCGGCCGGCTCGCAGGGGCCCAGGGCGGCGGACGAGCTCCTCGGCGGCGACCGCAGCTGGCGGCGGCTGTGACCGGGACCGACGCCGACACGGAGATCGCCATCGAGGTCGACGGCGCGGCCGGCGACGACTACTGGGAGGCGCAGGGCACCGACCCGACCACCGTCGAGGTGGCCCTGCGCGAGCTGCTCGCGGCCCGTCATCAGGCCTCGGGCGCGATCGTCCCGGCTCGCACGCTCAACCTCGTCGTGATCTGCGACCGGCGCTTCCGCGGCGAGGTCGAGAACCGGCTGGACCGCGTCGGCACGTCGCTGCCGTCGCGGATCATCATCTGCGCGGTCGAGCCCCGCCGCCGCGCGATCGACGCGCGCGTGCTCATGGCCACCGAGCACGCCAACGGCATCGCCGTCGCCCGCGAGCGGATCGAGCTCGACCTCGGCGAACGGCACCTGCCCGGTCTCGAGTCGATCGTCGACCCGCTCGTCGTCCCGGATCTCGCGACGCTCGTGTGGGCGCCGCACGGCCACCACCAGGCCGAGGAGGCGCTGTGCGAGATGGCCCAGATCGTCCTCGTCGACGCCATCGACGAGGAGGTCGACGAGGCGCTGGAGCGCATCAACCGCCTCCAGCACGACCTCTACGTCGTCGACCTCGCGTGGCTGCGCTCGACCCCGTGGCGGGAGCGCGTCGCCGCGGCGTTCGACCAGCCCGAGCACCGCGGGACGCTGCGCTCGGTGAAGTCGGTCACCGTCCGCCACCGCCACGACTCGGTGGCTCCGGCCGCGCTGTTCGTCGGCTGGCTCGCCTCCCGCCTCGGCTGGCGCACCTCGCGGCTGCTCGGCCGCGGCGACGACCTGGTCGGCAGCGCCGCTACTCGCCGGGGCGACGTGAAGATCATGCTCGAGGCCGTCCAGCAGGACGTCGCCCCCGGCCTGGCGGGGGTCACCGTCGAGGCCGCGGACGGGGCGACCGTCGCGCTCGACCGGGCGCCGGGCGGCCTGCGGGAGGTGCGCGTCGCCCGCGACGGCACGCGCAGCGAGTTCCAGGTGCTCGGGGCTTCGCGCGGCGAGGGCGGCATCCTGGGCGAGGGCGTGCGCCAGGCGCTGCTGCGCGATCGAACCTACGAGCCGGCCCTCGGGGCCGCCCGGGCGATGGTGAGCCGCTGATGGCGCACCGGAGGCGCCGCTGATGGCCGCCGAGATCCGGGTGCTCGCCGACGCGGACGCGGTCGCCGTGGCCGCCGCCGACCTGCTGGTCGCCCGGGCATCCGACCCCACCCGCCCCGTCCACATCGCCCTGTCGGGAGGCTCGACGCCGAGGCGCGCGTACGCGCTCGCGCCCGAGCGCCTCGACGACTGGTCCGGGGTGACCCTGTGGCTCGGCGACGAGCGGGTGGTCCCGCTGGAGGACGAGCGCTCGAACTTCAGGCTCGCCACGGAGACGCTCACGGCCGGCCTGCCGCCCGACCGCCGCCCGCGGATCGAGCCGGTGCGTGTGGAGGCCGACCTCGAGACGGCGGCCGCCGAGTACGGGCGGCGCCTGCGCGAGGGGCTCGGCCCGGACGGCCGCCTGCAACTCGCGCTCCTGGGCCTCGGCCCGGACGGGCACACCGCCTCGCTGTTTCCCGGCCTGCCGGCCGTCGAGATCACCGACCGCGACGTCGCCGGCGTCCCCGAGGCCGGCCTGGAGCCCTGGGTGCCGCGGGTGACGCTGACGCTGCCGGTCTTCGACGCGGCGGAGGAGGTTGTCTTCCTCGTCGCGGGCGAGGAGAAGGCCCCGGTGGTGGCCCGGGCCTTCGGCCCCGAGCCGGACCGCTCCCTGCCGAGCGCGCGCGTGCAGCCGCGCAGCGGACGGCTCGTCGTCCTCTGCGACGAGGCCGCCGCCTCGGCCCTGTAGGGCGCTCAGTCCACGTAGGTCGTGTCGAACCGCGGGGCCGAGTGGATCGCCACCATGCCCAGACGTCGGGGTCCGAGGGCGCGGAAGCCGTGCACCGAGCCGGCCGGGGCGACGACGACGTGGCCGGCCTCGGCCTCGACCGCGCGGCCGTCGATCTCGAAGCGCCCGCGCCCGGCCTGCACGACGAAGGTCTCCGCGTAGGGGTGGTGGTGCAGCGCGGGTCCCTCGCCGGGGGCCGCGTCGATGACGATCACCGTGACGTCCGAGCCGTGCTCGGCGCCCTCGAGCTCCCCGGAGGTCGCTCCGGGCGCGCGCCGCCAGCGCGCCGGTGCGGCGGTGGGGTGGGTCGGCGTCGCGTCGCTCACGCGGGCTCAAGGGTGCCACACCCGCCGGGGCGGTAGCTTCCCGCGCCATGGTCGAGGGGCGGTTCATCGGCGTCGACGTCGGCGGCACGAAGGTCGCCGCCGGTTCCATGCACCGCGGCCGGCTGGGGGACACCCACGTCGTCCCCACGGACATCTCGTCGACGGACGCGCTGCTCGACCAGGTCTGCGAGGCGGTCGGGGAGCTGCGCACGGAGGACACGCGCGCGGTCGGGATCGGCGTCCCGAGCGTCGTCGAGTTCGCCACCGGCCGGATCGCCTACTCCGTCAACATCCCGCTCACCGACGTGCCGCTGCGCTCCCTGCTCACGGACCGCCTCGGCCTGCCGGTGTTCGTGGAGAACGACGCGAGCTGCGCCGCGCTCGCCGAGGCCTACGAGGACGAGGACCTCGTCGCCTCCGACCTCGTCATGCTCACGGTCGGGACCGGGGTGGGCGGCGGCCTGGTCCTCGGCGGCCGGCTCTACCGCGGGGCCACCGGCGCCGCGGCCGAGATGGGGCACCTGGTGATCGGACTCGACCTCACCGACGGGGCGCCCCGCACGGGCGACGACTTCCCGCGCCCGGGCACGGTGGAGGCCCTCTCGGCGGGCACGGAGCTCGACCGGCTCGCCATGCGCTTCGCCCGCGAGCACCCCGACTCCTCGCTCGGCCGCTGCCTCGACCGCGACGGCACGGTCACGGGCCGCGACGCCGCCGAGGCGGCGCAGGCGGGCGATCCCGCCGCGGCGCGCGCGCTGCACCTCCTCGGCGAGCGGCTGGGCATCGCCGTGGCCAACGCGATCAACTGCTTCGACCCCGCGGAGGTCGTCATCGGCGGCGGGGTCTCCGCCGCAGGGGACCTGCTCCTGACGCCGGTGCGGGAGGTCGCCCAGCGCTTCGTACTCACGGGCGTCGGCACGGCGACGACGATCCGGCTCGCCCGCCGGGGCGTCGAGGCCGGCGTCGTCGGCGCCGCGCTGATCGCGGCCCAGGAGCACGCGGAGGAGCAGCGCGGCGGCCCGCCGCCCCCGCCGCTGCAAGTGCCGTGACCGCGCTGCGCCTCGCGGGTGGCCCGATCCACACGCTCGATCCCGGCCGGCCCTCCGCCGCCGCCCTGGTCGTCGCGGGGGACCGGATCGCGCGCCGGGCGCGGGGGGCCGTGACCGAGCTCGACCTCGCCGGCCGCTGCGTCGTGCCGGGCTTCACCGACAGCCACGTGCACTTCCCGACCTGGGCGGTAGCCCAGCGGCAGGTGCGCCTGGAGGGCGCGCCGACCGCCGAGGCCGCCCTCGACCGGGTCGCCGCCGCCGCTCGCGGGCTCCCGGCGGGGACGTGGCTGCGGGGGCTGGGCTGGCGCTCCGGGGACTGGGCGCCCGTCACCGAGCCGGACCGCGCGGGGCTCGACCGCGCGGCCCCCGGCGTCAGGGTCGCGCTCACGAGCCGCGACTACCACTCCCTGTGGCTCTCGACCGCCGCCCTCGAGGTCGCGGGAGGCGATCTGGAGGCCGACGGCGGCGTCGTCGAGCGCGACGGTGGGGGCGCGCCGACGGGCGTGCTGCGTGAGACCGCCGCCTGGCGCTTCCGGGACGCGTGGACGCGGCCGTCGCGCGCCGAGTACCTCGACGCCATGCGCGACGGCGTGCGGCTCGCGAGCCGCCGGGGCGTCGTGGCCATCCACGACAAGGACGGCTGGCTCGGTGCGCTCGGGCTCTTCCAGGCGCTGCACGCCGACGGCGAGCTGCCGCTGCGGGTGTGGCAGTCCGTGCCGCACGAGCGCCTGGACGAGCTCGAGGCGCTCGGCCTGCGCAGCGGCTTCGGGGACGACCACCTGCGCCTGGGTTACGTGAAGGCGTTCATGGACGGGGCGCTGGGGTCGCGCACCGCGCACCTGCTCGACGGTTCCGGCGTGCAGATCACGAGCCCGGGGGCCTTCGAGGCGCTCGTCCGCCGCGCCGCCGCCGCCGGCTTCCCGGTCGCGGTGCACGCGATCGGTGACCGGGCCAACCGCGACGCGCTGGACGCGTTGGAAGCGTCGCGCGACGCGTGGGCGCCCGCGGGGCTGCGCCAGCGGGTGGAACACGCGCAGCTGCTGCACCCGTCCGACGTGGAGCGCTTCGCCGCGCTCGGCGTCACCGCCTCCGTGCAGTTCAGCCACGCGAGCTCGGACCGCGACCTCGCCGACGCCGAGTGGGGTGGCCTGGAGAGCCGCGCCTACGCCTTCGCGTCCCTGCTGGCGGCCGGGACGCGGCTGGCGAACGGGTCCGACGCTCCCGTGGAGGAGCTCGACCCGCTCGCGGGCGTCGCCGCCGGCGTGCGGCGCACGCTCGGCGACCGCCCGCCGTGGCATCCGCAGGAGCGCGTCGGCGTCCTCGACGCCCTCCGGGCCACGTGCGTCGAGCCGGCCTGGCTCGAGGGCGCCGAGGACCGGCGCGGCCGGCTCGCGCCCGGCCTGCTCGCCGATCTCGTGGTGCTCGACCGCGACCCGCTGTCCTGCCCCGCGCATGAGCTGGGAGACGTGCAGGTCGTCGCGACGATGGTCGGCGGCCGCTGGGTCCACGGCGGCCTATGATGTGTGTGTGAGTCATACGTTGCGGCCCGAGCCGATCCGCGACGCGAACCTCCTCGGGGCGGCGGCGCTCGCGATCGCCGAGCGCCTTCCCACCGCGGGCCGCGACGTCGCGCTCGTCGCGCTGGCGTCGTTTCTCGACGGCGGTTCGATCGAGGCGCTCGCGCGGGTGCTCGGCGTGTCGCACTCGGGCGCCGTCCGGCTCGTCGACCGCCTGGTCGCGGACGGCTTCGTGCAGCGCCGCGACGGGGCGGACGGCCGCTCGGTGGCCGTCACGCTCACCGACGCCGGCGGGGACGAGGCGGCGCGCCTGGCCGCCGCGCGCGAGCACGCGCTGCTCGACCTGCTCGCGCCGCTGGGCGAGGCGCAGCGCCGCGCGCTCACCGCCGTGCTGGAGCCGCTGCTGGCCGGCCTGGTCACCGAGCGCGCCGACGCGGGGCACCTCTGCCGGCTCTGCGACGCGGACGCCTGCGGCCATCCCGACCGCTGCCCGGTCACCAACGCCTACTGACCCCGGTTCCGGCCGTCAGGCGACCGGAAGTGCGGTCCCTGGCCGGTGCGACCCGTGGCCGGCGAATACCATCGGCGCGGTGACGGCCGCGGAGCTGGTCGAGGTCGAGCCGGAGCACTGGGACGGGCTGCTCGCCCGGCTCGGCGTCACCGACGTCTACCTCGCCCGCGGCTACCTCACCGCGTCCTCGGTGCTCACCGCGGGAAGGCCCGCCCTGCTGCACCTGGCGGGAGAGGACGGGGACGTCGTCTTCGCGCTGCTGCTGCGCGACGATCCGGCCGACGTCGTCACGCCCTACGGCTACGGCGGGCCGGTGGCGGTCGGGACCCGGCCGCCCGTCGCCGCCTTCGCGGGCGCCTACGCGCGGTGGTGCGCGGCGCGGGCGGCGGTCACGAGCTTCGTCGTCTACCACCCGCTGTTCGCCAACCAGGCGCAGGCCGGACCCACCGGCTTCCGCGCGAGCGCCCTGGCCGGCACGGTGGCCTGGCCGCTCACCGGCGACGACCCGGCGGCCGGGATGCACAAGCACCACCGCCGGCTCGTGCGCCGCGCCGCCGCCTCCGGGCTCGTCGCCGCCGTGGATCCCGCGCCGACGGACCTGGCGCCGTTCGTCGCGCTCTACGACGCGACGATGCGCCGGGCGGGCGCCGCGCCGTTCTACCGCTTCCCCGACGCCTACTGGGCGGCGCTGCTGGACGAGGTGCCGCTCGTGCGCGTCGACGTGCGCGACCCGGAGGGCGCCCTGGTCGCCGCGGTGCTGGGCATGGGCGAGCCGCCGTGGCTGCACTACCACCTCGGCGGCGCCGCGGAGGCCGGCCGCGGCTCGGGTGCCAGTCACCTCGCGCTGCTCACGCTCGCCGAGTGGGGCCGCGACCACGGCCACGACACGCTGCACCTCGGCGGCGGGGTGGGCGGGCAGGACGATTCCCTGCTGCAGTTCAAGCGGCGCTTCGCGCCGGACGGGCTGCGGGCCGCCGCCGTGGGCAAGGCCGTGCACGACCCCGCCGCGTACGCTCGGCTGACGGGCGCCGCCGAGATCGACCGGGCGGGCTTCTTCCCGGCCTACCGGGCGCCGCGCTGAGGCGCCGGGTCCCGCCGGCGCCGCCCGAGCGCCAGCCGCAGCTCGCGCCCGCGCTCCCGGAAGACCCGCAGCCGCACGAAGTTCAGGTCGCGCAGCAGCTCGTTGTGGCGGTCGTAGAGCGCCGCCTGCCGCGGCGACGGGGCGCGGGGCGCCCGCGTCGGCACCGGATAGCCCCACCGGGCGAGCTCGTCCCCGGCCAGCGCCGCGAACACGCCCTGCTCGCGGGGAGACATCTCACGTCGCCAGCGTCCCACCGCCGAGGCGTGGATGCCGTCGAAGAGCGTCGGGAACCAGTCCGCCTGGTCGGCGACGATCCGGCCCCGGTCGACCCGCTCCAGGGCGAGCATCTCCGGCTCGTAGCGCAGGCCGAGGAAGGCGCAGACGCTCGCCACGTGGGTGGCCGGGTCGGCGACGAGGTCCTCGTAGCGGACCGTCGTCACCGCGCCGGGGTGACGCCTCACCGCGCGCTCCCCGGCCCGGATCCCGCGCGCCCACCACTGCGCCGCGGCCCAGGCGTTGTTCGGCCCGAACGGCATGGAGCGCAGCGAGCACGCGACGTCGCGGCCGTCGCGGACGAGCACCACGACGCGGGCGTCGGGCCAGAGCCGCAGCAGCGTGTCGATGTGGTGGACGTAGTGCGGGGTCTTGTCGCCCCACGCCGGCTTGCCCTGCTGGCGCGCGTAGGCGGCGAACGGCGCCGCGAGCGCGAAGCGCCGCGCCGCGTCGGCGTCCAGGCCGGGCGGCACGGGCGGTGGGGGCCCTCGCAGCGCCCAGAGGGCGACCTTGGGGTGCCACCAGACCGCCTCGAGCAGCGTGGCCGCCGGCTGGTCGAGGTCGACGTCGGTGAGGAACATCGACTCGGGCGGGATGGCGACCTCGGGGCCGCGGTCGAGCACGAGCCGCAGCATCGTCGTCCCCGACCGGTCGTTGCCGACGACGAACACCGGCGGGGTCATCGCGTGCCCTCCGCCTGCTCCCAGCCCGACGGCGTGCCGTGGCGCAGCTGGTCGAGGAGGCCGGCGGCGATCGCGGCCGTGGTCAGGACGTAGTAGCGGGCCACGAGCAGCGGCCGGGCCGGCACGCGGCCGCCGGCCGCGGCGGCGCCCAGCAGGGCGAGCTGGGCGGCGAGCGCGGCCCGGTAGAGCGGGCGGCGAGCGAGCACGGCGGCGGTGACCAGGGCGAGCACGTGCAGGAAGGGCGACGCGTAGCGCAGCAGCCGGTGCGAGAGGATCATCCCGGCGTAGGCGGGCGGGTAGCCGCGCGGGTCGGCGAGCCCGCTGATCCGCACGATCTGCCAGGCGCGGTTCATCATCCGCCGCTTGCGCCGCCACTCGCCTTCGATGGTCGGCACCATCGGCTCCGAGGCCCGCGCCCGCGGGACGTAGACCGCGCGCCGGCCGCGCTTGACGAGCCGGAAGGGCAACGCGAGGTCGTGGCCCATCGGCGGGTCGAACTCGAGGTAGTCGCCGCGGCGGACGGCGTAGATGGCGCCGTTGCCGGCCGTCACGGAGTGCAGGGCGGACTCGTGGGCGCGCAGCCACAGGTCGTAGCGCCAGTACAGGCCCTCCTGGTTGGTGCCGGCCGCGTCGCGGAAGCTCACGCGGCCGCAGGCGTAGGCGACGTCGGGATCGGCGAAGGCCCCGGCCAGCTCGCGCAGCGCGTCCGGCGCCCACGTCGTGTTCGCGTCCGAGAACGCGAGCAGCTCCCCGCGGGCGGCGCGCACGGCGGCGTCCTGGGCGCGCATCTTGCCGCCGCGGGGCAGCTCGAGGACGACGTCGGCGCCGGCCGCCCGCGCCCGCTCGGCGGTCGCGTCGACCGCGCCGTCGACCGCGACGACGATCTCGAGCCGCTCGCGCGGCCAGTCCAGCGCGAGCGCGTCGGCGACCCGGGCGGCGATCACCGCCTCCTCGCGGTAGGCGGCCACGATCAGCGAGACGACGGGCTCGCGCCCGGCGGCCACGGGAGCGCCCGGCGCCGGCTCGCGGCCGCGGGCGAGCACGGCGAGCACGAGCCCGTAGAGCGCCTGGGTCCAGACGAGGAGCGCGCCGGAGAGCCAGAAGAGTCCGCGGACCACCCGCGGCAGACTAGGCCGGGACCGCAGCGCGGGCCGGCGCGCGGCGCAGCCACTCGTACTCGGCCGGGTCGACGGCCCGGGTCTCGCGGATGTAGGTCGTCATGTAGCCCGGCCAGTTGTTCGTCACGCGGCCCTCGTGCACGTACCAGTTCGAGCACTGGGTCCAGACGCTGCCGCGCAGCCGGCGCTGGACGGCCTCCGTGGAGGCCTCCTGGACCGCCGGGCGCACGTCGAGGGCGGCGGCGCCCGTGGTCCGCAGGCGGCCCAGCGCGTCGACGACGTAGCGCAGCTGGGCCTCGATCATCGTGACGATCGAGCCGGTACTGCCGAGGTTGGTGTTCGGGCCGTAGACGAGGAAGGCGTTGGGAAAGCCGGCGACGGTGATGCCCTTGTGCGCCCGCGGTGCGCCGTCCCAGGCCTCTTGCAGCGTGCGCCCGCCGCGGCCGGCCACCTCGAGCGGGACGACGAAGTCGTTGGCCCGGAAGCCCGTGCCCCAGACGATGCAGTCCACCTCGCGGCGGGCGCCGTCGGCGGTCACCACGGCGTCCGGCTCGACGCGAGCGACCGGGTCGGCCACGAGCTCGACGTTGAGGCGCTGCAGCGCCGGCAGGTACGTCGAGGAGAAGAGGATCCGCTTGCAGCCGAACGGCGTGCGCGGCTTCAGCTTCGCCCACAGCACCGGGTCGCGGACCTGCACCCGCATGGAGGCCTTGATCGCCGCGGCGAGCGCCCAGTGCAGCGGAGGCAGGTAGCGGAACGCCGTCAGCAGCGTCTCGCCGACGGTGAAGAAGCCCGCACGGCGCGCCCGCTGCCAGCCCGGAAGGCGGACGAGCGCCCGCTTGAGCGGCCCGTAGGGAGCGTTCTTGCGCGGGAGCACCCAGCCCGCGGAGCGCTGGAAGACGTGCAGCCGCTCCACCCGCTCGGCGAGCGCAGGGATGAACTGGACGGCGCTGGCGCCCGTCCCGACCACGGCTACCCGCTTGCCACGCAGGTCGTAGTCGTGGTCCCACTCGGCGGAGTGGAAGGCGCGGCCGGCGAAGGTCTCGGCGCCGGGCAGCCGAGGGATCGACGGGCGGCTCAGCTGGCCGCAGCCGAGGATCAGCGCGTCCGCCTCGTGGGTGTCGCCGCCGGCGAGGGTCAGGGTCCAGGTCAGCGCCTCGTCGTCCCACTCGGCCCGCTCGACCGCGGTGCCGAAGGCGATCCGCTCCGTGACGTGGTGCTCGGCCGCCAGATCGCGCAGGTAGGCGAGGATCTCCTCCTGCGGCGAGCAGGTCCGCGACCAGTCCTTGCGCTGGGCGTGCGAGAACGAGTACCAGTAGGTGGGCGCATCGCACGCGGCGCCCGGGTAGGTGTTCTCCCGCCAGGTGCCGCCGAGGTCGTCCGCGCGCTCGAAGATCCGGAAGTCGTGCAAGCCGGCCCGGCGCAGGGCGATCGCCGCGCCCACCCCGGAGAACCCGGCGCCGACGATCGCGACCCTCACGCGGCGACCGCCCGGCGGGCGCGGATGAGGTCGGCCGCCTTCTCGGCGATCATGATCGCCGGAGCGTTCGTGTTGCCCCCGGTGATCACCGGCATGATCGAGGCGTCCACGACGCGCAGGCCCTCGAGCCCGTGCACGCGCAGCTGCGCGTCGACGACCGCATCCCCGCCCTCGTCGCTCATCCGGCAGGTGCCGACGGGGTGGTAGATGAGCATCAGGCGGCGCCGCAGGTCGGCCTCGAGGTCGGCGCGGTCGGTCACGTCGGGCCCGGGCTTGAGCTCGGAGACGACGATCTCGGCCATCGGGCCCTGGCGCGCGATCTCGCGGGCGAGCTCCATGCCGGCCAGCAGCGACTCGACGTCCTCGCGCTCGGACAGCGAGTTGGTGAGGATGCGCGGCTTGGCGAGCGGGTCGGCCGAGCGCAGGGAGACCGTGCCGCGCGCCCGGGGGGAGACGAGCACCGGGGCGATCACCGCGGCGTGCCCGTCGTACTCCTCCTGCCCGTGGTCCTCGTAGTAGGCGGGACCCATGTGGAACTGGACGTCGGCCGCGGGCAGGCCGGGGCGGGTGCGGACGAAGGCGAGCACCTCGGCGACCGGGGAGGTCAGCGGCCCCGTCTTGCGCAGCACCCACTCGGCCAGGCGCTTCGGCGAGTCGGCCTTGTAGAGCGTGTTCGTGTCGGAGACCTCGAAGATCACGGACACGAACGGGTGGTCCTGGAGGTTGTATCCCACGCCGGGAAGCTCATGGCGGACCTCGACGCCCGCCGCGCGCAGGTCGTCCGGGCGGCCGATGCCGGAGAGCTGCAGCAGCTGGGGCGACTGGATCGAGCCGGCCGACAGGCAGACCTCGGCCTCGGCGTGCACGACCTGCTCGCGGCCCCGCCGGTCGCGGTAGCGCACGCCGGTCACGCGTGTGCCCTCGAGCTCGAGCCGGAGCACCTGGACGCCCGTGCGGACCTCGAGGTTGTCGCGCCCCATGGCCGGCTTGAGGTAGCCGTCGGCCGCGCTGAAGCGCTGACCCTTGTACTGCGTGACCTGGGCCATCGCCACGCCGTCCTGCTCCGGGCCGTTGTAGTCGAGCGAGCGGGGGATGCCGGCCGCGACGCTCGCGTCCACCAGGCGCTTGCACAGCGGTCGCGGGGCACGCTGCTCGGAGACCCGCAGCGGGCCGCCGGCGCCGTGGAACTCCGACGCGCCGTTGCCGTTGTCCTCGGCCTTGAGGAAGTAGGGGAGGACGTCGTCCCAGCCCCAGCCGGGGGCGCCCTGGCGCTCCCACAGGTCGTAGTCCAGCGGGCGCCCGCGGACGTAGAGCATGGCGTTCATCGAGCTCGAACCGCCGAGGCTCTTGCCGCGCGGGATATACATCTCACGCCCGTCGACGTGCGGCTCGGGATCCGTCGCGAAGTCCCAGTCGAGCTTGGAGTGGAACTGGTTGCCGAACGCGGCGGGGATCTTGATGTTCGGGCTGCGGTCCTTGCCCCCGGCCTCGAGCACGAGCACGCGGGTGCCCGGGTCCTCGCTGAGGCGGTTGGCCAGGACGCAGCCGGCGGACCCAGCCCCGATGACGACGTAGTCGTAGGCGGGCATGCCGACAGTGTGTCAGTCGCGCGGCCCCGGGGGCGGCCGAGTCGGCGCTCGGCCGCCGGGCAGGCGCAGGTGCAGCATGGTCTCCGTCCGCTCGAAGCCCGCGCGGGCGTAGGCGCGCTGGGCACCCTCGTCGCCGGGGGTGAGGAAGACGTGGCGACCGCCCAGCGCGTGCACGAGCCGGGTGAGCTCGGAGGTCACCGCCCCGGCCACGCCACGCCGGCGGAAGCGCTCGGCGGTGGCGATCCCGACGAGCTCGGCCGTGCCGTCGTGGACCCCGAGGCTCATGCCGCCGCCGGCGGGCTCGCCGTCCACGCGGGCGAGCACCGTCGTCCAGCGCCCGAGCCAGCGCTGGGCGAGCTCGAGCCGGACGGGGTCGAGCGCCTCCCCGAACCCGGCGGCCTGCACGCGCAGCAGCGCCTCCACCTCGCCCTGCGGGCAGCCCGGTCGCAGGTGGTGCAGCGTCAGGCCCTCCGGCGCCCGCGGCCGGCGGCGCCGACCCGGCAGGCAGGTCATCACCGGGGTGCGCAGCTCCTCCTCGAACCCGGCGTGCAGCAGCGCCCGCTCCGCCGCCGGCGCCGTCACGGGGAGGAACTCGAGCCGCGGTGTGCGGCCGCGCAGCTCGAATGCGTCGACGAGCTCGGCGAGATCGGCCGCGCTGGGGGCGGCGCCGTCGACCGGGATGGCGTAGTTGGATCCCTCGCTCGCGCTGCCCGGGTTGAAGTGCGCGTCGAACGGCCCGACCCGCTCGACGGCGCGGCCCTCGGCGGCCATCCGCCGCAGGTACGGCTGGACCCTCACCCGCTCACCGCCTCACTGGCGGCGGCGGTCCCAGCTGAAGCCGCGCACCGCGAGCACCGCCCCGACGGCGCCCCACAGGACGAGGAAGGCGACCGCCACGAGGTGCGATCCCACCCCCTGGTTCGAGACCATGGCGCCGCCGAGGCCGTCGATCAGGTGCTTGAGCGGCAGTGCCTGGGCGATGTCGCGCAGGACCTGCGGCGCATTGTCGGCGTCGTAGAAGACGCCGGAGATGACCACCACGGGGATGAAGACGGCGTTGATGTAGGCCGGGGCCGAGTCGGCGTTCGGGATGAAGTGTGCGAGCGCGACGCCGAGCGCGGCGAAGCACAGCCCGCCGAGCACGACGAAGACGACGGTCGAGCCGACGTCGCGCGGCCAGCCGACGCCGAACACGAGCCGGCCGGCGACCACGACGATGGCCACCTGCAGGGCGGTGTTGGCGATCGCGTTGCCGGCGAGCCCGGCGAGATAGGCCGACGACGGCAGCGGCGTGCCGCGGACGCGCTTGAGGATGCCGCGCTCGCGCAGCTGGGTGACGTTGTGGGCGAAGGCCTGGAACGTCGTGGACATGATGCTCATGCCGGCGATGCCGGGGATGAGGATGCGAAGGTCGGCCGGCCGGCCGGCGAAGACCGCGCCGAAGAGCGCGAGGATCAGCAGCGGCAGGGCGAAGTTGAAGAACGCGCTGCCTGGGTTGCGCCAGAACAAGCGGCGCTCCAGGCGGTACTGGCGCCACGCCGCGCCCGCCCACGAGCGTCGGGGGGCGGCAGCGACCCCTCCTCCCGTGGCGCTCGCGGGCTGCGGGGCGCTCGGGCGGAAGGGCCCGCGGGTCCTCACGTGACCGGCTCCGTGGTCAGCTCGAGGTAGACCTCCTCGAGCGAGGGCCGGGCGACGGACAGCTCCTCGAGCCGCTCGCCGCGCTCGAGCGCCCGGCTCGTCGCCTCGTGCAGCAGGGCGGTCGGATCCTCGGTGACCTCCTCCACGAGCTCGCCCCCCACGCGCCAGGACACGCGGTAGCGGCTCGCGCCGACGCCGAGCGCGCGCGGCGCGCCCTCGGCGAGGATGGCGCCGTCCTTGATGATCGCCACCCGGTCGGCGAGCGCCTGCGCCTCGTCGAGGTAATGGGTGGTCAGGAGCACCGTCTTCCCCAGGTCGCGAAGGGAGCGGACGGTCTGCCAGGCGTTGCGTCGCGCCTCGGGGTCGAAGCCGGTCGTCGGCTCGTCGAGGAAGACGAGGTCCGGGTCGCCGATCAGGGCGAGGGCGAAGTCCAGCCGCCGCTGCTGGCCGCCGGAGAGCGTGCGCGTGCGCCGGTCCGCGGCGGCCTCGAGCCCGACGACGGCGATCGTCTCCTCGACGTCGCGCGGCGCTGGATACAGGCTCGCCCAGTGCTCGACCGCCTCGCGCACGGAGAGGTGGCGGTACATGCCACTGGCCTGGAGCACGATGCCGACGCGCTCGCGCAACGCCCGCGGCCGCTCCTGCGGGTCGAGGCCGAGCACGCGCACGTCGCCGGCACTGCGCTCGCGGTAGCCCTCGAGGATCTCCACCGTGGTGGTCTTGCCGGCGCCGTTGGGGCCGAGGAGCCCGTAGACCTCACCGCGGGCGACGGTGAAGTCGACGCCGCGCACGGCCTCGTGCTCCCCGTAGGCCTTGCGCAGCCCCTGCACCTCGATGGCGGGGCCGGTCATGATGGCCAGGGTATGCGCTGCGCGTGCGTCGACATCGGGTCCAACACGACCCGCCTGCTCGTCGCCGACGTGACGCCGGAGGGGCTCGTGCCGGTGTTGGCGCACAAGGCCCACACGGGGCTCGGGGCGGCGCTGCGGCGAACGGGCGCGTTGCCGCTGTCCGCCGTCGCGGCCGAGGTCGCGGCGCAGGTGG
>JBBSPV010000029.1:0-49698 GCA_038258425.1 Solirubrobacterales bacterium | reverse complement strand
CGCGCGCGTCGCGGCGCCGGCTGCAGGGCCGGGTGTTCCCGGAGGCCGCCGGCTCGCGCCTGACCGTGCAGCGGCGCGCGGGCGGGCGCTGGCGGACGGTCGGCGCGACCCGCACGGACGCGCGGGGGCGCTACGCGACCGCCGTGAGCGCGGCCGGCGTGTACCGCGTGCGCTTCCTCGTGGACGGCGGGCCCGCGGTCCGCGTCCGCTAGCGGCAGGCTTCCTCAGTAGTACCGGACGACCGTCTCGGCCACGCAGACCGGCTTGTCGCCGCCCTCGAGCTCGATCGTGACCTCGACGACGGCCTGGGAGCCGTTGGGGATCTCCGTGACCTCGGCGAGCCTCGCGGTGGCGCGCACCCGGGAGTCCACCGGGACCGGCGCCGGGAAGCGGACCTTGTTCGTGCCGTAGTTGACGCCGAAGTTGAAGCCCTCGAAGGCGACGGCCTGGGCCATGAGCACCGGCACGAGGGACAGCGTGAGGTAGCCGTGGGCGATGGTGCCGCCGAACGGCGTCTCCTTGGCCCGCTCGGGATCGACGTGGATGAACTGGTGATCGCCCGTGACGTCGGCGAAGGCGTCGATCCGGGCCTGGTCGATGCCCTGCCAGTCGCTCGTGCCGAGCTCCTCGCCCACGGCGGCCCGAAGCTCCTCGTGTCCCTTGATGGTGCGCATGCGCGACATACTGCCGGTGTGCCCCGCCCGCTGCTGTGCGCCGACGCCCCCGCGCTGCTCTACCGCGCCTTCTTCGCGCTGCCCGACTCGATTCGCGGCGCCGACGACCGCCCGGTCAACGCCCTGCTCGGCTCGGTCAACGCCGTGCTGTGGTGCGTCGAGCGCCACGACCCGCGCGCCGTCGTGCTGTGCTTCGGCGCCGAGGCGGCCGTCTATCGCACCGAGGCCTACCCGCCCTACCACGCCCACCGGCCGCCGATGCCCGACGACCTCGAGCACCAGTGGGCGCTCGCGCCGGACCTCTACCGGGCGCTGGGCTGGAGCGTCGAGGACTCCGCCGAGCTCGAGGCCGACGACCTGCTCGGCCAGCTGGCCGCCGACGAGGCCGCCGCCGGGGGCCGCGCGCTCATCCTCACGGGCGACCGCGACCTGTTCCAGTGCGCGACCGACCGCGTGCACGTCCTGCTCCAGCAGCGCGGCCGGGAGGGCCCGGAGGAGCTCGGGCCCGACGAGGTCCGCAGCCGCTACGGCGTCGACCCGGAGCAGGTGCCCGACTTCATCGCCCTGCGCGGCGACCCGTCCGACGGGCTGCCGGGGGCCAAGGGCATCGGCGAGAAGACCGCCGCGGAGCTGCTCGTCCGCCACGGGACGCTCGAGGCGGCGCTGGACGCCGCCGTGCGCGAGACGCCCGCCGTGCGGCGCGGACTGCTGACCGACCCGGATCTGCTGCGGACCTTCAGGGACGTCGCGACCCTGCGACGGGTCACGGTGCCGCGGCCCGCGGACGGCCCGCTGGACGCCGAGGGCGGCGCCGCCGCCGCGGAGGCGCTCGGCATGCGACGGCTCGCCGAGCGCCTGCGCGGGTGACGTTCCCCGGAGTTGCCGCTCAGGGGGCGGGGAGCGGCTGGGTGTTGGCCGAGTTGAAGGCCTGCACGCCCGCCTCGTTGTCCCCGTCGAACGGCGTCACGCCGGCGGTGCCGGGCGTCGCCGGGCAGAAGTCGTCGTCGGCCTGATCGGCGAACCACATGCCGACCCGGTTGAGATCGACCCGCACGCGCTGACCGTTGACGATCGTGCTCGAGAACGCCTCGTCGACGATGAGCTTGAACTTGTTGTAGCCGTTGCCGTGCTTGTCCGTGAAGACGTCGCCGATGTACTCGGCGGCCCCGAACGGCGCGCCGGCCTGCTCGAGCAGGAACACGGTGAACGCGGTCTTGGGCTTGAGGTGACGAGCCCGGATCTTGAAGACGTCGAAGCCGCGCTCGTCGACGGTGGACTTCGTGGTGACCTTGACCCGGCCGTGCGGCATGCAGGCCGCGAGCTGGGGCGTGGACGGCGTCAGCCGCAGGTCGGTGATCGCGGCACCCTGCGCGGCGCGAGCCGGCTTCTTGCCGGCGTGATCGGCGGCTCCGGCGGTGCCGGCGGCCACGCCTGCGGCGATGGCGGCGGCGGCCACTGGGGCCAGCATGAGACTGCGACGCATCTTGAACCTCCGTGTTGTTGACGTGCGCCCGGCACCATGCACCCACGCCGACGAACCCGCATCGGTCGATGGGTCAGCGTTCGCGGCCCGCGGCTTCAGGTCCGCGTCGGGCGTGTTTAGGCGCCCGACGCCGGGTCGTAGGTGGCCGGGCGGCGACCGAGGCCTACGGCGTGAACTTCACCGTGATGACGTCGCCGTCGGTCATCGCGTAGTCGCGGCCCTCGAGCCGCAGCGTGCCGCGGTCGCGCGCGCCGGCGTAGCCGCCGGCCTCCACGAGGCGCTCCCAGCCGATGACTTCGGCCCGGACGAAGCCGCGCTGGATGTCGGAGTGGATCTGGCCCGCGGCGTGCCACGCGCTGAGTCCGCGGCGCAGGTGCCACGACTGCGCCGGCTTATCCTCACCCGCCGTGAAGAACGCGATCTGGTCGAGCAGGTCGAAGGCGCCGCGCACCACGCGGTCGAGGCCGGACCCGGCGAGCCCGAGCTCGGCGCGCATGGCCGCCGCCTCGTCGTCGTCGAGCTCGGAGAGCTCCGCCTCCAGGCGGGAGGAGACGGCCACCGCGCCGGCGCCCTGCTCCACCGCGTGCTCGGCGACGGCGGCGGGCACCTCCTCCGGTGGCGCGTCCTCGCCGACGTTGGCGACGACGAGCACCGGCTTGCCCGTCAGCGGCGTGAGGTTGCGCAGCGCGGCCGGGGCGGCCGCGGGGACCGGGACGGTGCGCGCGGGCTTGCCGGCCCGCAGCGCCTCGACCACCTCCTCCACCCAGGCCAGCTCGGCCTGCAGGGCCGCGTCCCCGGACCGCGCCTGGCGCACGAGGCGCTCCTGACGCCGCTCGGCCGCCTCGAGGTCGGCGTAGATGAGCTCCGTCTCGATCGTGTCCATGTCGCGCGCGGGATCGACGTCGCCCTCGGGATGGACGACGTTGGGGTCGTCGTGCGCGCGGACGACGTGGAGGATGGCGTCCGTCTCGCGGATGTTGGCGAGGAACTGGTTGCCGAGCCCCTCTCCCTCGTGCGCGCCGCGGACGAGGCCCGCGATGTCGTGGACCTCGATCGTGTCGGGCACGACGCTCGAGGCTCCGACGGTCGCCGCGACCCGCTCGAGGCGCGCGTCGCGGACGCCCAGGACGGCGACGTTCGGCTCGATCGTCGTGAACGGGTAGTTGGCCGCCTCGGCGCCCGCCCGTGAGAGCGCGTTGAACAGCGACGACTTCCCGGCGTTGGGGAGACCGACGATGCCGACCTTCATCGCGCCAGGTGCCCCATGGCCGTGCCGAGCGCCGCGCCCGCGAGGACGTCGGACGGGAAGTGGACGCCGAGCAGCAGGCGGCTCAGGGCCATCGGCAGGGCCACGCCGTAGAGCAGCGGCGTCGGCAGCAGCCCGCCGTAGGCCCGGGCGGCCGCGAAGGACGAGGTCGAGTGCGACGACGGGAACGAGAGCCCGGTCGGCGTGCGCATGAGCGCCGGCAGGTCCTCGACGGCGGGCCGTCGGCGGCCGATCGCGACCTTGATCGACGTCGAGGTGAGGTAGGCCACGCCGACGGTCGCCGCGGCGCCGAGCCACTCCCCCCGGCGGCGACGGTCCAGCGCGGCGCCGAGGCCGCCGAGCGCGAGCCACGCGGCGCCGTGCTCACCGGCCTTCGAGAAGGCCCGCACGGGCCCCATCGCCTCGTCGTCCCGCGCCCGGGAGCGCACGAGGCGATACAGCGCGAGGTCGGTGGCGTTCAGCCACGTGCGCAGGCCGCCCCAGCGGCGGGCCTGCTCGAGCGGGACCTTCGGATCCAGCGGCTCGGCGGCCGGCCGCGCGGCGTCCGCCACTAGAAGCCGATGCGCGACTCGGTCGACTCCACGCGCACGTAGATGACCTGTCCGAGGTTGACGAGCACGGCGCCGTCCTCGGACTGGACCTCCTGGAAGCCCGTCTCGCCGTTCGTCAGCGCCTGTTGCAGCCCGGACAGGCCGGCGGGCGGCAGGCGCAGGGTCAGGGCGCCACCGGCGTGGAAGCCGAGGGCGACCCGGCGGGGCTTGTCATCATCGGCCATGTCAGTGGTCCTTTGCGGGCTGGACGATCTCGGTGAGCACCCCGCCCGAGGCGGCCGGGTGCAGGAAGGCGACGCGCGAGGCGCGGATGCCCGTGCGCGGGGCCTCGTCGACGAGCCGCACGCCCTCGTCGCGGAGGGCGCTCAGCGTCTCGTCGATGTCGGCGACCTGGTAGGCGACGTGGTGCAGGCCCGGGCCCCGGCGGGCGAGGAAGCGCCCGACCGGGGTGTCGGCGGCGAGCGGCCGGAGGAGCTCGACGTGGTTCTCGCCCACGTCGAGCAGGACGGCCTCGACGCCCTGCTCCTCCACCGTCTCCTGGTGGACGAGCGCCATCCCGTACACGGACTCGTGCAGGGCGACAGCGGCGTCCAGGTCCTCGACGGCGACGCCGATGTGGTCGATGCGGCCGAACACGGGGCTTCGCATCCTATGGGTTTCGCCCTCCGGTCACCGGTCGCGCACCGGTAGGGCAGAATCGCCCGATGGCTCATCCCGGCGGCCTTCGGTCGACGTCACTCCGATCATGAACGTCTCCCTCATCTGCAGCCCCGGCTCCGGTGGCGGGGCGGACGGCGAGGGCACCGCCCGGCAGCTGGGGAAGGCCGGCGCCGAGATCGTCGAGCTCGTCGCCGCCCCGGGCGACGTGTCCGGCGAGGGCGCCGAGCGCCTCGTGGTGGCCTCCGGCGACGGCATGGTCGCCGCCGCCGCCGAGGTCGCGGGCCGGCTCGGGATCCCGCTGGCGGTGATCCCGGTGGGCACCGCGAACGACTTCGCCGGCGCCCTCGGGCTTCCGGCGCGGCAGCGGGAGGCGGCCGAGCTCGCCGCCACCGGCTCCCGGCTGCGGCCGATGGAGCTCGCCTACGCCGGGGACCGGCCGTTCGTGAACGTCGCCGGCGCCGGGCTCGCCGCCGCCGCCGGCCGGCGTGCGGCGCCGCTGAAGCGGTACCTCGGCCCGGTCGCCTACGGCGTCGGCGGCCTCGCCGCCGGCGTGCTGGACCATCCGATCGGCTGCCGCGTGCTCGCCGACGGCCGCGAGGTGTTCGCGGGCCGGGCGTGGCAGATGACCATCGCCGTCACCGGCGCCTTCGGCGGCGGAGCGCGGATCGCCGTCGCCGATCCCGGCGACGGACGCCTGGACCTGCTCGTGCTCCCCGCCGGCCAGCGCGTCGCCCTGGCGCGCTGGGGGGTCGGCATGCGGCGAGGAACCCTGGCCGACCGCGACGACGTCGTGCACGTGCGCGGCGACGAGCTCGAGGTGCTCGTGGTGCCGGGCACACCGTTCAACGTCGACGGCGAGGTCCTCGAAGGGCCCGGCCGGGTCGCCTTCCGCGCCCGCGAGGCCGCGTTCGAGGTCGTCGTGCCCGAGACGGCCGGCTAGTACCCGTCGGCGGCCGCCACCCGCAGCGCGCCGCCCTCCGGCCGGCCCGGCCGGTCCAGGCGGGCGAGGATGCGATCGATGTCGCGGCGCTCGAGCACCTCGTTGCGCAGCAGGGCGAAGGCGAGCGCCTCGAGCTCCGCGCGGTGATCGCGCACGATGCGCAGGGCCATGCGCATCGCCTCGTCGGCGACGTGCTGCTGCTCCTCGTCGCGGACCTGGCGCGTGCGGTCCGACACCGCGCCGCCCTCAGCGGCGACGCGCAGCGAGGACAGCGACGTCCCCATGGCGTAGTCGTGGATCATCGAGCGCGACACCTCGGCCACCCGATTGAGATCGTCCGCCGCGCCCGTGGTCACCGCGCCGAAGGTCGTCTCCTCCGCCGCCCGGCCGCCGAGGAGCACGACCATGTGGTTGACGAGCTCCTCACGCGTCTTGAGGTAGCGGTCCTCCTCCGGCAGGTTCAGCGTGTAGCCGAGCGCCCGCCCGCGCGGGACGATGGAGATCTTGTGGACCTTGTTGACGCCCGGCAACAGCTCGGCGCACAGGGCGTGGCCGGCCTCGTGGAAGGCGACGACGCGGCGCTCGTGGTCGTTGAGCGTGCGGTGCGACTGCATGCCGGCCACGACGCGCTCCAGGGCCGCGTCGAAGTCGGCCTGGATGAGCGCGGGCCGGTGCGCGCGGGCGGCGAAGATCGCGGCCTCGTTGCAGACGTTGGCCAGGTCGGCGCCCGTGAGCCCCGAGGTCTGCTGCGCGAGGATGCCCAGGTCGACGTCCGGGCCGAGCGGCTTGTTGCGGGTGTGGACGCCGAGCACCGCCTCGCGGCCACCGACGTCGGGCGGCGAGACGAAGATCTGGCGGTCGAAGCGCCCCGGCCGCAGGAGCGCGCCGTCGAGCTTCTCGAGGAGGTTGGACGCCGCGATGACGACGACGTCGGCCGCCGAGCCCATCCCGTCCATCTCCACCAGCAGCTGGTTGAGGGTCTGCTCGCGCTCGGAGTTGTTGTCCGAGCCGCGCGCGCCGCCGACGGCGTCGATCTCGTCGATGAACACGATGGCCGGCGCCGCCTTGCGGGCCTCGGCGAACAGCCGCCGGATCCGGGCGGCGCCGAGGCCCGCGAACATCTCGACGAACGACGCGGCCGACTGGGAGTAGAACTGCGCCTTCGCCTCCGTGGCGACGGCCTTTGCGAGCAGCGTCTTGCCCGTGCCCGGCGGCCCGTGGAGCATGATCCCGCGCGGCACGGTCGCGCCGAGGGCGGCGAAGCGCTTCGGGTCCCGCAGGAACTCGACGACCTCCTGGAGCTCGGCCTTGGCCTCGTCGGCCCCGGCGACCTCGTCCCAGCCGAGCGCCTGGCGGGAGTCGGGCCTGATCTCCTGGGGCTTCGTCCGCGGCATGAGCTTCAGCGTCCGCCACAGGAAGTAGACGAGCAGCCCCATGAAGAGGATCGGCGCCCACGTGATGATCAGGTCGTCGAGGCGGTCCCAGTCGTACCAGTGCGAGGTCATGCCCGTCCCTTGATACCCGAGACGGGCGGCTCGCGCGCTAGGCGCTGGACGAAGGTTGGGGGTCGGCGCCGGCGCCCTCGACCCGGAGGATCTCCGCGAGGGCGGCGTGGCCGACCTCGAGCTGCGCCGCGTCGGGCTCACGCGTGCCGATCGCGCGCTGGATGGCGAACCCGGGCGAGCGGATCGCCCGCGCCGCGACGGAGGCGCCGTGGCGCTCGCACCAGGCGAAGACCTCGACGGCCAGCGCCGTGGAACCGAGCGCCACCCCGGCGTTGGCGAATGGGTTGGGGCGGTCCAGCGCCCGGCGCAGCAGCAGCGTGCCGGCGAGGTTGGCGGCCATCATCGGCGCCACGAGGTGCGAGCCGCAGCGCTCGTGCTCCTTCTCCGCGTCTCCCGCGTCGTTCGTGCCCTGCTCGTACGCGGCGATGGACTTGTGCTCGACCCCGTGGTACTGGGCGACCTCCCCGGCGCGCAGCGTCATGAGCGCCGGGGCGAGGCCCACCAGCGCGGCGGCCGCCTCCCCGCCCGCGCCGGGCGCGCGCCGCTTGAGCGCGGTGCCGGCCACCAGGGCGCCGAGCGTCGTCGCCGCCGTGGCCGCGTTCTGGAACGGCAGCCGGGCCTCGGGCAGGCCCCGCTTGACGAGCGGGATGACCGCCATCGCCTCCGCGAGCCGGACGACGCCGCGCACGCCCGGCACGCCGTCGGCGGCGCGCAGGCGCGGCTTGGGCCCGGAGGCCGCGACGATCCGGCCCTCGCGCGTGCGCACGGCGGCGGCCCAGTGCGTCGGCCCGTGCACGAGCAGCCCGTTGCCGAGGGCCATGCCGCCCAGCCGCAGGCGGCCCTCCGGGGTGCGGTCGCGATTCCCTGGGTCCTGGCTCATGCCAGCAGCCTCCTCGGCAGGTCGGTGAAGAAGTCGGCGGCGAAGCCGAGGTCGCGCACGTCGATGCGCTCGTCGTCGGCGTGCATCATCGCCCACCCCTCGTAGAGGGGCTGATGGCGCTGGGGGAAGAACCCGTAGGCGACGCAGTCCGGAAAGGCCGTGCGCCACCAGCGCGAGTCGGTGAAGGCCGGCAGCACGGTCGGGACGATCGTGGCCCCGGGATCGGCCTCGCCGATCCAGTCCGCGATCGCCGCCATCAGCGGCGTGTCGGTCGGCGAGCGGTTGCCGACGACCTGCTCGAGCCAGTCCACCTCGACATCGGCCGCCGTGTCGCCGAGGACCTCCTCGAGGCGCCGGGTGACGGTCTCGGCCCCGAGCCCGGCGGGGGCGCGACCGTCGACGCGCAGCTCCGCGCGGGCCGGGACGACGTTGATCTTCGCCGAGGCCTCGATCATCGTCGGTGCGAGCGTCACGCCGAGGTTCGCGCGCACGAGGCCGGCCAGGCGGGGCTCGACCGCGGCGATGGCCGCCACGGCGGCGGCCGGGTCGGCCGGATCCTCCCCGAGGCCGCGCACGAGTTCGGCGACCTCCTCCGTGACGTCGAAGCCGACGTCGGCCTCGGCGAGCCGCCGCAGGGCCGGCAGGAGCTTGAACAGCGCGTTGTCGGTGAGGGCCGGCGTCGAGGCGTGCCCCGCCACCCCGCGGGCGGTGATGGTCAGCCGGAACGTGCCCTTCTCCGCACAGCAGACCCCGTACAGGCGGCGGTCGCCGTAGGGCATGACCATGCCGCCCCCCTCGTTGAGCACGAGGTCGGCCTCGGCGAGGTCCGGCCGCTGCTGGGTGAGCCACTGGGCGCCCAGGGCGCCGCCGGCCTCCTCGTCGACCACCGCGAAGACCTTCAGGCGCCCGCGAGGCGGCCGCCAGCCATCGCGGGCCAGCTGCGCCGCCGCCACGCACTCCGCCGCGACCTGGGACTTCATGTCGATCGCGCCGCGGCCCCACAGGAAGCCGTCGTGGACCTCGCCGCCCCAGGGGTCGTGGCGCCAGCCGCCGGGGTCGGCGAGCACGGTGTCGACGTGGCCGAGGTAGCCGAGCGTCGGGCCGCCGTCCGGGTCGTCGCCGTCGAGGGTCGCCACGAGGTTCGGGCGCTCGGGCTCGGCGCCGGCGAGCTCGCAGGTCAGGCCCGCGTCCTCGAGGTAGCCCCGCAGCCACTCCATCGCCTCGCGCTCGGCCCCGGGCGGATTGACCGTGTTGAAGCGGATGAGCCGCGACAGGACGTCGGCGGTCTCCTGCTCGAGGTCCACGCCCGTCAGACTACGTCACGGCATGGACCAGCTCTTCAACACGCCGGAGCCCGAGGACGCCGGGACGGCGCCACCCGCGGCCGACGCGCCGCTGGCGGCGCGCATGCGCCCGACGACGCTCGACGAGGTCGTCGGCCAGGAGCACCTGCTGAGGGAGGGGACGGCGCTGCGCACGGCGATCGAGCAGGGCGCGCCGCACTCCATGATCCTCTTCGGGCCGCCCGGTACGGGCAAGACGACGATCGCCCGGCTCGTGGCCACGCACGGGCGGGAGACCGCCGCCGAAGGCGGCCTCGAGTGGGCAGAGCCACCGTACGCGTTCGAGGAGCTCTCCGCCGTCCAGGCCGGTCGCGCCGAGGTCCGCGAGATCATGGCGCGCGCGGCGGAGCGCCGCCGCGCGGGCCGCGGGACGGTCTTCTTCCTCGACGAGATCCACCGCTTCAACAAGGCCCAGCAGGACGCCCTGCTGCCGGCCGTCGAGGACGGCACGGTGCTGCTCATCGGCGCCACGACGGAGAACCCGTACTTCGAGGTCAACTCCGCCCTCATCTCGCGCACCCGCGTCTACGAGCTGCGGGCGCTGGACGCCGCCGACCTCGAGCGGCTGCTCGAGCGGGCGCTCGGCCAGCTGGGCTGCACGGCCGAGGACGGCGTCGTCGCCTTCCTCGCCGACCGCGCCGGCGGCGACGCGCGGACGGCGCTCAACGCCCTGGAGCTCGCGTGTGAGACCGCCGGCCGCGACGGCCGCCCGGCGGCGACGGTCGCCGATGCCGAGGACGCCCTGCAGCGCAAGGCCGTGCTCTACGACCGCGCCGGAGACAAGCACTACGACTACATCTCGGCGTGGATCAAATCCACGCGCGGCTCGGATCCCGACGCGTCGCTGTACTACCTCGCGATCATGCTCGAGGGTGGCGAGGACGCGCGCTTCATCGCCCGGCGGATGATCATCCTCGCCTCCGAGGACGTGGGCAACGCCGACCCGCAGGCGCTGCAGGTCGCGATCGCCGCCGCCCAGGCCGTCGATCACGTCGGCTTGCCCGAGGCCCACTACGCCCTGGCCCAGGCCGCGACGTACCTCGCGCTGGCGCCCAAGGCGGCCTCGGCCGGGCGGGCGCTGCGCGCGGCGCGCGAGCACGTCCGCGAGCACGGCGCCGCCGACCCGCCGTCGGCGATGCGCAGCGCCGCCTACCCCGCGGCGAAGGCGCTCGGGCGCGGCGTCGGCTACGACTTCCCGCACCACCATCCCGGCCACGTCAACGACCAGGAGCACCTGCCCGAGGGCCTCGAGACCCTGCGCTTCTACGCCCCCGACGACACGGAGCCGGAGATGGCGAAGCGCCTGGAGGCGGCCCGGCGCGCCCGCGGCCGGGACGTGTGAGATCCCGCACGGTCACGCGCCGTTGACCTCCGCTTCAGGGGCCTGCGCCGTACTGGAGGTGTGACCGACACGACGCTGACCCGCACGCACGGCCTCGCCGGCGGCCTCCGCGTCCGCCTGCGGCTCGCCCGGCCCGCCGACCACGACGCGGTGCGCGCCCTGCTGCTCGGCCAGGGTCACGTGGCCTCGGACTTCCAGGTCCGGCGGCTGCTCGGCTTCGACCCGAGTCGCCACCTGGTGCTCGCCGCGGTCGCGCCCGTCGACGGCACGGAGACCCTGGTGGGCCTGGGCGGGATCGAGCTCGAGCCGGACGCCGACGTCGACACGCTCGTGGTCGACGACCGCCTAACGGACGGCCTCGCCCCGGTGCTGCGCGAGGCGCTCCTGCGCCGCGCGCACGGCCGCGGTTCCCGGGCGGCCTGAGGTCAGGCCGCGGGACTACGCCGCAACGGCGGGCGGCGCCAGCGCGCCGAGAGTGCCCGGGCCACAGGGCGTCCAGCGTCCAGCTCATAGGGCTCGTCCACGTCGGTCGGTGCGCACCGACCACGCCCTCGTGAGCCCTGCCAGCACGAAGTCCCAGCGGAGCGCCTTACGAGCTGATCGACACGCGCCGGGCGCTCGCGCGGCCTGAGGTCAGGCCGCTTCGGCCAGCCCGCCGCGAGCGCCCGGGGTGAGCCGGTAGCGCTCCGGGAGCAGCGGGACGACGACACGCCTGAGGTACTCGGCCTGGCTACGGGCCAGCACGCCGCGCAGCGGATCCCAGCGCAGGCCGTACAGGTCGCGGATGGTCGGCGGCAACAGGCCGATGGTGAGCTGGTTGACGAGCTCGCGCAGCCACAGCAGGCGGGTCGGCAGCGGTGGGCGCATGACGATGTCGACGGCCAGGTGACGCGCCTGGTCGCTCACGTCCAGGTCGCCCGACGCGAGCATGCGCGCCATGTAGGCCTCGAACGCGTCGAGGTCGGCCGGCGAGTCCTTCAGCGCCAGGCCGAAGCGCTTGCCGACGACCCGGAAGTCCTGCCAGTAGGCCTCCTGCTCGTCACGCGTGAGCGGCCCGACGTAGCGCTGGTAGACGAGCAGGCCCGAGTCGACGAGCGTGGCGATGATCCACAGCAGCAGCTCGGGGTCGTCTGCGCGCCAGGGCGTCCCGGCCGGGAAGCGACCGACCGGCCTGGGCAGCGTCCCGCGGACCCGGCGGTGCACGGCGCGCACGCGACGGGTCGAGGCGTCGGCCTGCTCGCGGGTGCCGAAGGCGATCTCCCCCATGACCCGAGCGGTGCGCTCCAGCCGCGGGTAGGGATCGGCGAGCGCCGTGGTGGAGGCGAAGAAGCCCTCGAAGGCCAGCGGAAGCGTCGCCTGCATGAGCAGGGCGCGCGGGCCAGCCAGGGCGACCGCCCACTCGCCCTGCACGCGCCGGATCATCGAGTCGTCGGTGAAGTAGCCCGGAGCCGCCATCCGTCCCCAAGGTACGGGCACCCCGGGACCGAGGATCGCCGCCGGTCGTGGCCCGTGCGGGGTCGGTCGCGGGCCTATCGTCTGCTGCATGCCAGCCCAGGCCTACGCGGGCAAGGAGTGCGTCTGCCAGTTCAAGCGCGGGATCTGCGACCAGACCTGCGTGCAGGACATGCTCGACACGCCGTTCTACATCGCGTGCCTGAAGCTGCGGGGGCGGCGGTGCGTCGTCGTCGGCGGCGGCGAGGTCGGCCTGGAGAAGGTCGAGGGCCTGCTCGCCTCGGAGGGCGACGTCGTGCTCATCGCGCCGGAGGCCGTCGGCGCCCTGCGAGAGCTCGCCGAGGACGGCTCGATCACGTGGGAACGGCGCCCGTACCGCCCGGAGGACCTCGAGCGGACGTTCATCGTCATCGCGGCGACGAACACGACGGACGTCAACATCGGCATCTACGAGGACGCGGAGCGGCGGGCGATGCTCGTCAACGTCGTCGACGTCCCGCCGCTGTGCAACTTCATCCTGCCCGCCATCGTCCGCACCGGGCCGCTGGCCATCGCCATCTCCACCGCGGGTGCCTCGCCGGCCCTGGCCAAGCGCATGAAGCGCGAGATCGCCGCGGCCTACGGCGCCGAGCACGCGCGCCTCGCCGAGCTGCTCAACGACGCGCGCGGCTGGGCGAAGGGCAACCTCCCGACCTACCAGGACCGCAAGGCGTTCTTCGAGGGCATCGTCAACGGCGAGCCCGACCCGATCGAGCTGCTGCGCGCCGGTGACGAGGACGCCGTCCTCGCGCTCATCGCGGACGCCCGCGCCGCCGCCGCACCCGCCGCGGTCTGACTAGATTGGGCCCCGTGCGGGCCGCCGTGCTCACCGTCTCGACCTCCGTCGCCGGCGACCGCCGCGAGGACCTCTCGGGCCGGGCGCTCGCCGCGGCCGCGGAGCGCGCCGGCTGCGAGGTGGCCGAGACGGACGTCGTCCCGGACGACCGCGCGCGCATCGAGGCGCGGCTGCGCGAACTGGCCGACGCCGGCATGGACGTCGTGCTCACCACGGGCGGGACCGGCTTCACCCCGGACGACGTCACCCCGGAGGCGACGCGCGCGGTGATCGAGCGCGAGGCGCCGGGCATCGCCGAGGCGATGCGGGCCGTGTCCCTCCTGCACACGAAGATGGCCGTGCTCAGCCGCGGGGTGGCCGGCATCCACGGCGGCACGCTGATCGTGAACTTCCCCGGCTCGCCGAAGGCCATCGAGGAGTGCTTCGGCGTGCTCGAGCCCGTGCTCGGCCACGCGGTGCGCACGCTGCGCGGCGACGGCCGCCACGGGGAATGATGCAGGGGGGGCCGCCGACGCCGGACACGGTCGGTTCGCGCTCGCTCGAGGTGCCGCGCGCCGGCTCCGCCACCCCTGGCACCGACTCGGCCGCCGTCGAGCTCGACGGCCTCGGCCGCGCCTACGGCGAGCGGGTGGTCCTGCGCGACGTGGCCCTGCGGCTGCCCGCGGGCCAGACGCTCGCGGTCTGCGGCGCCAACGGCGCCGGCAAGACGACGCTGCTGCGCGTCCTCGCCACCCTCCTGCGCCCGCACGCGGGCGTCGCGCGCGTGCTCGGCGGGGAGCTGCCCGACGACGGCTGGCGCGTCCGCGGCCGGCTCGGACTGCTCGCCCACGAGCCGCTGCTCTACCGCGATCTCACGGCGCGCGAGAACCTCGCGTACCACGCGCGGCTGCACGGGGTCGCCGCCGCCCGCGCGGACGCGCAGCTCGAGGCGGTCGGGATGTCGCTGCGCGCCGACGAGCCGCTGCGCACGCTCTCGCGCGGCATGGCCCAGCGCGTCGCCATCGCCCGGGCGACCCTGCACGCGCCCGAGCTGCTGCTGCTCGACGAGCCGCGCGCGAACCTCGACCCCGCGGCGTCCGCGCTCGTCGAGCCCTTGATCGGGCGCGCCGGCGGCGCCACCCGGGTGCTCATCTCCCACGATGTGGAGCAGGGCCTGGCCGAGGCCGATCTCGTGCTCGGCCTGCAGGGCTCGCGGGCCGCGCTGCTCGCTGCGGCCGGCGAGGTCGAGGCCCGCGACGTCGGGGCGCTGTACCGATGAGGGCCGCCGTCAGCGCCCTCGTGCGCAAGGACCTGCAGGCCGAGCTGCGAAACCTCGAGGCCGTCCCGGCCATGACGCTGTTCACCGTCTCGGCCTTCGTCCTCTTCCACTTCGGCCTGGACCGCGAGACGCTCCAGGGCGACCTGGCCTCCGGCGTGCTGTGGGTCACGCTCCTGCTCGCCGCGTTGCTCGGGATGAACCGGCTGTTCGTCACGGAGCGCGAGCAGGGCGGCTTCGACGCCTTCCTGCTCGCCCCGGTGGACCGCACGGCGATGTTCGTGGCTAAGGCGCTCGTGCTCTTCGGGTTCCTCGTCGTCGCCGAGGTCGTGGCCGTCGCGGCCTTCGCCCTGCTGCTCCTCGGTCCCGGCCTCGGCCAGGCGCTGCCCGAGCTGCTGCTGGTCCTCCTGCTCGCCGACGCCGGGCTCGCGGTGATCGGCACGCTCGTCGGGGCCCTGGCCGTCCAGACCCGCGCCCGCGACCTGATCGTCCCGCTCATCGCCCTGCCGCTCAGCGTGCCCCTGCTGATCGCCGCGGCGCAGGCGAGCGCGCCACTGCTGGCCGAGGGCGGCGCGGGGCCGCTCGCAGGGCGATGGCTGGCGATCCTGGCGCTCTACGATGTGGTCTTCGGCTTGCTCTCATACGCGCTCTTCGACTATCTGCTAGAGGACTGAACGCCATGTTCGGCCGCGGGCTCAAGATCTTCTCCCTCCTCTCCGCCGTTCTCGTGACCGGCGCCTTCGCCCTGGCCTTCTTCTACGCCCCCGAGGATGCCGACCAGGGCCTGCGGCAGAAGATCTTCTACGTCCACGTCCCGCTGGGGATCGTGACGTTGGCCGGCTTCGTCGCGGGCGGGATCTACGCCGTCCGCTTCCTGCGCTCGGGTGACCGCGCGCACGACCTGCGCTCCTACGTGGCCATCCACATGTCGCTGATCTTCGGGGTCGGCGCGCTGCTCACCGGGTCGCTGTGGGCCAAGGCCGCGTGGGGCAGCTGGTGGGTGTGGAACGAGCCGACGCTCGTGTCCTTCCTCATCGTCTTCCTGCTCTACGCCTGCTACCAGCCCCTGCGCTTCTCCATCGAGGACCCGGGGCGCCAGGCGCGCTACGCCGCGGTCTTCGCGTGCGTCGGAGGCGCCTTCGTACCGCTGAACTTCATGGCCGTCCGCCTGGCCCAGCCGCTGATCCACCCGCGGACGCTGTCGAGCACCGCGAACCTCCCCGGCTCGGTGAGCTTCACCTTCCTCGTCGCGCTCGTCGCCATGGCCGTGCTGTTCACGACGCTGTGCAAGTACGAGCTCGCCTCCAAGACCGCCGCCATGCAGCTGCGCTCGATCCGGCGGCGCCTGAGCGGCGAGGACATCTCCCCCCTGGCCGACCCCTCCCGGCGCTCGGCGGCGCCCCAGCGGCTGTGAGCGACGACGGCTACGTGGCCGCGGCGTACCTCGTCCTGCTGGCGCTGGTGCTCGTCTACGTCGCCATCATGGCCGTCAAGCTCGCGCGCGTGTCGCGCCAGGTCGACGAGCTGTCACGGCTGCTCGACGATCGCGACGCCCTGGAGGCCGAGCCCGTGGTGACCCGCGGCGAGGAGGTCCCGCGGTGAGCGAGCTCCTGCTGCTCGGCTCGAGCTACAAGACCGCGCCGGTGGCGCTGCGCGAGCGCATCGCCCTGACCGACACGGGCATCGACCGGCTGCTGGAGGAGCTGGGCGCCCAGGCCGAGATCCACGAGGCGGTCGCGCTGTCGACCTGCAACCGGACGGAGCTCTACCTCGTCGTCGGCGACGCCGTCGAGGCCGAGACGGCCGTCGTCGGCTCCCTCGCCCGGCGCGCGGGCCTGCGCCCGACCGAGCTCCTCGAGGGCGTCTCCGCCCTGCGCAACTGCGACGCCGCCCGCCACCTGTACCGGGTCGCGGCCGGCCTGGAGTCGATGGTCGTCGGCGAGGCCGAGGTCCAGGGCCAGGTCAAGCGCGCCTACGAGCGGGCGCTGGCGGCCGGGAGCACCGGACCGCTGACCAACCGCCTGTTCCGCGCCGCGCTCGAGACGGGCAAGCGGGTGCGTTCGGAGACCGCCGTCGGGCGAGGCCGGCGGTCCGTCGCCTCCGTGGCGGTCGACCTCGCCCGCGACACGCTCGGCGAGCTGCGCGACCGCCACGTGGTCATCGTCGGCGCCGGGGAGACCGCCGAGCTCGTCGCCGAGGCGCTGGACGCCCGCGGCGCCGCCACGCTGTTCGTCGCCAACCGCCGCCGGGAGCGCGCCGAGACGCTCGCCGCCCGCTTCCACGGCGCGACGGTCGCCTTCGACGAGCTGCCCGCCCAGCTCGAGCGCGCCGACATCGTCATCGCCTCCACCTCCTCGCCGCACGCGCTGCTCGAGGCCGACGTCCTGGCCGACGTCGTCGCCGCCCGCCGCGCGCGGCCCCTGCTGCTCATCGACCTCGCCGTCCCGCGCGACGTCGAGCCCGCGTGCGGCGGCCTGGCGGGCGTCTCGCTCGTCAACGTCGACGACCTGCACGCGGTCGTCGACCGCCACGCCACCGTCCGCGACGCCGAGGCCGAGCCGGCGGAGCGCATCGTCGAGGCCGAGATCGGCGCCTTCGCGTCCTGGCTCGGGTCGCTCGAGGTCATGCCGACCGTCGCCGCGCTGCGCAGCCGGGCCGACGCGATCGTCGCCGCCGGGGTCGCCGAGAACGCCGGGCGCTGGGAGACGATGTCCGAGCGCGACCGCGCGCGGATCGAATCCGTCGCCCGGGCCGTGGCCAACCGGCTGCTGCACGAGCCGACGGTCCGGATGAAGCAGGCCGAGGGTGGCGAGCGTCACGCGCGCATGCACGTCCTGCGGGAGCTCTTCGGCCTCGAGGAGGACGGCCGGCCGGCCGAGGCCGGCGTCCCGGCCGAGGTCCGCGCGCTGCCGCGGCGCCAAGCCGCGTCTTGAGCCTGCGGATCGGCACGCGCGGCAGCGCCCTCGCGCTCGCGCAGTCCTCGTGGGTCGCGGACCGGCTCGGGGAGGACGCAGAGCTCGTGACGATCAAGACCACGGGCGACCGCGGGGCCGACGAGCTGGACAAGTCGCGCTGGGTGGACACCATCGAGTCGGCCCTGCTGGCCGGTGACGTCGACCTCGCCGTGCACTCGGCCAAGGACGTGCCGGGCGAGCTGGCCCCGGGCACGGCCATCGTCGCCGTCCCGCCCCGGTCGGACGCGCTGGACCTGCTGATCGGGGCCGTGCCCGCCGGCGCCCGCGTCGGGACGGCCTCCCTGCGCCGGCGCGCCCAGCTCCTCGCGTGGCGCGAGGACCTCGACGTCGGCGACCTGCGCGGCAACGTCGACACGCGCCTGCGCAAGTGGCGCGCGGGTGAGGTCGACGCGCTCGTGCTCGCGCGGGCCGGATTGCTGCGGCTGGCCCGCGACGAGGGCGGCACGGTGCTCGACGCGCCGGTGTTCGTCCCCGCGCCCGGGCAGGGCGCCCTCGTGCTGCAGGCGCGCGAGGACGACGTGCGGGCCCGGGCCGCCGCGGCCCGCGTGGACGACGCCGGCGCCCACGCGTGCCTCGAGGCCGAGCGGGCGGCGGTGCGGGTGCTCGGCGCGTCCTGCCGGACGCCGGTCGGGGTCCTGGCCGACGGGCGCACCACACGCGGGTTCGTCGGGATGCCGGACGGGTCGGCGTGGGTGCTCGACGAGGTCGACGGCCTCGACGGGGCGGGGCTGGCGACCCGCATGCTCGCCGCCGGCGGCCGCGAGATCCTGGAGCGGCTCGGATGACCGCCTACCTCGTCGGCGCCGGGCCGGGCGACCCCGGACTGCTGACCCTGCGGGCGGCCGAGCTCATCGCCACGGCCGACGTGATCCTCTACGACCGGCTGATCCCCGCCGGCGCGCTGGCCGGCGCGCGGCCCGGCGCCGAGCTCGTCTTCGTCGGCAAGGAGGGCGGCGGCGAGCAGGTGCCGCAGGCCGCGACGAACGAGCTGCTGCTCGCCCACGCGCGGACGGGGAAGGCGGTCGTGCGCCTGAAGGGCGGCGATCCCTTCGTCTTCGGCCGCGGCGGCGAGGAGGCCCTGCTGCTGCGCGAGGCCGGGATCCCGTTCGAGGTCGTGCCCGGCATCACGGCCGGCATCGCCGCGCCCGCCTACGGCGGCGTCCCGGTGACCCAGCGCGACCTGGCCTCGGCCGTGGCCTTCGTCACGGGGCACGAGGATCCGTCCAAGCCGGAGACCCGCCTCGACTGGCCCGCGCTCGCGGCCTTCCCCGGCACGCTCGTGTTCTACATGGGCGTCCGCGCGCTGCCGCGCATCGCCGAGCAGCTCATGGCCGGCGGGCGCTCGCCCCAGGAGCCGGTGGCGGTCGTCGAGCGCGGGACGCTGCCGGACCAGCGGACGACGGCCGGCACGCTGCAGACGATCGCCGAGCTCGCCGCCGCAGCCGGCGTCCGGGCGCCGGCGGTCACCGTCGTCGGGCCCGTCGCCGGGCTGCACGAGCGCCTCGGGTGGCTCGAGGCGCGGCCGCTGCACGGCGTCTCGGTGGCCGTCACCCGCGCGCGCGCCCAGGCCTCCCCGACGGCCGGCCGGCTGCGGGAGCTCGGCGCCGCCGTCGTCGAGGCCCCCGCCATCCGCACCCGCTCGCTCGACGCGTCGCTGCCGCCCCTCGCCGGCCACGACCTGCTCGTGATCACCTCCCCCAACGGCGCCCACGAGCTGTTCACCGCGCTCGAGCGCGACGGCCGGGACGCGCGCGAGCTCGCCGGGCACCGGATCGCCGCCATCGGGCCGGGCACCGCCCGCGCGCTACGCGAGCACGGCATCGTCGCCGACGTCATGCCGGAGCGGCCCGTCGCCGAGGGCCTGCTCGAGGCGCTGGAGGGCGTCCCCGTCGCCTCCGCGCTGATCCTCCGGGCCCGTGAGGGGCGCGACACGCTGCCCGACGGCCTGCGGGCCCGGGGGGCGGCCGCGGAGGTCGTGGCGCTCTATGAGACGCTCGCCGAGCCGCTGGACGCCGACACGCTCGCCGCCGCGGGCGCCGCGGACTGGATCACCTTCACGTCCGCCTCGACCGTGCGCTTCCTGGCCGACGCCTGCGGCGGCTCCATCCCGACCGGGCCGCGGCTCGCGTCCATCGGCCCGGCCACGAGCGCCGAGCTGCGCGCGCACGGCCGGGAGCCGGACGTCGAGGCCGAGCCCCACACGCCCGACGGCCTGGTCGAGGCGCTGGTGCGCAACTCGGGTTGACAGCCCACCGAGCGTCAACTACGGTTGACGTTGCGATGGACACCGCCACCTCCACACCGCCTAGCCCGGCCGACGCGCTCGCCGCCGTCGCGGCGCTGCGGCGGCTCGCGGACCGGGTCGAGGACGACGCGGTGGCGCGGGCGCTGGCCGAGGGCTGGACGTGGAGCCAGATCGCCGAGGCGATCGGCGTCACCCGGCAGGCCGTCCACAAGAAGCACGCCAGGCGACAGCCGAAGGGAGACTGATGTTCGAGCGCTTCACCCGGGACGCCCGGGCGATCGTGGGCCAGGCCGAGAACGAGGCCCGCGGCGCGGGGGCGCGGTCGATCGAGGCCGAGCACCTGCTGCTGGCCCTCGCCCGCGGCGGCCCGCCGGCGCTGGCCGCCGCCGGGCTCGACCACGAGGCCCTGCTCGCCGCGCTCGAGGCCGAGGAGGCGGCGAGCCTGGGCGCCGTCGGCATCGACGCCCACGCCTTCGCGCTGCCGGCTCCGGCGCCGACCGTCGGCCGCCTGCGCTTCGGCTCGTCGGCGCGTGCCGCGCTCGAACGGGCGGTGCGCGCGGCGACGCGCCAGCGCGACGGTCGCCTCGAGGCGCGGCACGTGCTGCTCGGGGTCCTCGCCGCCGACGGGGGCAAGGTGCCGCGCACGCTCGAGCTCGCGGGCGTGGACCGCGACCGGCTCCGCGCCGCGGTGTGAGCCCGGCGGAGCTCGGCCGGCCGCGGCTGCACCTGCGCCGCGTCGGCTCGACGAACGAGCGTGCGCGGGAGCTCGCGGCCGCCGGCGCCCCGCACGGCACGCTGGTGACCGCGCGGGAGCAGACCGCCGGCCGCGGGCGCCAGGGCCGGACCTGGGCCACGCCACCCGTCGGGGCCCTCGCCGCCTCGCTCGTGCTGCGTCGCTTCGACGCGCTGCTGTCCCTGCGCGCCGGGCTCGCCGTCGCCGACGTCGCGGGTGCGGCCGCACGCGTGAAGTGGCCCAACGACGTGCTGGTGGAGGGAGCCAAGGTCGCGGGCGTCCTCGTCGAGGGCCGCCCGCAGGCGGGCTGGGCGGTGCTCGGCGTCGGCGTCAACGTCGCGGCCGGCCCGGCGGCGCGGCCCGCCGGCGCCGGCACGCTCGGGCGCGGGCCCGTGGCGTTCGAGACCGTGCTCGGCGAGCTGCTCGCCGCCCTCGCTCCGCGCCTGGCCGAGCCGGCCCCGGCCACCGTGGCCGCGTTGCGCGAGCGCGACGCGCTGCGCGGGCGCCCCGTCCGCTGGGAGGGGGGCGCCGGCACGGGCGCGGGCATCGACGCGGCCGGGCGCCTGCTCGTGGCCGTCGACGACGGCGCCACGGTCGCGCTCGACGCCGGCGAGGTCCATCTGGCCCCGGCGGGCCAGTAGCCGCAGGCCGGCGGGTCCCGCCGCGGCTTCCCGGGTACGCAGCGGACATGGAGCCGATCGTCGTCCGCCCGCACGGCCAGCGCTGGGCCGTCTTCGAGGACCCCGAGGCCATGCCCGTCGGGGAGTACGAGACCCGCGAGCTCGCCGAGGTCGCGGCGCGCGGCCACGCCGGCGACGGCGGGCGCGAGGTGCGCGTGGAGGCCGGCGATGTCGAGGGCGAGCCCCTGCGGCGCGACGGTCCGGACGCGCGTGACGCTGCGCTCGACCAGCGCACGGGCGGCGCGGGCGCCGGCGACGACACGCCCCGGCAGGACCAGGCCGGGCTCTAGCCGGCGGCGGGTCTGCGCCGCGGGGCCGCCGGCCGGCCGCCGGCGCTCAGGCCGCCTCGGCCTCCGGCGCGCCGTCGGGCTCGGGCTTCGCGGCCGGCTTGCGGCGGGACGCGCGCTTGCGCGGCGGGCGCTTCGCGGGCTTGGCGTCCGCCGGAGCGTCAGTCGCATCCTGGTCGCCAGGGCGACCACCGCTCGACTGCGGCTCGGCGGCGCCCGGAGCGTCAGTCGCGTCCCGGTCGCCAGGGCGACCACCGCTCGACTGCGGCTCGGCGGCCCCCGCCGACGCCTTCGCGGCCGGCCGGCGGCGCGACCGGCGGCGGCCTGAGCGCGAGCGGCTGCGGTCGCCGTCCTCCTCCGCGGGGACGGAGGATGCCTCGCGGTCGGGGTCGGCGTTGACGAGGACGCCGTCGACCGGCTCGGCGGCCGGCGAGGCTTCAGCCGCGCCCGCCGTCACGGCGGTCGGCTCGACCTGGGTCGCCTCGCCCCCGGCCCCGCCCGCCTTCTTCTTTCGCCGTCGCTTGCCCTTGCCGCCCTTGGGCAGGTTGCGCAGCAGCTCGCGGGCCAGCGCGCCGGGCTTGCGCGACATCCGCATGCGCGCGCCGTTGATGACCTCGCCGGCCTCGGCGGTGTGCGGCAGCGCCGCCGCCAGCAGCGCGGCCGCGAGCCGGCGGTCCTGGGTCCGCGACGCCTGCACGAGCCGGCGGGCGTTGCGCGCGTGGGCCGCCCCGCTGGAGTTCACGAGCAGGCCGAGCAGCCGCTTGGTCTCCGGCCAGCGCTGGACGGCGTACTCCTCGTGGAGCTCGCGCGTGTACTCCGCGCAGCGCCAGATCCAGTTGTTCGCCTGGTCGCGGCGGCCGAGCTTGCGCTCCGCCAGCGCGAGCAGAAGGATCTTCACGCCCTCGCGCTTCTCGTCGCGCGGCCAGTTCCCGATGACCTCGACGGCCTCGTCGAAGGCCTCGTCGTCGCGGGCCTGGGCGATCTCCTGCAGCGCCCGCACCCGCAGCTGGGGGTTCTTGTTGCGCTGCAGCGCGGTGAGCAGGTAGGTCCGCTTGAGCTCGCCGGAGACATCGAAGTGCAGCATCGCCCGGGCCCGGCGCCAGTTCGTCGGCGCGACGCGCGCGCCGGCCAGCGCGGCCCACTGGATCTGCTCGCCGTAGTCGAGGTGCTCGACGGCGATCCGCCACAGCTCGCGCTCGAAGACCTCGATCCGCCGGTTCTCGTCCGCCCCGACCGGGAGCACGCGGCGCTCGACCCGCAGCCGGCGACCGCGGCCGCGCCGGACCGGGCCGACGACGATGGCCCCGCCGCGGTAGACGTCGCGCCCGAGCAGCGAGTGCAGGGTCACCACGGGATCGTCGTGCTTGGTCGCCGGATGGACGAAGTCGACGACGATGCCCGCCTCCTTGCCCGGGTGCCGGCGCGTGACGCGGCCGACCCGCTGCTGGTAGATGCGCTTGGACGCGGTGGGCGCGAGGTGCATGCAGACCGTCGCGCGCGGCGAGTTCCAGCCCTCCGCCAGCAGCTGCGCGTTGACGAGCACGTCGATCTCGCCGCGCTCGTAGTTCGCGAGGATCTCGGCCAGCTCGCGCTTGGGCGTCTCGCCCGACACGGCCTGGGCCTTCATGCCGAGCTCGCGGAACGCAGCGGCGACGTTGTAGGCGTGCCGGACCCCCGCGGCGTAGACGACGCCCGGGACGCCGTTGAAGCGGGTCTTGTAGAGGTCGGCGATCGCGAGGTTGAACGGCAGCTGGTCGAGCAGCTCGGCGAGCATCTCCTGGTCGAACTCGACGTCGACGTCGCCCTTGCGCAGCGGCACCTTGGCGATGTTGCGCACCCCCGTGCCGGGCGGGATGCGGACGCAGCGCAGCGGCGCGATGACCCCGCGGCGGGCGGCCTGGGCGAGGTCGAAGCGCGAGGTCTGCGTCGGGAAGAGGTCCGTGACGTGCCGGGCGATCAGGGCGCCCGTGGCGGTCATGCCGACGAAGATCGGCTCGGCCCAGCGGCGGATCGCGGCCGAGGTCTTGTCCCCCAGGGCCGTGTGGGCCTCGTCGCAGATGACGACGGAGTAGGCGCCGGAGATGTTGCCCGCGTTGCGGACGAACCACTGGTAGGTCTCGACGGTCACCGGGCCGCCGTGCTTGACGGAGTAGCCGTCCTCGCCGCGCAGCAGCGCGCCGCGGATGCGGTCCTTGTATCCCCGGTCGCGCAGCTCGCCGAGGAACTGGTCGACGAGGTTGCGGCGGTGGGTGAGGATGAGGACGCCCCCGGTACGGGACGCCTCGACGAAGCCGAGGGCGGCGACGGTCTTGCCGGCTCCCGTGGCGTGCTCGAACCAGAAGCGCTTGCCCGCGTTGGGGTCCTCGGGCTGCTCCGCGAGCTGGTCCGAGTCCCCTCCTTCGGTCGTGTCGAGCCAGTCCTGGGGCTCTTCCTCGTCGGGCTCGTCCTCGTCGCCCTCGATCGGCTCCTCGGTGACCGGGAGCTCGGCCTCGTCCACCGGAGGGGCGACGACCGCACCGGCGCCGCCCGTGCGCTGCGCCTCGGCGAGCAGCGCGGTCAGGGTGCCCGAGAGGGCGTCGACCTGGTGGGCGGACAGCAGGGTGCCGTCCACGAGCTTCGGCTCCTGCTCCGAGAGCAGGCGCTCGAGCCCCAGCAGCAGCGACCACGTCCGCCGCCACTCGGGCGACGGGATCGCGGCGCCGGAGCCGAGCTCGGCCAGGGCCGCGTCGAAGGCGGCCCGGCGCGCCCCGCCCGGCGCCAGGGCGACGCCGACGGACTCCCCGGCGAGCACGAAGGGCTCGCGCGTGGCGTCTTGGACGCGCTGGAGGTCTGCAGACGTCGGTGGGGACGTGGCCTTCTCGGCCACTGCGGATGGGTCAGCCATGGCGGCTCGCAAGTCGTTCAGCAGGGAACGCCGCACCGGCCACCTCTCGTGGCGGGACGACGTCGGGGCTCGCGGCGCTTCGGCCCGGCACGCGGATCACGTCCGGCCGGTCCCGGCCGGTGGCCTGCGAGCGACCTCCATTGAAGCAGATCCGGCAGCGGACCCGCGGCCGCGACCATCTAGCCTGGCCGGTATGCGTCGTGTGCTGGGGCTGGGGCTCGCCGCCCTGCTGGTCGTGGCGGTCGTCGTCGGCCTCGGCCAGGCGGGCGGTCCGTCCGAGCGCGAGGCCAAGGCCGCGCCCTTCGACCTCCAGACGTCCCTGCAGCGCCTGAAGGGCGCGCCGGCGCCGCTGGCCGCCCTGCACGCCCAGTCGGCCGACGTGCTCGAGGGTGGCCGGACGGCGTTCCGCCGGCGCCTGGCCGAGCTGCGCGGCCACCCCGTGGTGGTCAACGTCTGGGCCTCCTGGTGCGGGCCGTGCCGCCACGAGTACCCGATGTTCCAGCGCGCGGGCACCGCGCACGGCCGCGAGGTCGCCTTCCTCGGCGTCGACACCCAGGACGCGCGCGGCCCGGCCACGCGCTTCCTGCGCGAGACCCCGGTTCCCTACCCGTCCTACCTCGACCCCAAGGGCGCCCCGATCGCCCGCAGCCTCGGCCTGGGCCAGAGCGTCCCGGCCACGGTCTTCCTCGACCGGCGCGGCCGCACGGCGTTCGCCCGCCAGGGCGGCTACGCGAGCACCGCGGAGCTCGACGCCGACATCGACCGCTACCTCGGCTGATGGAGGTGCGCACGGACCCGCTGACCGGGCTGCAGGCGCTGGTCGACGCCGAGGCGCCGCCCGGGGCCGAGGCGCTGCCCGACCTCTTCGGCGTACGGGCCGACGGCGCCGTGCGCGAGCAGCTCGGGGAGACGGCGCTCGGCGACCTCGACGCCCCCGGCCTCGTCGCGGCCATGACGGGCTGGCGGGAGCGGATCGCCGCGCACACCGGCCGCGGCGCGGCCTGCGTGCAGGTCACCGCGGGCGACGGCCGGGGCGCGACCCTGCACGCGCTGGACTTCGTTCCGGCCGCCATCGCCCGCGAACGCGAGCGCTTCGGCGCCTACGCCGCCCGCACCATGGGCGGCAACCTGCTCGGCGACCTCGTCCAGGAGGAGGTGCGCCGCCGCGAGCGCGTCGTCGCCTACGACGACGAGGCCGTCCTGCTGACGGCGTTCGCGGCCCGGGCCGCCTACCAGCTGCTCGTCGTGCCGCGGCGACCCGTCCCCCGCTTCGAGGCGGACGGCCCGCTCGGGGCCGGGATGCTCCACACGGCGCTGCGCCGCCTCTCCCAGGTGCTCGGCGACGGCCCGGCGCCGAAGCTCTGGCTGCGCACGGCCCCGCAGGGGGCGAGCGCGTTCTGCTGGCGCCTCGACGTCCTCCCGCGCCCGTCGGCCGGTGCCTTCGAGCTCGCCACGGGCGTCCCGGTCGGGGCCCTCGCGCCCGAACGGGCGGCGGCCGAGCTGCGCGAGGCCTGAGCGTGCGAGCGCTCGTCCAGCGGGTCTCGCGGGCGAGCGTCACGGTCGACGGCGCGGTCACGGGTGCCATCGGCGTGGGGCTGCTCGTCCTGCTCGGCGTGACCCACGACGACACGGAGGCCGTCTGCGACGCGCTCGCCGACAAGGTCCGCGCCCTGCGGGTGTTCCCCGACGCCGAGGGGCGCATGAACGAGCCGCTGGGCGCTCGCGAGGTCCTCTGCGTCCCGCAGTTCACGCTCTACGGCGATACGCGCAAGGGCAACCGCCCCGCCTACCTCGCCGCCGCGCCGCCCGGGCTCGCCGAGCCGCTCTACGAGCGCTTCTGCGCGCGACTGGGCGCCCAGCGCGGGGTATTCGCCGCCGACATGGCCGTCGAGCTCGTCAACGACGGCCCCGTGACGCTGCTGCTCGAGCGCCAGCCCGGTCGATAGCCTCCGGCGGATGCCGCCCGAGGAGCGCCTGATCGCCCGATTCGCCGCCGAGCCGCCCCAGGAGGGCCCGCCCTCGGGACGCTGGGCGGAGACCCTGCGGGCGGAGTTCCTCGCCGCCTGCCTCGCGCTCGAGGAGCAGACGGAGGAGGACGAGGAGCTCGGCGAGGTCGGCGACCTCGTCCACCACCCCGACCGCACGTGGTCCGGGCGGACGTTCATCCCGATCACCGCGCGCACGAGCACGGACCTCGACGTCTTCGGCTTCGTCTCCTTCGTCCCGCCGGACCCGGAGGCCGAGGACGAGACCGACCGCGAGCCGAGCGGCTTCCTCACCCGGGCCGACTTCACGGACGAGACCGCCGAGCGCCACCCGGAGTGGAAGCTCGACCTCTGCGACGAGGTCGTCGGCGGCTGGCGCGGCGAGGCCGGCCGCGTGGCGGCCATGACGCTCGTGTGGGGCACCGCCCTGACCGGGGGCGGCACCGTCGCCACCGCGGAGCTCGCCGGCCTCAACGTCGACCAGTGCCCGGTGACGGACGCGCGCTTCACGCTGCTGGCGCCGGACGCCTACAAGTCCGACTACCTCGAGATCCACCTCTGGGACCGTGCGGGGCGCGAGCTCGCGCGCGAGTCGCTCTACGAGGACTGACTCGCCGTCGGCACCGCCGCGCCGATCTCGGCGTCGGTCAGCGGATAGTGGCAGGCGGCGAGGTTGCCGCCCTCCTTGGTCTCGAGCTCCGGCGTGTCGACGTCGCAGTGACCTTCGACGAACTTCGGGCAGCGGGTGTGGAAGCGGCAGGCCGAGGGCGGGTTCGTGGGCGACGGGACGTCGCCCACGAGGATCTGGCGCTGCTTCTGGGCGGCCAGGCGTGGATCGGCCACCGGGACCGCCGACATGAGCGCGCCCGTGTACGGATGGCGAGGATGCGTGTAGAGCTCGCTGCTGCTGGCGAGCTCGACGAGCTTGCCGAGGTACATGACCGCCACGCGGTCGCACATGTGGCGCACGACGGAGAGGTCGTGGGCGATGAAGATCAGCGTCAGCCCGAACTCGCGCTGCAGGTCGCGCAGGAGGTTGAGGATCTGGGCCTGGATGGAGACGTCGAGCGCGGAGACCGGCTCGTCGGCGATGATGACCTTCGGGCGCAGGGCCAGCGCGCGGGCGATGCCGATGCGCTGCCGCTGGCCGCCGGAGAACTGATGCGGATAGCGGTTGTAGTGCTCCGGGTTGAGCCCGACGACGTCCATGATCTCCTGCACGGCCTTGCGCCGCTCGTCCCCGTCCCCATGCAGGCCGTGGATGATGTAGGGCTCCGAGATGATCGTGCCGACCGTCTTGCGCGGGTTCAGCGACGAGTAGGGATCCTGGAAGATCATCTGCATCTCCCGGCGCAGGGCCTTGAGGTCGGCGCCCTTGGCGTCGGCGATCTCGCGGCCCTCGAACTCGATGGAGCCGCTCGTGGGCTCGATCAGCCGCATGAGCAGCCGCGCGGTGGTCGACTTGCCGCAGCCCGACTCGCCGACGATGCCGAGCGTCTCGCCGCGCACGACGTCGAGCGAGACCCCGTCGACCGCCTGCACGGCCCCGATCTGGCGCCGGAGCAGGATGCCGCTCGTGAGCGGGAAGTGCTTGACGAGGTCTCGCACCTGCAGCAGGACCTCGCTCATCCCGCCTCCTCCTCCTTGGCCGTCTGGGCCGTGTCCATCGCCCGGGCCGCCGCGGCCCCCGGCTCCGTGCCCGCCTCGGCGACATCGGTGTCGAGCTCCACCTCGCCGTCCTCCATGGCCAGCGCCCGCGCCTCCTTCGGCGTCTCCCCGGCCTCGAGCTGGCCCCACAGGCGCCGGCGCGTCCCCTGGTCGAGCAGGCAGGCCACGAGATGCTGGGGGTCCGCGTCGGTGGGGACGAGGCCGGGCTCGGTGCGCCGGTGGGCGTCGCGCACGTACGGGCAGCGCGGGTGGAACGAGCAGCCGCCCGGCAGCGTGATGAGCGAGGGCGGACGCCCGGCGATCGGCACGAGCTCCTCGTCGCGCGGCGTGTCCAGGCGCGGGATGGAGCGCAGCAGACCCCAGGTGTAGGGGTGCTCGGGCCCGTGGAAGATCATGTCCGCGCTCGCCTTCTCGACGATCCGCCCGGCGTACATCACCGCGATGTCGTCGGCCGTCTCGGCCACCACGCCGAGGTCGTGCGTGATGACGACGACCGCCGTGTCGAACTCGTCCTGCAGGCGGTCGATGAGCTCGAGGATCTGCGCCTGCACCGTCACGTCGAGCGCCGTCGTCGGCTCGTCGGCGATCAACAGCTTCGGGTCGTTGGCCAGCGCCATGGCGATCATCGCGCGCTGGCGCATGCCGCCGGAGAACTCGTGCGGGTAGGCGTCGGCGCGGCGGCGCGGCTCCGGGATGCCGACGAGCCCGAGCATCTCCACGGCGCGGTCCCAGGCCTGGGCCTTGGACGTGTCGCGGTGCGTGCGCACTGCCTCCGCGATCTGCTTGCCGACCTTGTAGAAGGGATGCAAGGAGGACAGCGGGTCCTGGAAGATCATCGCCACGTCGTCGCCGCGCACCTTGCGCAGCTCGTCGTCGGAGGCCTGCAGCAGGTCCTGGCCGTCGAAGAGGATCTCGCCGGAGATGTGCGCGTTGGGCGCGCGCGTGAGGCCCATGACCGTCATGGACGACACGGACTTGCCCGACCCCGACTCGCCGACGATGCCGAGCGTCTGGCCGCGGTCGACGGTGTAGGACACGCCGTCGACAGCCTTGACCAGCCCGTCCTCGGTGGCGAAGTGGACCGTGAGGTCCTTGATCTCCAACAGGGCCATCAGTACCTCACGCGCGGATCGATGAAGCCATACAGGACGTCGACGATCAGATTGAAGAGCACGATCGCCGTCGCGCCGATGAGCACGGTGCCCTGGACCACGGGGAGGTCGGACTTCTGGATGGCGTCGAACGCCGTGCGGCCGATGCCGGGGATGTTGAACACGGTCTCCGTCAGGATGGCACCTCCGAGGAGGATGCCGAGGTCGAGCCCGAAGATCGTCACGATCGGCGTGATGGCCGAGCGCACGCCGTGGCGGAGGATCACCCGCCGCTCGACGAGCCCCTTGGCGCGCGCGGTGCGGATGTAGTCCTCGTCGAGGACCTCGATGAGGTTCGAGCGCATGAAGCGCGCGTAGATCGCGGCGAAGGAGACCGCCAGCACGATCCACGGCAGGATGAGCGACGAGAGCCAGCGCCCGAAGTCATCCCACGGGTTGGCGTAGTTGCCAGTGGCGTCGAAGATCGGGAACTTGCCGATGTCCGTCGAGAACAGGTAGATGGACACGAGGCCGAGCCAGTAGACCGGCGCCGAGATGCCCACCAGGGCGGCGCCCATGGCGAAGCGCTCGATGAAGGTGCCCCGCTTGACGGCCGAGAGGATGCCGACCGGGATGCCGATCAGCAGCCACACGACCGCGCCGCCGAGTGCGAGCGAGATCGTCGCGGGCATGCGCGGGAAGATCGTCTCCTTCACGGAGAGGAAGTTCTGGTAGCTGTAGCCGAAGTCGAAGTGCAGGACGAGGTTGCGCAGGTACTTGAAGTACTGCACGTACCAGGGCTGGTCGAGCCCCAGGGTCTTGCGGATGGACGCGATGATCTCCGGCGTCGGGTTGCGCCCCGCGCGCAGCAGCGCGGGGTCCGCCGACGGGAGCACGACGAAGATGAGGAACGTCAGGAACGTGACGAAGACCAGCAGCACCACGGACCACAGCAGCCGGCGGATGATGAAGATGGCCATCTAGGCGAGCGTCATGGGTTCGGAGCCTCGCGGGCCCCGCCGCCGGATGGCGACGGGACCCGCTCGGCCGAGGGTGGTCGAGCCTCCCTACTTCAGGGAGGAGAAGGACAGGTCCCAGGTCGTGAAGTTGCCGTTCATGATCCCGTTGACGTCCTTGGACTCCAACTGGAACGAGTCGTCCCACGAGTAGGGGATGCCGGGCGCCTGCGCGACGATCTGCTTGTTGATCTCGGCCCACGCCTTGTTGCGGGCGTCGCCCTGCTCGATCAGCGCGGCCTTGGCCATCGCCGCGTTGATCTTCGGATCGTCCAGCTGGCTCCAGTTGACGTTGCCGGCGGGCTTGATCGCCTTGCCGTCGAACGTCGGCTCGAGCATGGACTCCGGATCGACGAAGTCCTTGAACCATCCGACGTTCGGGCAGACCGCGACCTTCGCCTTCGGGATCCCGCAGAACTTCGTGTACAGCGTGTCCTGGGGCACCTTGCGGAAGTTCAGCTTGAAGCCGAGCTTGGAGAACTCCTGCTGGCCCACCTGAGCGGTCGAGAGCCCCGGGTCGGCGTTGGTGGCGATGGTCAGGATGCCGCCCTTGCCGGCGTACTTGCCGTCGGAGGAGACCGGGACGCCCTGCTTCTTGGCCGCCAGCATGTACTTCTTGGCCAGCGCCGCGTCGCCCTCCGGGTTCTTCATGAAGTCCAGCGTGTCGCCGAAGCCCTTCGTGCCGCCGGACTCGTCGTAGCCGGGGATGCCCGGCGGGATGTAGCCCTGGGCGATCGGCCCGACCGCCGCCCCGCCACGCGTCAGGCGCAGCGCGCTGCGGTTGAAGCCGGCGACGATCGCCTTGCGCACGTTGAGGTTGTCGAACGGCTTGATCGTCATGTTCATCGCGATCCAGCGCGTGCCGCCCGAGGCGACCCGGCCGAGCTGATCCTTGTAGCGGGTCAGGGCCCGCTTGAGGATCGGGATCGGCGGCTGCCCGGAGTCGCAGCACATCAGGGACTGGCCGGAGATCGTCCGGCGCGTGGCGACCGTCTGGTCGTCGTTGCCCTCTTCGATGCGGATGGAGTCCAGGAACGCGGGCCGGTAGTCCGTCGACTTGTCCCAGTTCGGGTTGCGCTCGATCTCGATGAGCTTGCCGGGGCGGCGGCCGGTGACCTTGCCCGAGGCATCGTGCTTGACCTGGTAGGGGCCGGTGAACACCACGTGCTGGTCGTACGTCGACGGCGTCTGGGCGTCGAACTTCTTCGCGTAGCTCTCCGGGACCGGCACGGAGATCGGCAGCACCAGGGCGGCGGCCACGCGCGGCGCGACCGGCTTGGTGAGCTTGATGATCAGCGTCTGGTCGTCCGGCGTCTGCAGGCCCGAGAAGGGCTTGAGCTTCTTGATCGAGATCGGCTTGGCCGGCGCGCCCTGGATCTCGGCGAAGTACGACGAGGCGTAGCCGTTGGGGACGTTGGCCGTGAACGCCCGCTCGATCGCGTACTTGACGTCCTTGGAGGTGGCCGCGCGGTTGACCGGTGCGGAGAACTTCACGCCCGGCTTCATCTTGATCGTGATCGTCTTCTTGTCCGGCGAGATCTGCGGATCGCTCGCCGCGAGGTCGGGCGACGGCCCCTCCTCACCCGGCTTGAAGCCGTAGAGCGAGCGGTTGGTCGCGTCGCGGACCATGAAGCCGAACGTGTAGTACGTCTGGCCGGGATCGAGGAAGTCGACGTCGGCGGCGGCGAGGTAGGTGACGTCGCCGCCCTGCTTGCCCTTGCCGATCTCGGCGCCGCCGGGATTCGTGCCGCCCTTGCTGGAGGACTTCTCGCTGCTGCTCGAGCCGCAGCCCGCCGCGAGGCCCGCGACGGCGATCAAGAGCGCCGGCGCCAGCCGGGCTCGGGTGAGCCTTGTCATACGTCGTCCTTTCACTTCGGATGTCGGGGCCGTCGTCACTTCTTGGCCCTGGGGTTGAGCGCGTCCTGGAGCCCGTCCCCGATGAGGTTGAAGGCCAGCACCGTCAGGAGCAGGGCCATGCCGGGAAAGAACATGAACCACCAGGCGATGTCGAAGATGCTCGTGGCGTCGGAGATCATCTCCCCCCACGACGGTGTCGGCGGCTGCACGCCCACGCCGAGGAAGGAGAGCGCCGCCTCGAAGAGGATGTTCGTCGGGATCAGCACCGTCGAGTAGACGATGATCGGCGCCACGAGGTTGGGCAGCAGCTCGCGGAAGATGATGCGGCGGTTCGGCGCACCGATGGAACGGGCGGCCTCCACGTACTCCTTCTCGCGCAGGGAGAGCGTCTGGCCGCGGATGATGCGCGCCATGTACGGCCATTGGGCGAGCGCGATGGTGAAGATCACCACCGGCAGACCGGGCTGCAACAGCCCGCCGAAGCAGCCATCGCCGAGCGAGCAGGCCGCGCCCAGGCCGATGGCCAGCAGCAGGACGGGGAACGCGAGCTGGATGTCCATGATCCGCGAGAGGACGGTGTCGGTCCCGCCCCGGTAGTAGCCCGCGATCATGCCGAGGGTCACGCCGACGACCACGGCGGCGAAGGTCGAGATGAAGGCGACCTCGAGCGAGGTGCGCGCCCCGTAGAGCGTGCGCGAGAAGACGTCGCGGCCGATGCGGTCGACGCCGAACAGGTGCTCGGAGCCGGGCCCGCCGCCCTTGCTGGCGTCCGGCAGGCCGAAGTCGTCGAACGTCGAGCGGTCCGGCGTGGAGATCCCCGGTGCGCCGACGAGCTTGACGATCAGGGGCGCGAGGATCGCCGCGAGGATGAGCAGGACGATGAACACGAGCGCCGTCATGGCCACCTTGTCACGGCGCAGGCGGCGCCAGAACAGCTGCAGCGGCGAGCGGGCCTCGATCGCCGCCGCCGCGCCGTCCGTCTCGAGGTCGGGATCGTCACCCTCGTGGGCGAGCAGGTCGACGGAGCCCGTGCTCATGGGCTCACGTCCGCGCGACGGCGGGCAGGGTGCAAGGTTCTCGGTCGATCCATGGGTCGGCGCGCGCGCCGGCGACAGTCGGCACGTGCGCTTACATTCCCCTTAGGGTGTCGGAACCCTACCCCATGGTCAACGCACCTGACCCATGGGGCAGACCGCGGAGTGCGTCGGGTGGCCCGAGGGGGCCGGCCCGCGGGCCGGGCCCGAGCGCCCCGGGCAGGAATCGAACCTGCGACCTACCGCTTAGGAGGCGGTCGCTCTATCCGCTGAGCTACCGGGGCCGCGGTGAGCCTAGGTCGGCGCCGCAGCCGCGGCGGCATCGCCCACAGCGCGCGCAGGCGCCCGCCCGGGCCGAGCCCCGAAGCCAGCTCGCGCCGGAACGCCGCCCGCTGGCGGAGACTCGGAGCGTCGCCGCGGGCGCCGTAGCGCGCCCCGCGCAGCGCGCGCAGGTACGCCGCCCCCTCGCCGGAGGCACCGAGCCGGCGCTCGAGGCCGGTCAGCGTCGTGGCCGGCTCGACGCCCCGGCCCGAGCGCCGCAGGGCCCGCTCGAGCTCGGCCAGCCCGTCGTCGGCGGGCGCCCGAAGGCGGTGGCGCAGGCCGGCGAGCCCGGCGGCCGAGGCGGTTGCGAGGAGGACGAGGCCGACGATCCAGCCTGGCGGCAGCCCGCCGCCGTCTCGACGCGCGACCGCGGCCACCGGATCGCGCGTGATCCCCCCCGGGCGCCGGGCCACCGGGCGCCCGGGCGCGGGGGTGGCGGCCGCACCCGGGCTCGACGGCGCCGGGGTCCGCACGGCGGCCACGAGCGAGCGGGCCGGCGTGTCCGGCGGCGTCGGATCCAGGGTCACCCAGCCGATGCCGTCGAAGGAGGCCTCCACCCACGAATGGGCGTCCGTGTCGCGGACGACCCACTCGCCCGTGGACGACTGCCTGCCGCCCGGCGAGAAGCCCGACGCCACCCGCGCGGGGACGCCGCCCATGCGCAGCAGCAGCGCCATCGCCCCGGAGTACTGCTGGCAGTAGCCGGCGTGGGTGTCGAACAGGAAGGCCTCCAACGGCGCCCGCCGGCCGACCGGCGGCGGGCGCTCCGTGTACCGGAACGCCGGCCGGCGCAGCAGGGCCCCGACGCGCGTCACGTAGTCATACGGCGACCGGGAGGCGCGCCGCAGGCGGCGGGCCAGCGCCCAGGTGCGGGCGTAGGCCGAGCGCCGCAGCAGCGCGTCCGCCGGCCCGGACTGGCCCGTCGCGCGGTAGTGCGCCACGGCCGAGGGCGCGCGGCCCCAGACCCCGAAGCGGATGTCGGCGCCCTCCAGGTGGCGGGGAGGCCGGTTCGGGTATTGCGGATACAGCGGCGCGATCCGGCGCGCCGCGGGCCCGAGCGCGAGGTGCACGGTCAGCGCGCCGTCGCCTGGCGGCTCGCGGTCCACGGTCGCGCGCTCCAGTTGCGCGAGCGAGGGCGAGGGGGCGTAGCTGCGCACGACGTAGGAGTCGCCCGCGGACAGCGACCGGCCGTCGGCGACGATCCACGGACCGGGCAGCACATCGGGCACGACGGACGTCGTCGCCGCGGAGACCGCGAGCGTCGTCCCCGGCGCCACCACGGTGCGCGAGCGCAGGCGGGCGACGGCGACGGCGACGCGGCTGGTCCACGCCGGGTGCGCGCGCCAGTCGTGCGGCAGCTGCTCGTCGCCGGCGCCGCTGACCCTGCCCGGCGCCCAGCCGCGTCCATCGAAGGCGGTCAGGTCCGCCGCCTTCCAGTAGTGGGGCCTGGCCGAGCGCACCCGGAACAGCTCGGCCCCATCACGCGGCCAGTCGATCGGCCCGTACCCGTGGCGCCAGTCGAAGGACACCGGCGTGCCGGCGGCGAAGCGCTCCGAGAAGGCCTGGTAGTCGAACCACGGGCGGTCGCGGTCGGCCCAGCCGCCGAGGGGGACGGCCGCGACCAGCGCGAGCCCGGCGAGCGCCACGAGCCCCGCCACGCCGCGCCGGGCCACGCGCTCCAGCCACAGGAAGGCGACGACGAGCACCGCGAGCGCGGCGCCCAGCAGCACCGCGTGCGACGACTCGAGGGAGACGATCGGCGAGGCGGCGAGCACGAGCAGTGCGACGAGGGCGAGCGCGCGAGGCCCGGGCCCGGGCGCCGCGGTCGGCCAGGTGGCCAGGACGGCCGCCACCCAGCACAGCCCCGCGCCCGAGAGCTCGACCGTCGCGAGCACCCACGGATCGCGACCGAGATACGGCAGGCGCACGGTGCTCAGCGCCTGCGCCCCGCGCACGAGCCCGCCGGTCAGCTCGTCCCAGTGACGGGGCGCGAGCATGACGAGGTCGAGACCCGAGACGAGCACCGCGAGCGCGAGGCCGGCGGCCGCGGCGAGGCCGGCGCGGGCACGCGGGCGGCGCGCTCCGGCGGCCTGGGTCACGAGCACGCCGGTGAGCAGGCCGGCGGCGACCCACAGCAGTCCCCGGGCCGGCGAGGCCCCGGCCACGAAGCGTGACCACTGCAGGGCGCCGAGGCCGGCGAGCAGACCGTAGGCCGCCAACCGGGCGACGGGGGCCGGGAGCAGCGGGGCGGGACGTCCGACGCTCACACCCTGAGGATGGCACGGCGGCGGGGAGGGCGGTCCGGCTTGCGTCTGCCGCCACCGGCCACCCCCTCCAGCGCCCGGGTCGCAGCCCCCCCGCCACCGAGAACGTGCGCCGGTCGTCGGCGGCGCTGGAGCGATCGCCGGCACGGAGCCGGCGAGCGCCGGGCAAGCTAACCGGGCCGAACCTCCGGCGCAGCCTCGCGGTCCGGGCGCTCGGGGTACACGTCGTCGATCGTCGCGAGCGCGGTGTACGGGGCCCCGCCCGAGGCGGCCGCGATGGCCGCCTCCCCGCCCGCGAGCCGGTCGAGCACCGTGACGACGCCGGCGACCGTCAGCCCGGCCTCGAGCACGGCCTCGATCGCCTGCACGGTCGAGCCGCCCGTGGTGACGACGTCCTCGACGACGAGGCAGCGCTCGCCCGGCGCCAGCGGCGGACCCTCGACACGGCGCTGCAGGCCGTGGCCCTTCGCCTCCTTGCGGACGAAGAACGCCTTGACGTCCGCCCCGCCGGCGAGCGCCGCGCAGGCCGGCGCGTCGGCGCCGAGCGTGAGCCCGCCGACCGCGGTGGCGCCCACCGCCGCCGCGCGCTCCGCCAGGAGCGCGGCGAGCGCCCGGAACCCCGCGGGCCGCAGGATGGCCCGCTTGGCGTCCACGTAGTACTGCGCGGTGCGGCCGGAGGTCAGCGTCACGTCGCCGACGACGAGCGCGTGCTCGCGCAGCTGGCCGATCAGCTCCTCCCGGGCGCCCATCCGGCGCAGGACCCTACGCCGCCAGAGGGACGGACGGACGGCCCAGCGAGAGCCGCGAGGCGAGGGCGACGACGATCACCGGCGCCGCGAGCACGGCGAGCAGCACCTGCCAGGACTCCCACTTCAGGGTCACCCCGAGCGCGAGCGCGTTGTTGAACGCGTGCACACCCATACCGGGCAGCAGCGAGCCCGTGCGGTAGTAGAGGTAGGCGAGCAGGAAGCCGAGGATGGCGAGCGGGGGCAGGAAGATCGCGGACGTGCCGCCCGCGTGCACGAGCCCGAACATCACGCCGGACACGACGGCCCCGAGCACCCAGCCCTTCCAGCGCCACAGGGCGCCGAAGAGAAAGCCGCGGAAGAACGTCTCCTCGACGATCGGCGCGGCGACGGTGACGAGCAGCGTGACGGCGACGAGAGCGACGGCGCCGTCCTTGGCGCCGAGCGTCTCGGCCAGGTCGTCCTGCTCCGAGACGCTGAACACCACGGCGTAGATCGCCGTGGCGACGTAGAAGGCGACGAAGATGGCGGCGGCCCACAGCAGGCCCCGCTTGAGACCCACGCGGCGCCAGCCGAGGGTGCCAAGGCCCCCCGGACCCCGGCCCAAGCGCGCGAAGGCGAGCGCCGCGAGGAAGAGGAAGGCGTCCTGGACGAAGGTCGCGGTCAGGGTGAGCTCCGGACCGTCCGCGTTGCCGCCGATGATCGCGGCGAGCACGCCGAAGGCGACGACCGCGCCGGCCAGGGCGGCGAAGAGCGCGACGAACGGGGCCCACCAGACGAACAGCAGCGGGGCGTGCTCGGGGCCGAGGACCGCGTCGACGGGCAGCTGTTCCTGCGGGTCCGGGCCGGCGGGCTCGCGGGCGGCCGGATCGGCCGGCGGTGGGGCGGCGTCCCCGAAGGCCGGCGCCTGCGGCCGGGCCCAGAGCGTCCGGCCCTGCTCGTCGCTCGCCATGCGGCAACGGTAGGGCCCCGCGCGGGCTCAGGGCGACAGCGCGGCGAGCGAGGCGACGACCAGGACGCCGTCGGCCTGGGGGCCGAGCTTGCCCGCCCGGTCCACGAGCACGGGCCGGACGCCCGCGGCGAGCGCGCCGGCGACGTCGGACTCCGGCGAGTCGCCCACGAGCCACGCCTCCGCCGCCCCGACCCCGGCGAGCTCCAGCCCCCGCCGCAGCGGCCGGGGATCGGGCTTGGCCGCTCCGACCTCGGCCGAGGCGACCGCGCCGTCGAGCTGCGCGTCGAGCCCGGTGCGCGCGAGGACCTCGTGGAGGGAGACGTCCCAGTTGGAGACCACCACGAGCCGCAGCCCGGCCGCCCGCCACGCGGCGAGCACCCGCGGGACCTCCTCGAAGGGCTCGAACGTCAGCGCCTGCAGCAGCGCCGCCTCGACGGCCTCGAGGCCCGTCTCGCGCAGCGGCGGCAGCGCGTCGCGCACCACGCTCGCGCAGTGCCGTCGCAGGCGGGCGAGCGCCGTGCGGTCGACCGCCGTGTGCATGCCGGCGCGGTAGGCGGCGATCTCCGCCCGCATCGCCGCGCCGGCCGCCTCCGCGCCGACGTCGACGCCCAGGCGCTCGACGAGCGCGGCCCGCAGCCGCGGCGCCGGCGGCTCGAGCCGCACGAGCGTCCCGAGGCAGTCGAGCAACAACGCGCGGGGGGTAGGGTGCTGCGCCATGTCGGCCCGGGATGCTGCCCCGGCCGTCACCACGAGCGACTGGGTCGGCGCGGGCGTCGCCATCGCCCTCGCCCTGCTCGTGGTGTGGGTCCTGCGGACGCTGTTCGCCCGCCATGCGCGCCGGGCGGCCGAGGCCGTCCTGCGCGACGAGCTGACCGCCGGCACGGAGACGCGCCTCGCCCTCGTCGAGCGCCTCGTCTACGCCGTCGTGCTCACCGTCGGCCTCGCCATCGCCCTGTCGAAGTTCGACGCCGTCCGGGCGGTCGGCAGCGCCCTGCTCACGTCGACCGCCCTCGCCGCGGCGATCGTCGGCTTCGCCGCCCGCCAGACGCTGGCCAACGTCGTCGCGGGCCTCATGATCGCCATCACCCAGCCCGTGCGGCTCGGCGACCACGTCGAGCTCGAGGAGGTCTCCGGCGTCGTGGAGGACGTGACGCTGAGCTACACCGTGCTGCGCCCCGGCACCGGCCGTCGCGTGGTCGTGCCCAACGACCGGGTCGTCTCGAGCGTCCTGCGCAACGACTCGCTGGCCCCCGAGCCGCTGACGGTCTCCGCCAGCGTCTGGCTCGCCCCCGACGCCGACGTCCGCACGGCCACGGCCGCGCTCGAGGGGACCGTCAGCGTCGCCGAGGCGACGCCGGAAGGCATCCGCATCGACGTCACGGACGGGACCACGACCGCCGGCGAGCGCGACGCGCGCGAGGCCGAGCTGCGCGCCCGCTGCCTGCACGTGCTCCACCAGGCGAGCGCACTTCCCCCGCACGGGTAGGGATTCGGGGCCGAAGGGTCGAATCCCGAGCCCTACCCTTCGGACTTCCGCCGTGAGTCGTTCCCAACGCACCCGACGCCGCCGTTCGCGCGGCAAGCCGCGCAGCAAGGTCCTGCTCGCGCTGGTCGTCGTGCTCGTGCTCGCCGGCGTCGGCGCGATGTCCGCCGTCGGCTACGTGCTCTCCATCGCGGCATCCGCCCCGCCGCTGGACTCGCTCAAGCCTCGCGACCCCGGCGGCTTCTCCATCGTCTACGCGTCCGACGGCCGGCGGCTCGGCGTCATCCAGGCCGACGAGCTGCGCAAGGCGATTCCGAACTCCCAGATCCCCCAGAAGCTCAAGGACGCGACGGTCGCGATCGAGGACTCCCGCTTCTACAAGCACAAGGGCGTCGACTACTACGGCATCGCTCGCGCCGCGGTGCGCAACGCCGAGGCCGGCCACCAGGTCGAGGGCGCCTCGACGATCACCCAGCAGCTGATCCGCAACCTCTACATCTCCGACGAGAAGACCTACACCCGCAAGATCCGCGAGGCCAAGCTCGCGGAGGAGCTCGAGGGCGAGCACTCCAAGGCCTGGATCCTCAACACCTACCTCAACACGGTGCCCTACGGCACCTACGGCGGGCAGTCCGCGATCGGCGTCTGGGCGGCGGCGAAGACGTACTTCAACAAGGCGCCCGGGCAGCTGACGCTCGGGCAGTCCGCGCTGCTCGCCGGTCTGCCGCAGGCCCCGTCGGAGTACTCGCCGGTGCGCTCCCCGCGGGCGGCCAAGAAGCGCCGCAACGAGGTCCTGGCGGCGATGGCCAAGCAGCACTACATCACCCGGGCGCGCGCGACGACGGCCATGGCCAAGTCGCTGAAGGTCGACATGTCGACGTACTTCCAGAAGCGCCGCGAGGGCTTCTTCTTCGACTACGTGCAGGACAAGCTCTACGAGTCCTTCCCGCGCCGCGAGGTCAAGCGCGGCGGCCTGCGCGTCTTCACGACGGTCGACCTCGACAAGCAGCGCGAGGCGCGCGAAGCGATCGCCGGGCGCCTCGCCGGCGTCGGGCCGTCCTCGGCGATCGTGAGCGTGGATCCATCCAACGGCCAGATCGAGGCGATGGCGTCCTCGGCCGACTACGGCAAGTCGAAGTTCAACCTCGCCGCCCAGGGGCATCGCCAGCCCGGGTCGTCGTTCAAGGTCATGGCGCTGATGACCGCCCTCGACCGCGGCGTGAGCCCGACGTCGACCACCTACGTCTCGAAGCCCCTGAAGTTCACCGACCCACGCTGGGGCCCGATCGACGTCAAGACCTACGACGGCACCTACGGCGGCTCGATGAACCTGGTGCGGGCGACCCTGCGCTCGGACAACTCCGTCTACGAGCAGCTCGCCCTCGACCTCGGCCCGGACAAGGTCGCCGAGACGGCCAAGAGGCTCGGCATCGAGACGAAGCTCAACGGCTATCCGGCCGAGACGCTCGGCGGTCTGACCCGCGGGGTCTCCCCGCTCGAGATGGCCACGGCCTACGCGACGATCGCCTCCGGCGGCGTCTACCACAAGCCGATCGCGATCACGAAGATCCGCGAGGCCGACGGCAAGGTGCTCGAGGGCAAGGACCTGCCGAAGAAGCTGCGCCCGTTCGGCGAGCGGCGCTTCTCCGACGGCGTGACCGCCGAGGCGACGAAGATCCTGCAGCAGAACGTGCAGCAGGGCACGGGCACGAGCGCGCAGATCCAGTGTCCCGCGGCCGGCAAGACGGGCACGACGGACCAGAACACGGACGCGTGGTTCGTCGGCTTCACGCCGCGCCTGACCACCGCCGTCTGGGTCGGCTTCCCGAACTCCCGCGTCGAGATGGGCACGCTCTACCACGGCTCCCAGGTCGCCGGCGGCACCTACCCCGCCGAGATCTGGGGCGACTACATGCGTCGCGCCGTCGGCGGCTCCTGCGGCAGCTTCAAGCCGCCGAAGACGCCCTTCCGGGCGCAGCCGTTCTTCGGCCGCTACGAGGGCGGCAAGGGCAGCACCGGCAGCACCTCGCCCGACGGCAGCGGCACCGTCGTGCCCGGCGGCCCCGGCGACAACTCCGAGCAGGGCGGCCAGGGCACGAGCACGCCCGGCACGGGCACCGGCACGGGCACCGGGGTTGGGACGGGGACGGGGACGGGAACGGGAACGGGAACGGGAACGGGAACGGGAACGGGCGGCAAGGACGGGACGGGCGGCAACGGCGGCACGGGCGGCAACGGCGGCACGGGTTACGACCCGGCGCTGTACGAGTCGCCGCCGCAGCCGACGCCCGGGCGCTAGGGGTGCCGGAGCCGGCCCGGGGTGATCGCAGCTCCCGCGGACCGGCCGTGTCCGGCGCAGGCGGGCCCCCGAGGAATCTCCAGGTGCCGGAGCCGGCCCGGTGCGATCGCGGCTCCCGCGGACCGGCCGTGTCCGGCGCAGGCGGGCCCCCGAGGAATCTCCGATCGAGCGCCGCGCCGTGGGCGAGCTCGCGCTGATCGAGGCGATCCGCGGCGCCCTCGGACGCCGGGAGGGCTCGCGCGTCGTGCGCGGGCTGGGGGACGACTGCGCCGTCGTGCGCACGGACGGTGCGGGCGCGGCGGTGCAGTCCGTCGACGTCATGGTCGACGGCACGCACTTCCGGCTCGACCGGGCCTCACCCGCCGACGTCGGCTGGCGGGCGCTGGCCGGGGCGCTCTCCGACGTCGCCGCCATGGGCGCCGAGGCCGGCGAGGCCTACCTCGCCGTCGTCGTCCCGGACCGCTTCGGCGAGGCCGCGGTGGTCGAGCTGCACGCGGGCGCGGAGGCGCTGGCGGCGGCGTGCGGCGTGACGCTCGCCGGCGGCGACCTCGCCCGCGGCCCGGCGCTGACCGTCGCGGTGACGGTCACGGGCTGGGCCGCCTCGCCCGGCGAGGTCGTCGGCCGCGACGGTGCCCGGCCGGGCGACCGCGTCGGCGTCACGGGTGGGCTCGGCGCCAGTGCCGCCGGCCTGCTCGCGCTCGATCGCGGCGCCGCGGGCCACGAGACGCTCGTCGCACGCCATCTGCGGCCGCGGCCGCAGCTCGCAGCCGGCCGGGCCCTCGCGCGGGCGGGCGCGAGCGCGATGATCGACCTCTCAGACGGCCTGGCCACGGACGCGCGGCACGTCGCCGCCGCCTCGGGCGTCCGGCTCGTCGTGGACGCCGGGCGGCTGCCCGTCGCCGCCGGTGTGGCCGAGGCGGCGGCCGCGCTGGGCGAGGACCCGATGCGACTCGTCGTGGCGGGCGGCGAGGACTACGAGCTTCTGGCCTGCGTCCCCGCCGCGGGCGTCGAGGCGGCCGCGGCCGCCGGACTGCGCTGGATCGGTGCCGTGGAGGACGGGCCTGCCGGACTCGAGCTCGTCGGTGCCGGCTCCGCGGCGGCCGGATGGCGCGGCCACGAACACGCCTGGTGAGCGCCTGGCGGCGGCTCAGGGTGCGGCCGGCGCCGTCCGGAGGCTCAGTGCGCGGCGACGGGCGTACAGCCGAGCGACCGGCCGTCGACCAGGCGCCGGACGAGGGCGGCGGCGACCCGGTCGGCGTCGACCTCGTAGGCGCGGCGCCTCACGGCCGCCTGGACCAGCTCCAGATGGCTCGCCTCGGCAGCGCTGCCAGCGGACGGCCGGGCCTCGGCGGTGCGGGTGCGGGCGAAGCGCCCCTCCCGGCCGGTGTCCGTGGCGTCCTGCTTGTGCATGGTGGTCATCACGAGGTCTGCTTCGGCCTATCGGCGCCGCCCGATGATCGGGTCTGGACCCCGTTTGCGAGCGCGCGGCGCAACGCGCCGGCCGGGCGCGCCTGAGCGCGCCGGGCGAACACGACGATGCGCTTCGCCGCGGAGTACAGCGGGTGGCAGGCGGTCAGGACGAGCCGGTCGTAGCGGCGGCGGGCGACGACCCACGTCGCCGTGGGCGGGACGATCCGCAGGCGTTGCACGACGTAGACGATGCGCGCGTAGGGCGTGCGCACGACGATGCGATCGCCCGCCCGCAGCCGGTCCACGTGGCGAAAGGGCGCGCCGTAGGTCGTCCGGTGCCCGGCGATCCCGACCGTCCCCGGCGCTCCGGGCAGCGGGGTGCGCGGGTAGTGACCGGGGCCCTTGCGCAGGTCGGAGGTCCCCGTGCCCTGGACGACGACCCGGGAGAGGCCGATGCGCGGGATCTCGATCCGCCCGACGGGCTCCCCGGGCTCCACACGCCGCGCGAGCGCCCGTGCGGCGAAGGCGATGCGCGCCCGGTCGTCCGGCAGGACGCCGAGCGCCCGGCGCTCGAGCGGGGTCGGCCGGCGGGCGTCCAGCTCGTCCAGCCGCGTGTCGAGGTCGCCCTGCTGCAGGCGCGCGTAGAGCGCGGAGATCGGCTCCTGCCACAGGAGCGTGAGGCCGGCGTCGACGAGCAGGAGCGCGCCGGCGACGATCATGACCGTCCCGAGCGCGCGCAGGCCGCGGCGGATCATCGGCGCAGGGCGGACTCGGTGCCGCCGAGGGACCCCGGGCCGGCGTAGGAGCCCGGCCCGCGCGTGCGCAGGCGGGGTGGCTCGGGTGCGTCGCGTTGCGTCCGCTCGCGCCTGGCCAGCAGCCTCGCCGTCGTCAGACCGGTCGCCGCGAGGACGCCGAGCACGAGCAGGGTGCCGACGCCCAGCACGCCGCCGGCGACGAGTCCGAACCCCGTCCAGATCCCCTCGACCGGGCCGAGCCCCCACGCCCGGACGAAGCCGGCCACCACGAGCAGCGGCAGGACGAGCCCAACCGCCCAGGCGAGCCAGCCTCGCCACCTGCGCAGCCGGCTCTCCGGCGCCGCGAGCAGCAGCCACACGTGCGTGGCGGGCAACAGCACAGTCGCAGCGTACGGATTGCCCACCCACACGGCGCCGGTCGTAACGGCGAGGGCGAGGCCGGCGGCGGCCGCGGCCCCACCGTCGCCGAGCTGCTCGAGCGCGTTGCCGCGGGCGTGCTGCCCACGCACCCACAGGGCGCCGAGCACCGCGACGAGCAGCGCGCTGGCCAGGGCGACCCAGCCGGCGGCGCGCAGCGGCACGGCGCCGCCCGCCGCGGGCGCGGGCAGCGCCACCACGACCCGGGTGAGGTCGAGCCCGCGCGCCCAGGCCCACGCGGCGACCAGTGGCACACCGAAGGCTCCGACCCACAGCAGCCAGCGGCCCATCGGCACCCCTCGGCGGCGGACGCGGAAGAACCCGTCGAGCGCGGCGAGCAGCGCGGGGAGGATCAGCGCCGCGACGAGCAGCCGCACGGCCCAGTCCGGGACCAGGCGCCGCATGGTCACGATCCCCGACGTGCCCGTGAACGTCGCGGACTGGATGCGGCCCGCGCCACCGGCCTCGAGCGTCGCGGTGAGCGTCCGCAGGACGCCGCGGCCGAAGCGCTCCATCCGCCCGCGGCTGACGGGCTCATCCGGGGCCGGCCGGCGCTCCCCGGCGGCGGAGACGAGCACCGCCGGCGGGCCCTCGCCGCCGACCGGTCCCTGCTCGGAGAGCGTCAACGGCACGGCCCGGCGCAGCCACTGTCCCGGCGCCCGCGTCCCGCCGGGATCCGTGCCGAGCTCCTGGCGAAGCCCGGCCTGGGTGGTGCGGACCATGGCGATCGGCGCCGGCGCCCGGCCGTCGGACCACGGCACCACGAAGGGCCGGCGCGACGCGGTCCCGGCCACGTCGCCGAGCACGAAGACGCCGTCGACGGGCCCCGGCGCCGCCCGCGCCGCCGCGCGGGCCCCCGCGAAGCCGCCCGTGCCGCCCGAGACGGAGGCGAGCACGATGGTCTTGCGCAGGTCACGGCCGCCGAACAGCCGGGCGAGCTCGAGCAGCGCCGCGGTACCCGACAGCTCGGCGGTGGCCGGCGCGGTGAGCGCGTCTCGGTGGGCGATCACGACGATGGAGCGCCCGGAGAGACCCTGGCGCACGGCCACGACCTGCTCGAGGTCCCGGCGGCCGTCGACGGTGTCGGACTCCTGCGCGGTCCGGCGCACGTCCTCCGCGGCGGCGAAGCCGGAGGCCGTGAAGGCCCGCGCGACGCGCCCGGCGAGCCGGCGGTCGCCCACCGAGCCGGGGCGACGGCGCGGGAAGGACCGGGCGAGCTCGCGCAGCGAGTTGCGCGCCGGCCGCTCGCCCATCCCGAACGCGCGGGCGGGATCGAAGGCCAGGGGGGCCAGCCGGGTCGTCCGGGGCGCGGGGCGGTCCACGAGCGAGAAGGCGACGACGAACAGCGCCAGCAGGGACGGGATGAACGCCGCCCGGTAGAGCCGGTGGTCCAGCACGCCCCCAAACCTAGGCGAGAGGCTCACCCACCCCCGTAAAGTGCAACGCACCCATCACCGTGTCCGAACGCCCCCCGAGCATCCTGCTGGTCGACGACGAGCAGCCCATCCAGACGCTGCTGTCGTTCCCGCTGCAGCGCGACGGCTACGGCGTCGTCATCGTGGCCGACGGCCGCGAGGCGCTCGCCCGCTTCGCCGAGCAGCACTTCGACCTCGTGGTGCTCGACCTCATGCTGCCCAAGATGGACGGCCTCGAGGTGTGCCGGCGCCTGCGGACCCAGACGGGCAACGGCAAGACGGTGCCGATCATCATGCTCACCGCCCGCGCCGACGAGGGCGACAAGGTGCTCGGCCTCGAACTCGGGGCCGACGACTACATCACCAAGCCGTTCTCCGTCCGCGAATTCCGCTCTCGGGTCAAGGCGGCGCTGCGGCGGTCGGCGCTCGCCCGCACCGATCTCGCGGACGAGACGCCCGTCGAGGCGCTGGACCTGCGCATCGATCCCGTCAAGCGGGCGGTCGAGGTTCGCGGTGAGGCGGTCACGGTGACCTACGTGGAGTTCGAGATCCTCTCGGCCCTCGCCCGCAGCCCGGGCCGAGTGTTCACCCGCGACATGCTGCTCACGCGCGTGTGGGGCGACTCCGCCTACCGCGACCCGCGGACGGTCGACGTGCACATCCGCCACCTGCGCGAGAAGCTCGAGACGGACGCCAAGGATCCGGAGTACCTGTTCACCGTGCGCGGGGTCGGCTACCGCTTCCGCGACGTGGCGTAGGCACCGGCCGTGCGGCTGCGCTCCCTGCGCACGCGGCTGACCGTCATCCTCGGCCTGATCGTGCTCGGCGCGATCACGGTCGTCTACCTCGCCGTCGTCCCGCCGCTGGAGGGCCAACTGCGCGAGCAGGCGCTGGACGGCCTGCAGGAGCGCGCCCGCGGCCAGATCGCGCCCCTGGCGGAGACGGTCACCGGCGACGTGCCCCAGGAGCAGGTCCGAGCCCGGGTGCGGCGCGCCGCCGTCCGCACGGGCGCCCGGGTGACGCTGCTCGACGTCGCCTCGGGCACCCAGGGGCAGGGACTGAGCCTCGGCGTCGACTCCCAGCCGGGCATGGGTCCTCCCGGCGCCGAGCTGACCTTCGCGGAGGCGGCCGGGCGCTCACGGCGGACGGCTCGCGGGACCGAGCCGAGCGACCGTGGGCGGGTCGCGGAGGTGGCGGTGCCGCTCTTCGACGGCTCCGACGTCGCGCGCATCGCGGTGTTCACGGACGACCTCGGCGCCGTGGATGCCAACGTCGCGCTGATCCGCCGGCGGATGCTCATCTGGGGCGCGATCGCCCTCGCCGTCGCGCTCGCCGCCGGCTCCCTCGTCGCCCGCGCGCTCTCCCAGCGCGTGCGCCGGCTCGAGGGCGCGGCCCGCAAGGTCGCGGCGGGCGACTTCTCCGGCCGCGTCGACGTCGACTCCGAGGATGAGCTCGGACGCCTCGCCGCCGCCTTCGCCGACATGCAGCGCCAACTCGCCCAGCTCCAGCAGGCCCGGGCGCAGTTCATCGCCACGGCCTCGCACGAGCTGCGTACGCCGGTCTTCAGCCTCGGTGGGTTCCTCGAGCTGCTGGCCGACGAGGAGCTCGACGAGGCGACGCGCCGCCACTTCGTCGAGCAGGTGCGCGGCCAGGTGGACCGCCTGCGCAAGCTCACGACCGAGCTGCTGGACCTCTCGCGCATGGAGGCCGGCGCGCTCGAGTTGCGCACGGAGCCGACGGACCTCGGCGCACTCGCCCGCGAGGTCGCCGCCGAGCTCGGGCCCCGGCTGGCCGGCCACGGGTCCTGCATCGACGTCCGCGTGCCCCGCGACGCCGTGGAGGTCGAGTGCGACCCTGAGCGCGTAGCCCAGGTGCTCCGTATCCTCATGGACAACGCCCTCGTCCACACCGCGCAGGGCACCGCGATCCGCGTCGGCGCCGAGCGCCACGACGGGACGGTGCGCGTCGGCGTCACCGACGCCGGCGCGGGCATCCACCGAGCCACCATGCCGCACATCTTCGAGCCCTTCTACACGCACAACGACGAGGCCCAGGGCGCCGGGCTCGGCCTGGCGATCGCGTCGGAGCTCGCCGGCCACATGGGCGGGCGGCTGTCCGTCGCCTCCCGGCCGGGAGCGACGACCTTCACGCTGGAGCTCCCGGCGTGAGCCGGCGGGCGTGGACCGCGCTGCTGGTCGCGCTGGCGGTCGGCCCGGCGGGCTGCGGCGGGTCGGGCTCGGGCGCTCCCGGCCAGGACGCGAAGGCCCCATCGCCGACACCCGAGGCCACGGCGGCCCGCTCGGCCGACGACGTCGTCACCGACATCGGCAAGGCCGGGGCCTTCGATCCCCGGGCCATCTACGCCAGGGAGGCGCCGGGCGTCGTCACCATCCTCTCCGTCTTCGGCGGCGGCGGGCTCGACGCGCTGCTCAAGGGCGGCGACGAGAACGCGGGCGGGCTCGGCTCGGGCTTCGTCCTCAACGCCCGCGGCGAGATCGTCACCAACGCCCACGTCGTCACCCAGGGCGAGGGCACGAAGATCAAGGCCGCGCGCCAGGTGTTCGTCCAGTTCGGCGACGGCAACCGCGTCGAGGCGAAGGTCCGCGGCTACGACCCGAACGCCGACGTGGCGCTCCTCAAGGTCGACCCCTCCGGCCTGAAGCTCGACCCGCTGCCGCTCGGCAACTCCGGCCGGGTGCCCGTCGGCTCGCCCGTCGCGGCCATGGGCTCGCCCTTCGGCGAGGAGCAGTCGCTCTCCGTCGGCATCGTCTCGGCGGTCGACCGCGACGTGCAGTCGCTGACCTCGTTTGCCATCGCCGGCGCGATCCAGACCGACGCGGCGATCAACCCCGGCAACTCCGGCGGCCCGCTCGTCGACGGCAAGGGCCGCGTCATCGGGCTCAACCAGCAGATCAAGACCTCCAGCGGCGGCGGCGAGGGCGTCGGCTTCGCGGTGCCGATCGACCTCGCCCGGCGCTCCGTGGACCGGTTGCGGGCCGACGGAAAGGTCGACTACGCCTACCTCGGCGTGGCCTCCCAGGACGTCTATCCCCAGCTCGCGCGCCGCTTCGGCCTCCCCGTGGACTCCGGAGCCTGGCTGCAGGAGGTCACCCCGGGCGGCCCGGGCGACGAGGCCGGCCTGAAGGGCGGCGGCAAGCAGGCCGTGACGTTCCAGGCATCGAAGTTCAACCCGGGCGGCGACGTCATCGTCCAGGTCGGCGACACGCGGATCACGGACCCCAGCGACCTGGCGTCCGCCGTCGCCCGCCACCAGCCCGGCGACAAGGTTCCCGTCGTCTTCTACCGGGGCCGCGACCGGCGGACCGTCACGGTGCAGGTGACCGCCAGGCCGCTTGGGCCTCCGCCCTCCGGGTAGCTTCCGGGCATGTCCGGAGACGCCACCCAGCCGCTCGTCCTCGTCTCCAACCGCGGGCCCGTCACCTACCAGGACGACGGGTCGGTCAAGCGCGGCACCGGCGGACTCGTCACAGCCCTGACCGGCCTCGCGTCGTACCGCGACGCGGTCTGGATCGCCTCGACGATGTCCGAAGCCGACGAGCGCGCGGCGGCCGAGCAGGAGGGCAAGCCCGCCGAGGTCGAGGCACCCGACGGCGGCACGTACCACGTGCGGCTCGTCGCCTCCGACCCCGAGGCCTACGAGCGCTTCTACTCCGTGGTGGCCAACCCGCTGCTGTGGTTCATCCAGCACTACCTGTGGGATCAGAGCAACGCACCGGACATCCGCCGGCACGAGGTGGAGGCCTTCTACGAGGGCTACAACGTCGTCAACCGCGACATCGCCGACGCCGTGCTGGACGAGATCGAGGGCGAGGACGAGCCCGTCGTGATGGTCCACGACTACCACTTCTACACGCTGCCGGCCATGGTCCGCGAGGCCCGGCCGGACGTGTTCCTGCACCACTTCATCCACATCCCTTGGACGCAGTCGGACGCCTGGAAGGTCCTGCCGACGGCGATCCGCGACGAGATCTACCGCGGCGTGCTGGCCAACGACATCATCGGCTTCCACACTCGCTCCTACCGGCGAAACTTCCTTCAGTGCTGCACGGACCTCATGGGGCTCGAGGTCGACATGGACCGCGGCGTCGTCTTCTTCGAGGACCGGGAGGTGTGGGTGCGCGCCTACCCGCTGCCGATCGACCACGAGGCCACGCGCAAGCTCGCCGGCCGCGACCGGGTGCGCGAGTTCGAGACGGCGCTGCTCGAGCGCCGGCGCGAGCACTCGATCCTGCGCGTGGACCGCGCCGACCTGTCCAAGAACGTCCTGCGCGGCTTCACCGCCTTCGACATCTTCCTCGAGCAGCACCCGGAGTTCAGCGAGCGGATCACGTTCACCGCGCAGCTCATGCCGTCCCGCACGGACGTGCCGGAGTACGCGGAGTACCTCGAGCGCATCGAGGCGCTGGTGGCGGTGGTCAACCACCGTCACGGGACCCCGGACTGGATGCCGATCGACCTCAAGCTCCGTGACGACCTCGAGGAGGCGGTCGCCTCCTACAAGCACTACGACGTGATGATGGTCAACGCGATGTTCGACGGCATGAATCTCGTGGCCAAGGAGGCGGCGCTCGTCAACGAGCGCGACGGCGTCTCCATCCTCTCCGAGAACACCGGTGCCCACGAGGAGCTCGGCGAGTGGTCGCTGACCGTCAACCCGTTCGACGTGCAGGAGCTGGCCGACGCGCTCTACACCGCGCTGACCATGGACGCCGCGCAGCGGGCGGGGCGGGCGTCGGGGCTCAAGGAGACCCTGGTCTCGCGCGATCCGGGCGACTGGATCGACTCCCAGGTGGCCGACATCCGGCGCAAGGGCCGCGGGGAGGACGCGGCGGCCGTCGAGGCCGCCCCGGCCGCCAATCAGGTGACCGAGAGCTGACCGGCGCACGGCTGGGCGGGAGGCCCGGCTCATCCTTCGAACCCGAAGTCGCCCGACGGCGCAGATGGAGGCGGCCGGGGTGCGGCGGCGGGCTGGG
>JBBSPV010000028.1:0-49722 GCA_038258425.1 Solirubrobacterales bacterium | reverse complement strand
GAGGCCGCCGCCGCCCACGCCGCCGCGCCGCCCGCGACCGCGGCGCCGGCGGCGGGCCGCAGGGCCACCCAGCGGCGACGATCCGCGCCGGTCGGAGGCGAAGCTGGAGCGGCCTCGGGGCGAGCGGCGGCGAGCCATGGGACACCGGTTGTAGCCGAGCGGCCGGACGCCCGGCGCGGCGACGCTCGGCCTAGAGTGGCGCGCCGTGCCGCGAACGGGCTCCCACAGGTCACGGCGACGGTGGCGGATGCCCTCGCTGCGGGCCGAGGGCGACATCGCCATCGACCTCGGGACGGCCAACACCGTGGTCTTCATGCGCGGTCGCGGCATCGTCATGTCCGAGCCGTCCGTCGTCGCGATCGACGAGCGCACCGGCGAGGTGCACGCCGTCGGCGCCGACGCCCAGCAGATGATCGGCCGCACCCCGGCCACGATCTCCGCCGACCGCCCGCTGCGCCACGGCGTGATCGCCGACTTCGAGGTCACCGAGGCGATGCTCAGCCAGTTCTTCGCCAAGGTCCTCACGAGCCGCTTCAGCCGCCCGAACGTCGTCATGTGCGCCCCGTCGGGCATCACCGACGTCGAGCGCCGCGCGATCGAGGAGGCGTCCCTGTCGGCCGGCGCCCGCGACGTGCACCTGATCGAGGAGTCCCTCGCCGCCGCGATCGGCGCCGGCCTGGAGATCGCCGAGCCCGTCGGGCGGATGGTCGTCGACATCGGCGGCGGGACGAGCGAGGTGGCGATCATCTCCCTCGGCGGCATCGTCGTGTCGCGCTCCGTGCGGGTCGGCGGCTACGACATGGACGAGGCGATCACCACGCACCTGCGCCAGGGTCACCGGATGGCGGTCGGCACCCGGTCAGCGGAGGCCATCAAGCTCGAGGTCGGCTCCGCCGGGCCGCTGGAGCTCGAGCGCGAGACGCAGGTGCGCGGCCGCGACCTGCTCTCCGGCCTGCCGCGGGAGCTCGTGCTCTCGAGCGTCGAGGTGCGCGAGGCGCTCGAGCCGTCGCTGGCCGAGATCATGGCCGCGGTGCACGACACGCTGGAGGAGGCGCCGCCCGAGCTCGCCGCCGATATGACCAAGCACGGGGTCGTGCTGGCCGGTGGAGGCGCGCTGCTGCGCGGTCTCCCGGCGCGGATCGAGCTCGAGACCGGGATCACGGCGATGATCGCCGAGGACCCGCTGACCTGCGTCGCGCTCGGCGCCGGCCAGACGCTGGAGGAGCTCGACGCGCTCGCGCGCGGCTCCCGCTGAGGGAAGCCGCGCGCTCGCGTCGGTGGGGGAGGGCTAGGCGCCGCGGCCGACGACCGTCGCGGTGCCGAGCTTGAGGCCGGCCGTGAAGGCCGTCACGCCGAACGCCCCGTTGAGCGCGTCCGCCGCACCCTGGGTGAGGCTGGCGCCGACGTTGCCGACGGTCACCCGGCGGCCCTTGACCGCGACGGCCGGAGCCGACAGGTCGAGGTCGAGGATGGCCGCCCGGGCCCCGCCGTTGATCGTCGCGGTGAGCTGCTTGGTCCGCGTGTTGATCGTGAAGTCGGCGAGCGAGACGACGGTGACGCCCGACGGCAGCGACCCCGCGGTCAGCGTGATGCCGCCCGAGTGGGTGATGGAGCCGGCGAGCGACTTGAGGTTGACCCGCCCGCCCGTGATCGGGAAGGACAGCGAGCCGTCCGGGTTCGCCGTGGCGGGAGCGGACACGCCGGGCGTGACGCCGAGCGAGCTCAGCGCCGCGGCGGCGGCCGGGTCGAGGGTGAGGCTCGTGGCGCCGCCCTTGAACGCGACCTGCGACGGCTTGGCCTTGATCACCACGGTGCCGAGCTTGAGGCGGCCCCTGAAGGCATGGACCCCGAACGCGCGGTTCAGCGCGCGGGCGGCGGGCGTCGAGAGGTGCAGGTCCACCCGGCGCACCGTCGTGGCGAGCCCGTTGCGAGTGATCCTGGCGCGTCCGAGCACCGGGACGAAGGCCCGCAGGCGCTTGCCGCCGTTGACCTTGGCGCTCACGCTGGACGGCTTGGTCGTGCGCACGACGAAGCGCGAGAGGTTCACGCTGACGTGGCCGGCCTTCAGCCGCAGGCCGCCCCGGTGGCGGATGACGCCCGCGGCGGTCGCCGGATCGATGCGCCCGCCCGTGATGGGGAAGGCGACGGCACGGCCGCGGACGCGCGCCGCGCCCGTGGGGCTGACCTGGACACCGAGGTGGTGCAGCACGCTGGCCGTCTTGGGGGTCAGCTTCAGCGACGTCGCGCCGCCGGCCAGGCCGACGGTGGCGGCATGAGCCGGGGCGGCGCTCGCCGCGAGGGCGAGTCCTGTGAGCAGGCTGGCCGCGCCGAGGGCGCGGCGGTGGGACGGGTGAGGCATGCGGGTGGTGTCCTCCTTGGGACGGCGGGTGTCGTGCGGGGTCCGCGCGCCGGCCCCGAAGCGGTTGAGCTTCGGCGCGCCAATCCGATCGGCGGCTGGCGTGCGTACCCCTTCCGTGCCCTCCCCGTCGCCTTCCACGTGACCCGCCGGCGGCTCACCGCCCGCGAGGAGCGGCGGATCGTGGATGGCCTGCGGGCGGGGGAGGCCGCGGCGCTGTCCGCGCTGCACGACTGGCTCGGCGCCACCGTGCACGGGTACCTGCGCCAGGCGCTGGCCGACGCCGGCGCCGCCGAGGACGTCTTCCAGCTCGTGTTCGGCGAGGTCTGGCGCCGCGGCGCCGACTTCGACCCCCGCCGCGGGTCGCTCACGGGCTGGGTGATGACCATCGCCCGCTCCCGGGCGATCGACGAGCTGCGCCGCCGCCGGCCGGTGCCGACGGACCCGGCCCGCATGCCCGAGACCGCCGTCGAGTCCGAGCAGGACGCGCTCGCCGAGCGCTGGCGGGTGGCCCAGCTGCTGCGCACGCTGCCCGACGACGAGCGGGAGCTGCTGCGCCTGCGCTTCTACGAGGACCTCTCCCAGACGGAGATCGCCGAGACCACGGGCGTCCCGCTCGGCACGGTCAAGACCCGCATGGTGCGCGGGCTGGAGCGGCTGCAGAACGTGCTGTCGGCGGAGCGCACGAGCGAGGCGACGCCCCTCCGCGACCGGCGGCCGCGCCTGGCGGGGGAGGGGACATGACCGCGCACTGGCTCGTCGAGCCCGCCGCCGTCGTGCTCGGCACCGTCGCGCCCGAGCAGCGCGAGCTCGCGCGCAACCTCATGGCCGGCGACCAGGACTTCCGGGCGGAGGTCGAGCGCCTGCGCCGGCTCGCCGACACCCTCGGCGAGCTGCCCGTCGGCGCCTGGACGCCCGAGGCGGCCGAGCTCCCCGCCCTCGACCTCGACCGCCTGACCCAGGGCCGGGAGGTTCCCCCGCGGCCGGCCTTCACGCCGTCCGAGCCCGCCGTCGCCCGGCCGCGCCGCCGGCGCCGCCTCGTGCTGCGGCCCGTCCTCGCCGCGGTGGCCGCCGCCGGCCTGCTGGGCGCCGGCGTCGGCGTCGGGCTGCTCGCCGGCTCCGGCGACGACACGACCCCGGCGCCCCGGTCGGCCCCGGTTCGCCAGACGGCCCAGACGGATCCGTGGGTGCTCGCGTCGCTGCGCCCGCTGCCGGGCAGCGGCCGCGCCGCCGCCACCGGCCGGGTGGCCGTCACCCTGCATCCCGGCGGCCGCGCCCGGCTGGATGTCGCCGGCCTGGCCCCGACCCGCGACGGCTCGTTCTACGAGGCCTGGCTCATGACGGACGACCGCCACCTCGTGGCGCTCGGGACGTTCAAGGTCGGGCCCCGCGGCCGCGCCCGCATGGACGTTCCCTTCGGCGCCGACCCGCGCGCCTACCGCTACGTCGACGTCTCCCTGCAGCGCGAGGACGGCGGCCCTGGCCACTCCGGCCGCTCCGTGCTGCGGACGGACGAGCTGGGCTGAGCCGCGGTGGCACGCATCTTGACTCGCGTGTGTCGTGGTATTGGCGAGAAGCGCGTCTGGACGCAGCGCTTCTCGCCAATCCCGTCGCGTGCCATGGGCCGGGGAGGAGTCGAACCTCCGCGCGATGGATTATGAGGCATCGGAATCCCGTCTGGCTTGGCTCTGTAGAGCCGAATACTAGCCCAGTTGCTATGGCAGGCCGACGTCGAATCTGACCTCTGGGTTACCCGCCTGGGTACCCATTGCAGATTCGTAGGAGTTGGGCGAGACGCCGGGGTCACATCTCGAGTCGTTCGTCCTCGAGGTCGAGCTCGCGCATGACCGTGTAGAGCGTGTGGTCGGAGATGTCGCCTTCGTTGCGCAGCTCGACGAGCCGTCGGCGTTGGGCGTCCAGGACCTCGCGGACCATGTGCTGCCAGGCGCTCGAGCGCGCCTCGAGGTCCTCTTCCTCCTCGTGGGAGCAGGCGCGTTGTCGTAGGCGTCGGTCGCGGAACTCGTAGGCACGCCGCAGCCGATAGGCGCTGTCGGGCAATACCCACGACTGCTCGCGCAACTGGTCGATCCGCAGGAGGGCGGCGCCGGTGGCGGCCTTGCGCGCATGGAGGTCCTCGAGCTCGGCGGCGTCGTCCTGCTCGACGCCCAGGCGGCGGATGACCAGAGGGAGGGTGAGGCCCTGCAGGACCAGCGTCGCGACGATGACGCAGATCGTCATCCAGATCAGCAGGTCGCGCTCTGGGAAGCCGATGGGAAGGGCGAGTGCGGCAGCCAGGGACACCGCGCCCCGCAGTCCGGCCCAGCCGATGACGGTTCGTTCGCGCCATGCGATGCGGTGCTGGAGGTGCTGAGGACGCCGGTCGAGCGCCTGGATGATCCAGGGGGTGGTGTGCAGCCACAGCAGCCTGGCGAGGATGACCACGCTCCCGGCCAGTGCGCCTAACGCGATCAGGACCGACATCGATCGCTCTTGGTCGTAGAGCACGGCGGGAAGCTGCAGCCCGACCAGTACGAAGAGGACGGCGTTGAGCAGGAAGACGAGGACGTCCCAGAACGCGGTGGCCGAGAGGCGGGCGCCGTGTCCGAAGAGCTCGGCGATGCGGTGGCCGTTGACCAAGCCGACGACGACGGCGGCGATGACGCCGGAGAGGCCGAGCTGCTCCGCCGGCAGGTAGGCCGCGTACCCGGCCAGCAACGTGACCGTGACGGTGAGCTGGTCGTCGTCGATCTGGCGGAACACCCAACTGAGGACTTGGGCGACGACGAGGCCAATGACGGCGCCGCCGACGACGTTGAGCACGAAGTCGCCGCCGCTGTCCAGCAGGCTGAACGAGCCCGTGACTGCGGCGACGGCGCTCGTGTAGGCGGCCAGCGCGGTGGCGTCGTTGATCAGCGACTCGCCCTCGACCAGGGTGACGAGCCGGCGAGGGACGCCGAGTCGTCGTGCGATCGCCACGGCCGCGAGCGGGTCGGTGGGGGACACGATCGCGCCGAAGGCGAAAGCCGCAGCCCACGGCAGACCGGGGACGGCGAGGTGCACGGCGATCGCGACGACGACCATGGTCAGCAACACCAGCCCGATAGCGCTCGTCGCGATCGGGCTCACGTTGCGGCGCAGCTCGCGACGCGACGTCCGCAGGGCGGTGTCGTAGAGCAGCGGCGGCAGGAAGATGAGCAGCACGACGTCGGGGTCGAGATCGGGTTCGGGCAGGCCCGGCACGAGGCCGAGAGCGCACCCGCCGATCACCAGCAGAATCGGGTACGGCACGTCAAGCCGCTGGGCGGCGACGGTCAGCGCCGTCACCACCACCAGCAGGAACAACACGATGAGTTCGATGTGCGGCATGGGGAGTCCGATGCTTGGGGCGCGGGCGCTCCCGCATCGGATGCGGTCACGCGACCCCACTGGACGAACGGTCGGCGATCCACTCGCCGCGGTCTCCCGCGTTCTGGGAAGACCGTAGCAGGTGATGTCTCAGTGCGACATCAGCGCGACATCAGGGCGTTCAGGTGACGAGCGCGGCTTGGGTCGCGGCGGTCTCGCGCAGCAGCTGCGCAGCCTGACCGACCAGCTCGGCGAACGGCGCGTCGTCGCCGTCCTGCCACCTGCGGGTGGCCTCGACGAAGACCGCGACCCCGGCGTCGGCGGTCATGCGCGCTGTCGCCTCGTCGCACCCGCTGTCGACGAGGAGCGTCTTGAGCGCCGTGGAGATCGAGGCGATCTTGACCAGTTCGCGCTCGCGGAGCTCCTCGCTGGTCGCGATCACCGCCTCCCGTGTCTTGGCGAACTCCCGGCTCTGAAAGACCTCCCTGCCGGCCGTGACGCCAACGAGGACGGCCTCGTAGGCCGGCCGAGACCCGAGCGCTTCGGATGTCGCCGCAACGATCGCTTCGCGGATCGCCACCCCGCTGGCGAAGAGGACTTCGCGCTTATCGGGGAAGTGGCGGAAGTAGGTCCGCGAGGTCACGCCCACGCGGTCGGCGATCTCGCCAACCGTCGTGCGCTCATAGCCCTGCTCCGTGTAAAGCTCGAGCGCGGCCTGGACGAGCCGCTCCTGAGTGTTGGGCTGCCAACGGGGCACGCCGGCAACGCTAGCGCGTCGATGTCGCACCGTGCCATCACCGTGTTATAGGTGCTAGCCTTGTGATGTCGCACCGCGACATCACAAGCAAAGGAGTCAGCACATGCCCACCGTCCGGAACCCTGCCCGCACCACCGTGGAGCTGATCCGTCTCAACGACGACACCACCATCCCGCCCATCGGCCTGGGCACCTTCGGGTTCAAGGGCGACCGCGGCGTCGACATCATCGCCGGCGCGCTGGCCTGCGGCTACCGGCTCTTGGACACCGCCGTCGGCTACGACACCGAGGCCGAGGTCGGCCGAGCCGTTCGCGAGAGCGACGTCCCCCGTGAGGAGATCGTCGTCACCTCCAAGATCCGCCGACCCGACCACGGCTACGACGCCGCCCGGCGCTCGGTCCGCGCGTCGCTGTACCGCCTCGGCCTCGACCGCATCGACTCGTATCTCATCCACTGGCCGAACCCGCGGCTCGGGCTCTACATCGAGACGTGGCGCGCGCTCGTCGACGCGCGAGCCGACGGCGAGGTCCGCTCCATCGGCGTGTCGAACTTCAACGCAGACCACCTCGACCGGATCATCGAGACGACCGGTGAGGTCCCTGCCGTCAACCAGATCGAGCTGCACCCGCACTTCCCCCAGGTGCAGGCGTGCGAGCTGCACCGGCAGCTCGGCATCCAGACCCAAAGCTGGAGCCCTTTGGGGATCGGCAGCCGCGCGCTCCTGGCCGCCGATCCGGTCACCGACGCGGCGCGGCGGCACGGCGCGAGCCCCGCGCAGGTCGTCCTGCGCTGGCACCAGCAGCTCGGCAGCATTCCGATTCCGCGGTCCTCCGACCCTGCCCGCCAGCAGGAGAACCTCGAGCTCGGCCAACTTCAGCTTGAAGCGGATGAGCTGCGGGCGATCACCGCGCTAGGCCGTCGCGACGGGCGACTCTGGGGCGGCGACCCGGAGACCACCGAGTTGTGAGGACCGGCTTCCGTCAGCGCAACCCACCCCAAGAACCGGAGATGATCATGCAGATCCACCGCAACGACGCAGGACCGACCACCAGTGCTCCTGAAGCGAGCTTCACCGGCGATGTCGGCATCAGCGGCTACTTCCAGCGCGCAGCGCCGAGCCGGATGACCGGCGCGGCCGCCAGCTTCCCGCCCAGCGCCCGCACACCGTGAAAGGTCAACCGGCTCGGCCAGACGCTGATCGTCACGAGCGGCGTCGGCTGGGCGCAAGGCGAAGGTGAGGACATCGTCGAGATTCGCACAGGCGACTTCGTCTGGTTCGAGCCCGGCCAGCGGCACTGGGAGGGCGCCACTCCCGATGAGGCCATGACCTACGTCGCCATCCACGAAGGGCCCGTGAGTTCAGGAGAAGGTGACCGACCACATCAGCTCGAAGCTCGAAAGCAGCGGGTCGCTGGGACCTCCCCTCTATCTACCTATGGGCCGGGGAGGAGTCGAACCTCCGCACGATGGATTATGAGTCCACTGCTCTGACCGCTGAGCTACCGGCCCTCGGATCGCACAGGCTACGGTCGGGCCCATGGAGCTCGTGACCTACGTCGTCGCGCTCGCCGTGGGCGGGCTCGTGCTCGGGGCCCTGGCCCGGCTCGCCCTGCCCGGGCCGGATCCGATGGGCGTGTTCGCGACCATCGCCGTCGGGGTGGCCGGGTCGTTCGTGGCCGGCCTGATCAGCGCGCTGGTCTTCGGGCGGGAGTACGGCAGCCTGCTGCTGGCCTTCGTGTGCACGTTTTTGATCGTCTACCTCATCCGCCGCTCGCGCGGGGGAACGCTGACCCGGCCGGCGCCGCGCGGCGGCCGATCGCGGCGCCGCTAGGAGGGGCGTGTTCCACGGCGCGTGGCGCCGTACAAGCGGCTGGCGGCACGCACGGCGGCTGGTGAGCAGAGGGGCCTGATATGGAAGACGCCAGGCGCCGGCCCCGCTCGTGCCGGGGAGCGTCAGTCGCGTCGTGGTCGCTGGGGCGACGGCTGGGCGACTGAAGCTGGAGCCGGCCCCGCTCGTGCCGGGGAGTGTCAGTCGCCCCGTGGTCGCCGGGGCGACCGCTGGGCGACTGAAGCTCGCGGCGCCGTCCGCGCGTCGTCCACCTCGCCCTCACGCGCCGCCGAACCCGGCGCGCCGCGCCGCCGCCGCGTGCGCCGCCCCTGCCAGGACCGTCAGGCCAGCGACCAGAGCCCGTCGGCGCCCATCGGCCGCTCCCTCGCGACGCGGCCGAGCTGCTGGCGCGCCTCGTCGAGGTCGAGCTCGCAGACCGCGGCGACCTCGGCGGTGGCGAGGGGCTCGTTCGCCCACCGCAGGACCGCCTCGACGTCGTCGGGCGCCTCGCGGCGCTCGAGCCCGGGCGCGAGGTTGGCGATGGCGACCTCGGAGGCCGCCGCCGGCTGGAAGCCGGGCACGGCGGCGCGCGCGCCGTCCGCCATCCGCTCGAACTCGTAGGACGGGCAGGTGTACCGCCGGCCGCCGTTGAAGGACGCGAGCTTGTGATCGAGGGCGAGGGCCGCGGGCGTCGGGTGCCGGGCGGCGCGCAGGTCGTCCTGGAGCGCGGCCTCGACCTGCTCCTGCGCGAGCCAGTCCTCGAGGCGCTCCGGCTGGAGGCCGGCGTCGGCGGCCGCACCGCGAAGGGTGGCCGGATCGTCGAGGAGCTGGCCGGCGAAGTTGCGCACCCGCAGCGCGCGCAGCACGGGCCGCTCGGTCTGCGGGGCGTGCAGGCGAGCGGCGACGACGGCGCGGCAGGCGGCCATGGTCGCGGCGACCGCCGGTCGCAGCGACGTGTCCATGGGCATGCCGTGGGCGGCGCTGAGCCGCCGGTAGCTCGTGGAGAGCTTCTCCGGCGTGAACCCCTTGTCCGCGTAGTCCTGCCGGGTATCGGCGAGGCCGACGACGCGGACGCTCCAGCTCAGCCCGTCGCCGTAGCGCCAGTCGAGCGCGCGGCGCACCGGCTCGGCGCTCCACGCGAACGGGCACATGGGGTCGGTGAACTCCGTGACGTGCAGGGCGGCCATGGGGTGGGAGACTGCCCGGGTGGGTCGTCGCGCGAACCGTTCCCGGCGGCGCCTCGCCGCGCTGGGCGCCGCGGCGGTCGTCGCGGCGGGCGTGGGCGCCGCGCTCGGCGCCGGCGCGGGCGACGATCCCGGCGGCGCCCGGACGCCCGAGCGCCCCGCCGCCCGCGAGTCGTCGGGAGGTGGCGTGCGTCCACCGCGGGACCCGGACCGCGACCGGGCGGCGGAGGCGGCCGCCGCGGTCCGTCGGCTTTCGCCGCAGCGGCTGGCGGGCTCCGCGGTCATCCTGCGCTTCTCCGGCACGCCGCCGCCCGCCGACGTGCTGCGCGCCCTGCGCGCGGGCCGGGCCGCCGGGGTCGTGCTCTTCCAGGACAACGTCCCGACCCCAGCGGCCACCCGCCGGGTGACCGCCGCCCTGCGCAGGGCGGGCGGGGGACGGGCGATCGTGTGCCTCGACCAGGAGGGTGGAGGCGTCCGCGTCCTGCCCTGGGCCGCGCCGCGGGCAGGCCAGCCGCTTCTCGCGACCCCGGCCGCCGCGCGCGCCGCCGCGACGGCGGCGGGCCGCGACCTCCGGCGCCTCGGGGTCAACCTCTCCCTGGCGCCGGTGGCCGACGTCGGGAGACCGGGGTCGGCCCTGGCGGGCCGCGCCTTCCCTGGCGGGCCGGCCGCCGTTGCGCGGCTGGTGGCGGCGTCCGTGCACGGCTACGCCGGGACGAGGGTGGCCCCGACGATCAAGCACTTCCCCGGCCTCGGGGCCGCCACGGCGAACACGGACGACGTCCCGGTGACGATCCGGACGGCCGCCCGGACCCTCGGCGCCCGCGACCTGCCGCCGTTTCGCGCGGGGATCAGCGCGGGGGCGCCGGCCGTCATGATCGGCCACGCCCGCTATCCGTCCCTGGACCCCGCCCACGTCGCGTCCCAGTCGGCGCCGATCGTCACCGGCCTGCTCAGGCGCCGGCTCGGCTTCCGCGGCGTGGCGATGACGGACTCGCTGGAAGCGCAGGCCGCCGGCGCCCGCGACGATCCGGGCGCAGCCGCGGTGCGGTCCGTGCGCGCGGGCATCGACCTCGTCCTGACCACGGGGCCGGGCAGCTTCGCCCCGGTGGTCGCGGCCCTCGCGCGCGAGGCCCGGCGCGACCCGGCCTTCCGCACCCGCCTGCGCGACGCGGCGGGCCGCACACGGACGTTGCGCAGGGATCTCGCCCGCAACGGCCAATAGGTTCATCCGATGCCCGCTCGACGCTTCGAGGCCGGCCCGCTGCTGGCGCTGATCGGCGCCGTGACGCTCCTCGTCTCGCTCTTTCTGAACTGGTACGAGCCCGGCCTGAACGCCTGGGACGTCTTCGAGCTGCTCGACATCGTCCTCGCCGCCCTGGCCGTCGCGGCCGGGCTGGCGGCGTTCGGCATGCTCGGGCCGGCGACGGTGGGCCTGGAGCCGCGGCACCTCGCCCCGCTCGCCGCCGCGGCGCTCGTGCTCGTCCTCGTGACGGTGCTCGACCACCCGCCCGCCGTCGGCGCGGCCACGACGCAGACCGGCCTCTGGCTCGCCCTTGCCGGCGCGCTGATCCTCGCCGCCGGGGCCGTGCTCGTCGCCGCTCGGATCCGCATCTCCTTCGACGTCGAGCGCCGCCGCCGCCGCGTCAGCGCCGTCGACGCGCGCCGGACCCACGGGGGGGACGAGCCGGACGAGCCGGCCCGCCCGCGCGAACCGGCCCCGGACGAGCCCACTCGCCCGCGCGACCCGACCCCGGACGAGCCGGCACCGTGAGCCCGGAGGCCGCCTTCGAGCTCGAGCGGTTCGGCTGGGCCGACGGCGCCTTCGAGCTCGTCGGGCGCTGGCACGCCGACGAGCCCGTGCGGCTCGGGAGGGCCAAGCTCGTGGTCGAGATCGAGGGACGCCGGCGACGGATCGGCGCCCAGGGCGGCAAGAGCGCCAGCGCCGGGCCCGACGGAGAGGCATGGACCGTCCGCTTCGGCTGCGCCCGCCGGCCCGAGACCGTCGGTCCGGCCGAGCTCGAGGTCGGCGCCGACCTGACCATCGACCTGCCCGCGCCGCAGCTCGGCCCGTCCTCGAGCTCCGTGCAGGCCGCGGACGCCGAGGTGGCGCTCGAGCGACTGGCCGTGGCGGCCGCCGAGGCGGACGCCACGGCGGGCCGGCTCGCCGCGGAGCGCGACGCGACCGAGCGTGCGGCCGCCGCCGTGGCCGCCGAGATCGCCGAGACCGCCGTGGCCCGCGCCGAGACGGCGGCCCGCGCCGCCGGCGACCAGGTGGCGGATGGCGTCGTCGCGCGCGCCGTGGAGGCCGCGGAGGCGGCCGCCGCGCAGATCGCCCAGGAGGCTGTCGAGCGGGCCGAGCGCGTGGCCGCCGAGCAGGCCGAGCGTGTCGACGCGGACGCCCGCGCGACCGCCGAGGCCGTGACCGCGGAGACCCGCGCGACGGCCGAGCGCGTGACGACCGAGACGCGTGCGACCGCCGAGCGCCTCACAGCCGAGGCCCGGGTGACCGCCGACCGCGGCCTCGACGAGGCCGAGCGGGTCGCCGCCGAGGTGGCCGAGGAGGTCGCCGTCCGCGTCGCCCGGCAGGCCGCCGAGCGAGTCGCGACCCACGTCGTCGAACGGCTCGGGCGCGACGCGGTCACCGACGCCCTCGCCGCGACGCGCCCACCGCCGCAGACCGCAGCCGGTGCGGACACCCAGCCGCCGAGCCCGGCCCGCCCGCCCGCCGCCGCGCCGCCACCCGCCGACCCGACGCCGCCGCTGTCCACGGAGTCGACGGCCCCGCCGCGGCCCGCGGAGCCGAGTGCCGCGCAGCAGCCGCCGGCCGGGCCACCCGCCGACCCCGCGGCCGCCGAGGACGCGCCCGCCGACGATGCCGGCGGCGAGCCCGAGCCCACCCGCGGCAACGGCGGCCGCTTCGCGGCCGCCGAGGACGGCCAGGCGCCGTCGGAGGGTCCTCCGTCCGAGCCCGGGCCCGAGCCGGTCACGAGCCTGCTCCCGCTCGGCGAGGCGTCGCCGCTCGGGGCGCCGTCGACGGCCGAGCCCGGCCGCGACCGGCCCGCCGAGGGCCGCCGGCCGCTGCCTCCGGCGCGGGGCCGCCGGCCCGCCGCGGTCTCGATGGGACGCCGAGAGGCGGTGCTGCAGGCGCGCGGTCGCCCGCGCGGCGCCCGGTCGACACGCTCCGAGCGCGCACCCTCCGGCGCCGCGCGCTACGTCGGGTTCGTCCTGGCGACGCTGATCCTCGCGCTCATCGTGGTCATCGTCGTCGTCCTGCGCTAGGCGTCCTGGGGCGGCTCGAGCCGCTCGAGCAAAGCCTGCGCCTGCTGCTCGAAGGCCGCGACGTTGCGCAGCTTGATGTCCTCGTAGCCGCGGATCCCGTCGGGCAGCTCGGCGAGCGCGAGGACGGTCTCGTAGGCGCCCGGCTCCCCGAGGTGCTCGAGCCCGCGGCGGATGAGCGCCTCGTAGGTCACCGGCAGCTGGCGCTCGACGCGGCGCACGTGCGCCCGGCCGAACGGGTCCAGGCGCGTGCCGCGCAGGCGCCGCAGCCGGACGAGGCCCCGGAAGGCCGGGTCGAACCACGGGCCGAGCCCGACCTTGCGCTCCATGCCCAGCGTCCGCAACAGCGGCGGGTGCAGCTTGTAGGAGACGCGTGCGCCGGCCCCGAACTCGGCCTCGAGCCGGGCCCGCTCGACCGGGTCGAGGTGCAGCCGGGCCACCTCGTACTCGTCCTTGTAGGCCAGCAGCTTGTGCAGGCCGCGGGCGACGGCCTCCGCCAGCCGCGTGCCGCTCCCGGGCTCGGCGGCCCGCACGTCGGCCACGACGGCGGCGTAGCGGCGCGCGTAGGCGGCGTCCTGGTAGGCGACGAGCTCGGACACGCGCACGAGCAGGAGCCGCTCGAGCTCGGAGTCCGCCGGCGCGCCGACGGACTCGACGATGGCCCGGACCTCGGCGGCCGGCGCCGGCGCCGGGTCGACCGGCGGCGCCGTGGCCGCGGCCACGGCGTCCGGGTCGGCGACGACGGCGCGGCCCCAGTCGAAGGCGGCGAGCGTCTGCTCGACCGCCGCGCCGTTGAGCCGGAAGGCCGCCTCCAGCGACGCGCGCGTGACCGGCACGAGCCCGGCCTGCCAGGCGGCCCCGAGCAGCAGGGCGTTGGCCGGCATGTGGTCGCCGAAGAGCGTCTCGGACAGCGCCTGCGGGTCGAGCACCACGGTCTCGGCGACGTGGCGGCCGATGACGTCCAGCGACGCGTCGAGCTCGGCGAAGCCGACGGCGGGGTCGACGACCATCGCTCCCGTCGGCGTCCGGTGGGTGGACACGACGGCCACCGTCCGGCCCGGGTCGGCGGTCAGCAGGTTCTCCGGCGCCGTGGCGCCGAGCAGGTCGAAGCCGAGGTAGGCGTCCACGCCGCCCGTGGTCGCGCGCGTCGAGCCGCCGGTGGGGACGTCCTCGATGCGCACGTCCGAGATCACCGGGCCGCCCTTCTGGGCCAGGCCGGTCTGGTCGAGCCCGCGCACGTGGCGGCCGTCCATGAGTGCGGCCATCCCGACGACCTGGGCGATGGTGACCACGCCGGTGCCGCCGATGCCGATCAGCCGCAGGGTCGCGTCGCGCCGGCGCAGCTGCGGCTCGGGCAGGGCGGCCGGCGGCAGGGGCGCCGTGGGCTTCGCCCGCTTGCCGGGGATGATCTCGAGGAACGACGGGCAGTCGCCGTCCACGCACGAGCGATCCAGGTTGCATGAGGCCTGATGGATGCGCGTCTTGCGCCCGAAGTCGGTGTCGACGGGCTGCACGGACAGGCAGCCGGACTTCTGGCCGCAGTCGCCGCAGCCCTCGCACACGCGCTCGTTGATCGCGATCCGCGTCGTGATCTCCGGCGCGCGGCCGCGCTTGCGGTCGCGGCGCAGCTCCGTCGCGCACTGCTGGTCGTGGATGAGCACGGTCACGCCGGGCTCGCGGGCGAGCTCGCGCTGGGCGGCGAGCAGGGCGTCGCGGTCACGCACCTCGGCGATCGGGTCGAGCGTCACGCCGTGGTACTTCTCCGGCTCGTCCGAGGTCACGACGATGCGGCGGACACCTTCCAGCGCCAGCCAGCGGGTCAGCTGCGGGACGGTCATGCCGCCCTCGACGGCCTGGCCGCCGGTCATCGCGACCGCCCGGTTGTAGAGCAGCTTGTACGTGACGTTGACGCCGGCCGCGACCGCGGCCCGCACGGCGAGTGAGCCCGAGTGGTGGAACGTGCCGTCGCCGAGGTTCTGGAACAGGTGCTCCGTGGCGGTGAACGGCGCCTGGCCGATCCACTGCGCGCCCTCGCCGCCCATCTGCGTCAGCCCGGTCACCCGGCCCTTGCCGGCCTGGTTGAGGAGCACCATCGTGTGGCAGCCGATCCCGAGCCCGACCGCCGCGTCGTCCGGCGCGGCCGTGGAGCGGTTGTGCGGGCAGCCGGAGCAGAAGAACGGCGTGCGGGCCGGCTGGTCCTCGACGCCGCGCGGGTCGATCGCCTCGAGCAGGCCGAGGCGAGCCTCGACGCCGTCGAGCCTCGCGCCCGCCGCGCGCAGCGCGCCGCCGACGGCGCGGGCGATGGAGTCCGGGTCCAGGGCACCGGTGACGGGGACGCCGTCCGCGTGCACGCGGGGCCGCTGCGGGGCGTCGTAGAGGGCCTCGCGCAGCCCCGTGGCGACGAACGGGCCCTTCTCCTCGATCACGAGGAGCTCGTCGAGGCCGGCGGCGAGCTCGCGCACGTCGTCGGGATGCAGGGGCCAGGGAAGCTGCAGCTGGATGATGCGCAGCCCGGCGCGGGCGAAGGCCCGGTCGTCGTCGAGGCCGAGCGTGCGCAGGGCCTCCACGAGATCGTGGTAGGCCGTGCCGGTGGCCACGAGCCCGAGGCGGGCGTCCGGCGAGTCGCGGGTGACGCGATTGAGGTCGTTGCGGCGGCCGTACTCGCGGGCGAGCGCGAGCCGCGGGCCGGCCAGCGTCCGCTCCATCTCCAGCGACGCCGGCGGCAGCAGGCTCGCGGAGGGGACGTGCACGTAGGGCCCGCCCTCCCACTCGACCATGGGGAGCACCGGGCGCACGCGCTGCGGGCCGACCTGCGCGGTGGCGGTGGCGTCGGCGACGGCGGTGACGACCTTCAGGCCCGTCCACAGGCCGCTGGCCCGCGAGAGGGCGACGGCGTGGCGGCCGAGGTCGAGCGTCTCCTGCACGTCGCCCGGGAAGAGGACGGGCATGTGCAGCGCCCGCAGCGTCGCCTCGACCGCGCTGGGCAGGGTGGAGGACTTCGCAGACGGGTCGTCGCCGCAGAGGGCGACCATCCCGCCCTTGGGGTGGGCGCCGACGAATCCGCCGTGGCGGAAGGCATCGCCGGCGCGGTCGACGCCGGGCGCCTTGCCGTACCACCAGCCCGTGACCCCCTCCACGGTCGACCGGGGCAGGGCGGGAGCGAGCTGGGAGCCCCAGACCGTCGTCGCCGCGAGCTCCTCGTTGACGCCGGGCTGGACGTGGACGGCGAGCGGCTCGAGCACTCCGGTGATGCGGGCGAGCTCCTTGTCGAGTGTCCCGAGCGGCGAGCCCTGGTACCCCGAGACCATCGCGCCCGTCCGCAGGCCGGCCGCCTCGTCCGCCCGGCGGACGTCGAGCATGGCCCGCACGAGCGCCTGCACGCCGGAGAGGTAGACCGTGCCCTCCTGGAGCGTGTAGCGGTCCTCCAGCGTGACGTCTCGACGCGGGCGTCCGTGCTTCGCCTCGGCGGCGGCACGGCGGATCAGCACGTCGGGCGTCACGGGGCTCCCATCCTTGGCGGACCACAAAGGTAAACGATCCTTACCATGAGCGCAAGGGGCTACAGCCGGGTCAGCGGCCGCCCGGTCTCCTGCTCCCACGTGCGCTCGACCTGGCCGAGGTGCTCGTCCATGACCGCCGCGACGCGCTCGAGGTCGCCCGAGCGCAGCGCGGCGAGCGTCTGCTCGTGGATGGCGAGCGACCACTCGGGGACGGGCTCGTAGTGCAGGGCCATGTCGCGGGCGATCTCGAGGTCGCGGTACAACGCCCGCACGAGCGAGACGAGCACGTCGTTGCCCGTGGCGCGGGCAAGGGCGAGGTGGAAGCGCACATCGAGGGCGAGGAAGCGGTCCTCGCGGCCCTCGGCGAGGATGGACCCCGCCGCGACGAGCTCGCGCTGGCCGGCGATGGTCGCCGCCATGGCCGCGAAGTCGGGCTGCGAGCCGCGCTGCGCAGCGAGGCGGGCGACCTGCGGCTCGAGCAGGCGGCGCGCCTCGAGCACCTGGGCCACCTCGCCGAGACGCATCTCGCGCCGGTGCACGAGCAGCTCGGGCGGGACGAGCTCCGTGGCCACGAAGATGCCGCCTGCGGCCCCACGGCGGACCTCCACGAGCCCCGAGTCCTGCAGGACCTTGACCGCCTCGCGCAGCGTCGGGCGCGAGATCTGCATCTGCTCGGCGAGCGCCCGCTCGGAGGGGAGCCGGTCGCCCACCGCGAGCTCGCCGAGCTTGACCCGCTCGGCGATCTGCTCCACCGCCTCCTCGAAGGTCCGGCGCGTCTGCACGGGCGTGAAGGGGACCACGGCGGAAGTGTCCCACGCGCGTCAGCCGTACACGGTCGGCTCCAGCGGCAGGCGTTCGGGGTCGAAGCCGTCCAGCAGCACGGCGGGCGTGGTCCCGCGCAGGCCCAGCGAGGCGGCCATCCAGTGCAGGGCGGCGTCCGGTGCTACGTCCTGAAGTGTCACCGCCCCGTGGCGCTTGGCGAGCCGCGCACCGTCCGGGCCGAGCACGAGCGGCACGTGCGCGTGGGTGGGCGGTTCGAGCCCCAGGGCGCGAGCGAGCCACAGCTGGCGCGGGGTGGAGTCGGCGAGGTCGGCGCCGCGGACCACCTCGCCGATGCCCTGGGCGCCGTCGTCGACGACGACGGCGAGGTTGTAGGCGACGGCGCCGTCCGCGCGGCGCAGCACGAGGTCGTCGACGGCGCCCGCCTGCGGGCCCAGCAGCCGGTCCGTCCACGCCACCCGGGCGCCGTCGGCGCGGACGCGCAGGGCGGGGGAGCGGCCCGCCGCCCGTCGCGCGGCCCGTTCGTCGGCCGTGAGGTCGCGGCACGTGCCCGGGTAGGCGCCGACCGGCGCGTGCGGGGCCGAGGCCGCCTCGCGGATCTCGGCCCGGGTGCAGAAGCACTCATAGGTGTCGAGGCGCGCGATGGCCGCGGCGTAGCGGTCCGTGCGCGCCGACTGGGCCTCCACCGCGCCGTCCCAGTTCAGCCCCAGCGCGGCGAGGTCGGTGAGCTGGCGCGCGGCCAGGCCCGGGCGCACGCGCCCCGTGTCGAGGTCCTCCATCCGGACGAGGAAGCGGGCGCCGGCCGAGCGGGCGAACAGCCAGGCCAGCAGTGCGGTGCGCAGGTTGCCGAGGTGCAGGACACCCGTCGGGCTCGGGGCGAAGCGCCCGTCGTGCGCGTCAGAGATGAAACGGGAGGTCATCGGCGACCGCGGCCAGCGGCGGCGCGTCCGCGTCGCGCTGCGAGTAGGACAGCTCGTCGCGCGGCAGCCGCCAGTCGATCCCGACGGCGGGGTCGTCGAAGGCGATGCCGGCCTCCGTGGCCGGGTCGTAGGTGCTCGTGCACTTGTAGACGAAGTCGGCGGTCTCGCTCAGCACGCAGAAGCCGTGGCCGAAGCCGACGGGGACCCACAGCTGGTGCGCGCGGACGTCGTCGAGCTCGAAGCCCTCCCATTCCCCGAAGCTCGGCGAGCCGCGACGCAGGTCGACGACGACGTCCCACACGCTGCCGCGGGCGCAGCGCACGAGCTTGCCCTGCCCGGGATGGGTCTGGAAGTGGATGCCGCGCACCGTGCCGCGGCGCGAGCGGGAGTGGTTGTCCTGGACGAACGAGGGCGGGTGGGGCTCGATCGGCCAGGTCTCCTCGCGGTAGGTCTCCACGAAGAACCCGCGCTCGTCGCCGTGCACGGCGGGCGCGATCAGCCGGGGTCCGGACAGCCGGGTCTCGAGCAGCTCCATGCGGCGGGGGAGGATAGGGGTGGGGCGCCGTCGAACCCTCCCGGGGCGATGCCAAAGACCGTTCCGATGCCGCCCGCTTCTGGGGTCCCACCCACCCACCAGACCCTCTCGGCGTTCATCTCGTCGCGCTTCGACGAGTTCTCGCGTTCCCAGAAGGACGTGGCGCAGTACGTCGTCGACCACCTCGACGAGGTGGCCTTCCACACGGCGGAGGAGCTGGCCCGGCGCGCGTCGACCTCGTCCTCGACCGTCGTGCGGTTCTCGCAGGCGCTCGGCTTCGAGGGCTTCCCCGAGTTGCAGGCCGCGGCGCGCGAGGAGTACCGCCGCCACGGCTCGGAGGCGGCCGCCGCCTCCGAGCCGCTGTTCTCCATCGACCAGGGCGCCTTCGAGGCGGCGATCGCGGCGGACTTCGTCAACGTCGAGGAGACGGCGCGCAAGGTCTCGCGCTCCGAGGTCGAGGGCGCGATCGAGGCGATCGCCTCCGCGGAGCGGCTGCTGATCGCCGGCGTGGACCAGATGGCGTTCTTCGCCTCCTACCTGCGCCACCTGCTCATGCTGCTCGACATCCGCGCCGAGACGGCGGCCACCCCGTCGCAGGAGGTGCTCTCGCGTCTCGGGCGCATCGACGAGGGCACGCTCGTGATCGGCCTGTCCGCGGGCCGGCCCCACCCGCTCGTGCTGCGCGCGATGAAGATCGCCCGCCACCGCCGCGCGGCGACGCTGTGCGTCACCGACGCCTCGTTGTCCGACGTCGCCAAGCTCGCGGACCGGACGCTCTGGTACTCCTCGAACTCCCCGGCCTTCGTGCGCTCGCACACGGGACTCATGGCCACGCTGCAGGCCCTCGCGTACGGCGTCTACGCCCGCGACGCGGCGCAGTACGACGATCGCATCAAGGCGTTCAAGCTCAAGTAGCGAACGGTGACGTCGTCTGGACGTCGCCCGCTCACGAGGCGCCGGCGGCAGGTCGCTGACATCGGCGCCGACCGGTGACGGGAGGGCGAAACCCTCATCCTCGGAGCCCACGAGCGTCGTAGACTCAAGCCATGCGCGACGAGTCCACCTTCCGGGTCAAGGCCGGCCTGGCCGAGATGCTCAAGGGCGGCGTCATCATGGACGTCGTCGACGCCGAGCAGGCGAGGATCGCCGAGGACGCCGGGGCCGTCGCGGTCATGGCGCTCGAGCGGGTCCCGGCCGACATCCGCCGCGACGGCGGCGTGGCCCGCATGTCGGATCCGCTCATGATCCGGGGCATCCAGGAGGCCGTGACCATCCCGGTGATGGCCAAGGCGCGCATCGGCCACTTCGCCGAGGCCCAGGTGCTCGAGGCGCTCGAGGTCGACTACATCGACGAGTCCGAGGTCCTCACGCCGGCCGACGAGGCCAACCACATCGACAAGTGGGGCTTCAAGGTCCCGTTCGTCTGCGGGGCGACGAGCCTCGGCGAGGCGCTGCGGCGGATCGCCGAGGGCGCCGCCATGATCCGCTCCAAGGGCGAGGCCGGCACGGGCGACATCGTCGAGGCCGTGCGCCACCTGCGCCGCATCACCTCCGAGATCCGCGCCCTGACGGTCATGGACGACGCCCAGCTCGCGACGGCCGCCAAGGAGCACCGGGCGCCGCTCGAGCTCGTCCGCCGGGTCGCCGAGGACGGCCGCCTGCCCGTCGTCCTCTTCTGCGCGGGCGGCATCGCCACCCCGGCCGACGCGTCGCTGACCATGCAGCTCGGCGCCGAGGGCACCTTCGTCGGGTCGGGCATCTTCAAGTCCTCCGAACCGGCGATCCGTGCCCGTGCCGTCGTCGCCGCCACGACGCACTTCGCCGACGCCGCGCGCGTGGCCGAGGCCTCCGAGGGCCTCGGTGAGGCGATGACGTCCGTCGAGAGCCGCAGCTTGGAAACCTCGCAGCTCCTGGCCGGTAGGGGATGGTGACGGGGGAGCGGCCCTCCTGGGGCCGCGAGGGGGCAGAGCCCCCCTCCGGTTGGTGAGCGCGCCGACGGTCGGCGTCCTCGCGCTGCAGGGTGACTTCGAGGCCCACGGCCGCGTGCTGCGCGGCCTCGGCGCCGAGCCGCGCGAGGTACGCACGCCCGCCGGCCTGGATGGGCTCGACGGCCTCGTCATCCCCGGCGGGGAGTCCACGACGATGACGCTCGGGATCGAGCGCGAGGGCCTCAGCGAGCCGCTGCGGGCATTCGCGCGCTCCGGTGCGCCCGTCCTCGGCACGTGCGCCGGGATGATCCTGCTCGACCGCGCCCACCTCGGCCTCGCCGACTTGACCTGCGCGCGCAACGCCTTCGGCCGCCAGATCCGCTCCTTCGAGGCCGACCTCGAGATCCCGGGCGTCGACGGCGGCCCGGTCCGCGCGGTGTTCATCCGCGCGCCCTGGATCGCCGACCACGGCGCGGGCGTCGAGGTGCTCGCCGAGGTGGACGGCCACCCCGTGGCCGCGCGCCAGGACAACCTGCTCGCCATCAGCTTCCACCCGGAGCTCGCCGGCGAGGCCCGCATCCACGCGCTCCTGTTGAAGGGGATCCCATGACCCAGAACACCTACGCCGTCGCCGGCAAGGCCGTCCTCGTCACCGGCGGCGGCAGCGGGATCGGCCGCGCCATCGCCCGCGCCTTCCTCGACAACGGCGCGCGCGTGGCGGTGGCCGGGCGCCGCACGGGCCCCCTGGAGGAGACGATCGCCGGTCACGGCGCCGACACGGCCCTCGCGGTGGGCGCCGACCTCGCCGACGCCGCGGACACCCGTCGGCTCGTCGAGGCGGTCGTGGAGGCCTTCGGGGGGCTCGACGTCGTCGTCAGCAACGCCGCCGGGTTCGCCCACGGCGAGCTGACAGAGCTGTCGGCGGAGGCCTGGGCGACGATGCGGGGCGCCAACGTCGACGGCTTCCTGCACCTCGCGCAGGCCGCGCTCCCGCGGCTCGTCGACAGCGGCGGCAACCTCGTCGCGGTCTCGTCGGTCTCCGGGACGGCCGGCGACTGGGGCCAGGCGGCCTACAACGCGACGAAGCACGCGATCAACGGGTTCGTGCGCTCGCTCGCGCTCGACTATGGCGACCGGGGCGTGCGCCTCAACGCGGTCGCCCCGGCGTTCACCGTGACGGAGCTGACCGCCGAGGCGGCGCAGGACGAGCAGGTCGTGGCCGCCTTCTCCCATCGCACCGCCCTCGGCCGCCCTGGGCGCCCGGAGGACGTGGCGCCGGCCGTGCTGTTCCTCGCCTCGGACGACGCGGCGTACATCACCGGCGCCGTGCTCGCCGTCGACGGCGGGACGAGCGCCTCGACCGGCCAGGCGCACCTGTGAGCGCCGTCGTCACCTTCGCCGGCCTCGGCCTGCGCCCCGAGCTGCTCGAGGCGCTCACCGGCCTCGGGTACGAGGAGCCGACGCCGATCCAGGCGGAGGCCGTCACGCCGCTCATCGAGGGCCGCGACCTGCTCGGCCAGGCCGCGACGGGAACGGGCAAGACCGCGGCGTTCGCCCTCCCGCTGCTGCAGCGCCTGGCCGTCCCGCGCACCGAGGAGCGCCCGGCCGCGCTCGTGCTCGTCCCGACGCGCGAGCTCGCCATGCAGGTCTCGGAGGCCGTGCACCGCTACGGGCGCGGGCTCGGCGCCCGGGTCCTGCCGGTGTTCGGGGGTCAGCCCATCCTGCGCCAGCTCAAGGCCCTCTCGCGGGGCACGGACGTGGTGGTGGCCACGCCGGGCCGGGCCCTGGACCTCCTGCGCCGCGGCGCGCTGCGGCTCGACGCCGTCGAGACCGTGGTGCTCGACGAAGCCGACGAGATGCTCGACATGGGCTTCGCCGAGGACCTCGAGGCGCTGCTCGGCGCGCTTCCGGAGGTCCGCCAGACCGTCCTGTTCAGCGCCACGCTCCCGCCGCGGATCCAGACCCTGTCGCGCCGGCACCTGCGCGACCCGGTGCGCATCGAGCTCGCCGGCGGTCCGACGGACGCGGGCACGGACGCGCCGCTCGTGCGCCAGCGGGCCTACGTCGTCGCCCGCGCGTTCAAGCCGGCGGCGCTCGGGCGGGTGCTCGACCTCGAGTCGCCGGCCGCCGCGATCGTCTTCTGCCGCACCCGCGACGAGGTCGACGACCTCACGGAGACGCTCAACGGCCGCGGCTATCGCGCCGAGGCGCTGCACGGCGGCCTGAGCCAGGAGCAGCGCACGAAGGTCGTGGGCCGCCTGAAGGCCGGCACGACCGAGCTGTTGATCGCCACGGACGTCGCCGCGCGAGGCCTCGACGTCGACGTCCTCAGCCACGTCGTCAACTACGACCTGCCGCCCGCGGCCGACCAGTACACGCACCGGATCGGCCGCGTGGGCCGGGCCGGGCGCGAGGGTGTGGCCATCACGCTCGCCCAGCCGCGCGAGCATCGGATGCTCAAGGCGATCGCCCGCCACACGGGCCAGCCGATCGAGATCGAGGCCCTGCCGACGGTCGCCGACCTGCGGGCGCGCCGGCTCGACCTCACCCAGGGCGCGCTGCGGGAAGCCATCGTCGCCGGCGGCCTCGACGGCCTGCGGCCCGTCGTGGAGTCGCTGTGCGAGGAGTTCGACGTCATGGAGGTCGCGCTCGCGGCCGTCAAGCTCGCCCACGCCGCGACGGCCACGGGCGACGCGGACGCCGGCGAAGCCGAGCTGCCCGCCGCCGCCTTCGACACGCGCAAGCCGCGCGCCGCCGACGAGCGGCAGTCGCGCGGGGCCCGCACGGGCGACCGCGGCGCGCCTGACGGCCGCGGCTCGCGGCCAGGTGGTCGCGGGCGCAAGCCGCTGCGCTCGTTCTCCGGCGACGGGTCGACGGCCCGGCTGTTCGTCGGCGCGGGCCGCAGCGCGGGCGTGCGCCCACAGGACCTCGTCGGCGCCATCACCGGCGAGTCCGGCCTCGCCGGGCGCGACATCGGCGCCATCGCCGTGCACGACCGCTTCACGCTCGTCGAGGTTCCCGAGGATCAGGCGGACGCCGTGGTGGCGGCCCTGCGCGGGACGAGGATCAAGGGCAACCGCCCGACGATCCGCCGCGACCGCTTCTGAGCCGATTCGCCGGGCCGCGCGCCGGGCAGGAGGGAGCCGATGCCCTCGCTCTCGCCTCCGCCCGTCCTGCTGAGCCAGGTCGGCCGCGCCGCCCACGACCTCGGGCTCGCCGGCCTGCTCGGCGGCAACCTCTACGGCCGCATGGCCATGCACCCGGCGGTGGCGGAGATCTCGAGCCCCGCCGAGCGTGGCAAGGTCATCAACGCCGCCTGGCGCCGGTACGGGACGGTGCAGACGCTCTCCCTGCTCGCCGTGAGCGCCGGCTGGATCGGCGCACGCGTCGACGAGGCGGCCAGCCGGCGCCTCAGCCCCCGCGAGCGCCGGCTGGCCTACGCTCGCGACGGGCTGCTCGGCCTGCTCGCGGTCTCCGGGATCGCCACCGCCGCCGAGGGCATGCGCTTCGCCGGGCTCGCGCCGGAGGGCGCCGTGCCGCTGGCCGACGGCGACCACGCCGCTCGCGAGGCCACCGACGCGCAGAAGGGCGCCAAGCGCAACCTCAACGTCCTCGGGCTCGTCACCCTCACGGCCGAGGCGGCCCTCGTCGGCGTCAACGCCGCCTTCAACCAGGAGTCCTTCCGCCGGCCGCCGGCGCGGCGGTGGGTGCGCCGGTGAGCCGCCGTCTAGTCCTCGCCGGCCTGCCGGCTACGGCTCACCGCGGGCATGCCGGGCGGCGCGCCGGGCCTCACGTCGGGCCTGTCCGGGGAGCACCAGACGCGGCGCGCGCGGGGGTGCGTCGGCCGCGAGGAGCTCGACGGGCTCCGCCTCCGGGGGCGCGTCGGACTCGATGGCACGGATCCAGAGCTCCTCCACGAGGATCTTGGCGGTCACCAGGACCGGTACCGCGACGATGAGCCCGGCAACGCCGATCAGCCGCTCCACGGCGAGGACGCCCGCGGCGACGAGCGCCGGATGCAGCCGTACCGCCCGCGCCATGATCAGCGGCGCGACGAGGTTGCCCTCGACGAAGTGCGCGATGAGCGAGATCAGCAGGACGAGCAGCGCCTTGGGCGTCGAGATCGTCAGGGCCACCGCCAGGGGCGGGATGTAGCTCAGGATCGCCCCGTAGTAGGGCACGACCGTGGCGATCCCCGTCAGGACCGCGAAGACCAGGGCGAAGGGCAGGCCGACGAGCGTCAGGCCCAGGTAGGTGAGCGTGCCGAGCACGACCATGCTGACGGCCAGGCCGGTGAGCCACCCGAGGTAGGCGGTCGCCAGGCGGTGCATGACGTGCCGGGCGTGCGGCCGGCGGCGTGGGGGCACCAGCCGGACCAGGCCCGTACGCAGCGACTCCGGATAGACGGCCGAGAACAGGGCGGTGAAGAGCACGACGAGCGCGCCCGTCAGCGCGCCGCCCAGGCCGGAGGCCACGGTCGTCGCCGGCCCCAGCAACCGCTCGGGATGGTCCGTGTAACCACCGAGCCAGGCCTTGAGCCGGCTGCCGACGTCCGTCGTCCCGTTCCCGCTCGCCGCCTGGCTGAAGGTGTGGTTGAGCGACGTCAGCACCCGCGGGATCTCGTCGACGAAGTGCCGGCCCTCGCGCACGAAGGTCGGCACGAGCAGCGCGACGACGGTGCCGAGGACGGCGAGGGCGACGACGAGCGTCAGCGGCGCACCCACGCCGCGGGGCACGCCCAGGCGCTCCAGCCGGTCGGCGGCGGCGCTCAGTGGCACGGCGACGATCACCGCCAGCAGGAGCAGCAGGAGGAGGGTGACGAGCTCGGAGGACAGGGCCACGAGCCCGACCAGCCCGAAGGCCAGCAGGACCGCCCGGTAGACGGTGCGCGCGGTGACCGGGGCGGCGCCGTCGGGTGCCATGCTCAGCGCATTGCCCGCTGGCCCGTCGACGCATGCAAGCCGGCGGGTGCGACGCCGGAGCTAGACGACGAGCCCGTGGCGCATCGTGTTCTCCGTCACCACGCGCGGCTCGACGAACTGCTGCAGGTACCCCGGCCCGCCGGCCTTCGTGCCGGTCCCGGAGAGCTTGTTGCCGCCGAAGGGCTGGCGCCCGACCATCGCGGCGGTGATATGGCGATTGACGTAGAGGTTGCCGACGGGTGAGCGGCGCACGACGTGCTCCACGGTCTGCGGGTTGCGGCAGAACAGCCCGCCGGTGAGCGCGAAGGGCGAGTCGTCGATGCGGTCGCACGCATGGTCGATCGAGCTCACGCGCTCCACGGCGAGCAGCGGGGCGAAGATCTCCGAGGCCAGGACATCGGAGCCCTCGGGCAGGTCGGCCACGAGCGTCGGCGGCGCGTAGAAGCCGTCGCCGGGGACGTCGGACGCGCTGGCCACGATCCGGCCCTCGCGCCCGGCGAGCTCGGCGAAGCGCGCGTGGCGCTGGAGCGCTTCGGCCTCGATCACCGCCGGCACGTCGATCGACATGCGGTCCGCGGGCCCGACCTCGAGCACGGACACGGCGCCGCCGAGGCGCTCCAGCAGCGCGTCGTGGGCGGCCTCGTGGACGAGCACGCGGGCGGCCGCGGAGCACTTCTGGCCGGCGTAGGCGAAGGCGGACTGCACGAGCGCCGGGACGACCTCGTCGAGGTCGGCGTCGGAGTCGACGATCACGCAGTTCTTGCCGCCCATCTCGGCCACGACCCGCTTGAGGTGCTTCTGGCCGTCGCGCACCTCGGCGGCGCTGCGGACGATCTCCAGGCCGACCTGGTTGGAGCCCGTGAAGGCGATGGTGTGCACGCGCGGGTCCTCGACGAGCCCGGCGCCGACCTCGCCGAGCCCGGGCAGCAGCTGGAAGGCCCCGGGGGGGACCCCGGCCTCGCTCAGCGCCTCGGCGAGCACGAGCGAGCAGCCCGGCGCCTGCTCGGCCGGCTTGAGGATCACGGCGTTGCCCGTGGCCAGGCCGGCGGCCGTCATCCCCAGCGGGATGGCGAGGGGGAAGTTCCACGGGGAGATGACCGTGACGATCCCGCGCGGCGCGTAGCGCAGCTCGTTGCGCTCGCCGGGCACCTGCAGCAGCGGCGCGCCCCCGGCGAGCTCGACCGCTCCGCGGGCGTAGAACTCGAGGAAGTCGATCGCCTCGGCGACGTCGCCGTCGGCCTCCGGCCAGGGCTTCGCGCACTCGCGCAGGGCCAGCGCCGCGGCCCGCAGGCGCCCGGCGCGCAGGATCTCCGCCGCCTTGAGCAGGACGTCCGCGCGTCCCTCGGCCGGCGTGGCCGCCCACTCGCGGAAGCCGGCTTGCGCGACGTCGAGGGCCCGGTCGACCTCCGCGGGGGTCGCCGCGGCGGCCCCCGCGACGACGCGCTCGGCGTGGCTCGGGTCGACGGAGACGATGTCCTCGCCCTCCCGGCGCTCGTCGCCGATCCAGACCGGCACCCGCAGGGGGAGCTCGGCGTCGAGCGCCTCGAGCGCCCCGGCGAGGTCCGCCCGGACGGCCGGGCGGCGAAGCTCGAGCACCGGCTCGTTGGCGAAGGCGGTGAGGGCGCTCACCGGCCGGCCGCTTCGGCGGCGGATGGCTCGGGCCGGGCCAGCAGCTCGTCGATCGAGGTCCCCTGGGACTGGGCGAGCAGGAAGGACTCGTTGCTCGTGTTCTCCAGCAGCCGCCGCACGAGGTAGGACATGCCCGCCACGAGGTCGCCGACCGGGCAGTAGCTGCGCACGCGCAGCCGTTGAGCGGCGAGCGCCTCCTGGATCGGATCGCCGAGCCCGCGCAGGACCTGCAGCTCGAGGTCTGAGTCCTCGCCGCCGGTGAGCCGGTTGTAGGCGATGGCGTGCGCGAGCGAGCGCAGGTTGTGCGAGGCGATCGCCGGGCGGACGTGGCCGCGCCCGTCGATCAGGCGCCGGGTTAGCGCCTCGAAGTTCAGGTCGCAGTCGGCCTTGACCTCGAACACCGGCGCCGACCAGCCGTGCTGTGCGGCCTCGGCGACTTCGTGGTCCCAGTAGGCGCCCTTGACGAGGCGGACGGTGAGCGGCTGCGTGCGCGCGGCGCCCGCGCCGTGCGTCGCCCACTCCAGCGCGAGGTCGGCGGTCGCCGGCGAGTCGCGCAGGTAGGCCTGCAGGACGAAGCCGGCGGACGGGCCCTCGCGGAACTCGTCCTCGGCGAGGAGGTCGAGGATGAGCTCGGTGACGGCGTCGCGCGAGTCCATCGACTCCATGTCGATGTGCAGGTGCGCGCCCCGGTCGCGAGCCCGGCGCAGCAGCGGTCGCAGGCGCTCCGCCGCGTCGCGCTGGCCCTTCTCGGGGGCGTCCGGGCGCAGCAGCGGCGTGAGGGCGGAGACCTTGACGGAGAGGTTGGCACGCGGCAGCGGCCCGCTGGAGTCGGCCTCGAGGCCCGGGCGCGCCGGCCACTGGGCGGAGCGCTCGACGAGCTCGTCGAGCGCCTCGGCGCAGCGGTCGGCGTAGTGCTGGGCCTCGGACTGGGTGACCGTCGCCTCGCCGAGCAGGTCCACGGTGGAGGCGACGTCGTCCTTCCACAGGCCCTGCAGGGTCTTCATGGCCTCCCGCGGCGACTCGCCGACGATGAAGCGGTGGGCCATGTGGCGCACGCCGCGGGCAGCGGCCGCGCCCAGCGCGGTCCGGCCGGCCCGGCTGTCGCCCATGCGCATGGCCACGGCGATCGGGGGCGGCGGCTCGTCGACCTCCGAGAGCAGCGCCGTCAGGTGGCGGGCGAGGTCGTCGAGGTTGCGGCAGGCCGGGACGACGTCGACGAAGCGAAACAGCGCCGCCTTGAGCTCGGCGTCGGCGGAGGCGAGCTCCATCGCCTTGTCGTCGGCCGCCTTGAGCGGGTTGCGCGTCTCGGGCAGGTCGTCGGCGAGCTGCCGGCCGATCGTGGTGAGCTCCTGCTCGAGCCGCGCCTCGTCGATCATGCGGCGAGCCTACCCAGCGCCCGTCCGTACCATGGCCCCTGGATGGCACGGGAACCCGGCCTGGTGAGCGTCGTCGCGCCCCTCTACGACGAGGAGGAGAGCGTCGACGCGTTCTACGCGCGGGTCACGGACGCCCTCGACGGCCTCGAGCTCGAGCTCGTGCTGGTCGACGACGGCAGCCGAGACGGCACGCGGGCTCGGCTGACGGCGCTCGCAGAGGCCGACGCCCGCGTCAAGGTCGTCGCCCTGTCGCGCAACTTCGGCCACCAGTCGGCGCTGACGGCCGGCCTCGAGCATGCGCGCGGCGACGTCGTGGTCATGCTCGACGCCGACCTGCAGGATCCGCCGGAGGTCATCCTCACGATGCTCGAGCACTGGCGCGGCGGCTCGGACGTCGTCTACGCCGTGCGGGAGTCGCGGGCGGGGGAGACGCGCCTGAAGCTCGTCACCGCGCGCTGGTTCTACCGGGTCTTCGCGCGCCTCGCCCGCATCGAGCTGACCCCCAACTCCGGCGACTTCCGCCTCATGGACCGGCGGGCGCTGCGGGCGCTGCTCGCCATGCCCGAGCGCAACCGCTTCCTGCGGGGCATGACCGTGTGGGTCGGCTTCCGCCAGAGCGCGGTGGCCTACGCGCGCGACGCCCGCCACGCCGGGGAGACGAAGTTCTCCCTCGGCCAGATGCTGCGCTTCTCGCTCGACGCGATCTCGTCCTTCTCGCACGCGCCGTTGCAGGCGGCGACCGTCCTCGGGTTCCTCTGCGCGCTGCTGGCCTTCCTGTGCATCCCGCTGACGGTCGTGGCCCGCTACACGAACCAGTTCGTCCCCGGCGTCCCCTCCACGCTCATCGCGGTCTTCCTGCTCGGCGGCATCCAGCTCATGACCGTGGGGCTGATCGGGGAGTACGTCGGGCGCATCTACGACGAGGTCAAGCGGCGCCCGCTCTACGTCGTCGACGAGACGGTCAACGTCGAGGGCCCGTCCGCCGACGCGCTGGCCGTCACGGACGCCGACCTGCCGAGCGCGCGCGGGTGAGCCGCCGCATCGCGGTGCTCGGGGCCGGCGTCACCGGCCTGGTCGCCGCTCGGCGCCTCGCGCTGGCGGGGGAGCGCGTCGACGTCTACGAGCGCTGGCCGGGGCTCGGCGGCCAGGCAGCGACGCTCGACGTCGGCGACGGCCACCGGCTCGAGCGCTACTACCACCATCTCTTCACCTCCGACCGCCACATCGCCGCGCTCTACGACGAGCTCGGCCTGCCGGACGAGCTCGAGTGGCGCCCGTCCACACAGGCGTTCTTCGCCCGGGGCCGCCAGTGGGCGTTCACGACGCCGCAGGACCTGCTGCGCTTCGGCCCGCTGAAGCCGTGGGAGCGCGTGCGGATGGGCGCGGCGGTCGTCGCCCTGCAGCGCTTCGGCGGCGACCAGGCCCACTACGAGGACGTCACCGCGGCGGACTGGATCCGCCGGCGCATGGGGCGCGGCGCCTGGGAGCACGTGTGGGGCCCGCTGCTGCGCGGGAAGTTCGGCGACCGGGCCGAGGACATCGCCATGGTCTGGCTGTGGTCGAAGCTCACCCTGCGGCGGCGGCTCGAGGGGGACGAGGCCCGTGGCGAGCGGCTCGGCTACCCGCGCTCGTCCTGGGAGCGCCTGCTCGAGGCGCTGCGTGACGACGTGCACGCCCACCGTGGACGCGTGCTGGTCGACCGGCCGGCGGCGCGGCTGACGCGCGAGGGATCCGGGTTCGCCGTCACGCCGGGCGCGCCGGGATCCTTCCGGCGCGGCCACGACCCGGCGACGTTCACGCCCGGCGGGGAGCCCGCCCGCTACGACGCCGTGCTCAGCACGCTGCCGTCCGACGTCTTCGCCCGGCTCGCCGGCGACCTGCTCCCCGACGCCTACGCGGCCCGGCTCGGCGCGACGGAGTATTTCGCCGCGGTGGTGCTCCTGCTCGAGCTCGACCGCCGCTTCAGCCCGTTCTACTGGACGAACGTCGCCGACCGCGACCTCGGCTTCCTCGGGCTCATCGAGCACACGAACCTCGTCGAGCCCGAGCGCTACGACGGCCGCCGCTTCCTGTACGTGTCCAACTACCTCCCGCGCGGCCACGAGCTGCTCGGCGCCGCGCCCGAGACGCTGCTGGATCGCTACGACGCCGGGCTGCGGCGCGTCAACCCGGCCTGGTCGCGCGCCTGGGTGCGCGAGGCGTGGGCGTTCACCGAGCCGGCCGCCCAGCCCATCGTCACCGTCGGCTACCGGGAGCGCATCCCCGCGCTGCAGACCGGCGTGCCGGGCCTCGTGCTGGCCAACACGACGCAGGTGTATCCCGAGGACCGGGGCACGAACTACGCCGTGCGGCTCGGGGAGCAGGCCGCGCGGGCGCTCGCGGGCATCACCTCGGCGAACACCTGACCGTCAGGGCCCGGCCGGAGCTCGCCACTGTCACAGGCGGCGCCTCGTCCTCGTCTGCCAGGCAGGATGCGACGAGAGGAGCAGTCATGAAGGTCTTCCTCGCCGGCGCCACCGGCGTCCTCGGCAGAGCGCTCGTGCCGCAGCTCGTGGGGCGAGGCCACGACGTGGTCGGGATGACCAGGAGCGCGTCGAAGCAGGACCTGGTGCGCAGCCTGGGAGCACGCGCGGTCGTGGCCGACGCCCTGGACCCCGACGCGGTCGCCCGGGCGGTGGCGTCCGTCGAGCCGGAGGTGATCGTGCATCAGCTCACGGCGCTCTCCGGGCCCATGAGCATGCGTGACGCGCGCCACCCAGAGCGCTTCAGGGGGGCGATCATGACCAACCGGCTGCGCACCGAGGCGACGGACCATCTGTTGGCGGCCGGCCGCGCCGTCGGGGCCCGGCGCTTCGTGGCGCAGAGCTTCGGGGCCTTCCGGTTCGCACGCACCGGCGGGCCGGTGCAGACCGAGGCCGAGCCGCTCGATCCCGACGCGCCGGCGCCTCGGCAGCCGGGGCTGGAGGCGATCCTCTATCTGGAGCAGGCGGTGACGACGATCGAGTGGGGCGAGGGGCTCGCGTTGCGCTACGGCGGCTTCTACGGTCCGGGGACCTCGATCAGCCTGGCTGAGGATGCGCCGATGGCGGCGCCGATCCGCAGGCGTCGGTTCCCGATCGTCGGGGACGGTGGCGGCGTCTCGTCGCACGTCCACATCGACGACGCCGCCGCGGCGACCGTCGCCGCGGTCGACCACGGACAGCCGGGGGTCTACAACATCGTCGACGACGACCCTGCGCCGGTGCGGGAGTGGCTGCCGGTGCTGGCGAGTGCGCTGGGTGCCAGGCCACCGAGGCGTGTCCCGGCCTGGCTCGCTCGGCTCCTGGCCGGCGAGGTGGCGACCGCCATGCTGACCGAGGCGAAGGGCGCCTCGAACGAGAAGGCCAAGCGCGAGCTCGCCTGGCAGCTGCGGTATCCGAGCTGGCGGCAGGGCTTCGCGCAGGGCCTCGGCTAGAGCGATGGCCGAGCGGGAGCGGGGGCGGCCGCCGGGGTGCCGGCCTCAGCCCGCGCCGACGCCGCAGCGGCCGAGCGCGCTCACGAGCCGGTCGATGGCCACGTCGTGAGGGCAGTCGGCGCCGATCTCGACGTCGGGCGCCTCGGGCGGCTCGTAGGGATCGTCGATGCCGGTCATGTGGGCGACCTCGCCGCGGCGGGCGCGAGCGTAGAGGCGCTTAGGGTCGCGCCGCTCGCACTCGGCCAGCGGGGTGGAGACCCAGACCTCGAGGAAGGGCAGCCCGGCGTCCTCGTGGATCGCGCGGGCGGTGGCGCGCGAGGAGGCGTAGGGCGAGACGAGGGAGACGACGGTCACGAGCCCGGCGTCGCTCATGAGCCGGGAGACCTCCGCAGCGCGGCGGACGTTCTCCTCGCGGCTGGCGTGGTCGAAGCCGAGGTCCCCGCACAGCCCGTGACGCAGGTTGTCGCCGTCGAGCCGGTAGGCCGGCACGCCGCACTCCGCGAGATAGACGGTCAGTCGGGCGGCGAGGGTCGACTTTCCCGAGGCGGGCAGGCCGGTGACCCAGACCGTCGCCCCGTGCTGGCCGAGCAGCTCGGCCCGGCGCTCGCGCGGGAGCGCCTCACGCTGCCACACGACGCCCTGGCTGACGCGCCGCCCGCTCACGCCGCCCCGGCCGCCTCGGCGCCCTCGGCCGGCCCGAGGATCATGCCGCCGGCCACGGTGTCGTTGCGGGCCTCGTCGACGAGGATGAACGAGCCCGTCGCGCGGTTGCGGCGGTAGGGATCGACCATCAGGGGTGCGCTCAGGCGCAGGGTGACGCGGCCGATGTCGTTGAGGGCGAGCTCCCTGGCGTCCTCGTCGCGGTGCAGCGTGTTGACGTCGAGCCGGTAGCGCAGGTCGTCGAGGATCGCGCGCCCCGTGCGCGTGGTCTGCTTGATCGCCAGGCGGGCTCCGGGACGGACCGGCGCCTCGCTCATCCAGCAGATCATCGCGTCGAGTTCGCGCGCGGCCTGCGGGTGGTTGCCCGGGCGGCAGATGAGATCGCCGCGGCTGACGTCGAGGTCGTCCGCCAGGTGCAGGGTGATCGACATGGGCGGGAACGCCTCGGCCACGTCGCCGTCGAAGGTCTCCAGGCGGGCGATCGTGGAGGCGGCGCCGGAGGGCAGGACGAGGACGTCGTCGCCGGGCTTGAGCACGCCGCCGGACACCTGGCCCGCGTAGCCGCGGTAATCGTGGTGGGCGTCGGTCCGGGGCCGCACGACGTACTGGACCGGGAACCGGACGTCGATGAGGTTGCGGTCCGAGGCGACGTGCAGGTGCTCGAGGTACCACAGCAGCGGCGACCCGCCGTACCACGGCGTGTGGGCCGAGCGCTCGACGACGTTGTCGCCGTGCAGGGCGCTGACCGGGATGAAGGCGAGGTCGGGGATCTCCAGGCGGGTGGTGAACGCGTCCAGCTCGCGCTCGATGCGCTCGAAGACTCCCTCGTCCCAGTCGACGAGGTCCATCTTGTTGATCGCGAAGACCACGTGGCGAATGCCGAGCAGCGAGGCCAGGAACGTGTGCCGGCGGGTCTGCTCCGTCGGGCCCTCGCGCGCGTCGACGAGCACGATGGCCACGTCGGCGGTCGAGGCGCCCGTGACCATGTTGCGCGTGTACTGCACGTGCCCGGGGCAGTCGGCGAGGATGAACTTCCGCCGCGCCGTCGCGAAGTAGCGGTAGGCGACATCGATGGTGATGCCCTGCTCGCGCTCGGCGCGCAGGCCGTCCGTGAGCAGCGCGAGGTCGACGGTGTCCAGGCCACGGCGAGCGGAGACGTCCTCGAGGTGCGCGAGCTGGTCGGCGAGGATCTCCTTGGAGTCGAACAGCAGCCGGCCGATGAGCGTCGACTTGCCGTCGTCGACGGAGCCGGCGGTGACGATCCGCAACAGGCTCGAGGTGCTCAGAAGTACCCCTCCTTCTTGCGATCCTCCATGGCGGCCTCCGTGGCGCGGTCGTCCGCGCGCGTCTCGCCGCGCTCGGTGACGCGGGTGGCGGCGATCTCGGCGACCACAGCCTCGAGGGTCGTGGCCGTGGAGCGCACCGCGCCGGTGACCGTGAGGTCGCCGACGGTCCGGTAGCGCACGGAGGTCACGAACGGCTGCTCGCCGGCGCCGAGCGTCACGTGCTCGGACATCGCGTAGAGCATGCCGTCGCGCTCGAACACGTCGCGCTCGTGGGCGAAGTAGATCGACGGCAGCTCGAGCCGCTCCTGGGCGAGGTACTGCCAGACGTCGAGCTCGGTCCAGTTCGACAGGGGGAAGGCGCGGACGTGCTCGCCGCGGCGGATGCGGCCGTTGTAGAGGTTCCACAGCTCGGGCCGCTGGGCGCGCGGGTCCCACTGGCCGAAGTCGTCGCGGAAGGACAGCATCCGCTCCTTGGCCCGCGCCCGCTCCTCGTCGCGCCGCGCGCCGCCGAAGAGCGCGTCGAAGCCGTGGGTCTCGATGGCGTCGAGCAGCGTGACGGTCTGCAGCCGGTTGCGCGAGGCGCGCGGCCCGGTCTCCTCGACCGCGCGGCCGGCGGCGATGGAGTCCTCGACGGAGGCGACGATCAGCCGCTCGCCGAGCTCGGCCACCCGCGTGTCGCGGAAGGCGAGGACCTCGGGAAAGTTGTGCCCGGTGTCCACGTGCATGATCGGGAACGGGAAGCGGCCGGGCCGGAACGCCTTCTCGGCGAGGCGCAGCAGCACGATCGAGTCCTTGCCCCCGCTGAAGAGCAGCGCGGGACGCTCGAACTCGGCGGCCACCTCGCGCATCAGGTGGATGGCCTCGGACTCGAGGGCGGCGAGGTGGGGCAGCTCGTAGGTCATGCGGCGCGGGGCAGGCTACCCGGCCCGAGCGCCGCGCCCCTCGCCCGTGTCCTTCCGCGCGGCGTCACGTCGCGGCCCAGACGCTGACCGGTCCGCCGACGTCCTCCACGGCCTCGCCGCGCGACTGGAGCAGGTCGAGGTGGCCGACGGCCTCCGAGAGGGTCAGCAGCGGCTGGGTCAGCGCCGTATCGCCCCACAGGCGGCGGCAGACCTCGTGCGCGGTCAGCGGCCCGGCCTCGGCCAGCAGGCCGGCGATCTTCGCCGCCCGCCGGTCGTGCATGGCGAGGCGGCTGTCGATGAGCCCGGCGACGTCGGTCACCGGCTGTCCGTGGCCGGGCAGGACGACCTCGACGGCCATGGCGCGCGTCGCGGCCAGCGACTCGAGGTAGCGCAGCAGCGGCTTGGGGCGTCCGTCGGCGGGGTCGCCCGACCTGCCGCCGAGGGCGAGCGCGAGCACCGGGTTGGAGGAGATGTGGCCCAGCAGGTGGTCCCCGCCGATGAGCACCCCGCGCTCGGCGTCGTGGAACACCGTGTCCGACGGCGAGTGGCCCGGGCGGTGGAGGACCTCGAGCCTGAGGCCGGCGAACTCGAGCGACTGGCCGTCGGTCAGGGCGCGGCCGACCGGCACCGGCGCGCCCCAGCCGCGCAGGCTGCGGGCGGTGGCGCGCAGCGTCGTCACGAGGTCGCCGTCGAGCCCGTGGCGGCGCATGAGCGACTCCGCCAGCGCGTCCTCGCGGTCCCAGTGGCCGGCGTAGTCCTCGAGCACGCCGACGAGCCGGTCGAGCGCGCAGACCTCCGCGCCCGAGCGGCGGGCGACGATCCCGGCCAGGCCCTCGTGATCGACGTGCTGGTGCGTGATGACGATCCGGCCGAGATCCTCGAGGCGGTGGCCGAGCTCCCGCAGCCCGGTCTCGAGCGCGTCGAGCGCGCTGCCCGAGTTCGGCCCGCAGTCGACGAGGGTCAGCGGCTCGTCCTCGATGAGCCAGGCGTTGACCGCCCCGACCGCGAACGGCGTCGGCAGCGGCAGGCACCTGTAGCTCACGTCGCGCCCCGCACGCGGCGCGGGGCCCGCCCGACGAGCCAGGCGACGCCGCCCAGGGCCGCCGCGATCCCGATCGCCACGGCGATGCCCGCCGGCGCCCCGGCCTTGATGCACAACAGCGTCCCGGCTACGCAGAGCACGGTCCCCATGAGCGGTCGCAGGACCTTGGCCGGTGCGCGCGAGCCGAGGCCCGAGCCGGCGTAGACGCCGGGCAGGGAGCCGATCAGCAGGTTGAGCATGAGCACGACGTCGAGGTTGCCGCTCACCAGATGGGCGAGGGCCGCGACCCACAGCAGCAGCGCCGCGTGGAAGATGTCGGTCCCGACGACCCGCCGCGGCGTGAGTCGGAAGCCGAGGATCAGCCCGACGGCGATCAGGGCACCGCTGCCCGCCGAGGTCAGGCCCAGGACGACGCCCACCCCGAGCCCCAGCGCTGCGGCCGCGACCTTGTGGCGACGGGCCATCGGGACGGCGTCGCGCTCGCGCTCGGCGGCGTCGCGCACGAGGACGGCGCGCCCGACGGTGGCCAGCCCCGTCACCAGCACGGCGACCCCGACGAGCACGAGCACGAGCGTGTCGAAGTCGACGCCCGACGCGTGCCGCAGCCGCTCGAGCACCGCCACGCCGCCCAGCGCGCCGGGGATGCTGCCGGTGGCCATCCACAGGGCCAGGCGCGTGTCGACCGTGCCCGCGCGCAGGTGCCGCCAGCCGCCGAGGGTCTTGGTCACCGCGGCGTAGGCGAGGTCGGTGCCCACGGCGACCACCGGGGTGGTGCCGAAGGCGAGGATCAGCAGCGGCGTCATGATCGACCCGCCGCCGACGCCGGTCATGCCGACGAGGAGCCCGACCCCGGCGCCGAAGAGGACGATGAGCGGGTCCACGAGCGCCGGAGGCTAGATCAGTCCCCGGCGTGCGGGCGGCTCAGCGGCGGGACTCGAGGAAGCTGTCGAGACGCTCGAGCGCCTGCGGCAGGTCCCGGCGGCCGAAGCCGAGGCGGAAATGCGGGCCCGGATCGCCGTAGACGGCGCCGGGCATGAGCAGCACGCCCTGATCGTCCAGCAGCTCCCGGGCGAAGACCGCCGCGTCGCGGCCGCCCGTCAGCCGCGGGTAGCCGATCGGCGCCCCGCGCGGACGCACCCACTCCATCTCGTCCGCCCAGCGCTCGAACCAGCGGTCGAGGAGCGCGAGGTTCGGCTCGACGATCGAGCGCGTGCGCTCGACGGTCGCCTCCAGCGCCTCGAGGACGGCGATGGCGAGCAGCTCGCTCGGCGCGCTGGAGCACACCGTGGTGTAGTCGCGCACCGCGGCGATCCGCGCGAGCACCGCCCGGTCGCGGCACGCGATCCAGCCGACGCGCAGGCCCGGCGCCGCGAACGTCTTGGACATCACGCCGAGGCTGATCGCACGCTCGGAGGCCTCGACCGCCGCGGGCAGCCGCTCGGCCGGCGCGTGCTCGCCCCAGCGGTAGACCTCGTCGGAGAACAGCTCGACGCCGGCCTCCTCGCACAGGGCCACGAGGTCCGCCCAGACGGCCCGGTCCGGGTGTGCGCCCGTCGGGTTGTGCGGGAAGTTCACGACGACGGAGCGCGTCTGCGGCCGCAGCGCGGTGCGGATCGCGTCGAGGTCGAGCGCCCAGCCGTCCTCATGGCGCAGCTCGATCGGGGTGATGTCGGCACCCATGGTCCGGGCGATCTCGTGCAGGGACTGGTACGCCGGCCACACCACGACGGCGTGGTCGCCTGGCTCGAACGTCGCGTTGGCCCAGGCGAAGATGGCCTCCTGCGCGCCCGTGAAGACGACGACGTCGTCCGGGGCGAGCCCGGGGTAGAGGCCGGCGATCGCCGCACGCAGCCGCGGATGCCCGCGCGCCTCGGTGTAGGACAGGCTGAGTGCCTCCCATTCGTCCTGGACGTCCGGCGCGGCCAGCGCGAGGACCTCGGCCATCGACGGGGCCTCCACGTCGGAGGCGCACGCGTCGATGGGCGCGGTCAACTCGTGCCGGATGAACCAGCGCTCGAGCTCGAAGGGTGGGAGCTTCACCTGCGGATGATCCCCAGCACCTCGTCGCGCCTGGTCTCCATGTCGGCTTCGGAGACCAGGCTCTCGAGGTTGAGCCGCAGCAACGGCTCGGTGTTGGACGGCCGCACGTTGAAGTGCCAGTCCGCGTAGTCGACGGAGACACCGTCGAGGTGCGAGGCCTCGCCGTCGGCGTAGTGCTCCTGCAGCTCGGCCATCTTGGCCGCCGGGTCAGCGACCTCCGAGTTGATCTCGCCCGAGATGAAGTACGTCGAGCGGTAGGCGTCGAGAGCAGCCGACAGACCGATGCCCTTCTCGGAGAGCAGCTCGAGGATCAGCAGGGCGGGGATGGTGCCCGAGTCGGCGTTGTAGAAGTCGGCGAAGTAGTAGTGGCCGGAGACCTCGCCGCCGAAGACGCCGCCCTCGTCGCGCATGCGCGTCTTGAAGAAGGCGTGGCCGACGCGGTTGAGGTGCGCGGTGCCGCCATGGGCGGCCACCGTGTCGGGCACCGCCCGGGACGCGCGCACGTCGTAGAGGATGTCCGCGCCGGGACGCTTGGCGAGGATGGACTCGGCCAGCAGGGCGGTGAGGAAGTCGCCGTCGACGAAGCGGCCGCGGTCGTCGATGAAGAAGCAGCGGTCGGCGTCCCCGTCCCAGGCGATGCCGAGGTCGGCGCCCCGCTCGAGGACCATGTCCATGATGAACCTGCGGTTCTCGGGCAGCAGGGGGTTCGGTTCGTGGTCAGGGAACCGACCGTCGGGCTCCCAGTAGTAGGTGTCCAGCTCGATGGGCAGGCGCGCGAGAACCGGGCCCACCATGGGGCCCGCCATGCCGTTGCCGCCGTCGACCACGACCTTCATGCGCACGACCCGGTCCATGTCGATCATCGAGAGGGCCTTGGCCTCGAACTCCGCGGCGACGTCGACGTCCTCGGCGGAGCCGCCGCCGGGCGGCTCGGGCAGGCCGGCCTCGAGTTGTGCGCGGATGTCCTGCAGGCCGCGATCGCCCGACAGGGCGACCGCGCCGCGCTCCACGAGCTTCGCGCCCGTGTAGGCCGCGGGGTTGTGCGAGGCGGTGCACATGAGGCCGCCGTCGAGCTCTCGCGAGCCGACGAGGAAGTACAGCTGCTCCGTGCCCACCATGCCCGCGTCGAGCACGTGGGCGCCCTCGGCGACCATGCCGGATCTGTAGCGGCCGGCGAGCTCCGGCGCGCTCAGGCGCATGTCACGGCCGAGGCCCAGCCGCAGCCGATCCGTCGGCGTCCCCGACAACTCGGCGATGACGCGGGCGAAGCCGCGGCCGACGGCCTCGGCGACGTCGCCGTCGATCTCGTCGCCGTAGAGGCCGCGCACGTCGTAGGCCTTGAAGATGCCGGAAGGGACCATGACGGCGCAGGATACGGACGGCGATCGGTGACGCCGGGCGGGCGCTAGGCCTCGGGCTCGCCGAGGCGCACGACGAACAGCGCCACGTCGTCGTCCGCGGGTCCTGGCCGCAGCTCGGCGAGGACCTTGTCGACGAGCGCCTGCGGCGTCGCCCACGGGCGCTCGCAGATCCGTCGCAGCCGCTCGAGCCGCGCCTCGGTCTGCGAGGCCGGCCGCTCCTCCACGAGCCCGTCCGTGTAGAGCACCAGCGCGTCGCCCGGATGCATCTTCAGCCTCCGCGAGCTCAACGGCGTCGACGCCGGCCGCACCGCGAGCAGCGGGTTGTCGGCGGCCGCGTCGACCGTCGCGCGGCCGCCGGCGCACAGGACCGCCGGCGGGTGGCCCGCGGCGGCCCACTCGAGCTCCCCCGTCGCGGGGTCGAGGATGCCGACGACCGTCGAGGAGAAGGCGACGTCCTCGCGGACCGCGGCCAGGTCGTTGAGCCGGGCGAGGACGACGGCCGGCGACGCATCCTGCAGCAGGTGGGAGAGCAGGACGTTGCGCAGCTGCGCCGCGGCCGCGGCGGCCTGCAGTCCGTGGCCGACGACGTCGCCGAGGGCGAAGGCCACGCGGTCGCCGGGCAGCCGGAAGGCGTCGTACCAGTCGCCGCCCACGAGGTGCTCGGCCGGCCGGTAGGCGGCCGCGAGCTGGACGCGCGGCACGAGCGGCAGGTCGTCGGGCATCAGCGACTGCTGCAGCACGCGCGACGCCCGCCGCTCCCGCTCGGCGATCTGGACCGCGAGGCGGCCCGCGTAGCGCGCCTCGAGCACCGCCTCGGCGGTGTGGGCGAAGTCGTCGAGCAGCTGGACGTCGGCGGCGCTCCACTCGCGCGCGTGCAGCTCCATCGCGCACAGGGCGCCGACGGGGGCGCCTTGCGTGTGCAACGGCACGCCTGCGTAGGCGGCGATGCCGACGTCGGTGACGGCCGGGTGGCCGCCGAGGAGGTCGTCGGCGGCAGCGTCGGACACGACCAGCGGGGCGTCGCGCTCCACGACGTGGCGGCAGATGGACAGCTCCAACGGGGTGTCGCGGACGCCCTCCAGGCCGGCGTCGGCGAGCCCGGCCTGGCCCGGGAAGACCTGGCTGGAGGGGCCGACGAGCGACACGAGCGACACGGTCGTGCCGAGCATCCGGGAGGCGAACTGCGTGAGGCGGTCGAGCGCCGGGTCGGGGCCCGCGGCGGTCAGCGCCTCGAACAGCGTCTCCTCGGGCCGGAGCGTCCGGGCGCCGCGGCGCTCCTCGCGCTCGAGGTCGGCGTGCGCGTCCCGGGCGCGCTGGCCGTGGTCGGCCGCCTCGCGCTCGTGGTCCTCGGCCGCGCGCACGTGCAGCACCGGGTCGTCGCTCGCGGCCGCCCGCTCGCGCTCGAGCCGCCCCCAGGCCTGCGCGCGGGTGGCCGCGGCCTGCTCGTCCCGGACGGCGCCGCCGAGGGCCTCCCGGTCGCCTTCGAGATCCTGGCTCGGCCGCACCATGGCGCGATGCTACGCAGGAACCTCGCGTCCGCCTAGAGTCGGGGCGCGATGCTCCCGCCCGTGGTGATCCTCTGCGGCGGCCGGGGCACGCGGCTGCAGCAGCGCGACGCCGACCTGCCCAAGCCGCTGGCCGAGATTGGCGACCGGCCGATCCTGCGGCACGTGATCGAGTTCTACCGCGACCAGGGTGCCGACGCCTTCGTGCTCTGCACGGGCTTCCGGCACGAGCTGGTCGCGGCCTTCGCGGCCGGCACGGACTGGGGGACGGGGGTGACGGTCGAATGCGTCGACACGGGCCTCGACACGCCGACGGGCGGCCGCCTCCACCGCGTCCGCGACCGCGTCGGCGACGGGACCTTCATGGCGACCTACGCCGATGGGCTCGCCGACATCGACCTCCGCGGCCTGCTGGCCCACCACCACGCGCACGGGCGCGCGGCGACGATGACGGTCGTGCGGCCCGAGCTCCCGTTCGGCGTGGCGGTGCTCGAGGGCGACCGCGTCACCGGCTTTCAGGAGAAGCCGCGCTCGGGGCACTGGATCAACGGCGGCTTCTTCTGCTTCGAGCCGTCCGTCTTCGACGTCCTCGCCGACGACGCCGTGCTCGAGCGCGAGCCGCTCGAGCGCCTCGCCGCCGCGGACGGGCTGCGGGCGTTGAGGCATGCCGGCTTCTGGCGGTGCCTGGACACCGCCAAGGACGCCGCGCGGCTCAACGAGCTGTGGGCGGCGGGCGAGGCGCCGTGGGCGGCTCCGGCCGCCGCTCGATCCGTAGACTGAAGCGCATGTCGGGCCACTCCAAGTGGGCGGGGATCAAGCACAAGAAGGCGATCGTCGACTCACGCCGCGGCAAGCTGTTCACGAAGCTCGCGCGCGCGATCACCGTCGCGGCCAAGGACGGCGGCGGTGACCCGGACGCAAACGCCCGGCTCGGTCTCGCCGTCCAGAAGGCCCGGGACGCGTCCATGCCCAAGGACAACATCGAGCGCGCGATCGCCAAGGGCACGGGCGCCGGGGCCGACGCCGAGGCGCTCGAGGACGTCGTCTACGAGGGCTACGGGCCCTCCGGGGTGGCCATGCTCGTCGAGGCGGTCACGGACAACCGCAACCGTACGGGGTCCGACGTCCGCCACATCTTCTCCAAGCACGGCGGCAGCCTCGGGGAGCCGGGGTCGGTCGCCTACCTGTTCGACAAGCGCGGGCTCGTCGTCGTGGACGCCGACCGCTACTCCGAGGACGACCTGATGGTCGCCATCGACGCCGGGGCCGAGGACATCGCCCGCGACGACGACGTCTTCGAGGTCCTGTGCGAGCCGACGGACCTCACCGCGGTGCGCGGCGCCCTCGAGGCGGCGGGCGTGGGAATCGAGACCGCCGAGGTCACTCAGCAGCCGAAGTCCCGCGTTCCGCTGGAGGAGGCAGCGGCGACACGGCTGCTGCGGCTCATCGAGGCACTGGAGGACCAGGACGATGTCGACACGGTCCACGCGAACTTCGACGTCGGCGCCGACGTCCTCCGGGCCCACGCCGAGGCGTAGCGCGGGGCGATCGCGTGGCCGCTGAGCGCGCCTCGGTGGGTCGGGGGACGCAGCCGCCGGCTGACGGCCCGGTCGCGCCGCGGGCGGGAGTCGCCACCCGCGCGGCGCTGATCGCGGTGATGGCCGCCGGCTCGGTCGCGATGTGGATCGGCGTCCCGCTGAGCCTCGTCTACCTCGTCTCCAGGCTCGTCAAGACGACGCAGCCGACGATGGGGCCCTACCTCATCATCGTCCTCGGGGTCCCGCTGGGGATGGCCATCATCGGCAAGGGCCTCGGCGTGCTGGACCGCTACTACGGCCGGCGCACCGGCACCACGCAGGAGCGCCGGCACGCGGCCTGGCTGCAGTCCATGCGCGGTGAACGCAAGGACGTGCGGGCGGGTGGCTGGAAGGTCCTCGACGTCGTGATGGTCTGGTCCGTGCTCACCGCGGCCGTGGCCCTGGGCGTCTGGTTCTTCTTCCTCGCCGGCGCGAGCATCTGAGGGTCGACCCGCGTCCGCAGGGCGGCCCTGACCGGGCCCGCGACCACGGATCTCGCGGGATCGACGATCCAGGCGGCTAGTAGCGCGAGCCGACGGCCGCGGGCAGCTCGTCGAGCTCGGCGAGGTCGGCCGCCGACAGCTCGAGCCGCGCGGCGCCGGCGTTCTCCTCGAGGTAGGTCGTCCGCTTCGTGCCCGGGATCGGCACCACGTGCTCGCCCTGGGCCAGGGTCCAGGCGAGGGCGACCTGCCCGGGCGCCGCGCCGAGGCGGGCGGCGACCGTCCGCACCCGGTCCACGATGGCGAGGTTGGCCTCCAGCGCCTCGCGCTCGAAGCGCGGGTTGGCGGCGCGGAAGTCGGTGGCCTCGAAGGTCGCCCGGGTGAGGGTGCCGGTGAGGAAGCCGCGACCCAGCGGCGCGAAGGGCACGAAGGCGGCCCCGTGCGCGGCGCACCAGGGCACGACCCCGGTCAGCGCGTCGCGGGTCCACAGGGAGAGCTCGGACTGCACGGCGGTCACGGGGTGGATGGCCTGGGCACGGTCGAGCTCGTCGACGGAGGCCTCGCTGAGCCCGATTGCCCGCGTCTTGCCGGCCAGGACCGCCTCGGCGAGCGCGCCCCAGCTCGCCTCCACGCCGACGTCGGGGTCGATGCGGTGCAGGTAGTAGAGGTCGACGTGGTCGGTGCCCAGCCGCTGCAGCGAGGCGTCCAGCGCCGCCCGCAGGTGCTCCGGGCGCCCGTCGCGGGAGATGCTGGGGCGCTCGCCCGTCAGGTCGGCCACGAGGCCGCCCGTGGTGGCCAGCACGGCCTCGTCACGACGGCCGGCCAGCGCGCGCCCGACGAGCGCCTCGTTGTCGAAGGGTCCGTAGACGTCGGAGGTGTCCAGGAAGGTCACCCCGAGCTCGAGCGCGCGGTGGACGACGCCCACGGATGCGTCGTCGTCGCGGCGGGCGGAGTCGTAGGCCCACGACATGCCCATGCAGCCGAGGCCGAGGGCGCCGACCGCCGGGCCGCCGGCACCCAGGGTGCGGGTGGGGAGGGGGGAATCGGTCACGGCACCAGAAGGTAGGCCGGCCCCACCCCGTCCGGCGGGGGCCTGCAGGGCGGGACGCCGGGTTCAAGGAGCTGGGCGTCGGCCTGGCCACGGCGATCCTCCGCGACGCGGCGCCCCGCCGGGGAGGCGTCCGGTCCGGCGCGCAGAATCCCCCGGGTGGACGTGGTCACCCTCGGCATCGATCCCGGCACCGCCAACACGGGCTACGGCGTCGTCGCGCGCCTCACCGGCCGGCTCGTGGCGCTCGACGGCGGGGTGATCGAGACCTCGCCGCGGGAGACCGGCGCCGCCCGTCTGACCCGCATCCACGCCCGGGTGGAGGCGCTGATCGACGAGCACCGGCCGGACGCGGTGGCCGTCGAGGACCTGTTCTTCGGCACGAACGCCCGGTCGGCCTTCGCGGTCGGGCAGGCGCGCGGGGTGGTCCTGCTCGCCGCCGGCCAGGCCGGCCTGCCGTGCACCAGCTACACGCCGCAGCAGGTCAAGGGCGCCGTCTGCGGCTCGGGACGGGCGGACAAGGGCCAGGTCCAGCGCATGGTCCAGGTCCTGCTCGCCCTCGAGGCCCTGCCGCATCCCGACCACGCCGCCGACGCCCTCGCCGTCGCCATCTGCCACGCCAACGCCGCGCCCCTGCGCGCCGCCCTCGGGGCCCTCGCGTGATCGCCCTGCTGCAGGGCGAGGTCGCGGTCCGCCGTGGCGACCACGTCGTCGTCGCCTGCGGTGGGGTGGGCTACCGGGCGTCCGTCTCGGCCGAGACGCTGCGCCACGTGCCCGCGGTCGGCAAGGGCGTGCTGCTCTACACGCACCTGATCGTCCGCGACGACCAGCTGCTGCTCTACGGCTTCGCCACGGAGGAGGAGCGCGATCTGTTCCTGCTGCTCATCGGCGTGCAGTCCGTCGGCCCGAAGGTCGCGCTCGCCGTCCTCTCCGGCGGCACGCCGCGCGAGCTGCTCGGGGCGGTCGCGGCCGGCGACGCCGCGCGGCTGCAGGCCGTGCCGGGCATCGGCAAGCGCACGGCGGAGCGGATCGTCGTCGAGCTGCGCGAGAAGGCCGGCGTCGTCGCCGACGACCCCGCCGGGGGGGTCGGGGCGAGCCATCGCGATGACCCGCGGTCGCTGGCCCGCGAGGGGCTGGTGGGCCTCGGCTTCAGCCCAGAGGAGGCCCAGCGCCTGCTCGACGACGCGCCCGAGGGCTCCACGGAGGACCTCATCGCCCACGCACTGCGCGGGGCCCGCCCGTGAGCGGCATCCGCACGCCGGGCGTCGAGGTCCACGACGCCTCGGCGACGCCGGACGACCAGCTCGACGTCACGCTGCGCCCACGCCGGCTCGACGAGTTCATCGGGCAGGAGGAGCTACGCGAGCAGCTCGGGGTCTCCCTGCACGCCGCGCAGGCGCGCGGCGAGGCGCTCGACCACGTGCTGCTCTCAGGGCCGCCCGGCCTGGGCAAGACGTCCCTCGCGCGGATCGTCGCCGAGGAGCTCGGGGTCGACTTCGTCTCCACCGCCGGCCCGGCGCTCGAGAGGAAGGGCGACATCGCCGCCATCCTCACGGCCCTGGCGCCGCGGGCGGTGCTCTTCGTCGACGAGATCCACCGGCTCCCGCGCGCGGTGGAGGAGATCCTCTATCCGGCCATGGAGGACCGTGAGCTGCCCGTGACCATGGGCACCGGGCCCGGCGCCCAGGTCGTGACCCTGCCGCTGCCGGCCTTCACGCTCGTCGGGGCGACGACGCGCGCTGGGCTGCTGACCCGTCCGTTCCGCGACCGCTTCGGCATCCAGCACCGGCTCGAGCACTACGGCCCGGGCGAGCTCGCGCGCGTCGTCGTGCGCTCGGCCCGCGTGCTCGGGGTCGAGGTCGACGCGGCCGGCGCGCGGGCCATCGCCGAGCGCTCGCGCGGGACGCCGCGCGTGGCCAACCGCCTGCTCAAGCGGACCCGCGACTTCGCCCAGGTACGCGGCACGGGCGCGATCGACGCGCGCACGGCGGAGGCCGCTCTCGAGCTGCTCGGCGTCGACGCCAGCGGGCTGGACCGGCTGGACCGCGAGTTGCTGCAGGCGATCTGCGGGCACTTCGGCGGCGGCCCCGTCGGCCTCTCGACGCTCGCGGTGACGGTGGGTGAGGAAGCGGACACGATCGAGGACGTCTACGAGCCCTACCTCCTGCAGTGCGGCCTGCTGCGGCGCACACCCCGCGGCCGCGTGGCCACGCCGCACGCATTCCGCCACCTCGGGCTCGAGCCACCCGCGGGGCGCACGGAGGAAGGCGTACTCGGCCTGTTTGAGTAGACCCATGCAGGACGAGACGGTCGGCGCCATCGCGGCCGGGGGCTCGGCGCCTGCTTCGCCACCTCGCTGCGCACCGGCAGGTTCGTCGCGCCACACGGTCCCGGGACGTCGTGCTCGCCGGCGGGTCGTGCGCGACGCTCGGCACGCTCACGGCGGCGGCGCACCCTCGGCGCCCGTCCTCGGCGCGGGCGTGGCCGTGGCGGCGCGAGCGCCGCGCTCGTCTTCCCGCCTTTCGCCGACGCCATCGTCACCGTCGTGCCCGGCCGCGGACGTTCGCCGCCGTGTCCTCGGGCCGCGAGGGCGGTGGGGCGCGCGCCGGTCCCTGCCGACCCGGCCGACCGCTTCGCCGGGGTCCGCACCGCGATGGGCGGCGGCTGCTTCGCCGGGCCTCCCAGGCGGCCCCGCTGCCCCCGCGCGTCGCCTTCCTCGCGGCCGCGGCACTGCTGGCCTGCGGCGGGGGGCTGGCCCTGCGGGCGCCAACGAACGTCCGCGACCGCGGATGAGCCGAACGCCCCGACCGGCCTCCTAGGCTGACGGCCCTGATGGCGCACCTGTTCATCTGCCCGAACTGCGGCCGCCGCTCCTCCGAGTCGGAGCGCACGGCCGGCTTCCGCAACGTCCCCAAAGGCTGCTCGAACTGCGGCTTCGCCTTCCTCTTCGAGCTGCTCGACGACTACTACCCGGCGCCCAACGCCGCGTTCTTCACGTGCGACCAGCAAGGCCGCATCATCGCCTGCGGCCGGGGCTCCAAGGAGCTGACCGGCCTGTCGGACGAGAAGACGATCGGCCGGGCCGTCGACGATGTGCTCGGCCTCGCCTTCGACGACGGCTCCGATCCCGTCTCCACGGCGCTCGAGTGGGGCGTGCGACAGCTCGCCAAGCCCGTGGTGGTGCACGCGGAGGGCGACATCCCCGCCACCGCGGTCGCCGACCTGTTCCCGGCCTACGACGACGACGGCGGTCTGCTGATCGTGCTGACGCCGGCCAAGGCCAAGGCGCGCTAGGGCCCGAGCCCGCATGACCGAACGTCGCCGCAACAGCCTCGTCCTGCTCGTCGTCCTCGGCCTGATCGCCGCGTCCATCGCGGTGATCGCGACGAAGCCGACGAAGCTCGGGCTCGACCTGCAGGGCGGCGTCTCGCTCGTCTACCAGGCCAAGGGCACCAAGCAGCAGCCGACCGTCACGCCCAAGGCGCTGGACCGCGCGGTCGACATCATCCGCCAGCGCGTCAACGCCCTCGGCGTGGCCGAGGCGGCCGTCTCGCGGTCGGGCAACAACCAGATCGAGGCGGACCTCCCGGCGGTGCGCGACGCGCAGCGCGCCGCGGACCAGGTCGGGTCGACGGCCCAGCTGTACTTCTACGACTGGGAGAAGAACCTCCTCGACGCGGACTGCCAGACGAACCCGGACCAGGTCAACGGCGGGACCCAGCCCGTCGCCGGCTTCTTCAAGGCCGTCCAGCGGGCGTCGAAGTGCAAGCCGTCCGAGGCGCGCACGAACGCCTCCCAGCAGCGCTTCTACGGCTTCAACGCAGCCAACCAGCCGGTCAACAACCGGCTGCCGGAGACCGACGCCGCCGAGCTCTGGCGCGACCAGCCCGGCGGCAAGAAGCCGGCGGGCTTCAAGCAGGTCGAGGTCCCGGCCGGCGTGCTCATCGTCCGCGCGGAGCGCCCAACGGGCAAGGGCGGCAAGCCCGGGCCGCGCCCGGACGCCTGGTGGCTGCTGCGCGACAGTCCCGCCCTCTCGGGCACGGACATCAAGAACCCCGAGCAGAACTTCGACCAGCAGGGCGGCGGCGGCCCCATCGTCACCATGGAGTTCACGAGCAAGGGCAAGCGCGAGTTCCAGACCGTGACGCGGGCGATCGCCCAGCGCGGATCGGACAACTCGCTCGGCGCGGGCAGCGCCGCCGACCAGTCCCAGCACTTCGCCATCGTGCTGGACAACGAGCTCGTCTCCACCCCGTTCATCAACTTCGACGAGAACCCGGACGGCATCGACGGCGAGACGGGCGCCCAGATCTCCGGCGGCTTCACCGTGCGCAGCGCCCAGGACCTCGCGAAGTTCCTCGAGATCGGCGCGCTGCCGATCGACCTCGAGCTCATCTCGCGCTCCCAGGTGTCCGCGACGCTCGGCCAGCAGGCGCTCGACCAGGGCCTCGTGGCCGGCATCGCCGGCTTCGCCATCGTCGCGCTCTTCCTCGTCGCCTTCTACCGCGTGCTGGGCCTCATCGCGGTCGGCGGGCTCGCGATCTACGGGCTCTACTTCTACGCGATCATCAAGCTCATCCCGGTCGTGCTCACGCTGCCGGGCATCGCCGGGCTGATCCTCGGCCTCGGCGTCGCGGCGGACGCCAACATCGTCATCTTCGAGCGCGTCAAGGAGGAGACGAGACGCGGGCGCTCGACCGGGGTGGCCATCGTCGAGGGCTTCAAGCGTGGCATCTCGACGATCGTCGACGCCAACGTCGTCACGCTGCTGGTCGCCTTCATCCTCTTCATCCTCGCCACGGCGCAGGTGCGCGGCTTCGCGCTGACGCTCGGGCTCGGCACGATCGTCTCGCTGTTCACCGCCGTGCTCGCGACCCAGGCCATCCTGCTGACGCTGCGCAACACCCGCGCCCTGCAGTCGCGCTCGGCCCTCGGGGCCACCGCGGAGCGCGTGCGCTGGCACTTCGACTTCATGGGCGCCTCCCGCTGGTTCTTCTCCATGTCCGGCGTCATCCTGCTCATCGGCGCGCTCGCGATCGCGGGCAAGGGCCTCAAGCTGGGCATCGACTTCGAGTCGGGCACGAAGATCACCGCGTCGCTGTCGAAGCCCGCGTCGGTGGAGCGCGTGCGTGGCACTGTCGAGGGTCTCGGGTTCAACAACGTGACCGTGCGCGCGGTCGACGACCCCGACCTCGGCAAGAACGTCGTCCAGATCTCCACCGGGTCGCTCGAGCCGCCGGAGGTGGGCCGGGTGGAGAACGCGCTGCGCACGACCTACGGTGTCGCGCAGGATCCCTCGTCGACCTCGATCGGCCCGACGTTCGGCAAGTCGATCGCCGACTCGGCGCTCGTGGCCATCGTCGCGTCGCTGCTGGTCATCTCGATCTACATCGCCCTGCGCTTCCAGTGGAAGTTCGCCGTGCCGGTGCTCATCGCGCTGATGCACGACATCCTCATCACCGGCGGGGTCTACGCGCTCGTCGGGCGGGAGGTCACGGCCTCGACCGTCGCGGCGCTGCTGACGATCCTCGGCTTCTCGCTCTACGACACGATCATCGTCTTCGACCGCATCCGCGAGAACATGCCCCGCATGCCCAACGCGGCCTTCTCGCAGGTCGTCAACCGGTCCATGGCCGAGGTGCTCACGCGCTCGCTGGCGACGTCGTTCTCGACGCTGCTGCCCGTGCTCGCGCTGCTGCTCTTCGGCGGTGAGACGCTCAAGGACTTCGCGTTCGCGCTGTTCGTGGGCATCGCCTCCGGCACCTACTCGTCCGTGTTCATCGCGGCTCCCGTGCTCGTGCACTGGAAGGAGCGCGAGCCGGTCTACCGCAGGCGCCGCGAGCGCATCCTGGCCGAGGTCGGGCACGTGCCGGCCTTCGCGGTCGCGACGGCCGGCGCCCCGGTCGACGTCGCCCCCAAGCCCGGCCGCCAGGCGTCCAAGACGGCCGACCCGTCGCAGGGCGTGGGCGAGGCGGAGTTCGAGGAGCTCGTGGCCAATCTCGGCATCGAGTCCGAGCGCGCGGACGGCGGCGCCCGCGCGGGCGGCACCGGCGTCGCCGGTCAGCGGCCCG
>JBBSPV010000027.1:0-50812 GCA_038258425.1 Solirubrobacterales bacterium | reverse complement strand
CGGGGCGCCACACCAGGCGGCCGGCGCGGGATGGGTCACCTGGCGGATTGGCGGTTCGTGGCCGCGACCACGTCGCGGTCACGGGGGCGTGGTCGGCGCGGCGAACCGTCCTGGTCCACCGGCGTGCGCACGTCCCGCACCAGCGGCCGTGGTCGAGCTCGCGCACCTCAGGTGTGGCGCACGACTGCAGCCTCAGCCCGCGAGATGCCCCACGAAACCCGTTCCCCGACGAGCTCGGTGAGGCCCGACCCGGAGGCTGGCCCGGGAGGTCCGCCCCGGAGGCCCGCCCCGGAGGCCCGCCCCGCACGCCGACCCCGTACGCGCGCCGGACACCCACCCCGGCCCGCCGGCCGGCCCTACGCGGGCTCGGTCGCCGCGTCGAGCTCGCGGCGCAGCTCCCGGATCTCGTCGCGGAGCTTCGCGGCGTACTCGAAGCGCAGGTCCTCCGCGGCCGCGAGCATCTCCTCCTCGAGCTCGACGAGGGTCGACTCGAGCTGTGCCGGCGTCATGTCCGTCTCGCGCCTGCGCGCGCGCCGGCCCTTCGTGGGGACCTTGGAGTCCGTCATGAGGAACTCCGAGATGTCGGAGATCCCCTTGACGATCGTCTCCGGGGTGATGCCGTGCTCGGCGTTGTAGGCGACCTGGATGGCGCGGCGGCGGTTGGTCTCCTCCAGCGCGCTGCGCATGGCGGCCGACTCCTTGTCGGCGTACATGATCACGCGGCCGCCGACGTTGCGGGCGGCCCGGCCGATGGTCTGGATCAGCGAGGTCTCCCCGCGCAGGAAGCCCTCCTTGTCCGCGTCGAGGATGGCGACGAGCGAGACCTCAGGCAGGTCGAGCCCCTCGCGCAGGAGGTTGACGCCGACGAGGATGTCGAACTCGCCCAGGCGCAGCTCGCGGATGATCTGGATGCGCTCCAGCGTGTCGACCTCCGAGTGCAGGTAGCGGACCTTGAAGCCCATCTCGAGCAGGTAGTCCGTGAGGTCCTCGGACATCTTCTTGGTCAGCGTGGTCACGAGCACCCGCTCCTCGCGGTCCACGCGCGAGCGGATCTCCCCCATGAGGTCGTCGATCTGGTTGCGCGTCTCGCGCACGTCGACCTCGGGGTCCACGATGCCGGTCGGGCGGACGATCTGCTCGACCACGCGAGCCGAGTGCGAGCGCTCGTAGGCGCCCGGTGTGGCCGAGACGAAGCAGATCTGCGGCGTGATGGAGAGGAACTCGTCGAAGGTCTGGGGCCGATTGTCCATCGCGGACGGCAGGCGGAAGCCGTAGTCGACGAGCGTCTGCTTGCGTGAGCGATCGCCCTCGTACATGCCGCCGATCTGCGGCGTGGTCTGGTGGGACTCGTCGAGGAAGCAGACGAAGTCCTCGGGGAAGTAGTCGATCAGGCAGTACGGACGCGCCCCCGGCTCGCGGCCGTCCAGGATGCGGGAGTAGTTCTCGATCCCCGAGCAGAACCCGACCTCGCGCAGCATCTCCATGTCGTACTGCGTGCGCTGGCGCAGGCGGTGGGACTCGAGCAGCTTGCCCTCGCCCTCGAGGACCGCGCAGCGGTCGTTGAGCTCGCGGCCGATCTCCTCCACGGCGGCCTCGATCGAGCCCTCCTTGACGTTGTAGTGCGTCGCCGGCCAGATGGCGACGTGCTCGAGGTCGTCGACGATGAGCTCGCCCGTCAACGGGTCGAAGTGCTGCAGCCGCTCCACCTCGTCGCCGAAGAACGAGGCCCGGAAGGCCGTCTCCGCGTAGGCCGGGAAGACCTCCAGCGTGTCGCCGCGCACCCGGAACGTCCCCCGGCCGAGGGCCTGGTCGTTGCGCGTGTACTGCAGGGACACGAGCTTGCGCAGCAGGGCGTCGCGGTCGGCCTCGCCGCCCTTGAGGAGGATCTGGCAGTTGGCGTTGTAGGTCTCGGGCGAGCCGAGGCCGAAGATCGCCGACACGGAGGCCACGATGATCACGTCCCGGCGGGCGAACAGGGACGCCGTGGCCGCGTGGCGCAGCCGGTCGATCTCCTGGTTGATCGCCGAGTCCTTCTCGATGTAGAGGTCGCGCGAGGGGACGTAGGCCTCGGGCTGGTAGTAGTCGTAGTAGGAGACGAAGTACTCGACGGAGTTCTGCGGGAAGTACGTGCGGAACTCGTTGCACAGCTGCGCGGCGAGCGTCTTGTTGTGCGCGAGGATCAGCGACGGGCGCTGGACGGCCTCGATCGTCGCCGCCATGGTCATCGTCTTGCCCGTGCCGGTGGCGCCGAGCAGCGTCGTGTACCGGTCGCCCGCCTCGATGCCCTCCGCGAGCCCGGCGATCGCCTTGGGCTGGTCGGCGGTAGGCGAGTAGACGGCGTCGAGCTTGAAGGCAGGCATGGCGACCCTTCAGGGTAGGTGGCGGACCAGATGGCACCGACCCTCCAGCTCGTCGCCCGCACCGGGCATCCCGACTTCCTCGACTTCCCGTGGGAACAGCCCCTGGCCGAGTGGGACCATGAGCGGCTCGTGGAGGTCGTGCGCGGGATCAGCCGCCACGTCGTGCGCTTCGTCGAGCTCGACGGGCACCTCTACGCGCTCAAGGAGCTGCCGCGCCGGCTCGCCGAGCGCGAGTACCGGCTGCTGCGCCGCCTCGCCGCGGAGAACATGCCGGTCGTCGACGTCGTCGGCTACGTGGCCGACCGCGGCCCGGACCTCGACGCCGTGCTGATCACGAGCCACCTGGAGTTCTCCGTCCCCTACCGCGTGCTCTTCGCCCGCCGCGACGCCCCCGAGCTGGAGCCCGTGCTGCTCAACGCGCTCGCCGGCCTGCTCGCGCGGCTGCACCTGACGGGGTTCTTCTGGGGCGACTGCTCGCTGTCCAACGCGCTGTTCCGCCGCGACGCCGGCGGCCTGAGCGCCTACCTCGTCGACGCGGAGACCGGCGAGCTGCACGACGCGCTGTCGCGCGGCCAGCGCGAGCACGACCTCACCCTCGCCGAGACGAACGTCGCCGGCGAGCTGCTCGACGTGCTCGCCGAGCTCGGCCTCGAGCTCTCCGACATCGACCCGGCCGAGACCGCGGCCGAGCTGCGCCGCCGCTACGAGGACCTGTGGTGCGAGCTCACGCGCGAGGAGGTCTTCGCGCCCGGTGAGCGCCACCGCATCCAGCAGCGGCTGCAGCGGCTCAACGAGCTCGGCTTCGACGTGGAGGAGATCGAGCTGGAGTCGGCGCCCGGCGGCTACCGGCTGCGCCTGGACCCGCACCTGGTCGAGCCGGGCCACCACGCGCGCCGGCTGATGATGCTCACCGGCCTGCAGGCCCAGGAGAACCAGGCGCGGCGGATGCTCAACGACCTGTGGGCCTCCAAGGCCGCCCTCGAGCGGCGGGAGGGCCGATCGATCCCGGACTCCGTCGCCGCCTACCGCTGGCGCGCGGACGTGTTCGAGCCGGCCATGGCCCAGATCCCGCCGGAGCTCTTCGACCGCCGCGAGCCGGCCGAGGTCTTCCACGAGATGCTCCAGCACCGCTGGTTCCTCTCGGAGCGCCACGGCAAGGACGTCGGCCTGGACGCCGCCGTGGAGGCCTACGTCGAGGACGTGCTGCGCTTCGCGACGCTCGAGCGGGCCCTCATCCGCCCGCCGGGCGAGGAGCCGCCGACCTGAGGGGTCCCTGATCTAGGCGGTGACCTCGTCCGGCCAGCCGAGCCGGACGACCACGCCCTCCGCCGGCGCGAGCGCCAGCGGGCCGGCGACGCGCTCGCCGTCGCGCGCCCGCCGGGTGGCGACGGCCACGGTCCCCGCGAGACCCTCGACCCTGACCTCCGCCTCGCCGAGGTTGAGGGCGACCGCCCAGCCCGTCCCGCGCCGCCACGCCCAGGCGCCGGGCGGCGCCGGCAGCGTCGCGTAGGCCCCCGTCCGCAGCTCGGGCTCGGCCCGCCGCAGCGCGATCAGGTCGCGCACGAGCTGCAGCGTGGAGCCCGGGTCCGCCCGCTGGGCGGCGACGTCGCGGCCGGCGTGGCCACCCAGCGGCAGCCACGGCTCGGCGCCCGCGTCCGTGAACCCGGCGCCGGGGGCGGCGCTCCAGGGCATCGGCGTGCGGCACGCGTCGCGCCCGCCGGCGCGGTCGCGCACGCGCTCGGGCGGAACGGGAACGTCGGGCAGCGCGAGCTCGTCGCCGTAGTACAGGACGGGCGTTCCGCGCAGGGTGAGCAGCAGGACCAGCGCGCAGCGGGCACGGGCCTCGTCCCCGTCGGCCCAGCGCGTGGTCAGGCGCCCGTCGTCGTGGTTGGACCCCGTCCACACGGGCCACGCGCCGGGCGGCAGCCCGGCCTCGACCGCCTCGACGGTCGCACGCATGGGCGCCGCCGCCAGCTCGCGGTGGATGAAGGGGACGTTGAAGGCGAGGTGCAGCTCGTCCGTGCCGTCGCCGTAGAAGCGCAGCACCTCGGCCACCGTGTCGACGTACGTCTCGCCCAGGAGCAGGAAGTCGCCGGCGGCGTCCGCCGCCCGGCGCAGGCCGCGCAGGGCGTCGTGGCCCTCCGGGCGGTTCATGGAGAACCGCTTGGCAACGCCGCCGGCACCGTCCGGCGGGTCGTCGCGCAGGTGGCGGTCGTGGATCAGGGCGTGGGCCACGTCGATCCGAAACCCCGCCACGCCGCGGGCGGCCCACGCGGTCAGGATCTCCCCAAAGGCCGCCGGGACGCGCGGATCCCACCAGTTGAGGTCGGGCTGTTCGGGCAGGAAGTTGTGCAGGTACCACTGGCCCGTCGGTTCGTGCCAGGTCCAAGCGCTCCCGCCGAAGACGCCTTGCCAGTTGGTCGGCGGCCGAGCGGGATCCTCCGGGTCCGGGTCGGCCCACACGTAGAAGCCGCGGTGCTCGGCGTCGCGGCCGCTGCACGCGTCGGCGAACCACGGGTGCGCCTCGCTCGTGTGGTTGGGGACGAGGTCGAGCAGGACGCGGATGCCGCGCCGGCCGGCGTCGGCGATCAGCGCCTCGAGGGCGGCGGGGCCGCCGAGGTCGGGGTGCACGCCGAGATAGTCGGCCACGTCATAGCCCCAGTCGGCGTTGGGCGAGGGCATGGTCGGGTTCAGCCACACCGCGTCCACGCCGAGCCACTCCAGGTGGTCCAGACGCTCGAGCACACCGCCGAGATCGCCGTGCCCGTCGCCGTCGGCGTCGCGATAGGACCGGGGGTAGAGCTGGTAGAGGACGGCTTCCCGCCACCACTCGGTCACGCTCGAAACCGTACCGGGCGCGTGCAACGCTTGCATCGGACCGCACACGGGGTAGATTCCCGGGCATGCGGCTGTGGAGAGGAGTCGCACCGGCCCTCGCCCTCGGGTTGTGCGCCGGTGCCGTTGGGTGTGGTGGAGGCTCGAGCTCGGGCCCCGTGACCCTGAAGTGGTGGGCCTACAACGAGCCGTCGGGCTCGTTCACGGCGGCGGCCGACCGCTGCACCAAGGCCTCCAACGGGCGCTACCGGATCGACTTCAACCCGCTCGGCAACGACCCGGACACGCAGCGCCAGTCGCTCGTGCGCCGCCTGGCCGCCAAGGACTCCTCCATCGACATGATGAGCATGGACGTCATCTGGACCGCCGAGTTCGCGGAGGCCGACTGGATCAAGGCCTGGCCGAAGAAGTACGCCGACCAGGTCAAGCAGGGCACGCTGGAGGGGCCGCTGAAGACCGCGACCTACAACGGCAAGCTCTACGCCGCGCCGGCGAACTCCAACACCCAGCTGCTCTGGTACCGCAAGGACCTCGTCAAGAACCCGCCCAAGACGTGGAACGACATGATCGACCAGGCCCTCAAGCTCAAGCAGGCCGGGACGATCGAGATCCAGGGCGCCCAGTACGAAGGCACGACGGTGTGGTTCAACTCGCTCATCCAGTCCGCCGGCGGCAACATCCTCGCCGCCCCCGACAAGGCCGGGCTCGAGCCGGCTCCGACGCAGAAGGCGCTGCAGGTCATGAAGCGGCTGGCCACCTCCAAGGCCGCCGACCCGTCCCTGGAGAACCAGAAGGAGGATCAGAACCGACTCGCCTTCGAGCAGGGCGACGCCGCCTTCCAGGTCAACTATCCGTTCATCTATCCGAGCGCCAAGGCGGGCAACCCGAAGGTGTTCAAGCAGATCGGCTGGACCGTCTACCCCCGGGTCGATCCGGACAAGAAGGCGCGCCCACCCATCGGCGGCTTCAACTGGGGCGTCGGCGCCTACACGAAGCACCCGACGGAGGCCTTCGAGGCCGCGAGCTGCCTGCGCAACGAGGAGAACCAACGCGGCTTCGCCCTCGACGGGGGGCTGCCGCCGACGCTCTCCAAGCTCTACGACGATCCCAAGTTCGTCAAGCAGTACCCGTTCGCCGACGAGATCCGCACGTCGCTGAAGAACGCGGCGGTGCGGCCGGAGACGCCGCTGTACGCCGACGTCTCGCTCGCGATCTACAAGACGGTCTCGCCGCCCGGGGCGATCGGCAACGTCAAGGCGATGGCCAAGACCCTGCAGGACCGGGTCAAGCTCGCGCTCCAGTCGAAGGGTCTGCTGTGAGCGCCGCCGCCGAGAGCGTCGCCGCCCGCGAGGGCAAGGACGAGGCCAAGGCCCCCAAGCCGAGGCTCACCGAGCGCGCGCGCGCCGACCGCAAGCTCGGCTGGATGCTCTGCGCCCCGGCCGTGATCGTCATGTTGGCGGTCACGGCCTATCCCATCCTCTACGCCGTCTACCTGTCGCTGCTGCGCGCCGACCTGCGCTTCCCGGGCCAGCGCGAGTTCATCGGCCTGAGCAACTACGGCACGGTGCTGAGCTCGAAGCTCTGGTGGGCCGACGTCCTGCACACGACGGTCATCGCCGGCGTCTCCGTCGCCCTCGAGCTCGTGATCGGCATGGGGCTGGCCCTGCTCCTCCACCGCGTCGTGGTCGGCCGCGGCCTCGTGCGCACGTCGGCGCTCATCCCCTACGGCATCGTCACCGTCGTGGCCGCCTTCGCCTGGCGGCTGGCCTTCTCGGGCTCCGAGGGCGGCTTCGTCCCCAAGGCGCTGGGCATCGCCGACCCACTGACCTCGACGTGGCAGACCTACCTCGTGGTCATCTTCGCGGAGGTGTGGAAGACGACGCCGTTCATGGCGCTGCTGCTGCTCGCCGGCCTGGCGCTCGTCAACGACGACCTGCTCGAGGCGGCCAAGGTCGACGGCGCCTCGGCGTGGCAGCGCTTCTGGCGCATCACCGTGCCGCTGATGAAGCCGGCCATCCTCGTCGCGCTGCTGTTCCGCGCGCTGGACGCCTTCCGGATCTTCGACTCGGTGTACATCATCGGCCAGAACGGGACCAATCCGAAGATCGAGACGGTGTCCGTGCTCGGCTACAACCAGCTGCTCAACCGGCTCAACCTCGGGCTGGGCTCCGCCGTGTCGGTGCTCGTCTTCATCATGGTCATCGCGATCGCGGTGCTGTTCGTCAAGGGCCTGGGCACGAGCCCGGCCGCGGGGGGTGACGAGTGAGCGGTCGCAAGGACGTTCCGAAGTGGGTGGCGCTGAACACCGTCGTGCTGATCGCGGCGCTGTTCCCCGTGTTCTGGATCCTCATGCTGTCCCTCAAGACGCCCGCCGACGTGCTCGACGGCCGGCTGATCCCCTCGAAGTTCTCGTTCGATAACTACACGACGATCTTCGAGCAGAACGTGTTCACGAAGGCGCTGATCAACTCGCTCGGCATCGCGGTGATCGCGACGCTCATCGCCATCGTGCTGGCCGCCATGGCGGCCTACGCCATCGCTCGGCTCGACTTCCCGGGCAAGGGGCTGATCCTCGGGGCGGCGCTGGCCATCGCCATGTTCCCGCCGATCTCGATCGTCGGCCCGCTGTTCAACATGTGGCGCTCGCTGAACCTGTTCGACACGTGGCCGGGGCTGATCATCCCCTACCTGACCTTCGCGCTGCCGCTCGCCATCTACGTGATGTCGGCGTTCTTCCGCGAGATCCCCTGGGAGCTCGAGCAGGCCGCGCAGGTGGACGGCGCGACGCCCGCGGTGGCGTTTCGCAAGGTGATGCTGCCGCTGGCCGCGCCGGCGGTGTTCACCACGGCGATCCTCGTCTTCATCTTCTGCTGGAACGACTTCGTCTTCGCCGTCTCGCTCACGTCGACCTCGCGCGCCCAGACCGTGCCGGCGGCGATCTCCCAGTTCCCAGGAGCGTCGCAGTTCCAGTCGCCCGTTGGGTCGATCGCGGCCGCGGCCGTCATCGTCACCATCCCCATCGTCATCATCGTCCTCATCTTCCAGCGACGGATCGTTGCCGGCTTGACCTCCGGCGCCGTCAAGGGCTGACACAAGGAGTCCCATGGCCACTATCGAGCTCGAGAACCTCGTCAAGCGCTACGACGACGGCTTCGAGGCCGTCAAGTCCATCGACCTGTCGATCGCCGACGGCGAGTTCATCATCCTCGTGGGCCCATCCGGGTGCGGCAAGTCGACCGCGCTGCGGATGATCGCCGGCCTCGAGGACATCACGGAAGGCGAGCTCAAGATCGACGACGAGGTGGTCAACGAGAAGGCGCCGAAGGACCGCGACATCGCGATGGTCTTTCAGAACTACGCCCTGTACCCGCACATGACGGTGCGCGACAACATGGGCTTCGCGCTCAAGCTCGCCAAGACGGACGAGTCGGAGATCAAGCGCAAGGTCGAGGAGGCGGCCGACGTGCTCGACCTCACCGACCACCTCGACCGCAAGCCGGCCAACCTCTCCGGCGGTCAGCGCCAGCGGGTGGCGATGGGCCGGGCGATCGTGCGCGAGCCCAAGGCGTTTCTCATGGACGAGCCGCTGTCGAACCTCGACGCCAAGCTGCGCGTCCAGATGCGCACCGAGGTGGCGCGCATCCAGTCGCGGCTCGGCGTGACGACGGTCTACGTCACCCACGATCAGACGGAGGCGATGACGCTCGGTGACCGGGTCGCGGTCATGCGCGCCGGCGAGCTGCAGCAGGTCGGCACCCCCGCCGAGCTCTACAACGACCCGCTCAACCTCTTCGTCGCCGGCTTCATCGGCTCGCCGGCGATGAACTTCTTCCCGGCCACCCTCGAGGGTGACACGGTCAAGCTGCCGATCGGCGAGGTGCCCCTGCCCGACTCGCTGCGGGCGGCGGTCCGCGAGCGCAGCAGCAGCGGCGACGGCGACGGCGACGGCGACGGCGACGGCAAGTCGAGCGAGCTCATCGCCGGCCTGCGCCCGGAGGACTTCGAGGACGCCGCCATCGTCGACCGCCAGCGCCACTCGGGCGGCCTGGAGTTCGACGTGCCGATCGAGGTGGTGGAGTCCATGGGCTCCGAGATCTACGCGTACTTCAACTACGAGGGCGAAGGGGCGACGTCGGACGCGCTCAACGAGCTCGCCGCCGACGCCGGCGCCGAGGACCTGCCCGGCGCGGGCGGGGGCGGGCGCGGCACGGCCCGGCTCGATCCCGCGTCGAAGGTCAAGGAGGGCGAGACGTACAAGCTGTGGCTCGACGCGAAGCGGCTGCACCTGTTCGAGCCGGGCAGCGGCGCCTCGCTGACCCACGGCGCCGAGCGCGAGACGGCCACCGCGTAGGTCAGCCGCTCAACCAGCGGTAGGCGTACGGCTCGAGCCGGTCGTGCTCCGGCACGGCCTGCTCGACCGCGCTGAAGTTCGCCAGCAGCAGCAGGTGCGAGCCGGCGTGCTCGCGGCGCAGCCCGAGGACGTGGGGGTTGCCGGTCCAGACCGCCTCGCCGCGCCCCGCGGCGTGGACGGCGGGCGTGCTGCGGCGCAGGGCGGCGAGCCGCTTCAGGCCGGCCCACAGCCGTCCCTCGACCGTCGCCGGGTCGTGGCGGCGCACGGCCGCGGCCCAGTCCATGTGCGGCCGGTGCATCCAGCGATTGTCGCCGGCGTGCGCCGGGTCGCGCGGCCAGTCCGGGTCGTTGGGCAGTCCGAGCTCGTCGCCCATGTAGAGCAACGGCAGGCCGCCGTGGGCGAACGCGAGTGCGTGGAGGAGCAGGACGCGGCGCAGTCCGAGCTCGACGGCCGCGCCGTCCCCCGCGGCCCGGGCGGCCTCCAGCCCGGCGAGCGAGGCGGTCGTCCCACTGGTGCGCGCCTCGCCGCTGCGCTCGGGCTGGAAGCGGGCCCCGCGGGCCGTCGAGCCGGGGAAGTCGCCGGCGTAGAAGTCGGCGAGGAAGCGTCGGTGCAGGTGCGCGTCGAGCCCGGCGGCGCCCGCATCCTCCTCCGTGATGGCCCAGCCGATGTCGTCGTGCCCGCGCACGTAGGTCGCCCAGCCGGCGCCGGCCGGCACGGCCGGCATCGCCCTCAGCGCATGGGTCATGAGCACCACGTCGCCCTGGGCCAGCGCGCTCCAGCCGAGCACCATGAGCAGGTTGTGGTAGGCGAGCTGGCACTCGCGGCCCTCGTGGCGCCCGGTGCCGAGGTAGGAGATCAGGTGGCGCGGGGCGACGATCGCCTCGGCCTTGAAGGCGACGGCGGGCGCCGCGATGCGCACGACCGCCCGGTAGGCCTGCAGCAGCTCGTGGACCTCGGGCTGGTTCTGGCTGTCGGTGCCCTCGCGCTTCCACACGAACGGCACCGCGTCGAGCCGCAGGGCGTCCACGCCGGCGGCGGCGAGCCCGAGCATCGCCTCGGCGAGGGCGACGAAGACGTCCGGGTTGGCGTGGTCGAGGTCCCACTGGTAGGCGTTGAACGTCGTCCACACCCAGCGGCCGAGCTCCGGCGCCCAGGTGAAGCTCCCCGGCGCGGTGTCCGGGAAGACCTCGGGCAGGGTGGCCTCGTAGCGGTCGGGCAACTCGCGGTCGGGAAACGTCAGGTAGCGCGCGAGCATGCGCGCGTCGCCGGCCGCGGCCGCGCGCGCCCACGGATGCTCGCGCGCCGTGTGGTTGACCACGACGTCGACGCACAGCGCCATGCCGTGACCGTGCAGCGCGCCGGCGAGCTCGCGCAGGTCCTCCCAGGTGCCCAGGGCCGGGTCGACCGCGCCGTAGTCGACGACCGCGTATCCCCCGTCGTTGGGCGCCGGCCGCGCGTGCAGTAGCGGCATGAGGTGCAGGTAGTCGACTCCGAGCTCGCGCAGGTAGCCCAGGCGCTCTCGGACGCCCGCGAGGGTGCCGGCGAACCGGTCGGTGTAGGCGACGTACCCGAGCGCCTGCTCACGCTGCAGCCAGTCCGGCGTCAGCTCGCGCTCGTGGTCCAGGCACCGCAGCTGCGGGCTGCGCCGCGCCGCGGAGCGCGCCATGAGCGCCAGCAGCGCCGACCACGCCGCCTCGAAGCGCCCGTCGGCGCGGTAGACGGCCTGCAGCGGGGCGTGCAGGTCGCCGAAGTAGCGCTCCAGGCGCGTGGCGAAGGCGTCACCGCCGGTCTCCCCCACGGCCGCGAGCGCCGCGTCGAACGCCGCCCGCAGCGGCGCGTCCATCGCGTGGCGGTTGAGCACGGCCGCGCTGCCCGGCTAGAGGCCGAGCTCGGACCGGTACTGGCGGCGGTACTCGCGGCGGGCGTCGAGCACCTGACGCACGTAGTTGCGCGTCTCGGGGAACGGGATGTGCTGGCCCGGATCGAACGTCGTGCCGTCGGCCGAGCTGTCGGCGAGCCACCCGTCGACCTTGCCCTCCCCCGCGTTGTAGGCGGCGAGCGCCAGCGCGTCCGAGCCGCGGTACTTCCTCTCGAGGTAGCGCAGGTAGTAGGCGCCGTAGGCGATGTTGACCTGCGGCGTGGCGAGGTCGCCGCTCTCGAACGCCGTGCCGCCCGAGAGGCGCGCGATGTAGGTCGCGGTCGCCGGCAGCAGCTGCATCAGCCCCTTGGCTCCGGCCTCCGAGGTCTGGCCATCGCGGAAGCGCGACTCCTGGTAGATGACGGCGGCGATCAGCGCCGGATCGAGATCCTTGTCGGCGGCCTGCTGGCGGATGATGTCCTCGTGGCGCAGCGGCAGGGCGATCTCCTGCACCGCCTTGTCGGCGACGGGGGACGTGAGCGCCGCCACGATCGCCACCGCCCCGATGACGCCGAGCAGCAGCACCCGGCGGCGGCGCAGCACGGAGCCCCGGTCGCGCGGCCGGGGGCCTCGCGGGGCGGGGGGCCGGCTCGGTGAGCCGGTGCGGGGACGGGCGCGGACGGGACTGCTCACGGCTGCGGCCCGAGTCTGTCGAGGACGTCGGACAGGGCCTGCTCCAGCGCCTCGAGGCTGCCGTCGTTGGTGACGGCGAACGTCGCGCGGCGCGCTTTCTCCTCCTGGCTGAGCTGGCGGGTGGTGCGCTCGGAGAGCGCCGCGTGCCCGCGGCCGCCGGCGCGCGCTGCCCGGACCGCCTCGTCGGCGACGACGGCGACCGTCGCGTCGTAGCGGCCGTCGAGGCCCGCCTCGAAGAGCAGCGGCGTCTCCACGACGATCGCCCGAGGCGCCGGCTCGCGCGCGGCCTCGGCCGCCACGAAGTCCGCCACGCGCGCGCCGACACGCGGCCACAGCTCACCCTCGAGCCACCGGCGCTCGGCGTCGGAGGCGAACGCCCGGCGGGCGACCGCGGAGCGGTCGACCGTCCCGTCCGGCACGACCTCCTCGCCCCAGCGCTCCCACACGAGCCCGACGAGCTCGGGCTCGGCGTAGAGCTCGTGCACGACCGCGTCGGTGGAGAGGGTCGCCGCCCCGAGGCGCTCCATCGCGGCGAGGGCCTCGGACTTCCCGGCGCCGATCCCGCCGGTCAGGCCGACCAGCGGCGGTCGGGAGACACCGCTCGGGGGCCCGCCGGCGCCGGACACGGCTGCTCCCCGCCCCTGCGGACGTTTCCGCGCCGGCTCCGCCACCCCAGAACGCCGGTCTAGGAGGGCTCGACCGTCGAGCCGGGGGTCTCGCCGTCGCCCTGGGAGGCCTCGGCCTCGCGCTGCACCTGGTCGTCGACGCCCTCGGGGATCTCGACCTCGGTGTTGTCGGCGGCGCCCTCGACGGTGGCCGGCCCTTCGTCGGTGGTCTCGACGGACGGCGTGGTCGCGCCCTCCGTGAAGACGTCCTCGGAGAGATCGAGCTCGGGCATGTCGTCGAGGTCGCCGGCGGCGCCCCCGTCGATCAGCGGCAGCTCCTGGCCCTCGACGCGCTTGACCGACAGCGACAGGCGGCGGCGCTCCGAGTCGATCTCGAGGATCTTGACGCGGACCTCCATCCCCGGCGCGACGACCTCGCGCGGGTTCTCCACGTGGTGGGAGGCGAGCTCGGAGATGTGCACGAGCCCCTCCACCCCCTCGAGGATCTCCACGAAGGCGCCGAACGCCACGACCTTGGTGACCTGGCCCTCGAGCTCGTCCCCCACGGAGTACGTGTCCACGACGCGCTGCCACGGGTCCTCCTGGGTCTGCTTGAGGCCCAGGGAGATGCGCTGGCGGTCGCGGTCGATGTCGAGCACCTTGATCTGCACGGTGTCGCCGATGGAGAGGATCTCGCTCGGGTGGTTGACGTGCGACCAGGACAGCTCGGAGATGTGGATCAGGCCGTCGATGCCGTCGAGGTCGACGAAGGCGCCGAAGTCGACGATGTTCGAGATCTGGCCCTCGATGACCATGCCGGGCTGCAGCCGGTCGAGGATCTGCTGCCGCTGCTCCTTGCGCTCCTCCTCGAGCACCGCGCGGCGCGAGAGGACGACGTTGTTGCGGGAGCGGTTGAGCTCGATGACCTTGCACTCGATCGGCGTGCCGAGGTACTCGTCGAGGTTCGGGACGCGGCGGATGTCGACGAGCGACGCGGGCAGGAAGCCGCGCACGCCGAGGTCGATGATCAGGCCGCCCTTGACGACCTCGATGACCTGGCCCTCGACGGGCTGGCCCGAGTCGGCGGCCGCCTCGATGCGGCGCCAGGCGCGCTCGAAGCGCGCGCGCTTCTTGGAGAGGATGAGCCGGCCGTCCTGATCCTCTTTGGTGAGGACCAGCGCGTCGACCTCCTCGCCGATGGACACCTCGTCGGAGGGGTCGACCGACTTGCGGATCGAGAGCTCGTTGGAGGGGATGACCCCTTCGCTCTTGTACCCGATGTCGATCAGCACCTCGTCCTTGTCGATGCGGACGACGTTGCCGGTGACCACGTCGCCCTCGTCGAAGGGGGTGATGGTGGCGTCGTAGTTCGGGACGATCTGCCCGTCGATCTCGAGCAGCAGGCCGTCGGAACCGTCGACGACCTTGGCGGAGGGGGTTGGAGGGGCGAGAGTGGCGTTCATGTGGAGCCGTCGAGTGTAGGCGACGGGCCCCGCGACGGCAGCCCGCCTCAGGCGGGGACGCCCGGCCGGGGCATGACCCCGGCGAAGGCCTCGACCACGACGGGGTCGAACTGGCGCCCGGCGGCGGCGCGCAGTTCCACGACGGCCGCCTCCGGCGCAAGCGGCTCGCGGTAGGGGCGGCGCGTGACCATCGCGTCGTAGGCGTCGCACACCGCGACGATGCGGGCGCCGAGCGGGATCTCCTCACCCTTCAGCCCGTCGGGGTAGCCGCCGCCGTCCCAGCGCTCGTGGCTCGCGCGCACGAGCGCGGCCACGCCCCCGAGGTCCGGCGCCGCGAGCAGGATGCGCTCGCCGACGAGGGTGTGGCGGCGCATGAACGTCCACTCCTCGGCGTCCAGCGGAGCCGGCTTGGAGAGGATGGCGTCGGGGATGGCGAGCTTGCCGAGGTCGTGGAGCTCGGCGGCGTCGCGCACCTCCTCGACGGCCCGCCGGTCCAGCCCGAGGCGGCGGCCGACGTCGGCGGCGAGCTCGGCCACCTCGGAGAGGTGCTCGCCCAGGTCGGGGTGGCGGGCGCGCACGGCGGCCACCAGCGCCCCCGCGGTCTGCTGGCCGGGGCTCGGCCGGTCGGCCTGCTTGTCGCGGTACATGTGCCGGTCGGCCTCCCCGAGCACCGCGGCGGGGCCCCCGGCCAGCGGCGCGCAGGCCCAGCCGGCGGAGGCGGCGACGGTGAAGCCCTCCCCCCGTTGCACGAGCGCCGCCGCCCCGCGCTCGACGACGTCGCCCGCCGTGGCGCGCCCGGAGGCGGCGAGGACGCAGAACTCGTCGCCGCCCAGCCGGTAGGCGCGACCGTCGGGCAGCTCGTCGGCGACCCCCCGCAGCCGGGCCGCCAGGCGCCGAAGCAGGTCGTCGCCCGCCGGGTGCCCGAAGACGTCGTTGTAGCGCTTGAAGCCGTTGAGGTCGTACATCGCGAGCACCGTCGGCGTCCCGAACGCGTGGACCTCGTCGAGGTCGCGCATGAGGGCGCGGCGGTTGCCGAGGCCGGTGAGCGCGTCCGTGTGCGCCTCGGCCTGCGACGCGGCCAGCAGGCGGGCGTTCTCCCGGACGGCGACGACCATCCGCACGGTCACGAGCGCCAGGGCGAGGACCGCGAGCCCGAGCACGGGCCACGGGAGCCCCTGGACGTGGTCGACGATGACGACGGCCACGGCCAGCCCGCCGAACACGAGGCCGGGGCCGAGCCGCCCGTCCGCCTGCGCCTCGTCCGCGTGGACGTCGCGCGCCCGCAGGGCCGCGAGCGCCAGCAGCACCGTGCACAGCGGCCAGCCGATGTCCGTCCACGTCCCGGCGACGTACGCGCCGGCGGCCGTCTTCTGCATGTAGGCGAGGTCCGTGCCGACCTGGACGGCGAAGGAGCCGGCCAGCAGCCACCAGGTGACCGACAGCCCGCGGCCGCCCACGGCGAACGTGCCGGCGATGAAGACGAGCAGCAGCACGTCGCCCGCCGGGTAGGCGACGGCGATCAGGTGGTCCAGCACGCCCTGGCCGTCGAGCGGCAGCGAGGCCACGGCCGCGCCGGCCACGGCGCTGACCGCCACCGCGCCGATCAGCGCGTCGAGCTGCAGCGCGCGCGTGAGCCGGCCGGCCCGGCGGCGCAGCAGCAGCGCGAGCGCCCACGCCGCCGTCGGGTACTGCAGCAGCCAGGGCAGGTCGGCGCCCGAGACCGCCGGATCGCGGCCGCCGCGGGCGAACCACAGCCCGAAGGAGAGCTCCCCGAGCGCCCAGCAGACCATGGAGATCGCGAACAGCCGCCAGGCCCAGCGGTCCGGCGTGGCCGTGGCGGCACGCCACGCGCAGACGGCGGCCGACCCGAGCAGCAGCACCGGCAGCAGCCACGTGCGCAGCCCGTCCCCGCGCCCGACGCCGAGCACGAGCGCCCCGACGTAGACGGCGGTCAGCCCGCACAAGGCGGCGACGAGCACCCGGACGGCGGGGGGCACCGCCGCGTCGTGCCGGGGAGGCGGAGGACGGGACGCGGCCGTGCGAGGCATCACCCGAGTAGTCGTCGGCACGAGGGGCCCGGATCTGTAGCCCATCCGTCGGTTGCCGACCGGACGCCGAAGCGCCAGCGCGGGTCTGGACCGGCAGTGACGCCGTTACGCTCGGGGCATGCCCGTCCGAGCCACCAAGCGCGGAGCCGAGCGCACCCCCCTGCCGCGCGACTGGGACGTCATCGTGTGCGGCGCCTCCTTCGCCGGCCTGGCCGTCGCGCGCGAGCTGCGCGGCACCGGCGCGCGGGTGCTCGTCCTCGACCGCTACGAGGTCGGCGAGCGCCAGACGAGCGCGTGCGCCGCGCCGACCGAGCTGCTGGTCAACCTCGGGCTCGAGCGCGCCGTGCGCCAGACCTTCGGCGACCTGCTCGTGCACACGCCGCGCGTCCGCGGCCGCTGGCCGTTGCCCTTCACGTTCTCGACCTTCGACTATCGCGAGCTCTGCGAGGCCCTGTGGGAGCAGTGCGGGGAGGCGACGTTCGAGACCGCCAAGGTGCACGCGCGAGGCGACGTCGTCCCCCACGGCACCGAAGGCGTCGTGGAGGGCGAAGCCCGCTACAAGCTGCTCACCGACCGTGGCGAGCTCACCGCGCCGCTGCTGGTGGACGCGCTGGGCTGGCGCCGGGTGCTCTCCGCAGGCCCCGCCGTCCAGCCGCCGGACGCGCGCCTGTCGCGCGGCCTGGAGGTCCACCCGGGCGGCACGGCGCAGGACCTCGAGCTGTTCCTCGACACGCGCTACGTGACGCCGGGCTACTCGTGGTCGTTCCCGGCCGGCGACGAGGTGCGCGTCGGCGTCGGCTCCTTCGACCCGCGCGTGCACGTCAAGGACCCCACGCTCGCGCTCGTCGCCGACGTCGGCCGCGAGCCGGACGGCTACCAGGGCAACTGGATCCCGCACGCGCTGCGCGACGCGACCGAGGACGGCGTCTTCTTCGTCGGCGACTCGGCCGGCCACTGCCTGCCGCTGACCGCGGAAGGCATCCGGCCGGCGCTCGTCATGGGGGTCGTGCTCGGCCGCGAGCTGCGTCGGGTGCTCGAAGGTCGCCAGGACGCAGCCGCCGCGGCGGCCGCCTACGCGGCCGCCTCGGACGCGATGCGCTGGAAGTTCCGCTCCATGTTCGGCGTGCAGCAGGTCATCCGGCACCTGCACGGCCGGGTGCTCGACGCGGCCACGCGGTCGTTCACGCGCGGCCGGATCTCCCGCTGGGCCTTCGGGCGCTACCTGCGCATCTGCCCGCCGGAGGCGGTGCTGCCGGCGCCGCCGCCGGCGGCGTCGGCCGCAGGCGCCGAGGCCGCCGCGGCGGCCTGACGCCCGGGCCGGCGCCCTCGAGACGCCGAGCGTGCTCACCGCCGAGACGACCGGGCGGGTCGTCGGTGGACGCGGCCCCCGTGGGGTAGCTCTCAGGGCATGGGACCGATCTCCTCCACCTGGCGGGCGGCCCGGGCCATGCCCTTCTTCCGCCTGGTCGCCATCGTCCAGATAGCCCTGCTCGCCCGCCGGCACCTCGGGGCGCTGCGCTCCGACGAGCGCCGCCGGCTGGCCTGGCTCGCGAGCCACCCGCGCGGGCTCAGCCCCGCCGAACGGCGCGAGCTGCGCGAGCTGGCCGCCAGGCTGGAGCCGGGCGCCTTCGGCTACGCGGCCTTCGACAAGTTCTCGCCCATCCGGGTGCCGCGCTTCCTGCGCCCCCGCTGACCTGAGCCGCGGGCGCCCTACTTCGCCTCGAGCCAGTTCGGCCCGACGCCGGCGTCCACGGCGAGCGCCGGGTCGAGGTCGGCGGCGGCGACCATCTCTCGGCAGACGAGCGCCTCGGCCGCCTCCATCTCCCCGGGCGGCCCCTCGAAGAGCAACTCGTCGTGGATCTGGAGGATCAGCTGCGTGCGCAGGCCCGCCTCGGCCAGCGCGTCGTGGCAACGGACCATCGCGACCTTGATGATGTCGGCCGCGGTGCCCTGGATGACCGTGTTGACCGCGAGCCGCTCGCCGAGCTTGCGCACCCCCCAGTTGCGCGCGCGCAGCTCGGGGATCTGGCGTCGCCGGCCCAGCAGCGTCGACACGTAGCCGTGCTGCTCGGCCTGCTCGACGGCCTCCGTCATGAAGCGGGCCACCGCCGGGAAGCGCTCGAGGTAGCGGTCGATGAACGTCTGCGCCTCGTCCTGGCCGATCCCGAGCCGATCGGAGAGCCCGTAGGCGCTGAGGCCGTAGACGATCCCGTAGTTGACCATCTTGGCCTTGGAGCGCATGCCGACGTCGAGCTGGTCCGGCGGCAGGTCGAACACCTTCGAGGCGGTCTCCGTATGGACGTCGCCGCCGCGGTGGAAGATGTCGCGCAGCACGTCCTCGCCGGCGATGTGGGCGAGCACGCGCAGCTCGACCTGCCCGTAGTCGACCGACAGCAGCAGGTGGCCGGGCTCGGCGACGAAGCAGCGGCGGATCTCGCGGCCCGTCTCCGTGCGGATGGGGATGTTCTGGAGGTTCGGGTTGATCGAGGAGAGCCGGCCCGTGGCGGTCGCGGTCTGCTGGAAGGTCGTGTGCAGCCGACCGGTGTCGGCGGCGATGTGGGCCTTGAGGGTCTCGAAGTACGTCTGGGCGAGCTTGGACAGCTCCCGGTACTCCTCGATCTTCGGGATGATCGGGTGCTCGTCGCGGATCGCCTGCAGCACCCGGGCGTCCGTGGAGAAGCCCGTCTTGCCGCGTCGCTTGCGCGACAGGCCGAGCGTCTCGAACAGCACGTGGCCGAGCTGCTGGGGTGAGCCGATCACGAACTCGTCCCCGGCGAGCTCCCAGATCTCGCGCTCGAGCACCACGCAGCGATCGTTGACCCCCAGGCCGACCTCGTCCAGGCGGGCGACGTCGAGCTTGATGCCGGCGACCTCCATGGCCCGCAGCACCCGCACGAGCGGCAGCTCGACGCGCTCGAGCAGGTCGGTCAGGCCGCGCTCGGCGAGCTGCGGGCGCTGGCGCCGGGCCAGCTCGAGGCACAGCGCCGCCTCCACCGCGAGCTCGTCCTCGCCGTCGACCGCCATGCCGCGCTCCTCGGCCAGCTCGTGCAGCGGGTAGCCGCGGCGGGCGGGGTCGAGCAGGTAGGCCCCGATCTCCGAGTCGAAGGCCAGCCGGGCCGGGACGGCGAGCAGGGCCTTGGCGTCATGGGCGACGACGCGCCGCTCGCCCGCGGCGGCCGCGAGCTCGGCGGGGTCCGCGACGGCCCCGGCGAGCGCGGCGCCCTCCCCGCCCCAGGCGCCGAAGCGCCACTGCTCGCCGGCGGCGAGCAGCTCGCCCTCGGGCACCACGGGCGGCATGGCCGCGAGCGCGAGCTCCTCGCCCGGAAGCCCGGCGAGGTCGGCGGCGGGGCCTGGGCGCACCTCGAGGGACACGCGGGTGGCGTCCTCGGGGCGCGGCAGCTCGGCCTCGCCGGCCTCGTGCTCGGCGAGCGCCTCCTCCAGCCGCCGCAGCGGGTCGCGCAGCTCGAACTCGCGGAACATCGCCCGCAGCCGGGAGCGGTCGGGCCGGCGCACGAGCTCCTCGGCGAGGTCGAGCTCCACGGGGACGTCGCGGCGCATGGTCGCCAGCTGCTTGGACACGCGCGCGTCGTCGGCGTGCTCGCGGAGGTTCTGCTTGCGCTTGGCGCCGGAGATCTCGTCGACGGAGGCGAGCACCGTCTCGAGGTCGCCGAAGCGCTGCAAGAGGTCCGAGGCCGTCTTGTCGCCGATGCCGGGCACGCCCGGGATGTTGTCGGAGGTGTCGCCCTTGAGGCCGTAGAAGTCCGGGATGAGCGTGGGCTCGATCCCGTAGCGGTCGACGACCGCGTCGCGGTCGTAGACCTTCGTCTCCGTGATCCCGCGCGCGGTGGCCATGACGCGGATCTCGTCGCCGACGAGCTGGAAGGCGTCCCGGTCGCCGGTGACGATCATCACCGGGATGCCGTCGGCCCGCGCCTGCTCGGCCAGGGAGGCGATGACGTCGTCGGCCTCGAAGCCGTCGACGCGCATGTTCGTGTAGCCAAAGGCCTCCACGAGCGGCACGAGCGCCGGCCACTGCTCCCGCAGCAGGTCGGGCTGCTTGGAGCGCTGGGCCTTGTACTCCGGATAGACCTCCTTGCGCCCGGAGGAGCCGGCGTCCCAGACCACGACGGTCGGGACGACGCCGTGGTCGGTCACGAGCTTGACGAGCATGGAGGCGAACCCGAAGATCGCGTTCGTCGGCCGCCCGTCCGAGGTGGCGATGGACTCCGGCAGCGCGAAGAAGGCCCGGTAGGCGAGCGAGTTGCCGTCCAGCAGGTACAGCGTGCGGGGATCGCCGTCGGTCTCGCTCATGGCGTCCCGGAGGGTATCCCGCCCGGCCGCCCCGAGAACTACAGTCCGGGCCGGCATGGCCGAGCCGACCTCCGCCCAGTACTCCCTCACCATCCGGGTCCGCATCGAGCATCGGCCGGGCAACCTGGGGCGGGTCGCGACGGCGATCGGTGAGGCCGCCGGGACCATCGGCGCCATCGACCTCGTCTCGCTCGACGACGGCCACACGGTGCGCGACATCACCGTCGACACGTCCGGCCCGGAGCACGGGGCGCGCGTCGTGGCCGCCGTCGGCGCGCTGGACGGCACGGAGGTCGTCGACACGACCGACCGCACCTTCCTGCTGCACGTCGGGGGCAAGCTCGAGCAGCTCAATCGCCACCCGCTCAAGACCCGCGACGACCTGTCCATGGCCTACACGCCGGGCGTCGCCCGCGTCTGCCTGGCGATCGCCGAGGACCGCCGGAAGGCGTTCCAGTACACGATCAAGCGCAACACGGTGGCCGTCGTCTCCGACGGCTCGGCGGTGCTCGGGCTCGGCGACATCGGCCCGGAGGCGGCCATGCCGGTCATGGAGGGCAAGTGCATGCTCTTCAAGGAATTCGGCGGGGTCGACGCCTTCCCGCTGTGCCTCGACGCGCGCGAGCCCGACGCGGTCGTCGCCGCCGTCCGCGCCGTGGCGCCCGGGTTCGGCGGCATCAACCTCGAGGACATCTCCGCGCCGCGCTGCTTCGAGATCGAGGACCGCCTCAAGGCCGAGCTCGACATCCCGGTCTTCCACGACGATCAGCACGGCACCGCCGTGGTCGTGCTCGCGGCGCTCATCAACGCGGCCAAGCTCACCGGACGGGCGCTCGGCGACGTGCGCGTGCTCGTGGTCGGCCTCGGCGCGGCGGGGATCGCCGTCTCGCGGATCCTGCTCGCGGCCGGGGTGACGCAGATCGTCGGCTGCGACTCGCGCGGCGCCCTGCACACGGGGCGAGAGGACTACCTCGACGCCACCATGCCGCCCGTCAAGCGCTGGTTCGCCGAGGCGACGAACCCCGAGGGCCGCACGGGCGGTCCCGCGGACGTCGTCGAGGGCATGGACCTCTTCGTCGGCCTGTCCGGCGCGCGGGTGATGCCGGCGCAGGCGCTCGGGCACATGCGCCCCGACGCGATGGTCTTCGCGATGGCCAATCCGAACCCGGAGATCGCCCCGGAGGCGGCGGCGCCGTACGTGCGCATCCTCGCCACGGGCCGCTCGGACTACCCGAACCAGATCAACAACGTCCTGTGCTTCCCGGGCGTCTTCCGCGGCGCGCTCGACGTCCGGGCCGGCCAGATCACCGAGGCGATGAAGACCGCGGCCGCCTACGGGATCGCGGCCATCGTCGGCGACGACGAGCTGCGCGAGGACTACATCGTCCCGTCCGTGTTCAACCGCGACGTCGCGCCGGCCGTCGCGGACGCCGTCGCCGCGCAGGCCCGGGCCGCCGGCGAGGCGACCGCCGAGCTCGAGATCGGCTATGCGGCCGGCGACGGCGGCGCGGCGCGCGCCTAGGCGCCGCGGGATGGACCTCAAGCAGCTGGAGTGCTTCGTCGCCGTGGCCAGGCACGAGCACTTCACGCGCGCGGCGGAGGCGCTGCACCTGACCCAGTCCGCGGTCTCCCAGCACGTGCTGCGCCTCGAGGCCGAGCTCGGCGTGCGCCTGCTGGAGCGCACGAGCCGGGGCGCGACCCCCACCCCCGCCGGCGTCGAGCTGCTCGCGCGCGCCGAAACGATCCTCGCCGACGTCCGGCGGGCGCGCTCGGCGGTCGGCGCCGCCGCGACCGCGGTGCGGGTGGCGGGCGCGGCGCCGGGACTCGCCGCCGCCCTGGCCGCGGCGCCCGACGCGCTGCGGATCGGGTTCGTGGAGGCGGCGGCGGACGAGGTGCTCCGGCGGCTGCGCGACGGGCGCGCCGACCTCGGAATCGCCGGCCGGCCGGCGGACGGGCTCGTCGCCGGCCCGCTGCGGCCGGAGCCGCTCGTCGTGCTCGGGGCCCCGGACGGCGACCTCGGCGGCCTGCGCGACCGCCCGGTGCTGCTGCCCGCCGCGGGGACCGCCGCGCGGTACGCGGCTCTCGCGGCCTTCGCGCCCGCCGGCTTCAGCCCCGTGCCGCGCTTCGAGGCAGCCGATCCGGCCACGGCGCGGGCGATCGTGGGCGCCGGCCTGGCGGTCGGGCTCGTGCCGGCCTCGTGGGCGGACGGGGAGGGCGCGGCGCTGCCGGACGGCTCGCCCGCGGTCCAGCGGGTGCTGCTGCACCGCGCGGACCCCGCCCCCGCCGTCGTGCTGCTGGCCGCGCACCTGCGCGCGGCGCTCGGCTGAGCGCGGCCGCCGAGGGACGACGCGAGTCGGGGCGGCCGGGGCCGCACGACCTCGGCCCGCGCCCCGGTCAGCCGCGCGCCGCGTCCAGCTCGCGCTCGAGCCGGCCGCGCGGCCGGGCGCCACGCAGGGTGAGCACCGGCTCGCCGTGGCGGAAGAGCACGAAGGTCGGCATCCCGAGCACGCCGTAGCGCGCGGCGGCCACGCGCTCGGCGTCGACGTCGACGGAGACCACGCGCAGGTCGTCCCGGCCGGCCGCGAGCTCGCGCAGCACGGGGGTCATCTGGCGGCACGGTGCGCACCAGGCGGCCGTGAAGTCCACGAGCACGGGCCGGTCGGCCTCGAGCACCTCGGCCTGGAAGGAGTCGTCGGTCACGGAGCGCATCGCCCCAGCGTGTGGCATGGGCGGCGGCCGGGCAAGGCGAAAGGGCGATGGGGTCGATCGCGTGCCTCGATCCGGGAGTGCCGGCGCGCCGTACCCACCGAAAACCCGACGAAGGAGCGGTTGACGGATGCGCGTGACGATGACGGGAGCGACCGGGCTGATCGGGCCGAAGCTCGTGCAGGCCCTGCTGGCCCGCGGCGACGAGGTCACCGTGCTCTCGCGCAACGCGGAGAAGGCGCGGACGGCGCTGCCGGGGGTCGAGGCCGTCGGCTGGACGAGCCCGGAGTCCGAGGCGGCGCCGGTCGCGGCCCTCGCCGGCCGCGACGCGGTCGTCCATCTCGCGGGCGAACCCGTCGCCCAGCGGTGGAGCGCCGACGTCAAGCGGCGCATCGAGTCCTCCCGCGAGCTCGGCACGCGCAACCTCGTCGCCGGCCTGCGCGCCGCCGACCCGCGCCCGGGCGTGCTCGTCTCCTCCTCGGCCGTCGGCTACTACGGGCCGCACGGCACGGAGGCGCTGCCGGAGTCGACGCCGCCCGGGGACGACTTCCTGGCCCGCGTCTGCGTCGTGTGGGAGCGGGAGGCCGACGCGGCCGCCGAGCTCGGCGCCCGGGTCGTGCATGTGCGCACGGGCATCGTGCTCGCCGAGGAGGGCGGGGCGCTGAAGACGATGCTGCCGCCGTTCAAACTCGGCGTCGGGGGCCCGGTGGCCGGCGGCGACCAGTACATGCCCTGGATCCACCTCGACGACCTCGTCGGCATCTACCTGCAGGCCATCGACGGCGACGGCTGGACCGGCGCGGTCAACGGCAGCGCGCCGGAGCCCGTCACGAACAAGGCCTTCTCCAAGGCGCTGGGCAAGGCGCTCGGCCGGCCGGCGGTCGCGCCCGTCCCGGCCTTCGCGATCAAGCTCCTGTACGGCGAGATGTCCGAGATCGTGACCAAGGGCCAGCGGGCGGTGCCGGAGCGCACGCTCGAGCTCGGCTATCGCTTCGTGCACCCGGACCTCGACGAGGCGTTGCGCTCGGCGCTCGGGAAGTAGCCCTGGCCGCCCCTGGGCGGTACGCTAAGAGACGTATGACGCAGTCACACGTCCCGGATCCGTGGGAGGCGGCCCGCAACGCGAGCCGCGACGACGTCCGGGCGGCGTTCGCCCCGAAGCAGCGCACCTGTCCGAGCTGCGGCGAGTCCGTGGACGCCGCCGGGCGCCGGTGTCCGCACTGCGGCGCCGACCTGATCGCCCACCGGCCCAAGCGGCGACTCGGGCGACGGGGTGCCGCCGGCGTGGTCGCCGTCGCCGCGGTGCTGGCGGCGGCCGTGGCGGTCCTCGTGGGCGGCCTGCGCGGCGACGCGAGCCGCGAGCAGTCGGCGGCCGCCGACCGCCAGCGCGCGCTGATCGCCGCCGAGCGCGAGCGCCTGCGAGTCCTGGGCCGGCCGCGGGTCGCGCAGGGCCCGGCCCGCCGCGCCGGCGAGAGCACCCTGGCCTTCCGGCGGCGGCTGGTGACGACCGGCGAGGCCCGGATCACCGCCGACGCTCGCGCGCGCCTGCGCGCCGGCGAGACGCGTGACCCGGTCGCGGGAACCCACTGCACGCCGTTCCCGCCGGGTGCGCGCCGCACGGCGCAGGAGGCCGATGCCGGCCTCCGCGCCAACCGGTACGAGTGCCTCGCCTACGAGCGCCGCTTCGCCCTGCCGGAGCTCCAGGGCCGCGTCCGCACCGGCATCATCGGCGCGCCGTACCTGCTCGTCGCGGACTATCCCACCTCGCGCCTGACGTTCTGCCGGCTGAGCCTCAAGGGCGGCGAGGGGGTGCGGACGCTCGTCGAAGCGGTCGTCCCCGCCCCCTGCCGCGACCCGCTGCGCCGCTAGGAGCGCCGCACGCCGCTACGAGGCCGCGGAGTCGCCCTCGTCGATCGCCGCGCGCTCCTCCTTGACGCGCGAGCCCCACGGCCCCACGCGCTTCCACAGGGACTCGGGCTTGGCCGGCCAGAAGAGCCAGACGATGGGGCCGATGACGTTGAGCAGCAGACCCGAGGCCAGGCCGGGCCGCTCGCCATAGCCCTTGCGCGAGGACAGGTACGCCCCGGCGATCGCCGAGGCCAGCCAGAGGTAGGTGAGCCACAGCGCCTTGGCGCCGAGGAGGGCGAGGACGGTCATATGCCGAGGTAGGCCTTCTGGACTTCGGGGTTGGTCTGCAGCGCGGAGGCCTCGTCGGCCAGCACCACCCTGCCGGTCTCCATCACGTAGCCGCGACCGGCGACCTCCAGCGCGTGCGACGCGCTCTGCTCGACGAGCAGGATCGTCGTGCCCTGCCGGTTGATCTCGGCGACGATCTCGTAGATCACGTCGACGAGGATGGGCGCCAGCCCGAGCGAGGGCTCGTCGAGCAGCAGCAGCGTCGGGTTGGCCATCATCGCCCGCCCGATCGCGAGCATCTGCTGCTCGCCGCCCGACATCGTGCCCGCCTTCTGCTTCTCGCGCTCGGCCAGCCGTGGGAAGAGCTCGAAGACCCGTTCGAGGTCCTGCTTGATCGACTCGTCGCGACGCAGGTAGGCGCCCAGCTCGAGGTTCTCGCGCACCGTCATGCGCTGGAAGCAGCGCCGGCCCTCGGGCGACTGGGAGATCCCGAGCGCGACGACGTCCTGGGCCGGGGTCTTCGAGATGTCGTGGCCCTTGAAGCGGATCGCGCCCGTGCGCGGCGGCGTCAGGCCGGAGATCGAGCGCAGCGTCGTCGACTTGCCGGCCCCGTTGGAGCCGATCAGCGTCACGACCTCACCCTCGTTGACCTGCAGCGAGACGCCCTTGAGCGCCTGGATCGAGCCGTAGTAGGTGTGGATGTCGTCGACTTCGAGCAGCGGTGCCATCAGCGCGTCACGCCTGCTTTCCGAGGTAGGCCTCGATGACTCGGGGGTCGTTGCGCACCGTCTGAGGCTGGCCCTCGGCGATCTTCTCGCCGTGGTCGATCACCGTGATCTGCTCCGAGACGCCCATGACGACCTTCATGTCGTGCTCGATAAGCAGGATCGCGAGCTCGCGCTCGTCGCGCAGCTTGCGCATGAACGCCGTCAGCTCCGCCGACTCGGCCGGGTTCATGCCCGCCGTCGGCTCGTCGAGCAGCAGCAGGCGCGGCGCGGAGGCCAGCGCCCGCGCGATCTCGACCCGCCGCTGGTCACCGTAGGAGAGGTGGGAGGCCACGAGATGGTGCAGGCGCCGCTCGACGCCGACGTAGGTGAGCAGCTCGCGGGCCTGCTCGACGCCCGCGCGCTCCTCCTTGCGCGTGCGCGGCGGGCGCACGATCGCTCCGATCACCCCAGAGCGCATCCGGGGGTGGCGGCCGACCAGGACGTTCTCGACGGCCGTCATCGTGCCGAACAGCCGGATGTTCTGGAACGTCCGGGAGACGCCGGCCTTGGTGATGCGGTCGGGCCGCTTGGCGGTGATGTCCTTGCCCTCGAAGCGCACGGAGCCGTAGCTCGGCTTGTACAGGCCGGTGAGCATGTTGAAGAACGTCGTCTTGCCGGCCCCGTTGGGTCCGATGATCGAGACGATGGAGCGCTCCGGCACGCTGAAGGACACGCCGTCGACCGCGACGAGGCCGCCGAAGATCTTCGTCAGGCCCTCGACCTCGAGGATCCTCGTGTCCGACAGCGGCGCGGCGGCCGGCTGCTCGGCGGGCTCGACGGTCACTGCTCCACCTCGACGTCGTAGACGGCGTCGTGGTCCTCGAGGCCCTCCGTGAGCTCGATCTGGCGCCGGCGTTCGGGGATCAGCCCCTGCGGACGCAGGACCATCATGATCACGAGCAGGAACCCGAAGATGCCGAACCCGAGCTGGGTCAGGTCGAAGTCGAGCCCGAGCTTGGACGGCACGCCGTTGAACACGTCGGGGATGAGGTAGGTGTTGATGAACGACAGGGCCAGCGCGCCGGCCACGACGCCCCAGATCGAGCCGAGGCCGCCGAGGATGATCATCGCGAGCACGAAGATCGAGAACGAGAACTCGAACTGGTCGGCGTTGACCGTCGCGAAGAACGAGCCGAGGAAGGCGCCAGCGACGCCGCCCATGGCCGCGCCCATCGAGTAGGCCAGCAGCTTGACCTTGACCGTCGGGATGCCCATGGACACCGCCGCCACCTCGTCCTCGCGCACCGCGATCCACGCCCGCCCGAGCCGCGAGTCGCGCAGGCGCAGGTTGATGAACACGACGATCAGGGCGAGCGTCAGCGCCAGGTAGTACCAGGGGCGCAGGTTGAGCGTCGTGAACGGATCCAGCAGCGGCAGGTCGGGCTTGTCGATGGGGTTGATGCCCTGACGGCCGTTGGTGAGGTTGAACGAGCCGATGCCGAAGACGCCGTTGCCGCCGTTGACGGCGACGCGGCCGATGATCTCGCCGAACGCGAGCGTGACGATCGCGATGTAGTCGCCGCGCAGGCGCAGCGTCGGGAATCCGAGGATCGAGCCGAGCAGCCCGGCGAACACGATGGCGAGCACGAGCACGAGCAGGAAGTTGAAGTGGATCCCCGGCAGGGACGCCGCGAAGCCGCCGACGCCCACGTGCACGTCGGCCTTGGAGAAGAAGCCCGAGCCGAACCAGCCGATCGTGTAGGCCCCGATGGCGTAGAAGGCCACGTAGCCGAGGTCGAGCAGCCCGGCGAAGCCGACCACGACGTTGAGCCCGAGCGCCATGACGACGTAGGCCAGCGCCTGCGTGGCGTCGCCGATGAACCCCGAGCCGCTCGGATAGAAGAGCGGCAGGACGATCGCGAAGAGGATCACCGCGCCCGCCAGGGCGCGCGAGCGCCAGGCGGGACCCTGGCCCCCGGCCTGGGCGCCGGCCTCGGGGGCGGTGTCGCTCGTCGCGGCCGGGGTGGCGGCGGTGCTCATCCGGCCTCCCGCGTCTGCTCGCCCAACAGCCCCTGGGGCCGGAAAACGAGGATCAGCACGAGGTAGGCGAAGACGATGGCCGGGGTCCACTCCGTGGCGATGCGGTTGTCGGAGATCTGCTGGATGATCCCGATGATGAGTCCCCCGAGCACGGCGCCGCGGAGATTGCCGATGCCGCCGAGCACGGCGGCGGTGAAGGCCAGCAGCCCGGCCTGGAAGCCCTGGAAGAACCACGCGTCGGTCTGGTAGAGGGCGTAGACGATGCCGGCGGCGCCCGCCATCATGCCGCCGAGCAGGAAGGTCAGCCCGATCGTCGTGTCGACGTTGATGCCCATCAGCCGCGCGGCCTCCGGATCCTGGGCCGTGGCGCGCATGGCCCGCCCCGAGCGGCTGGTGTTGATGAAGCCGACGAGGAGGACCACGAGCGGGATGGTCACCACCGCGGCGAGCAGGTCGCCGTGGATGAACTTCACGCCCCAGACGGTGAACAGCGGGTCCTGGGAGCCGATCAGGTCGGGCACGCTCTGGTGCGAGCCGCCGAGCCACAGCAGGCCGATGTTCTGCAGGATGAAGGAGAAGCCGACCGCCGTGATCAGCGGCGCCAGCTTGGGAGCGCCGCGCAGGGGTCGGTAGGCGACGCGCTCGATCATCGCGTTCAGCGCCCCGCAGGCGATCATCGCGATCACGAGCGTGAGCGTGATGCCGAGCACGAGGCCGAGCCCGCCCGTGGCGATGGTCAGGCCGATGGTGCCGAACATCGTGAACGAGACGAACGTGCCGATCATGAACACGTCGCCGTGGGCGAAGTTGATGAGCTCGATGATGCCGTAGACGAGCGTGTAGCCGATCGCGATGAGCGCGAGGATGGCGCCGTTGGAGAGGCCGTCCTTGATGTTCTCGCCCAGGCGGGAGAGATCGCCGTCCGTCGCCAGGTCCTTGACGCCGTAGAGGACGGGCAGCAGCAGCAGCAGGATGAAGAGCGCCCACTTGGCGATCTGCTGCCCGAGCTCGGCGCGCGAGACGCGTCCGCGCGTCGTCTGGGGGGCGGTGGAGGCTTCCATCTGAAGCGGAGCGAGGCGACAGGCCCACGGCCGCGCGCTCAGCGCGCGGCCGTGGATCCCGGGCGATCAGCTCAGGCCTGGGCCTTGATCGCCTTGTTGAACACGAGCTTGCCGCCCTTGGTGACGTACGCGCCGTAGGTGGTCAGCGTCGTGTCGCCGTCCTTGTCGATCGAGTAGGTGCCGAGCACCGAGCTCTTGTCCTTGGTGGCGAAGAAGGCGTCGATGACCTTCTGGCGGTCGTCCTTGCCCTTGTCGATCGCGTCGAGCACGACGTCCATCGCCGCGTAGCCGTAGACGGCGTACGGGTCGATGTCGGACTGCTTCTCGCCGTAGGCCGCCTCGTAGTCCTTGTAGAACTTCTGGCCCGCGGGCGGCAGCTCCTCCGGAGACACCGTCGGCGCCGTCAGGAACGTCTTGGTCTGGACGTCGGCCGGCAGCCCCTTGGCCAGGTCGCCCGTGGCCATGCCGTCGGGCCCGAACAGCTTCGCGTCCGGCAGCGCGGCGTGCAGGTCCTTGAAGAGCTGGACGCCGTTGTTGTCGATGATGCCGCCGACGAACACGCCGTCGGCGCCCGAGGACTTGACCTTCGAGGCCAGCGCGCGGTAGTTGGAGGCCTTGCCGTCCCAGCCGTCGGAGCCGGCGATCTTGATGCCCTGCTTCTCCGCGGCCGCCTTCGTGTTGGCCGCCACCCCCGCGCCGTAGACCTCCTGGTCGTCGAGGATGTAGACGCTCTTGACGCCCTCGTCCTTCATGTACTGCGCCTGGGCCGCGCCCTGGATCGTGTCGATCGGGACGACGCGCCCGTAGGTGCGCTTCTGGGTCGGGTAGTACTTCTGCGGCTCGCCCGGCTCGGCGCCGGCGCCGGACTTCGTCAGGCCCAGGGCGGTGTTCGACGGCGAGACCTGCAGGAACCCGGCCTGGTTGATGGTCGGGATGGAGATCGCCGAGGCGCCCGAGTTGAACTCGCCGAGGTAGGCGATGGCCTTCTTGTCCTGCGCCGCCTTGCGGGCGTTGGCCTGCGTGGCGCCCGGATCCCACTTCCCGGCCGCCGCCGTCGAGTCGTCGAGCGACTTGTAGGTGATCTTGAAGCCGCCGGCCTTGCCGCCGCGCTCCTTGAGGGCGAGCTTCTCGCCCCGGATGACGTCCTCGGACTGCGGGCGCGAGGCGCCCTGCAGGGGGAGGGACGAGTAGATGGTCAGCGAGCCCCCGGAGGAGCCGGAGCCGCCTCCGCCGCCCCCGCTGTCGTCGCCACCACAGGCGCCGACACCGACGCCGAGAGCCGCCACCAGGCAACTCCCCACTGCAACGCTACGTACGCTCAAGGTCCCTCCTCCAGGGATCTGTCCTGCTTGCCTCGGTCGGCATCATTGCACGCCGGACCGACGATGTCTGCGAGATGACAACGCCCGGCGTACCGGGCGTCGCCGCCAACCTACCAAGCCGAGGCCGCAAGGCCCCAGAACTTTGGCCGAGGGGCGAACCTCCGCGTCCGGGTCTTCGCCCGCCCAGACTCAGGTGAACGGCTCCGGGTCCGGCGGCTCGTCCTTGGCCGACCGGTTACCGGGCAGGTACGGGACGAACAGGTGGGCGGTGGCCGCGCCGAGCACGATGATCCCCATGAACAGGAAGCCGTCGACGCCCTTGAGCCCGAAGGCCCAGGTGATGAGCCAGATGACGCCGCCGACCATGATCGAGACCACGATGCCCATGGGCGGACCCTACCGCCCCAGGGCGGCGGCGAGCGCGCCGACCACCTCGCCGACCGCGCCGGCCGGGTCCTCGCCCGCGGCCGCGGCCTCCGCGGCCGCCCGGACGAGGCGCGAGCCGACGATGACCCCGTCGGCCCCGGCCTCGGCCGCGGCGAGCGCGTCGGCGGGCGAGGCGATGCCGAAACCGAGGGCCACAGGCACGTCCGTCGCGGCGCGGGCGCGGTCGAGCACGCCCGCGAGGCCGCCCGCGAGCGCCGCGCGCTCCCCGGTCGTGCCGGTGACCGAGACGGTGTAGAGGAAGCCACGCGCGAGCGCGCCGATGGCGCGCAGGCGGTCGGGCGGCGTCGTCGGGGCGACGAGGGAGACGAGCGCGAGCCCGTGCGCATCGAGCGTGTCGCGGTACTCCGGCGCCTCCTCCAGCGGCAGGTCGGGCACGATCGCGCCGCTCACCCCCCGCTCGGCCAGCCCCGCCGCGAAGGCGTCGAGCCCGCGGGCGAGCACGACGTTGGCGTAGGCGAAGACGACCACCGGGACGCGCTGGGCGAGCTCCCCGGCGAGGTCGAGGACGCCCTGGGTCGTGGCCCCGGCCGCGAGCGCGCGGGCCCCCGCCTCGTGGATGACCGGACCGTCGGCCAGCGGGTCCGTGTAGGGCACACCGACCTCGAGCAGGTCGGCCCCCGCGTCCACGCAGGCGTGGCCGATGGCGAGCGAGGCGGCGGGATCCGGGAAGCCGCCCATGAGGTAGGGCATCAGCGCAGCGCGGCGCCCCCCGGCCCGGACGGCCTCGAAGGCGGCCCGGATGCGCGCCTCGCCGCGCACGGCGGCCGGCGCCTCCCCCCCGCTCACTGCCCGAGCGCCTCGGCCAGGTCCTTGTCGCCGCGGCCCGAGAGGCAGACGACGTCGAGCGCGTCGGGGCGCTCGTCGGCGTTGGCGAGCACCCAGGCCAGGGCGTGGGAGGACTCGAGCGCCGGGATGATGCCCTCGAGCTCGGCGACCCGGCGGAAGGCGGCGAGCGCGTCGGCGTCGGTGACCGCCTCGTAGCGCGCCCGGCCCGAGTCGCGCAGCCACGCGTGCTCCGGGCCGACGCCGGGGTAGTCGAGCCCGGCCGAGATGGAGTGCGCCTCCTGGATCTGGCCGTCCTCGTCCTGCATGATCGCCGAGAACGTGCCGTGCAGGACGCCCCCGCGCCCGCCGACGGTCAGCGGCGCGCCGTGGCGCGGCGTGTCGATGCCGTCGCCGGCGGCCTCGACGCCGACGAGCTCGACCGCCACGTCGTCGTAGAAGGGCGCGAACATGCCGATCGCGTTCGAGCCGCCGCCGACGCAGGCCACGACGCGCGACGGCAGCCGCCCCTCGGCGGCGAGCAGCTGGGCGCGCGCCTCCTCACCGATGACCCGCTGCAGATCGCGGACGAGCGACGGGAAGGGGGCCGGGCCGGCGGCCGTGCCGAGCACGTAGTGCGTGTCGGCGACGCTCGCGACCCAGTCGCGGATCGCGGCGCTGACCGCCTCCTTGAGCGTCCGGGCTCCGGTCTCGACGGGCTCGACCCGGGCGCCGAGCAGGCCCATGCGCTGGACGTTGGGCTGCTGGCGGCGGATGTCCTCCGTGCCCATGTAGACGACGCACTCCAGGCCGAGCAGCGCGCAGGCCGTGGCCGTGGCGACGCCGTGCTGGCCCGCCCCGGTCTCCGCGATGATCCGCGTCTTGCCCATGCGCTGGGCGAGCAGGCACTGGCCGAGCGCGTTGTTGATCTTGTGCGCACCGGTGTGGTTGAGGTCCTCGCGCTTGAGCCAGACGGGCCGCCCGCAGGCCTCGGAGAGCCGGCGGGTGAGATACAGCGGGCTCGGCCGGCCGACGTAGTCGCGCAGCAGGCCGTCGAGCTCGGCCCGGAAGCCGGCGTCGTCGCGGGCCTGGACCCAGGCCGCCTCGAGCTCGGCGAGCGCGGGCATCAGCGTCTCGGGGACGAACTGGCCGCCGTAGGGGCCGAAGCGGTGCTGGAGGGCCAGGCCTCCCGACGACGCGTCGGCTTCCTCCGGGGCGCTGGAGGGGACGGACCCGCGGGGTCTCATGCCGGCGCCCGCTCGGTCGCCCCGGCCGCGGCGAGGAAGGCCTCGAGCCGCTGCGGGTCCTTGACGCCGGGGGACGCCTCGACGCCCGAGGCGACGTCGACGGCGTAGGGCTCGACGGCCGCGATCCCGTCGGCGACGTTGCCGGCGGTCAGGCCACCGGAGAGCACGAGCGGGACCTGAGAGCGGCGGGTGCGCAGCAGGTTCCAGTCCCACGTCTGCCCCGTGCCGCCCTCGGACCCCCGCACGCGGGCGTCGTAGAGGTGCAGGTCGACCTCGCGGAAGCGGTCGGCGTCCTGGACGTCGGCCTGGTCGCCGATCCGGAAGGCCCGGATGACCCGGGTCCCCGTCCGGCGCCTGACCGCGTCGCAGAAGCTCGCGCCGACGGAGCCGTGCAGCTGGACGGCGGAGATCCCGAGCGTGTCCACGGCGTGGAAGACCTCGTCGAGCGTCGGGTCCACGAACACGCCGACGGTCTCGACCCGCCGCCGGTGAGCGGCGACCAGGCCGGCCACCACGGCCGGGTCGGCGGCCCGCGGGGAGCCCTCCCAGAGGATGAAGCCCAGCGCCCACGCCCCCAGGCGCACGGCGAGCTCCGCGTCCTCGGGCCGGGTGATGCCGCAGACCTTCACGCGCGTCATGGCGGTCAGGCTAGACGGGGCGGCCCGGTCAGGGTCCAGCGCTCGTGGTCGTGCTGGAGCTCGCGGAGGTCCGCGATGCCCACCGAAGCCGCCAGCGCGCGCTCGCGCTCGCGCTCGGGAGCCGCCTCGTAGTGGCTGGCGAAGGGCATGAGGTGGTCGACGAGGACGGCGTCGACGATGCCCAGGCGCAGGCCGCGCGACTCGAGCGAGGCCCACAGCGCCTCGACCCCCCAGCCGAACGGGGACGCCTCGTACAGGGGCAGGACGAGCTCCCGGCCGCGCGGGCTCAGGGCGAAGAGCGGACCGATCTCGACGAAGCGCCCGCGCCGGGCCACCCCGAGCAGCCGGCGCCGGGTGTAGTCCCAGCTGAAGTTCGAGAAGTACGAGTGGGCCGGCTGGAAGAGGTCCAGGCCCGCCGCCCGGCCGACGCGCAGCAGGTCCCCGACCCCGCCGCGGCGGAAGGCGACGTCGTCGTCGCAGACCACGAGCCACTCGCCCGCGCGCTCGGGAAGCGCGGTGACGCAGCGGTTGAGCAGCTCCATGCGGCCACCCGGGCCGCTGCCGCAGGTCACGACCTCGAGCGCCGGCGCGGGATCGTCGAGGGCCCACAGCGCCACGGCGGATCCGGCCGGCAGGCCGTCGAGCAGCCGCCGCACGGTGGCGGCGTTGTGGCGCCGGTAGACGGCCACGAGGGCCAGCGGCGGCGGCGGCGGGCAGCCGCGCAGGGCCACGCGCAACGCCGGGTCGAGGGTCTCGGCGACGGCTTCCAGACCACGCTTGGCCCGTCGCGCGCCGAGGGCGACCAGCGCTGCCTTCAGCCGCCCCACTCAGTCGTGCGGATCCCGTTCCGCGGTGGCGTCGGCGAGCTCGGCGGTGGCGGCTTCGAGGTCGGCGGCGCGCATCAGCCGCTCCCCGACGAGGACGGCGTCGACACCCACCCGCTCGAGCTCGAGCAGCTGCTCGGGCGTCGCGATGCCCGACTCGGAGACGACGAGCTTGCCCGCCGGGACGTCGGCGAGCAGGTCGAAGGTCCGCCGCAGGTCGACGGCGAAGTCGCGCAGGTCGCGGTTGTTGATGCCCAGCAGGTCAGCCTCGGCCTCCAGCGCGACGTCGAGCTCCTCCTCGTCGTGGATCTCGACGAGCGCGTCGAGGTCGAGGTCGCGCGCCTCGCGCAGCAGGACGGCGAGGTCGTCGGGATGCAGCGCCGCGACGATGAGCAGGACCGCGTCGGCGCCGGCCACCACCGCCTCGTAGAGCTGGTAGGGGTCCACGACGAAGTCCTTGCGCAGCACGGGGAGGTCGGTGACCGCCCGGGCGGCACGGACGTCGTCGAGCGAGCCGTGGAACCAGTGCGGCTCCGTGAGCACGGACAGGGCAGCGGCGCCCCCGCGCTCGTAGGCGGTCACGACGTCCTCGACGGAGGCGCCGTCGCGGATCGTGCCCGCCGACGGCGAGGCGCGCTTGTGCTCGGCGATCAGGGCGATGCCCGGCCGCGAGAGCGCCTCGGCGAAGGGCCGCGGCTCGCCGCGGCCGGCGACGGCCGCCTCGAGCTCGGCCAGGGGCGTCGCCCGGCGGCGGTCCTCCATGTCGCGGCAGGTGCGCTCGACGATCTCGTCCAGGATGCTCATCGCACCGGCACCCTGCCAGGTTGGGGCGCCAGCTCCTGGCTGAGGGCCACGAGCGCGTCCAGCGCGTCCGCCGCCCGGCCGGCGTCGATGGCCTCCTCGGCGGCGCGCACCCCGGCCTCGAGGTCCTCGACGCGGCCGGAGACGTAGATCGCGGCGCCGGCGTTGAGCACGGCGAGGTCGCGCGCCGGCCCCGGCTCGCCCGCGAGCACACGACGGGCGGTCTGGGCGTTGTCGGCCGGCATCCCGCCGGCCACGTCGGAGGGGCTCGCCCGCGGCAGGCCGACGTCCTCCGGGGCGACGGAGTAGGCGCGCAGCTCGGTGCCGGTGACCTCCACCACGCGGGTGCTCGCCATCGTCGAGAGCTCGTCCAGGCCGTCCTCGGACCGCACCACGAGCGCGCGGTCGGCGCCGAGCTGCGCGACCGCGCCGGCGACGGACTCGAGGAAGGCGGGGTCGGAGACCCCGATCACCTGCCGGCGCGCGCCGGCCGGGTTGGTCAGCGGGCCGAGGAGGTTGAAGATCGTCCGCACCGCGAGCTCCTTGCGCACGGGCACGACGAAGCGGGTGGCGCCGTGGTGGGCGGGAGCGAACATGAAGCCGAAGCCGGCGCCGTCGATGCAGCGTGCGACACCCTCGGGATCGAGGTCGATCCGGACGCCGAGCTGCTCGAGCACGTCGGCCGAGCCCGAGAGGCCGGTGGCGGAGCGGTTGCCGTGCTTGGCCACCGCGCAGCCGGCGCCCGCGGCGATCAGCGCGGCGGTCGTGGAGACGTTGAAGGTCGGCCGGCCGCCGCCCGTGCCGGCGGTGTCGATGAGATCCTCGCGGCGCGCGCTGACCGGGGTGGCGAAGGCGCGCATGGTGCGCGCGAGGCCGACGATCTCGGGCACCGTCTCGCCCTTGGTGCGCAGGGCGATGAGGATCGCCGACGTCTCGACCTCGGAGGCGTCGCCGGCCATGATCTCGGCGAGCACGGCGGCGGTGGCGTCGGCGGAGAGGTCGCGCCCGGAGGCGAGCGCGTCGATGGCGTCGGTGAGGACGGGGTTCGGCACGACGAGGTCCGGATGCTAGTCCGAAAGGAAGTTCGCCAGCAGGGCCTTGCCGTCCGGCGTCAGGACGGACTCCGGATGGAACTGGACGCCGTGAGCGGGCAGCTCGCGGTGGCGCATGCCCATGAGCACACCGCCCCCGCGGGCGGTCTCCACGAGCTCGTCGGGCAGCTCGTCGGCGACGACCAGCGAGTGATACCGGCCCACGGTCAGCGGGTCGGGAAGTCCGGCGTACAGGCCCGCGCCGTCGTGGCCGATCTCCGTCGTCTTGCCGTGCACGGGGACGTGCCGGATGACCCGCCCGCCGAAGGCCTCGGCGAGCGACTGGTGGCCGAGGCAGACGCCGAGGGTGGGGACGCCCGCCTCCGGCAGCGCCCGCATGGCGGCCACGGAGACGCCGGCCTCGCGCGGCGTGCACGGGCCGGGCGAGACGACGGCGCGCTCGGGCCGGCGCGCGAGCAGCTCCTGCACGCCGGCGGCGTCGTTGCGCACGACCTCCACCTCGCACCCCAGCTCGCCGAGGTACTGGACGAGGTTGTAGGTGAAGGAGTCGTAGTTGTCGACCATGAGCACGCGCACCCGCATCACCCCCAGCCCGGCTGGCGGGCGGCGAGCTCGACGGCACGCACGACGGCCGACGCCTTGGCGCGCGACTCCTCGTACTCGTAGTCGGGGCGGGCGTCGGCCACCGTCCCGCCGCCGGCCTGCACGTGCGCGACGCCGTCCTTGACCACGACGGTGCGGATGCAGATGCACGTGTCGAGGTCCCCCGTGTAGCTCAGATAGCCGACCGCGCCGCCGTAGGCGCCGCGCTTGACCGGCTCGAGCTCCTCGATGATCTCCATGGCCCGCACCTTGGGGGCGCCGGACAGCGTCCCGGCCGGCAGCACGGAGCGCAGGGCCTGGACCGGGCCGACGTCGGGCCGCAGGCGGCCCGCGACGCTCGAGACGATGTGGATGACGTGCGAGTAGGTCTCGACGCTCATGAACGTCTCGACCTCGACCGTCCCGAACTCGCACACCCGGCCGAGGTCGTTGCGGCCGAGGTCGACGAGCATCACGTGCTCCGACCGCTCCTTCTCGTCCGCGAGCAGCTCGCGGGCGATGCGCTCGTCCGCCTCGAGGTCGGCCCCACGCGGCCGGGTGCCGGCGATCGGCCGGGTGGACACGCGGTCTCCCGCGACGGTGACCAGCGGCTCGGGCGAGGCGCCGACGACCTGGAAGTCCCCGAAGTCGAGGAAGTACATGTACGGCGACGGGTTGACCGCGCGCAGCCCGCGGTACATGGAGAACGGCTCGACCCCGGCCTCGGCGCTCCAGCGCTGGGAGGGGACGACCTGGAAGGCGTCGCCGGCGTGCACGTACTCCACGATCCGCGCGACCATCCCCTCGAACGCCTCGCGGGGCATGTTCGGCTCCCATTGCGGCGCGGGCGCGACCGCGGCGGTTGGCGCCGCCGGCAGCGGGCCGGCCAGCCGCCCGCGGACCTCGGCGATGGCGGCGACGGCGCGCGCGTAGCTGCCGTCCACGTCGTCGGCCTCGACGTTGGCCAGCACCGTCGTCGTGTGCTTGAGGTGGTCGAAGGCGACGAGGACGTCGGAGAGCATGAGCGCCATGTCGGGCAGCCCGATGGCGTCCGGGCTCGGGCCGGGCAGGCGCTCCACGGCGCGGACGCAGTCGTAGCCGAAGATCCCCACGGCGCCGCCGGCGAAGGGCGGCAGGTCGGGGCGGGCCGCCTGACGGCGGCGCTCGACGGCCTCGGCGGCCAGCACGTAGGGGTCCCCGGGGTCGCCGAGCGACCAGCGCAGCACGGACCCCGGCTTGTAGCCGATGAACGACCAGCGACCCACCCGCTGACCCTGCTCCGCCGACTCGAGCAGGAACGCGGGCCCCTCCCCCCGGAGCTTGAGGAAGGCCGACACGGGCGTCTCGGTGTCCTCGATCACCGTCTGGGTGATCGGCACGAGCCGGTGGACGCCCGCGCGGGCCAGGGCGCGCACCTCCTCGAGCGACGGCCGGACGTCGCCGGCGAGCGCGTCGGGCTCAGCGGCGGCGCTCATGGAGGACCTTCTCGGCGTCCTGGAGGGCCAGCCCGCGCGTCGCCAGCAGCACGGTCAGGTGGTACAGGACGTCGGCCGCCTCGTCCGCGACCCGCGCGTCGGACTCCTCGCGCACCGCACGGGCGACCTCCTCGGCCTCCTCCCGGACCTTGTCGCCGGGGTCGAGGCCGCCGGCGCCGGCGAGCAGGCGGGCGGTGTAGGACGCGCCGGTGTCCCCGGCCGCCCGGCGCTCGGCGATCGTGCGCTCGAGCCCCGGGAGCGCCTCGTGCGGCGCGGGCGGCTCGAGGTCGCCCTGGTGAAAGCACGTGCGCGCGCCGGTGTGGCAGGCCGGCCCGGCCGGCTCGACGAGTGCGAGGAGCGCGTCGGCGTCGCAGTCGAGCCGCAGGGCTCGAACCCGCTGGACGTTGCCCGACGTCGCGCCCTTGTGCCAGAGCTCGTCGCGCGACCGGCTCCAGAGATGCAGCTCGCCCGTCTCGCGGGTGCGCTCGAGCGCCTCGGCGTTGGTCCAGGCCAGCGTGAGGACCTCGCCCGTCCGCCAGTCCTGCACGACGCACGGGGCCAGGCCACGGTCGTCGAAGCGCGGGGCATCCATGGGGCGACCGAGGGTACTGGCGGATGGGCGGCTCGCCGCGGGCGTCGCCGGCCACGGCCGGGGTGAGGGAGGGCGGCGGGCGGGCCCTGGCGGGCTGCGGTAGGGCGGCTCGGCCGGCGATCACCTCCGGCGGCTCGCCGCACCCCAGCCTGCCTTCGTTCTGGTGGTGCCTGCCCGGGCGCGCGCGTCGAGGACCCGTCCGTCGCGCCCGGGGTCGAGAAGCTCACCGTGCACGCCGGGCGGGCCGGATCTCCGATGGGGCAACAGGCGGCTGACGACCGCTTGGACGACACCAGTCCGCCTCCTGTCCTCCTTCACCCGCCCCCGGAGCGCGCCCCGGCGGAGCCGGAGGCGAGTCGCGGTCGCCCCGGCGACACGAGTCGCCGCTTGCCACTCAGGCCGCCGCGGCGACCCGCCGGGTCGTCGCGGCCGGCGCCGCGGCCGGCACGGGCGGCCCGGCCTGGCGCAGGTACCAGGCGAAGGCCGGGCGGCACAGGCGCGGGCGGCCGAGAACGCCGAGCAGCGCGGTGAGCAGCCGCGGCGGCAGGCGCGGGACGAGCCACTGGAGGCCGTAGGCGAGCTCGAAGACCGGCTTGTGGCCGGCCGAGAAGGCCCCGTAGCGCTCGAGCGCCTGGTCGCGCGTCAGATCGCCGGCCACGACGGCGCGCAACTCCCGTCCGGCCGCGCCGCCGAAGTGCAACGCGGTGCGGATGCCCTCGCCCGAGAGCGGCAGGCAGTGGCCGGCGGCGTCGCCCGCGAAGCACACGCCGTCCTCGACGGCCGGGCGCAGGCGATGCGGGAACCAGTTGCCCTGGAAGCGCTCGGGCGGCAGGCCGAGCCGCCGGGCGGTCTCCACCGTCGGCTCGCGCACGTGGTGGCGGGGCTCGTAGGAGCCTGCGCCGACGCGCTGCTCGGAGCCGGCCGGGACGTTCCAGGCGTAGCCGTAGCGCACGAGAGAGCGGTCGATCCAGACGTCGAGGTCCGGGGTGGGCGGGAAGGCCATCCTCGGGTGGACCTCGAGCCCGCGGGAGATCGTCGCCTCGGGCGGCTGCACGACCGGCCCGGCCCCGAGGACCCGGCGCCAGCCGAGGGCGTCGACGACGAGCGGCGCGAACAGGTCCCCGCGGTCGGTGTGCACGACGATGTCGGCAGCCTCGCGGATCGAGGTCTCGTGCTCTGCAACGCCTGCGGCGCGCGCCGCAGGGTCCGGACCGCCCGACCCGACCGCCTCCGGCGCCGCTCCGCGCGACGTCACGTGCGCCACCTGGAAGCGGACGCCGGGACACTGCGCCCACAGCGCCTCGCACAGCTCGCGGTAGTCGAACGCCGACCACGACCAGGGCAGCCGGAAGCGGTGGGAGCCGTGGGGCGTGTGGAACGCCATGCAGTCGAGCTCCTGGCGCACGGCGGCCTCGAGCCCGAGCGCCCGCACCCAGGGGGTCGGGACGGCGCAGGCGCTCGTCTGGCGCTCGCCGATCTCGTAGCGGTCGACGACGAGCACGTCGGCGCCCGACCCCGTGAGCTCGCGCGCCGCGGCCAGGCCGGCGAAGGACGCGCCGCAGATGAGCACGTCGGCACGGGCGGCGTCGCCATGCACGGGCGTGCGTTGCGCGCCGCGCAACGTGGCGCGGCGGGTCATCGCCGCAACGCCCCGAGCGTCGCCGCCGCGACCTGCCAGGGCGGCGCCGCCGTGCGCCGGTCGAGCACGTCGAAGCCGACGGTCTCGATCCGGTCGAGGACCCGCCGGTAGACGCCGCAGGCGATCCGGATCCCGGGCCGCACCCGGGCGGGGGCGGCGAGCACCGCCGCCTCGCAGCCGTCGAAGACCGCCCGTGCGCGCTCCACTCCGGCCGCCACGGCGCCACGCACCGCGGTGCCGTCCTCGAGTCCGGCGCCGCCCAGCGCCTCCTGCGGCAGGTAGACCCGGCCGAGGGCCGCGTCCTCGCGCACGTCGCGCAGGAAGTTCGTCAGCTGGAAGGCCTGGCCGAGCCGGCCGAACCCGGCGCGCTCGGGCTCCGGCACGCCGAGCAGCACCGACATCACCCGGCCCACGGTCCCGGCGGAGCCGTCCATGTAGGCGTCGAGCTCGGCCCACGTCGTCATCCGCACCGGCGCGCAGTCGATCCGCATGGAGCCCATGTAGGCGTGCAGCTCGTCCAGCGGCAGGCGGTGGCGATCCGCCGCGTCGGCGAGCGCGAGCGCGATCGGGTGACGGGGCGCGTCGAGCTCGGCCTCCCAGGCGTCCAGCGCCGCCCGGCGCTGCGCCGGGTCCGCCGGCCGGCGCGGTCCGTCGACGAGCTCATCCGCCGTCCGCACGTAGCCGTACAGCGCGTGGGTCGCCGGCCGCACCGGCGCCGGCAGCCTCCGCGTCGCCCAGTAGTACGTCGGATCGTGCCGGCGCTGCATCCGGCGGCAGCGGTCGTAGAAGGCGCGCAGCGCCTGGTCGCTCGTCTCCATCCCACCCGTCATCCTAGATTCCGCCCATGCCGCCGGCGCTCCTCGACCGCGATCTCGTCTACGTCACCGGCAAGGGCGGCGTCGGCAAGACGACCGTCGCCGCCTCGCTCGGCCTCGCCGCGGCGGCGCGCGGCCGGCGCACCATCGTGTGCGAGGTCGCGGAGCAGTCGGCCATGTCGCGGCTCTTCGCCCACGTCGGGACGGACCGCGAGGAGCGCCTCGCCGACGACCTCTACGCCCTCACCGTCGACCCCCAGGCGGCGCTCGAGGAGTGGCTCGGCAAGCAGGTCGGCGGCGCGGCGCTGAAGGTCCTCATCCGGTCCCAGGCCTTCCAGTACTTCGTCGCCGCCGCGCCGGGCGCCAAGGAGCTGATCACCATCGCCAAGGTCTGGGAGCTCGCCCAGGGACGCCGCTGGAGCCGCGGCAACGAGACCTACGACCTCGTCGTCGTCGACGCGCCGGCCTCCGGCCACGGGCTGGCCATGCTGCGCACCCCTCAGACGTTCGGCGAGATCGCCCGGGTCGGGCCCATCCAGCGCCAGGCGCACAAGATCCGCGACATGCTCGCCGACCCCGAGCGCACGGGCTACGTCGCGGTCGCGCTCGCCGAGGAGATGCCGGTCAACGAGACACTGCAGCTGCAGGACCAGCTCGTCGACGCCGTCGGCCTCGACCTCGACGCGGTGGTCGTCAACGGGCTCTACCCCGAGCGTTTGAAGGCCGCCGAGCTCGAGCGCGTGCGGGACCTCGCCGGCCGCGACGGCCTCGCCGGCCCCACGAGCTCCGCCGTGCGGGCGGCGCTGGCCACGGAGGAGCGCGCCCGCGCGCAGCGCGTCCACGTGCGCCGCCTGCGGCGCGAGGCGCGGGCCCCGGTGCTCACCCTCCCCCATCGCTTCGGCGCGCGCATGGACCTCGAGGCCCATCGGGAGCTCGGCGAGCGGCTCGCCCGCGGCTTCGATCGCCTGCGCCCCGCCGGCGTCGGCTGACGACCGGCTCAGCGGCCCGTCCGGCGCGCGCGCTCCTGTTCGAGCCGCGCCTCCAGCGCCGCGATCGCCGCCTCGGGCGCGCGGCGCGCCGCCGGGCTGCTCGAGCGCGCCTGGATGCCCCAGATCCCGACCCGCGACCCATCGCGGCGCTCCGCGAAGCCGAGGGCCGGAAAGCCGCCGTGCGCGCGCAGCGAGAAGCCGGCGAGCTCCTCCCACGGGAGGCGGACGGTGCGCAGGGGGTTGACGATCCGCACGCCGCGGTCGTCCACGAAGGCGCCCGCCCGCGCGAGGCGCAGGAAGGTGAACGCCGCCAGGGCCACCACGACGAGCATCGGGAGCCAGCCGGCCCGGCCGACGAGCGCGTAGACGATCGCCCCGCCGGCGAAGACGCCGGACGTGACGGTCAGCAGCGCGGAGAGGCTCTGGTTGCGGTAGCCGGCCACGGCGCGGGCGCGTCAGAGGATGCCCAGCCGGTCCAGCAGGGCGTCGTCGCCCCGCCACGAGCGCCGCACCCGCACGGACAGCTCGAGGTGGACCTTGCGCTCCGTCTCGCGCTCGATCTCGCGCCGGGCGGCCGTGCCGACGTCGCGGATCATCCGCCCGCCCGCGCCGATGAGGATGCCCTTCTGCGACTCGGCCTCGACCCACACGGCCGCGCGCACGACGACGAGGTCTCCGCGGTCGACGACCTCCTCGACCGCGACCTCGACCGAGTGCGGCACCTCCTGGCGCGTGCGCCGCAGCACCTGCTCGCGCACGAGCTCGGCGAGCCAGACGTCCTGGCGCTGGTCGGTGAGCTCGTCGACCCCATAGAGGAACGGGCCCTCCGGGAGCAGGGAGACGAGGCGCTCCAGGAGCAGGTCCACCCCGGCCGAGGTCCGGGCCGAGATGGGGAAGATCTCGGCGTCGAGCTCGAACTCCGCATCCAGGTCGGCGGCCGCCTGCAGCGCGCGCACGTGCCCGGTGCGGTCGAGCCGGTCCGCCTTGTTGACCGCGAGGGTCACCGGCGTGCGCTCCTTGGCCGCGGCCACGGCCTGGGCGATGAAGCGGTCGCCCGGGCCGCCGACGCCCTGGGAGCCGTTGACCATGAACAGGACGGCGTCCGAGTCGGCCAGCTCGGATTCCACGCGGCGCTGCATGCGCGTGGTCAGCTCGTCGCGCGGGCGCTGGACGCCGGGCAGGTCGCAGAGCACCGCCTGCCACTCTCCCGGCCGGGTGGCGACGCCGCGGATCGCCCGGCGGGTCGTCTGCGGCTTGTCCGAGACGATCGCGACCTTCGCCCCGACGATCGCGTTGACGAGCGTCGACTTGCCGACGTTGGGTCGCCCGGCGAGCGCGACGAAGCCGGCGCGGGTCATCGCACCCAGGCCACCAGCTGCGCCTGCAGCGCGAGCATCTCACCGTCGTCGGTCTCGTGGTCCATGCCCACGAGGTGCAACACGCCGTGGACGACCGCCTCGTCGAGGTCGGCCGTGTGCTCGGGGCAGATGAGCACGTCGCCGAGCTCGCGCGGCCCGTACGCCTCGTCGGTCGCGTCGACCGGGAAGGAGAGGACGTCGGTGGGCTCGTCGAGGTCGCGGTGCTCGCGGTTGAGCTCGCGGATCTGGTCCGCGCCGACGAAGGACACGGCGAGGTGGCCGTCCTCGACGCCCGCGGACGCGAGCGTGAGCGCGCTGATGGCCTCCACACGCAGCATGGGCAGCGCGTCGCCGACGACGTCGACCTCGACCATCAGCCGCGGGCGGCGCGGATGTCGGGCGCGGAGCGCTCCGCGTGGTCGGCGTAGGCCTGGACGATCCGCTGGACGATCTTGTGGCGCACGACGTCGTCCGTGCCGAAGTGCACGACCCCGACGCCGTCCACGCCGGTGAGGACCTCGCCGACCTCGACGAGCCCCGAGCGCTGATCACGCGGCAGATCGATCTGCGACACGTCGCCGTTGACGACCATGCGCGACCCGAAGCCGAGCCGGGTGAGGAACATCTTCATCTGCTCCGGCGAGGTGTTCTGGGCCTCGTCGAGGATCACGAAGGAGTCGTTGAGCGTGCGGCCGCGCATGAAGGCCAGCGGCGCGACCTCGATCACGCCCTTCTCCATGTGCGCGGCGACGCGCTCCGGGTCGAGCATGTCGTTGAGCGCGTCGAAGAGCGGGCGCAGGTACGGATCGATCTTGGCCATCAGGTCGCCGGGCAGGAAGCCGAGCCGCTCCCCGGCCTCGACGGCCGGGCGGGTGAGGATGATCCGGTTGACCTCGCGCCGCGAGAGCGCGGCGACGGCCATGGCGATGGCGAGGAAGGTCTTGCCCGTGCCGGCCGGCCCGATCCCGAAGCACACGGTGTTCTCGCGGATGGCGTCCACGTAGTGCTTCTGGTTGACCGACTTCGGGGCGACGCGGAGGTTGCGATGGCGCCAGACCACGTCGTCGAGGACCTGGCTCGTGGACTCGCCCTGGTCGAGCACGCGCGACACGGAATCCAGGGTCGCGGGGCCGAGCGCGTGCCCGCGCGCCACGAGCGAGGAGAGCTCGCGCACCACCGCGGCGCCGCTCGCGACGGCCTGCGGCTCGCCGTCGAGCGTCACGACGTTGCCGCGCAGGTAGACCTCGCAGTCCAGGCGCTCCTCGAGCTCGCGCAGGATCCGGTCCTGGGAGCCCGCGAGCTCCGCGGCCGTGTCGTTGGAGACCTCGAGCTGGCGGCGCGGCATCAGGCCAGCGCCTCGCGGGCCTTGGCGGAGACCCGGCGGCCGTCCGCACGGCCTCCCGAGGCGGCCATCACGCGGCCGATGACGGCGCCCGTGTCGCGCGGGCCGGTGGCGCCCGTCTCGCCGACGGCGGCGGCCACGAGCGCGTCGAGCTCGGCGTCGGAGAGCTCCGCGGGCAGGTAGGTCTCGATCAGCGCGGCCTCCGAGGCCTCCTGCGCGGCCAGCTCCTCGCGGCCGGCGTCGCGGAACTGCGCCTCGGCCTCCCGGCGGCGCTTGCGCTCGCGCCGCAGCACGGCCTGCTCGTCGTCCCCGCCGGCCTTGGCCTCCTTCTGCAGCTCGGACAGCAGCAGCCGCAGCGCGCCGACGCGATCGCGCTCGCCCGCCTTCATGGCGGCGCGCACGTCGGTCGTGATCTGCTCGGCGACGGTCAAGCTTCCGTCCAGGATAGAGGCCGTCGCCGACGCCCACGACCGAGGCGGCGGTCGGTTGCGCCCGCCGTGCCCGGCTGGGACCATCGGTGCGCGATGCCGGCGCCCTGCCCGCGGCTGGACGGCCTGCCCGGCCGAGCGCTCGACGGCGGCCTGCACGTGGCCGAGGCCGCCACGCGCCGCGCCCGGGCCCGCGGGCTCGCCCGCCTGGCCGTCCTCCCCGCCGGGCGGGCGCTGCACCTCCCGCGCTGCCGCAGCGTCCACACCGCCGGCATGCGCTTCGAGCTCGACCTGATCTGGCTCGCGGCCGACGGCGCGCCCGTGCGCGTGGACCGCGACGTGCCCCCGCGGCGGCTACGAACCTGCCTGCGGGCCCGGTCCGTCGTCGAGTGCAACGCCGGCGAAGCCCCCGCGTTCCTCGCCGCGGGCCTCGTCCCCGGCCCCGCTCGAGGGTGACCCCGTCGGCATGTCCTCGAGCCGCGGCGGGTGGCCGAGCTGACCCAGCTCGGTGCCGTCGCGGCTGAACACGAGGTCGACGGTCCAGTCGAGGGTGATGCGCAGGCGGCGCTTGTAGCCCGGCATCTGCGAGAGGTGGTAGGTGCGGGCGAGGAACCAGGCGGGAAAGCCGCGCCACTTGATCTTCAGCGTCTCGGCCACGGCCTGGTGGCGGCCCATGTCGACGAACACCCCGAGCGTCTTGTAGGTGAACGGCTTGGGCGGCCGGCCGGCGAGCGCGCGGGCGACGTTGCGCGCGACGGTCTTGCCCTGGCGCAGGGCGTGCTGGGCGGTCGGCGGGCTGGGCTGGCCGGGGCGCGCCGGGTCCGGGATCGCCGCCGCGTCGCCGATGGCCCACACGCCCTCGGCCCCCGGAACGCGGCAGCAGCGGTCGGTGACGATCCGCCCGTCCTGCTGCAGCTCGAGGCCGAGCGCCCGCACGACCGGCACGGGCGTGACGCCCGCCGTCCAGCAGACGGTGCGGCAGGGGATCCGCTCGCCGCCCTTGAGCGTGACCACGTCGGCCTCGATGCGCGCCACCTGGGTGTTGGTGCGGATCTCCAGGCCGCGCCGGCGCAGCTCGTCCGCGGCGAACTCGGCCAGGCCGGCGCTGATCTCGCCCATGACCCGGTCACGCGCCTCGATGAGCACGAAGCGCATCCCGGTATTCTTGCAGCGCGGGTAGCGCTCGACGAGGTCGCTCGCGAGGTCCTGGAGCTCGGCCAGGCCCTCCAGGCCGGCGTAGCCGCCGCCGACGAAGACGAAGCTCAGCAGCGCCAGCCGGTGCTGGAGGTCGTCCTCGGCCTCGGCGCGCTCCATGCAGGAGATGAGGCGGTTGCGCAGGGCGATCGCCTCCGAGATCGTCTTGAAGCCCATGGCGTGCTCGGACAGGCCGGGCACCGGCAGCGTCTTGGAGGTCGAGCCGAGCGCGACGACGAGGTGGTCGTAGACGACGTGCTCCTCCTCTCCCTCGGCCGGCGCGTAGGTGACGCGGCGAGCCTCGCGGTCGTGGCCCGTTACCCGGCCGAGCCGGATGTGGGTGTCGTGCAGCTCCTCGCGCAGGGGCACCACGACGTGACGCGGCTCCAGCGTGCCGCCGGAGGCGCCGGGCAGCAGCGTGGTGTTGAGCATGAAGTTCTGGTCCGAGATCAGCGTGACGCGCGCCGACTGGGACGGGAGGAGCTTTTCGAGCCGGTGCGCGGCGGTGTAGCCGCCGTAGCCACCCCCGAGGATCACGACGTTCCAGGGCATGGCGCAACGCTACCCAGCGGTGGACAGCCCCAACGCGCACCACTCGGCGGCGTGGCGCCGGTCCGTCTCGACGAGCCCGTGGGGCGCGAAGGCGGCGGCGACCTCGTCCCCCTCCTCGCGCAGCAGACCCGAGGCGATCAGCCGCTGCGGCGGCGCCTCGAGCCGGCGCGCGACCTCCAGCAGCAGCGGGCGCAGGAGGTTCGCGCAGACCGTCGGAGCCTGCGGCAGCGGCCCGTCGCGCAGGTCGGCCCGCTCCGCCCGCAGGACGACGCCGTTGACCCGGGCGTTCTCGCGCGTCGCCGCCACGGCCAGCGGGTCGTGGTCGACGGCCACCACCGGCGCGTAGCCGAGCCGCGCGGCCGCCACCGCGAGGACCCCGGTGCCGCAGCCCCAGTCGGCGAATGCGCCCGGCGCCGCGCCCGGCGGCCGGTCCAGCAGCAGCTCCAGGCACAGCCGGGTCGTCGCGTGGGCGCCCGTGCCGAACGCCTGGCCCGGGTCGACGACGAGCTCGAGCAGCCCGGCCTCGGCCAGCGGCGGCTCCCAGGGCGGGCGCACGCGCAGCCGCCCCGCGCGGCCCGTGAGCTCCACGGGCACGTGCCAGGCCTTCCAGCGCTCGTCCCAGTCGTCGGGCACCTGCAGGCTCGTGACGCGCACGCGGTCCCCGCCGGCCCCGATCGCCTCGAGCTCGGGCAGCGCCGGCAGCTCCCCCGGCGCGCCGTAGAGGACGTACTCGAGGCCGTCGGGCCCCTGGACCTCCTCCACGCCCCCCGGCGAGAGCTCGAGCAGCTCGGCGAGCACGACGCCGGCCTCGTCGCGGCCGACGTGGACGGCGAGCCGGATCATCCGGCCGCGACCGCCCGCCGGCGGCCCTGCCCCAGCACGCCCGGCCGCCCCTCAGCGGTGGCGGGTGAGGCGGCGCAGCTTGCCGAGCACACCATCGTCGTCCGCGTAGGCGTCGTCGTCGATGGAGTCGGCGAGCTCGCGCATGAGCCGGCGCTGGGCCTTGTCGAGCTTGCGCGGCACCGCGACGTCGACCACGACGCGCAGGTCGCCCTGGCGGCCGCGGCGCAGGGGTGGCATCCCCGCCCCGCGGACGCGGAGCACCTCGCCGGGCTGCGTGCCGGCCGGGACCTCGAGCGGCTGCGGGCCGTCGAGGGTGGGGACGTCGAGCGTCGCGCCCAGGGCGGCGAGTGGCGCCGGCACCGCGAGCACCGTCACGAGGTCGTCGCCGTCGCGGACGAAGCGCTCGTCCTCCTGCACGCGCACGAGCACGAACAGGTCGCCGGGCGGGCCGCCGCGCTCGCCCGCGTGCCCGCGGCCGGAGACGCGGATGCGCTGGCCGTCGGCGATGCCGGCGGGGACGTCGACCGCCACCGTGCGCTCCTCCGCGACCCGGCCGGCGCCGGCGCACACGTGGCACGGCCGCTCGGGCACCTTGCCGGCGCCCTGGCAGGTCGGGCACATGCCCGCGCGCACCATCTGGCCGAACGGCGTGCGCGAGACCTGCTGGACCTGCCCCGCGCCGCCGCACGTCTCGCAGGTCACGATCGGCGTGCCCGGCTCGGCGCCGTTGCCGCGGCAGTGCTCGCAGGTGGCCACCACCTCGTAGGTGACCTCCTCGGCGACGCCGTGGGCGGCCTCCGCGAGGTCGATCTCGAGCGCCACCCCGACGTCCTGACCCTGCGCCGGGCCCGCGGGACCGCCGCGGCCGCCGCCCCCGAAGACGGACTCGAAGCCGCCGCCGAAGATCGAGCCGAGCAGGTCGCCGAGATTGCCGAAGTCGGTCGGGGGCTGGTAGCCACCGGAGCGCAGGCCATCGTGGCCGTGCACGTCGTAGACCTGGCGCTTGTCGCTGTCCGAGAGCACCTCGTAGGCCTCCGCGAGCTCCTTGAAGCGGTCCTCGGCTTCCGGATCGTCCGGGTTGGCGTCCGGGTGCGCCTCGCGCGCGAGACGCCGGAACGCCCGCTTGATGTCGGCGTCGCCGGCGCCCCGGTCGAGCCCGAGCACCTCGTAGTAGTCGCGCTTCACTGCGCCCACACGTCCTCCACGAAGGCCGAGAGCTGGCCGGCCGCCGCCCGCACGGTCGCGATGACCTCGCGGTAGTCCATGCGGGTGGGACCGATGATCGAGACCGTGCCGAGGTTGCGCTCCGGCAGGCCGTAGTTGGCGGCGACGAGCGACAGGCCCCGCAGCGCCGGTAGGTCGTTCTCCGCGCCGATGCGCACGTAGACCTCGCGCTGGTCGAGCGCCTGCTGCAGAGCTGCGAGCAGGGACGCGCGGCGCTCCAGGACCTCCATCAGCTCGTGCAGCTGCGACAGATCGGCCAGGCGGCCCTCCGCGAGCAGGCGGTGGGCGCCGTCGACGTAGAGGGAGTCCTGTGCGGTGTCCTCGAGGGCCGTGAAGGCCGGGAGCAGGCCCGCGACGAAGCCGCGCTCGGCGCCGCCGAGGCTGCGGTCGTCCAAGCGCGCGCGCAGGGTGCGGGCGCCGAGCCCGCGGCCCGCGAGCTGCTCGTTGAGATAGGACGCCGCCCAGCCGGCCAAGCCGGGGTCGACGGGCTGCTCGTAGGTGAAGACACGCTTGGAGACGCCGCCCGTGGAGGTGATGACGACGACCATCAGCACCTGGGGCTGCAGGAGCAGGACCTCGACGTGGCGGACCGTCGTGGTCCCGATGGGTGGCGCGGAGACGATGGCCAGCAGGTTGGTGAGCTGGGAGAGCGTCTCCGTGGCCGCGCGCATCGCCTCGTCGACCTCCCGTCGGACGAGCGAGAGCTCGAGGGTGTCGCGGCGCAGGGGCGTCGGGGCGGGCATCAGGTGGTCGACGAAGTACCGGTGGCCGGCGTCCGTGGGCACCCGGCCGGCGGAGGTGTGCGGGTGCGCGAGCAGCCCCTCCTCCTCGAGGACGGCGAGCTCGTGGCGCACGGTCGAGGGCCCGCAGACGACCTCCTCGGACGCGGCGAGGGCCTTGGAACCCACGGGCTGACCCTCCGTCGCGTAGGAGTCCACGACCTTGCGCAACAGCAGCTGTTGGCGGGGGGTCAGCACGGCGTACGAGTGTACGCTGGGCCATTCCGGAGTCAGGGCTCAAGTTCCGGGAGGGTCCGGCCGATTGCCTAGATACACTCGACGAGTTGCCGTGCTCCCCGTGCGGACGGCTGAACGCCGGCGACAGGGTTGCGACGGACCGTGACCATGATCCATCAAGGGTTGACCCACACGTGAGCAGGAAGCTCAAGACGCTGGCGGTGTTGAACATCGTCGGATGGGCCGTGGTCGTCCCGGTCCTCGTCGGCATCCTGCTGCACCCGTTCATCGACTTCCGCGGATGGCCCGGCTCCGACGTGGCCGGCCGTCCGTCGCAGCAGGCGCCGCTCGCCCAGGCGGGCGTCGGCGGGGGCACGGCCGGAGGCGGTGGCTTCGGATCCTCCGGGGCGCGCGCCGACGCCGGCGGCTCCACGCCGAGCGCGACCGCGACGCTCGGCGGTGGGGGCCCGGGCGCCGGTACGGGCACGGCTCCGGCCGGAGGCGGCGCCCTGGGCGGCGCCGGCGGCGCGGGCACCGGCGGCGCCGGTACCGGCGG